>NZ_CP113783.1:2961247-3595309 GCF_029542205.1 Pseudoxanthomonas sp. SE1 | reverse complement strand
GTCGCCCGCGATGCGCTGGCGCAGGTGCGTCGCGCAGTGACCGGCATCCGTGCAGCCGGGCTGGCGGCCGAACTCGCCTCCGCCCGCCTGCTGCTCGAATCCGACGGCGTCACCCTGCGCTACGAAGCGCAGGACGTGGCACTGCCGGCCGATCTGGAGACGGTGCTTGCTTTGAGCCTGCGCGAGGCGGTGACCAACATCCAGCGCCACGCGCGCGCCACGCTCGCCGAGGTCACCCTGGCCTGCAGCGACGGGCACGTGCAACTGCGCATCCGCGACAACGGCGTCGGCAGCGCCGCCGTGCCGGGCAATGGCCTGAGCGGCATGCACGAGCGTGTGGAAGCGCGCGGCGGGCGCCTGCGCATCGACTCCACGCTGCGGCAGGGGACCTGCGTGGAGATCGTGCTGCCGTTGCCATCGGGGGAAGGGATGGAGCCCACGGCCACATCGAAGCCGATCGAAGGCACTGTAGGAGCGACGTGAGTCGCGACCGCACGGCTTGAACGGCGAGATATCGTGGTGAAATGAAGACGCATCCGCATGCATGCGGCCCCGTCATCTCGATCAGCACCGACCGGCTGAAGCCGTGCGGTCGCGACTCACGTCGCTCCTACAAGAAACCGTGCCCACTCCCTCCAGGCGCACGTTATTTGCTAGCGTGGCGACCGACCTTACCGCGATGGCGTTCAAATGATCCGCGTGCTCCTAGCTGAAGACCAGGCCATGGTGCGCGGCGCACTCACCGCGCTGCTGGGCATGGAGAGCGACATCGACGTCGTAGGCAGCGCGGCCGATGGCGAGACCGCATGGCGCGAACTGCAACGGCTCAAGCCCGACCTGCTGGTGACCGACATCGAAATGCCCGGCCTGACCGGACTGGAACTGGCCCAGCGCATCCAGCGGCAGGAACTGCCGTGCAAGGTGGTCATCGTCACCACGTTCGCACGCAGCGGCTTCCTGCGGCGCGCGCTGGATGCGGGTGTCTCGGGTTACCTGCTGAAGGATGCGCCAGCGGAGGACCTCGCCGAGGCGCTGCGCAAGGTGCATCGTGGCGGACGCGCGATCGATCCGCAGCTGGCGGTGGAAGCCTGGTCCGATGCCGACCCGCTCAACGACCGCGAGCGGCAGGTGCTGCGGCTGGCGGGCGAGGGGCAGTCGGCCGGCGACATCGCAAAGCAGCTCAACCTCTCGCAGGGCACGGTACGCAACTATCTGTCCGAAGCCATCGGCAAGCTCGGTGTCGCCAACCGCATCGAGGCCTATCGCCTGGCGCGCCAGCGCGGTTGGTTGTAATCACGCAGCCGTGCCTTTCTGTAGGAGCGACGTAAGTCGCGACCGCAGACCCAGAACCGCGACGCAGCCATCCGATAGACACGAATCGTTGCGTGCGCACTACGCGGTGATCCGCGACAACGGGAGCGCCGATGGTGTGCGGTCGCGACTTACGTCGCTCCTACAGAAGGCAGGATCAGCCGCCGTAACGCGCCTTCAGCATCGCGTACGCGCTGCGCAGCGCGAGGGCTTCGCCACCGGCGGGGCGGCCGGCGCGGTCGCTGTCGTTCCACGCGTACACGTCCAGGTGCGCCCACTTCATCCCGTCGGGCACGAAGCGCTCCAGGTACAGCGCGGCGGTGACGGCGCCGGCCATGCGCGAGCCCGCATTGGCCAGGTCGGCGATGCCGCTGGTCAGGTAGCGCAGGTACGGACGCCACAGCGGCATGCGCCAGACCGGGTCCCGCATGCGCTCGCCGGCGGCGATCCAGTCGTTGGCCACGCTGTCGTCGTTGGCGAACAGCGCCGGCAGGTCCGGGCCCAGCGCAATGCGGGCCGCGCCGGTCAGCGTGGCGAAGTCCAGCAGCAGGTCGGGCGCCTGCTCGCCGGCGTAGGTCAGCGCATCGCACAGGATCACGCGGCCTTCGGCATCGGTGTTGTCGATCTCGACGCTGACGCCCTTGCGCGTGGCGATCACTTCGCCGGGGCGGAAGGCGTTGGGTCCGATGCTGTTCTCCACCGCAGGCACCAGCAGGGTCAGGCGTACCGGCAGCTTGCGCGCCATCACCAGGCGGGCCAGCGCGATCGCGTGCGCGGCGCCGCCCATGTCCTTCTTCATGTTGCGCATGCCGTCGGCCGGCTTGATGTCCAGGCCGCCGGTGTCGAAGCACACGCCCTTGCCCACCAGCGCGACATGCGGCAGCGATGCGTCGCCCCAGCGCAGCGCGATCAGCCGCGGTGCGCGATGCGAGGCACGACCCACCGCATGGATGGCGGGGAAGTTCTGCGTCAGCAACGCATCACCGGCGACCACCTCCACCAGCGCGCCGTGCGTGGTGGCTAGCTCGCGCACCGCGGCTTCCAGATCGTCCGGGCCCATGTGCTCGGTGGGCGTGTTGACCAGGTCGCGCACCTGCAGGCTGGCGGCCAGCAGGTCGAGCGCTTCGGCATCGGCCTGCGGCAGCACCAGGCGCGCGGGTTTGCGCGGCGGCTGCTTGTAGCGGTCGAACCTGTAGCTGCCCAGGCCCCAGCCGAGCTGCAGCGCGGTGCGAGCATCGGCAGACAGCTCGCCCGCGATCTCCCAGTCGCCCGCCGGCAGGCCGAACGGGGCATGCGCGTATGCATACGGATCCAGCGCGTCGCCGATGCCGATCACTGCGCCAGCCAGGCCCTGTTCGCCCGGCAGCGCGAGCAGCGATCCAGCCGCGGCGGTGAAGTTCTGTGCGTCCAGCCATGCGTTTACCGAAGGCGACTGCGTGGCACGCCACGCGGCCAGCTGCGTGCGTTCCAGTACATGCAGCGGACGGGCATTGGCGGAAGAGTCGGTATAGGCGAGGGCAGCGCTCATGCGGCGGCGTGTTCCGTGGCGAAGTCGGGGTGGGCGTCCAGCCAGTCGGCCAGCGCGGTGAGGGTGGCGAATTCCAGGTCGGGGCGCAGGGCATCGTGCGGCCAGTGCTGCGGCCGCCCGCCGTGGTCTTCCGGGCGGTTGATCCAGCAGCTGCGCAGCCCGGCGTTCACCGCGCCCACGACATCCATCTCGATATGGTCGCCGACGTGCAGTACGTCGCCCGGCGGCACGCCGAGCAGGTCGCAGGCCGCGTGGAAGATGCTGGCCTCGGGCTTGGCGGCACCGTGCTCGCGCGAGTGGATCTTGTGGACGAACAGATGGTCGAGGCCGATCCGCTGCAGGTCGGCGTTGCCGTTGGTCACCGCCGCGACCGGCAGGCGGGCGGCGATGCGTTCCAGTGCGGCGAAGGCATCCGGGTAGTACTCCACCTGGTTGCGGGCGGCGTAGAAGATTTCGTATGCGGGATCGAGCAGGGTCATGTCGGCGCCGCTCTCGCGCAGCGCGTGTTCCAGCGTCATCCGGCGCAGGATGCTGAGGTCGTGCTTGTGCTGGGGGTGGGCGGCGAAGACCTGTTCGCGCACGGCGCGCATGCGCTCGACCGGGAACATCGCCGCGGTGGCGGGGCTGTGCTGGCGCAGCCAGTCGTCGAGGACGCGCTCGATCCGGGCGCCGATGGGGGCGAACGGCCAGAGGGTGTCGTCGAGATCGAGGGTGATGGCGCGGACGGGGAAGCTCATCGGGCCGATTTTACACGCGGCACCGCACCCACCTTCACCCGGCGCGGTACGAGCCCCTCTCCCTGCGGGAGAGGGGTTGGGGCGAGGGGCAACGAAGCCCGCTTCTCCCTCGGTCACGGCGGTCCACCAGGCCCGCGATGGCTTTCTCGATGGCCTTGCGGGATCGGCCGTCTTCTTTTGACGCATGGTGCCGCTCGCCGCGGGGGCCCTACTTTGACCAGCCATTTGGCTGTTGAAGAGCACTTCTTTGCTTGTGCAAAGAAAAGCAGGCAAAAGAAACACCTCCCGGCGGTCCGCCCGCCGCTGTGCGGCGGGTGCGCAGTCCCGGCGGGAATTTTCGTAAGGGCCATCCTGGTCCATACGAAAACGGCGCACGACCTGTGCGCCGCCCTGCGGGTTTGTCCCGCCGTGATTGCCGGACCTCAGGGGCCCCCAAGAGCAGTCCCTGAAGGTTCGACGCGTGCTCTTTTGCTGTTTGTGTTGTCTTTAGGCCCCCATGAGGCACGGCGAGTGGGCCGGGTAAAACCCGAAGGGCGCCGCCCGGGATGGGCGGCGTTTCCGTATGGCACAGGGATGTGCCTTACGGAAATTCCCGGCCCGCTCGCGGACCCGGAGCGCGCAGCGCGGAGGGCGCGCCGCCTGGGGTGTGTTTCTTTGGTCCTTTCTTTGCACAAGCAAAGAAAGGACGCCCCCGCGGCGAGCGGCACCATAAGGAAGGAAAAGAAGACCCATCCCGCCAGGCCCTTAAGCAGAAGCTCAAGCGGACGTGGCGGCCACCAAGGCAGATCGATGGCACGGGCTTCGTTGCCCCTCACCCCAACCCCTCTCCCGCCGGGAGAGGGGCTCAAAGCCTCGAAGTCGAAGGCAGCGCAATCACTCCAGCAGCCGCGCCCACCCTTCCATCCCTTCCACCCGCGCCAGCACCAGCTTCACGCACACCAGCAGCGGCACCGCCAGCAGCAGCCCGATGATCCCCCACAGCCAGCCGAACAGCATCAGCGCCAGGATCAGCACCAGGGGCGACAGCGCCATCCGCCGGCCCAGGATGATCGGCGTGACGATCTGCCCCTCGATGGTATGCAGCACCAGGTAGGCGACCGCCGGCAGCATCGACTGGAACGGTTCCTCGAAACTGATGAACCCCACCAGCAGCATCGCCACGATCCCGATCAGCGGGCCCACGTAGGGTGCGAAGTTCAACAGCGCCGCCATCGTGCCCCACAGCAGTGCCTCGGCCAGTGGCAGCCCCAGCAGGTAGAGCACGCCGGCGAACACCAGGCCCACCACGGTGTTGATGACGCTGATGGTCAGCACGTAGCGCGATACCTCGCGCTCGATGGAATGGAGGATGTCCACCGTGAACTTCTTCTGCTGCCGCCCCGGCAACAGCGCTATCGCGTTGCGTTGCAGGTTCTCGCCATAGACCATGAAGAAGAACGTCAGCAGCACCACCGCCAGCAACGAGGCGAGGAAACGCGGCGTGGCCAGCAGCTTGCGGTAGGGCTCGTCCTGCGGTGCGGTGTGCACCACCTGCGGTTGCCTGCCGGTCTGTCCGCCGGCGGCACGGGCGAAGTTCTCCGCCGCCTTGTTGGCGTCCTGCACTGGCTTGGTCAGTTCGCGCAGCTTGGGTGCGAGCTGGCGCATCTCGCGCGGGGCCTGCTGTGCCCATTCCATCGCCGAAGGCAGCATCTTGTGCGCCAGCAGTCCGGTCGCGGCCATGCCGCCGAGCAGCACGACCAGTGCGCCCAGGGAGCGAGGCACGTAGACCCGGCGCAGCACGCGGATGATCGGGTTGCCGACCAGGGCGAAGAACATGGCCAGCAGCACCGGCAGCAACACCTCCTGCGCGGCCCATAGCGTGTAGCCCACGGCCAGCGTGGCCAGCACGAGCATCGGCGTGGAGGCGCGTGGGCGCGGCGGGGGTACGGGGGGCGGCGGATGCGTCGGGTGGAGCGGATGTCGTCATGGGCAGTCTGCCGCCAGGGTGGATGCGCGATTGTGCAATGCCTCCTGTAGGAGCGACGTGAGTCGCGACCGCACGAATCAAGCCGCCCTCGCGCCTGACGTGGCCGGAATCGACCCCGGGCCGCTGGGCACGACCTGGCAGTGGGGCTCCCGGGCAGCTTCCTTCTGCGGTCGCGACTCACGTCGCTCCTACAAACGCCCGCAAACGTGCAGACACCTCAGCGCTCGGACAACTCCGTAGCCGCTTCAGCCGGACGCGGCGCGGTCACCACGATCTCATCCTCGTCGAACGCCTCGTCCACCATCGGTTCGTCGTCGGCCAGGCCCTCGGCCTGTTGCTGCGCGTCCTGCGCCGTGTCGGCGGCCTGCTCGGCGGTGTCGGCGGCGGCGGCCGCCTGCGCGGTGGCGAGGAAGCTGGAAACGGCGGTGAACATCTGCATCCAGCGCGCGCCGGTCAGCGTGCGCAGGGGTTCGGCGCGGCCCACCAGGAAGCCGCTCACCACGCCGGCGATGACGATGCGGCCCGGTGTCCAGCCGTCGCGCCACGCCTGCTTGAGTGCCGCCCATTGCGATTCCGCGCGGAGCGCGCGCGACTCGACCCGATGCTCGGCGCGCTGCACATGCTGCAGGAGTTTCTCGAACCGCATCACGCGCCTCCGTGGTCGCCCGCGCGCGGGTCGTGCGCGGTGCCGGCGGCGGGCGGCTCGTCGTCGACCACGTCGTCCTCGTCGAACAGCCCCAGCTTCGCCAACTGGCGACGGGTGGCGTGCATGCCGGTGTAGTCGAAGTAGCGGCCTACCTTCCACGCCGCGAAC
This sequence comes from Pseudoxanthomonas sp. SE1, assembly GCF_029542205.1. Classification (NCBI taxonomy): domain Bacteria; kingdom Pseudomonadati; phylum Pseudomonadota; class Gammaproteobacteria; order Lysobacterales; family Lysobacteraceae; genus Pseudoxanthomonas; species Pseudoxanthomonas sp. SE1. The sequence continues at coordinate 3,588,953 of NZ_CP113783.1, read as the reverse complement.
GCGGTCATGGCCAGGCTGATGAAGGCCGCCAGCGACAGCGCCTGCAGCCAGGAGAATCCGAAGCGCTGCATCAGCGCGATCAGCGCACCGGTGACCAGCAACCAGGCCGAGGCACCGAACACGATCGCCACGCAGGCCCATGCCAGCGCGCGGCCGAAGGCGCTGCGCGCCAGCGCGAAGTCGGCCGATACCAGTCCACGGAACGCGCGGCCGGCGTCTTTCGCGGAACCGTACGCGGCACGCCCGGCCGCGCCGACCTGCTTCAGGCTGTCGGCGAAATCCGGTGGCGGCGTGTCGCCGGATGCACCGGCTTCGGACTCGCGGGGCGCGTCGCTCACGCGGTCGGCTTACTTGTCGCCGCCGCTGCGCGCCAGCTTGGCGATGATCCAGCCGGCCGCGAAGGCCACGCCGAACGAAGCGAGCGGGCGCTCGCGGATCAGGTCGGCGGCGCTGTCGATCAGGTCGCGGCCCTTGTCCATCAGCGCGTCCACCTGCTCACGCGCGGCGCCACCGCCGGCTTCGGCAGCGGCGATGCCGGACAGCGCGGTGTCGGCCAGTTCCGATTTCACGTTGGCCTTGCCCAGGCGAAGTTCGTCGCCCGCGGCGCTGGCGGCACCCTTGATCGCTTCGCCGGCCGCTGCGGCGGCCGACGCCAAGTGCGAACCGGCTTCGCCCAGGTTGGACTTCAGCGCATCGGTATTGGTGGGCATGGTCATGGTGGGCTCCTGTGGACGGGGGATGGGGCCACTCTAATGCACGGCGGTGAACGGGCTGTTATGCCCGCACACCGCCACCGCGCATTACCGCATCAGCAGGCGGCCGGTGCCGCGCCCGCGCAGGATCTGCAACACCAGCTGCTCCGGCTTGCGTTCGAAGCTGGCGCGGAAGCTGGGCAGGTCGCCGAATTCGCCGCTGCTGCCCGCCACGATGATGTCGCCCGGGCGCAGCCCGCTGTTCCACGCGCGGCTGTTGCGCGTCACGTTGCTGACCTGCACGCCACCGTTGGCGCCCTGGCTGCGCAGTATCTGGCGTGCGGATTCGTCCAGTTCCTTCAGCGTGGCGCCGGTCAGGCGTGCGTCCAGGGTGGCGCCTTCCGCACTGCGCACGCCTTCCTTCAACGCCACGTCGAGTTGCAGTGGCTTGCCGTCGCGGCGTACCTCCAGCGCCACGCGCGCGCCCACCGGCTGCAGGCCTTCGAAGTTGTGCAGCGCGGCGCGGTTGTCGATGCGCTGGCCGTTGGCGGCCAGCACCACGTCGCCGGGCTGCAGGCCCGCGGCGGCGGCGGCCGAGCCCGCATACACGCGCGTGAGCAGCGCGCCACGCGGGGCGTCCAGGCCCAGGCCCCGGGCGACGCGTTCGTCCACGTCCTGCGATTCCACCCCGAACGTGCCCCGGCGCACCACGCCGTCGTTGGCGATCAGCTGGTCCATGATCCCGCGCGCCATGTTGATCGGGATCGCGAAGCCCAGGCCGATGTTGCCGGCCATGCTGCCGCGCGGATTGAAGCTGGCGGTGTTGATGCCCACCAGCCGGCCCTGCAGGTCGACCAATGCGCCGCCGGAGTTGCCGGGGTTGATCGAGGCGTCGGTCTGGATGAAGTTCTGGTAGCCGGCCACCGGGATGCCGCTGCGGCCCACCGCCGACACGATGCCCGAGGTGACCGTCTGGCCCAGGCCGTAGGGGTTGCCCATCGCCACCACGAAGTCGCCGACCTGCAGCTGGTCGCTGTTCGCCATCGGCACCGCCGTCAGGCCCTGGGTGGGGATGCGGATCAACGCGATGTCGGTATCCGGGTCGGAACCGATGAACTCGGCTTCCACCTGGCGGCCGTCGCTCAGCGTGACCGACACGCCGTCGGCGTTCTCCACCACATGGTGGTTGGTCAGCACGTAGCCGCGGGTGGCATCGACGATCACGCCCGAGCCCAGTGCGCGCTCCACCCGCTCGCGCGGCATGTCGGGGATGCCGAACAACCGGCGGAACACCGGGTCGTCGCCGAACGGCCCCAGCGGGCTGGCCACCCGCACGGTCTGGCGGCTGTACACGCTGACCACCGCCGGCGTGACCCGCTTGAGCATCGGCGCCAGCGAGGGCAGCGCCTGGCCGTCCACCGTGGTGGGCAGGGCGGCGGCGGCCGGGACGGCGGCTGCGGCGACAGGGGCGGCCTGGGCCGGCTTCTGCAGCAGGTCATTCAGGCCGGTGGCGGCGAAACCGCCGAACGCCGCGGCGGCGGTCAGGGCCAGCAGGGTGGGAAACGGGCGCAGCGCATTCTTCATGGTCGGTCGGCAGGTCGTTGCGTCGGGAAGGGAGTGGGGCCGGAAGGGCCCCCGTTCAACCTGAATGAGTCTGCTGACGGACCCTTAAACCTGCAATGAAGTTCAGCCCCTGCGGCCCCTCATCCGGTGCCGGGACGTGATGACGGACGGTGGGGTGGATGCCATGCAATTGTCATGTCAATCCGGTTGACAGGGGGCACCCCCGGGCGTAGTTTGACGGCTTCGTGCGGACACAAGATGTTGCGGTCCAGCACGAAGCGGACCCAAGCACTGGTGTTTTTTCGGGCTTTACGCTTGGGAAATCGGGCGCCTTTGGGGATTGGCGCATGAGGGCGAGGGAAGCAGTGGGCACCATGGCAACGGCAGGTCCCACTTCCACAATCCGGCCACCGGCGCGGCGCAGCTTCTGCAGCCGCCCGCAGCGTCGTCCCTGCCGTCCGGGTCCGTGATGAAACACCGGGGCGGGCCTTGGTCCGTCCGCCACAGCCATTGAATAGTTCCAGTCGTTTTCAGGAGAACAACACAACCATGAGTACGGTGCGCCTTGAGGCGGTCAAGACGGAACAGCCTGCCCTGATTCCCATGCAACCGGCATCCCAGGACATCTGGGACAAGAAGTACCGGCTGAAGACGAAGCAGGGCGACGCCCTGGACGCCGACATCGATGGCACCTACCAGCGCGTGGCCCGTGCCCTGGCCGACGCCGAAGCCACCCCGGAAAAGCGCGCCTACTGGTACGAGCGCTTCGTGTGGGCGCTGCGCCGCGGGGCCATTCCCGCCGGCCGCATCACCTCCAACGCCGGCGCCCAGCAGCACAAGCCGGCCACCAGCACCATCAACTGCACCGTGTCCGGCACCATCGAGGACTCGATGGACGGCATCCTGGACAAGGTCCACGAAGCCGGCCTGACCCTCAAGGCCGGCTGCGGCATCGGCTACGAGTTCAGCACGCTGCGCCCCAAGGGCGCCTTCGTCGCCGGCGCCGGTGCGTACACCTCCGGCCCGATGTCCTTCATGGATATCTACGACAAGATGTGCTTCACCGTGTCCTCCGCCGGTGGCCGCCGTGGCGCGCAGATGGGCACGTTCGAAATCTCCCACCCGGACGTCAAGGACTTCATCCGCGCCAAGCGCGAAGACGGCCGCCTGCGCCAGTTCAACCTGTCCCTGCTGATCACCGACGGCTTCATGGAAGCCGTGGACACCGACGCCGACTGGCCGCTGGTGTTCCCGGTGAACATCAAGGAGAAGGGCGACATCGACGTCGAGGACGCCGCCCAGGTCGTCTGGCGCGAGTGGCCCACCCACAAGAACTACATCGTCCGCGACGACGGTCTGGTGGCCTGCAAGATCTACGGCCACATCCGCGCGCGCCACCTGTGGGACATGATCATGGTGTCCACGTACGACTACGCCGAGCCGGGTTTCATCCTGATCGACCGCGTCAACGAGATGAACAACAACTGGTGGTGCGAAACCATCCGCGCCACCAACCCGTGCGGCGAACAGCCCCTGCCGCCCTACGGCGCCTGCCTGCTGGGCTCGGTCAACCTGACCACCTTCGTGCGCGACCCCTTTACCGACCAGGCGCGCTTCGACTGGGAGGAATACAAGGAAGTCGTGCGCGTGTTCACCCGCATGCTCGACAACGTGGTCGAAGTGAACGGCCTGCCGCTGGAACAGCAGCGCGCCGAGATCCTGCGCAAGCGCCGCCACGGCATGGGTTTCCTGGGCCTGGGCAGCACGCTGACCATGCTCAAGCACAAGTACGGCAGCCCGGCCTCCTGCGAGTTCACCGAGGCCATCGCCCGCGAGATGGCCGTGGCCGGCTGGGAAATGGGCCTGGCCCTGGCGAAGGAAAAGGGCGCCGCGCCCATCATGGACGAGCTGTTCACCGTCACCGCCGCCATGCTGCGCCAGCGCCCGGAAATGGCGAAGGACGGCTGGAAGGTCGGCCAGGAGATCCCCGGCAAGGTGCTGCACGCCAAGTACAGCCGCTACATGCAGCGCGTGGCCAGCGTCGCCCCCGACCTGGTGGACGAGCTGGCCGAAGTCGGCAGCCGCTTCACCCACCACAGCTCCATCGCGCCCACCGGCACCATCAGCCTGTCGCTGGCCAACAACGCCTCCAACGGCATCGAGCCCTCGTTCGCGCACCACTACAGCCGCAACGTGATCCGCGAAGGCAAGAAGTCCAAGGAAAAGGTCGACGTCTGGTCGTACGAGCTGCTGGCCTACCGCGAACTGGTCAATCCCAAGGCCATGCCGTTCTCGGACGACGCCGACGCCAAGCTGCCGGAGTACTTCATCGCCGCCGACGACATCAGCCCGAAGGAGCACGTCGACGTGCAGGCCGCCGCGCAGAAGTGGGTGGACAGCTCCATCTCCAAGACCGCCAATGTGCCCACGGACTACCCGTACGAGCAGTTCAAGGACATCTACCGCTACGCTCACCAGCAGGGCCTGAAGGGCTGCACCACGTTCCGCTTCAACCCGGCCGCCTTCCAGGGCGTGCTGGTGAAGGAAGCCGACCTGGAGAACACCACCTACCGCTTCGAGCTGGAAGACGGCAACGTCATCGAAGTGAAGGGCAACGAGCAGATCGAGTACGACGGCGAAATGCACACCGCCGCCAACCTGTTCGATGCGTTGAAGGAAGGGTATTACGGCAAGTTCTGATGTTTGACCCCTCTCCCCTCGCGGGAGAGGGTGCCCCGAAGGGGCGGGAGAGGGGGAGCGAGCGCAGCGAGTTGCTGTTGCTCCCAGCGAAAAGCGGCCCCTCTTCCGGCCTTCGGCCACCTTCTCCCACAAGGGGAGAAGGGAAGAAACAAAGCGGTACTCCTCTCCCTGTCCATCAGGAAAGGAGCGAAGGAAAGCAGCATCGCGTTACCCCTCTCCCCTCGCGGGAGAGGGTGCCCCGAAGGGGCGGGAGAGGGGAGCGAGCGCAGCGAGTTGCTTTGGCTCTTCGCGAAAAGCGCCCCCATCCCGACCTTCCCCCGCACGCGGGGGAAGGGGCTCACCCGGGAAGTTGAACCACCGATTCACCCGCTTCACCGTTCCACCCCGCGCAATCGGGTATAGCATCGGCAGCGTCACTAACCTCGCCCACTAAGGAGGGCAGCATGAGCAACGGTAATGGTGTCACGGCGACGCTCTCCGGCGCCGCCGAGAGCGTGAAGGAGACAGTGGCAGGCATCGGCGAAGCGGTGGCCTCCACCGCCAGCGAAACGGTCGCCAAGGCCAAGAAGGCGGCCAAGAAGGCGCGCAAGACGGTCACCGCCGATATCGCCAAGGCGAAGAAGGCCGTGGCCAAGCGCACCGACAAGGCCACCAAGGCGGTGAAGAAGACCGTTGCCAAGGCGAAGAAGAAGCTGGCCGCCGCCAGTACCGCCGCCAAGGCCGAAGCCGCCAGCCTGCAGAAGAAGGTGACCGGCAAGAAGGCCGCCAAGAAGGCGACGAAGAAGACCGCCAAGAAGGCCACCGCCAAGAAGACGGTGAAGAAGGCCGCCAAGAAGGTCGCCAAGAAAGCCACGGCCAAGAAGGCCGTCGCCAAAAAGTCGGTGAAGAAGGCAGCAAAGAAGGTCGCCCGCAAGGCGCCCGTGAAGAAAGCGGCGAAGAAAGCCGCGCCCAAGAAGGCGGCCAAGAAAGCCGTCCGCAAGGCAGCCCCGAAGAAAGCCGCAAAGAAAGCAGCAAAAAAAGCGGCCCGTAAGTAAGACCTGATGCACCCCTCCTCCCCCGGGTCCGGGGGAGGGTTGGGGCGGTCGCCGGCCCGGAAGGCCAGGCCCCGCCCATCGATGACAACTTTCAGAACACGAACAGGATTCCACCGTCATGGCCGTCAAGATCGACAAGAAAATCAAGGGCTACAGCGTGCTCACCCCGGAAGACAAGGCGCGCGAAGCCGCTGCGCTGATTCCCACGGCGTCGGTGGCGCGCGAGACGGTGGAAAAGGAAACGCCGCAGGACAACATCATCCAGATGCACGAGCGCATCGAGCGCCCGGAAGTCCTCATCGGCAGCACCTACAAGATCAAGTCGCCGCTGGTGGAGCACGCCATGTACGTGACCATCAACGACATCGTGTTGAACGCGGGCACGGAGCATGAGTTGCGCCGTCCGTTCGAGATCTTCGTCAACAGCAAGTCCATGGAGCACTTCCAGTGGATCGTGGCGCTGACGCGCATCATGAGCGCGGTGTTCCGCAAGGGCGGCGACGTGACGTTCCTGGTGGACGAGATGAAGGCCGTGTTCGATCCGCGCGGTGGCTACTTCAAGGCCGGTGGCGTGTACATGCCGTCGCTGGTGGCCGAGCTGGGCGCCATCGTGGAAGAGCACATGAAGTCGATCGGCCTGATCCACGACCCGGAAATAAGCGCGCACCAGCGCGCCATCCTGGCCGAGAAGCGCAAGCAGTACGAAGACCGCGCAAAAAAAAACGCTGACGTAAGCGCAACTCCCTCTTCCCCCGCCATCGCGGGGGAAGATGCCCGAAGGGCAGATGGGGGCAGCGCGGTCCCTGGCTCTTCGGAAGACATCGCCGTGACCGGCGATGGCGCCAGCTTCCCGCCCTCCGCCACGCTCTGCCACAAGTGCAGCACCAAGGCCCTCGTCATCATGGACGGGTGTGCGACGTGTTTGAACTGTGGTTATTCGAAGTGCGGGTGATGCATGACTCAATCCTCTTATAAGAGGTCGTCAGAATCTACGAAGGGGCTCGCGAGAGCCCCTTTTCTTTTGCAAAGCCGCCAAAGGCGAATGCCCTAGTGCAAGGAGATGCGCATGGATCGAGAGATAAAGCTTGCTGCCGTCTACGACAAGAACTTGAGCTTCTTGATTGGCTCAGGAGCCTCTTTTGGAGTCCTACCAACCCTTGCTCTATCCATCAAAGATGAGCTCGATGAGACGTGCACCATCGAAACCCTCGCGACAAGCTTCGGCGAAGATGATGCAAAGCTCTCCGCACTGTTCATGCACTACTACAAAGAATGTGTGCTACCAGCGATGACACTATCGCGTGCCGACATTCAGGGTGACGTAGATAAGGAGTTAGTGCTAGCGAACTACAAGAAGCTACTGCTCACAATATTTCACGTCCTGTCGATGAGGAGGAGTCCTGACAGGAGGTGCAATGTGTTTACAACGAACTATGATCCGTGCATATCGATCGTGGCTGACGAACTGATAGAGAGCGGCGTGATTGAATTTCTACTCAACGACGGAACGAGTGGGTTTCAGACCAGGCGCTTGCAGGCAAAGAACTTCAGTACGATCACCTCGCAGACCGGAATCTTTGAAAGAGAAATGGTTTCAATCCCTCAAATCAATCTTGTCCACATTCATGGTTCGGTACATTGGAGAAGACGAGATCAGTCGATCCTAGTTGACTATCGAAACAAGCTTCCGGGACCCGTGCTTGGCGAAGGCCTACTTGAGCGCCTACGGCCGTTCTCAACATCGCTGATGGACGACGAGCTAAGTTCGGACGACCTTGTTGCGCCGGAATTTGAGGAAGATGAAACCGAAGAATTCATGCGGGAGTATAAGAAGCTCCCGATCGTAAATCCCACGAAGTGGAAGTTTCATGAGACTGTGTTTGAAGAGCACTACTATCAAATGCTCAGGATGCTTAGCTACGAGCTAGAGAGGCCGAACTCGGTTCTTATCACCTTTGGATTCTCCTTCGCTGACGAGCACATACTGAATCTCGTCAAGAGATCATTGTCGAACCCGAAGCTACAGGTCTATGTGTGTTGCTTTGACGAGGCGGAATATAACCGTCTAGCGCCAATTCTAGGCATGCATCCGAACGTCCGATTCATTCTTCTTCCGGACGGAAAGAAACTCACCTTCACTGCGTTCAATGAATCAGTTCTCTCGCTTAAGCAGGTAGGTGCAGAGGTCGCGGCGCCAGAGCAGAGTTTGAGGGGCTGACGATGACGATCGTAGTTGGTGAGGTTGTCGCAGTAAACGGAACGAAAATATCTCTGAAGATATTTGAAGAGTCCAATCGCGAAGTTCTGTTCTACAAGGGGGAGCAGTACAAAGGCGTATCGATAAGAGAGTACATCTCGATACAGCGCGGCTTCCGAAAGATCGTGTGCTTGGTCGAGGGTGAGTACTTGGACGAAAAAAAGTCCGAGATAGACGGCGTACGAGTAGATTTCACGAGGCGCGTAGATGTAAGGCCGGTCGGATACTTTGAGTCAGGGAAATTTCTTCAGGGCATAAAGTTCATGCCCATGATCAAGGATCAGGCTCAGCTTCTTAATGAAGAGCAGATCTCGACCATCTTCACTAAGCCTGACGCCGGTGTCGCGGTGGTAATAGGAAGACTACTTAAGGAAGGAATAGAAGTGGGGCTGCCCTGGAGGCGCCTGTTCAATACGCACATCGGGATCTTCGGAAATACGGGTAGCGGGAAGTCCAACACGCTGGCAAAGCTTTACACGGCGCTGTTTGAGAAAAAGTACGCATCCATAGAAGGTGTCAGTAGGTTCGTAATAATCGACTTCAATGGCGAGTACACGGGAGCGCAGTTGGTTCCTCGTGCATCCAAGACGGTCTACGATTTGAACACTCGCGTCGACAACGGGGACAAGTTCAAGTTGCAAGAGTCGGAATTCTGGAGTGCGGAGACATTGGCTCTTCTCTTCCAGGCAACTCCCAATACGCAGCAGCCATTCCTGAATAGATTGGTCCTCGGCAGGGCGAGGTATGCGAACAACGCAGATTCGCTCACTAGATACGCACACTCTTCTTTCAGAAAGGCGATGTGTGCCGCTCGCCCCAGGCCTGAGTCGCTGGATTTGTTGAGATCTATTGCAAGGTTGCTGGGTGCAAACGAAGTTTCAGATGCCCTGAAAAGAATCAGTTGGCATTCCGGATTTTCGAAGTTCTTTCGTCCAGACGGAGGTGTCTACTTCGACTCGGATGGCGCAAATTACGACGCACATCTTGCAGCAACAGTGGAAACGATGGATCTCAGTCAACTAGATTCATTCTTGCAGCTGCAAATCAGGGCAAACCTTCAGCTGGTTAATGATCTTGTGCATGGGTATGTTCAGTTTGATTTCATCCAGCCTCTTCTTAAGAGGATCGAGTCGGTCTCTGCTGAGCTAAGTAGGGTCGTAGAGGTTGCTCGGGGAGAAGTTGGGGAGCAAACGGTTACCGTAATATCCCTTAAGAGGTGTAGCAACGCGGTCAAGAAGATCCTTCCACTGCTCGTAGCGAAGCACTACTACGGCGCTCATAGGGCCAGAGTAGCGCAGCCTCCAGATGGAACATTCACTCTCATCATTGATGAGGCTCATAACATTCTTTCTCAGCAGTCGAGTAGAGAGCAGGAGAGCTGGAAGGACTATCGGCTTGAGATGTTCGAGGAGATCGTGAAGGAAGGCAGAAAATTTGGCTTCTACATCACCCTGTCAAGTCAAAGGCCGGCTGACATATCGCCAACAATTGTGTCCCAGCTGCACAACTTCTTCATACATAGATTAGTCAATGATCGAGATCTTCTCCTGATCGACAACACGATCACCACGTTAGATTCACTATCCAAGGGGCTCATCCCGAGCCTTTCTCAGGGCGCGTGTGTGGCGACAGGGACTGCCTTCGACCTTCCCCTTGTTTTGCAGGTAGATCCCATGGGTCGGGAGCTGAGGCCGGACAGCGATGACGTCGATCTTGAGAGCTTGTGGAGGCCGAGGTTGCTCTGACTTGTTAAGTCCGCTGCCGTCGGGCCGACCGCTTCTTGCAACTAAGATGGTTATGGATCAACGGAAGATCTTGAGGACTCTCCAGCGTCCACGCACCGCTGCTCCCAATGTTAGATCTGTGATGACTCAGCCTTTCATGTAGGCAAAATTCCACTCAGTTCCCGCAGGCCTGCGACAACCGCTGCCAAGAATGCGGCCAGGCTAGCTTTGTTGTAGGGAGAGCTTTTCATGAACTTGGAGAACGAAGGCGGCTGCTCTTCACTCCTTGCCGCTTCCTCACGGCTAATCTCACGCGTTCGCGCGAGGAACATGCTTACTCCTACGAAGAGAACTCCGGATGCAAAGAGTAAAGATGGAACGATGACCCAACGCGGCGGAACTCCGTTCTCCAGCATTGCCCCCGCCAGGGCAAACATGACGGCGATGCCGCCAGCGTTGATCGCAAGTAGATAGCGCCTTATCCCATCACTCAACTCGTTTGCTCGGCGCTGGTGATCCTTCCAATCGACTTTGGACATGCTCTTCTCCGTTGAGTGACCTTTCGACTGAATACCTGAAAGCCACGCCGCGTAGTCAGAGCGTGGCGGAAGAAGTCCAGAGGCCCTTGGCCCAGCGAAATCAACCGTGTTCACATCTGGAGCGGTCGGTGCCAATTTTTTCAGGTCGTTCCGTACCAACCTCCCGTGCGCTTGCAGCGCCTCTGCAAGCTCAGCGGCGAAGAAGGCTATGTCATTTGTGTACTGGACGATCGCGTCCATGGCGTCGTGATACATGGCATCGGTGTGACCATCGGCTCTCTTAAGTCCAAAGTAGTCCTGGATAAAGGTAGGGTCTGTTGGATTCCTGATCTTGAAATTATCAATTAACTCAGATCGTACTGAGATCGCATTTCCAAGCTCATTCGCAGACTGATCAACCATCGAAATAAGGGCTAGTGCTTGCCCTGGCATGCGCTGAGAGCCGAATACAAGGTTCTTCAACGCATCCGTAGGTAACGTCAGCGGCGTTATCTTCGTTAGTTCGGCAACGAAATGAACCCCGGTTGGAGGAGCTCCGGTCGGGCGCGCTGCGAATGCGTTTTCCGCAACTTTTCGATCCGCAAAGAACTTATCCGCCAGTGGTCCGACTTGTTGACGCTTTACCGCCAATGCTTGATTGGCGATCGTGGCTGCTAACACGACAATTGCATTTGTCTGTCGCATAGCCTCCAAGAGCTCTCTCCTGCGCGCAGATCTTTCTGAGAGTTTCTGTGCGCCCCAAACACCAAATGCGGCGCCCGCGAGCGCTGACACGAATGCGCTTGCAAACGAGGAGTTCAGTGTCTGCGAGATGGCCCCCCAGGCCCCGATCTCGGTCGCTGCCTTAGCGCAGCAAGCTGAAATGGTCGACATCTTTCTTGCTCCCCCGAGTTCATAGGACTTTAAGGTGATTGTTCTCTGAGTGCAAAATGTAAATAGACACCCCGCCATCCCCGAAGCAAACTTGCCTCCAAGGAGCGTCGAATCTCCGGCAATCAGCGGCACCCGCCCCGGCAACTCAGGCGGGTTTCTTATGCCCAATGCATCGGGCACTTCCGACGCAGTCCGTTCTACGTCGGGAGGGTGGCGGAATAGAACACCCTTCGGGGAAATACGCCCGGCTGGCTGATTGCAGCTTCGACCCTCCCGACACCCTGCGGGCGCACGCCGCGCCCGCAGGCACGCCTTGCACCACGCACGCGGAAGGATTCGCCATGAAGCACGCAACGCCCGCCGACCCCGGCTACCACCTGCCCATCGAAGCCCACGCCGAACTGCAGGCCCTGCGCGACCACCTGCACCTGCTGGCCCAGCTCAGCACCCCCGAACACCAGAACCCCGACGACCTCATCCTCCCCCGCGCCGGCCTGGCCCACTGCTTCACCCACCTCGCCGACACCGCCGACCACATCGTCGCCGCCGTCACCGCCTGACGCTGCACGCCCGGCATGGCATAGTCTCCCGCGGGCGCAATGGGGTCTGCGCCCGCAAACGCACGCATCACGGAGACGCCGCACCCGGCCTCTCCCTGCACACGGCAAGGGGACACATGGTCAAGCAAGGAATGACGCGCGCATGCGCGATGACGGCGTGCCTGCTGGCCGCCACCACGGCGGCGTCCGCGCAGGCGGCTGAGCCCTCGCACGGCATGCGTGTGACGGAGGCCTTGGCGTTCGACAAGACCTTCGAAGACGGCATCATGATCTGCCACGAGAAGATGGCGAGGTACGACCTCGACTCGGCCATCAAGACCAACCCACAGCTGCTCGGCGGCATCCAGCGCGGCGAGCCGGAGTTCGCCGAGGCCGAAGCCGCTTACAACGCGATGATGGCGAGCTACTGCGACTACGACCAGGCTGAAGCGAAGGCAGCGTTCGCGCATGCACTGGAGGACAGTCTCCTCCCTGCCGATGCGGAGGCGCTGGTGGCGTTCTATGCGACCGAGCTGGGCCAGCGATTCGTCAAGGCCACCCAAGCGGCCAACATCGCCTCCAACCGCGTGACCGAACCCAGAGTGGAAAGCGAGCAGTCCACCGCCATCTTCGGCGAGAAGATCGCCGCGCTGGTCGCCCGCAGGGCGCCACCGGCGGGACAGGAGCGCGTCGTGGGAGCGGCACGGGCACTGCCTTCGGCCGACGCGGCCGTGGCGCTGTCCGACCGCATCATGCAGTTCATCGTGGCGGGCAATCCCGCCGAAGGCTTTGACCTGGCGCTACCGCACGCCCTGGTGACGAAGGCGCAGATGGACGACTTCAACAAGCAGGTGAAGACCCACCAGGACACCTGGGGCGCCCGGTTCGGAAAGAGCACCGGCTACGAGTTGCTGCGCAACGACACAATGGGCGACTCCCTGATACGCACGATCTTCCTCCACCGTTTCGACGAACACGCCATCGTCTGGTACTTCGTCTGGTACCGCGGCACCCAGGGCTGGGTGCTGAGCCGCTTCGTCTTCGTCGAGGATTCCACCAAGCTGTTCGAGTAGCGCGGAGCCAGCGTAGCCCGGGTAAGCACAGCGCACCCGGGGCGCATTACACGGAACTGTTCCGATCCCCGGGTGCGGCCTTCGGCCTTACCCGGGGTACGCGTTTCATGGCTGCCGCCGACTCTGTTGTCGCTAGCGTGACGGCCTGACGGAGGAGGCCGCGCATGGCATAGTCCTTGCGCATCGGCCTTGGGGAAGGGCATGACCATCCGCGATTACCTGCGCCAGCGAAAAGCGCGCTACCTCGGCATCGGCACCGCCTGCCTCGTGTTGGCCGCCGGGTTGACCCTGGCCCACGGCATCTGGGGGCACGCCATCTACAGCGCCGCCGCTTTGGTTTTCGTACTGGGCTACGTGGCATGCGTGGTCCTCTCGCGCAGCATCGCGTGCCCACGCTGCAAGAGCGCCGTGGGTGGCTACACCACCTGGCTCAGCCTGCGACCCTCCGGCTCCTTCCGCCGCACGAACTACTGCGCCGGCTGCGGCACCAGCTTCGACGAGCCCGTGATACCTCCGCGCACCTGACCACCCCCACAAGGAACCGTGGCATGCCAACCAATGACACGCTGAGCTTCGCCGAACTGGAGCGCCGCCTGCGCGCCGTACCGGACGGCCCCTCGGCCATCCTCAATACCCCTCCGCTCTACCGCGTCGCCAACATGGTCGGTGGTGTGGGATGCGTCCTTGCACTCATTCCGCTGATCCTCGTGCGCATCCTTCCCGCGGCGCCCTGGATGCTGACCCTGGTGCAGATCGCTTTCGCCATCATGGTGGTGGCATGGCTGCCGGTCTTCGTCCGGCACGTCTGGACGCTGGGCATGACCATGTGGAACTGGCGGAGGGAACAGGTGGAGCAACTGGACCACGATCGCCCGGAATTCGAGGCGATCATCGCGTGGCTGTGCCAGCAGCCGGTGCACGCCTTGAGTGGATGCCAGAGGATGGTCGCGCTGACCCAGCGCCAACTGATGGCGAAGATAGGCCTGCTGGCGGGCGGTCTTGACCGTCTCGGCATTCTGCCGGCGATGGCGGCGGCCTATCTCTTCCTGCGCAACGTCGGCGACATTCTCGACATGCCCCTCTGGGAGGTGCTGGTCGCAGTCCTTCTGATCTTGCTGTGGCTCATCATCACCCTGGCCACGCTGATGCGCATACGGCTGCAACTCTACGAATCCCTGCTGTCCGAAGCGCTGAAGATGAAAGCGGGATCGCAAACGGTGGCGGGATGAGCGAATCACCCAATCCGTACCAAGCGCCCACCGCGACGTTTCCACCAACCAGCAGCCCTGCGATGCCTCCCGCATTGCGGGCCACGCTGGCGTGCTATCTGACGCACTACGTGCTTGAAATGCTTTCGCTCTGGCGAGGTTCATCCGGAGATATCGGATTGTTCCTTCCGGTAGCCTCGATCAATGGCGCTTACTGCGTCGCCATGTGCTTCGCGCTATGGCGTCGGTGGCAATGGGCGAGAGTGTGGTTGGTGATGACCACGGTGCTTTCCGCCTTCGTCCTGCTGACGCTGCTACGGCGCGGCATATGGGGCGCGCAATGGATAGCTACGCTGGCCTCCTTCCTGCGTATCGCCGTCGCGGCGATGCTCTTCCTGCCTTCGGTCCGTCGCTGGTTCGCGCCCCGCCGCACGTGACGCGCACGGTGGGCCAGGGCCCACCCTACGCACGAGATGGCATTCCAAGCCCCATCGCTCTCACATTGAGCCCCATCGATGGAGCGCTGAGCCCCATCGATCGAGCTCCGAATCCCAGACGCCGGGCTCCCCCATGCCATCGATGGCTTTCCGAGAGCCATCGATCGCTCTCCTAAACCCATCGATGGCATTCCGAGCGCCGTCGCTCTCACATTGAAAGCCATCGATCGCTTTCAAAGACCCATCGATCGCTTTCCGGGAGCCATACCCTGGCTTTCCGAAAGCCATCTGCAAGGCTCCGAGCTCCAGACCTCACATTCCGGAAGCCATCGATGGCTTTCCGCGCCCCATCGTTGGCATTCCGTGCTCCATCTTGCATGTCCCGCGCCCCGCATTTGTGAGAGGCAATCCCGCGCGCTGCACGCTAGGCTGCGGTCGTCGGCGATGAACGCCGACGTGTCCTTTCAATGTGATCAATGGAGTGAACATGACCCAGAACCGCATCTCCCTGCGCCTCAACGACGACGACCTGGCCGCCGTCGAAGGCGCCATCGCCACCCTGGAGCAGCACCTCACCGGCCTGATCGGCCTGACCCCCGACGAGCGCCGCGAACTGACCAAGATGGGCGACAAGTCCGAAGCCTTCTGCCGCCAGGCCGTCATCACCCTGGGCAAACACCCCGACGTACTGCCGCGCAACTTCGACGTGGACGAATACCGCGCCGACCTGGCCGCCCTCGACGCCCTGCGCCCACTGCTCGCCCGCCTGCAACGCGTCTACGACCGCATGATCGACAGCGAAATGGCCCTCGGCAGCGACCTGATGGTCGCCTCCCTCGAAGGCTACGCCCACCTCAAGGTAGCCGGCCGCGGCGATGGCCTGGACACGTTGAAGGAGGCGCTGGGCGCCCGGTTCAATCGCAAGCGCAGGCAGGAGCCTGAGCCGGCGGTGTGAGTGCAGCGTCTTGCAGAAGAAGGGCGAGCCTCGGCTCGCCTTTTTTCTTGTCTCGCCTGCCGCTGCTCATCGGCCAAAGACAAACGCAAGGATTCTCCCGGCGGACCAAGGTAAGCACTGTGCATCCGGGGTCCGCCATGGATCGCGTAGGCGTAGGACATCAAAAATGCGGACGTCGTCGATAAGATGAGGCCGGCCATTCGTAATGCGGCCGAAAATTCCAAATCACCATGGACCAGAAGTAAGGAGAACCCAGATGGACAAGGAACGCAGGAAGTGGATCTCAGCGGGTGGTGGGGCGGCCGCAGCGGCTACGTTATTCGCGTCGGCGGCACCCAGCACCAAGGCACAGTCAATCATCAGCGCAGATGATGTCAGTTACCAGCAGAGTGACCCGAGTGCGATCGTGCGTACCGCGCAGGACAAGCTACGCGAACGCGTGACGCTGGAAGACTTCGGTGCGGTAGGCAATGCGGTGACTGACGACACAGTTGCCGTGAATGCAGCCATTCAACACCTCGTGTCAAAAGGTGGTGGGACCATCTGGCTTCTGGCGAAGGAGTATTACCTGCACGATTCCGTCACGATTCCCGAGGGGGTGGATATCGAATTCGCTGGCGAGAACGGCCGGCGGTCCATCTTCAGGACGCGGAACCATGGATTGCCTGCGTTCCGCTACATGAGAAGTGCAGCGACGACACAGTCCGCCTCGGTGCTGACCCTCCGTAACCTGACGCTGCAGGAGCTCGGTCATGCCAAGACGCCGGGAGGCGCTGCGATCCAGTTCTGGGGCTACAGCCAGATCTATCACAACAACGTGTTGAATTGCTTCGACTGCACCTTCATCGGATACGACAGCGCGGTATGGACGCGTTTCGTAGGCAAGGCGAGGTTCCAGGGGTGCTATTACTGGAACAACAATATCGGCCACAGGATGGACCGGGATTCCTCGTTCCATTACTTCTCCGAATGTCTCGCACTTAACAATGTCAGCTGGATCGACGCCGACGATGTTCGAGGCCTGGCGCAGGGACAGGTCGTTTCCGACGGCATTTCCAATACTCTGATCATCGACAGCTGCGTCAGCGTCAATGCCTCCGGCGACGACATCCGGGTGAACGGTTGGCAGTCGGTCTATATCGCGAAGGGCGGCTGCGACGGCGGGTCTGCCACAAGCGGGGCGGCGCTTCGCTTGAGTAACGTGCAGGATTTCAGCGTCGAGGCCATGTACCTGTCCTCCAGCTCCAAGCTCAACGGGCGGGCCGGTTTGTTCCTGGACGATTGCAGCAAAGGAAAGATCAGTGGCTGCTCGTTCGTGAGCTGCGACATCGGCCTGCTCCAAACGGGTCCGTCTCCCGCCTCCGTCGCCACGTTGGCAGGCGCCAGTACCAGGATCACCGTGGACGGCAATACGTTCCGCGACAACTTCCGCAGCGATCTGCGAACCAATGGCTACCTCAGGTCGAGCAAGATCATCGGAAATCATTTCGAAAGCAATGTCGCCCGAACAGGTGCCGACTACGATGTCTACGTCAACGAAGTGAATAGTGTCTGCAATATCGTGAAGATGAATACCTTTCGCTATAGCGCATACACCATCGCGTCCGGCGCGGGATCGATCATCGGCGACAACATTTTTGATGCTCCCTGAGCCAGCGTAACGGGGGGCGTGCCTTACGTGGAACGGGTCCGGTCCCCCAGGGGCTTTGGACCCGACGCCGGATCCGAAAGACATGCAGCAGAATGGCGAGCTTCGGCTCGCCATTTTCTGTTTGCGCAGACCGCATCAGGGACCGTCCTATGTGCCGCCTTCTTTCATCGCGCGGACCACCAGAGCGATAAACTACGGCCCACGAGACTCCCTACAAGGAACCCATCATGGCATTCACCACCACCGCTTCCGGCCTGCAATTCGAAGACACCGTCGTCGGCAGCGGCGTCGAGGCCAAGCCCGGCAGCAATGTCACCGTGCACTACACCGGCTGGCTGTACGAGAACGGCGCGCAGGGCGCCAAGTTCGACTCCAGCAAGGACCGCGGCGAACCCTTCATCTTTCCCCTTGGCGGCGGCATGGTCATCAAGGGCTGGGACGAAGGCGTGCAGGGCATGAAGGTCGGCGGCCAGCGCACCCTCATCATCCCCGCCAATCTCGGCTACGGCGCCCGCGGCGCCGGCGGCGTCATCCCGCCGAACGCGACGCTGAAGTTCGACGTCGAACTGCTGGGCACCTGAGGGACGCACGATGCGACGCGCCGTCGCGACACCACGGACCGGGCCGTCCGCGATACGCGTCGCGGCGGTCATGGCCCTCGGCATCGGCGGCGTTGCTTGCACCCATTTCGACGGCGCGCGTACGGCGCGCCACCTGCACAGCAGTGAATGGCTGACGCGCGTCACCGTACCGGGCAACGAAGTGACTGCGCTGGCCTCGCTGTCCTTGCCCGCAACGGTGCCCGCCCCCGGCGACGGGCACTGGGACTTCCATGGCCGCCCCTTCTCCACCAGGGACGGCGTGTCGGTGTACGAGACGTACACGCGCGTCGATGCCGCCGGAAAGCCCTATCGGTCCTACGCGAAGCTGCGCGGCGGGCCGTGCATCGATGCAACGGAACTCGCGCGCCGCATCGACGCGCGCCTTCATTTCCCGGGGCATCCCCACGCCGGTCTCCCCGAGCCTGTCTACCGCCGCGACTCCGGCAGCACGCTGCTTTTCCTGCACGCGCGCCGCGGCGATCATTGCCTGGTGGGAGTGTCGGCACGTCGGAAGCGCTAGCGCGTAGGGCGGGCTCAAGCCCGCCATCGCACGCCATCCGTACCCCTCGAACGGCGGGCCAGGGCCCGCCCTACGGCGTTCCGCGTAGCGCCGCCAGCTGCGCTTCCAGTTCCGCAATCCGCCGGTCGCGCTCGTCCAGTACACGTTGCACATCTTCCGCTTCGAACCGCACGGGAATGTACTTCGGACAGTTCCAGTCGAAGGCTTCCACGTGGATCGTCATCGTGCGTTCGGTTCGTCCCGCGCCCGGTGACTCTTCCACGCTCAACCGGCCCAGCAGCTTCAGGCGCTGGCGATGCGTGTAGTCCATCAGGATCAACGCCACGCGGTCGTCCTGTGCCACGTTGCCCACGCTGATGAACTGGCGGTTGCCGGGCAGGTCGGTGAAGGTCAGCGTCTTCGCATCGACCACGCGCAGGAAGCCCGGTGCGCCGCCGCGGTGCTGCACGTACGGCCAGCCCGTTTCCGATACGGTGGCCATGTAGAAGCTGCGCTGCGCATGGATGAAGGCGGCTTCGTCGGCCCCGAGTTCGGCATTGCGCACCTCGTCGCCGGATTCGAAGGCCCGCGCGTACTGCGCACGGCTGCCGTCGCGCGCCTGCACGTCGCGGACCGCAGGGGTGAAGGCGATGTTCGCGAACGCGTGTCTCATGTCGGTCTCCCAAGGCGGCCTGTCGGGTGGGCTCGAGCCCACCTTCGCACGGTATCCGCCTCCATCCAACGGTGGGCCAGGGCCCACCCTACGGCACCGGCAACACCTGCGCCGGCTGACGTGCCATGCGCTTCGCATCGTGGCGCCTGTGATCAACGACATCCGCGGGGGTGCGGATGACCGGCGTTTCGTCCCATGCCATGCAAGGCTTGCCATGCCGGCGATGCGCCCCAGGGACATCCCCCCGCGGGGGCGGATACCATCGCGCGTCGCGGCGGACGAGGGTGCACGGGTGATCGAAATGGAACGGAGGATGGGTGTGGACGCAGTCGAGATGAGAACAGGGATGCGTCGTGCGGCGCGTGCGCTGGTCGCGATGGCCCTGGCAGCCTTGCCGGGCATGGCATCGGCCAACATGCTGATGCTGCATGCGCAAGGCGATCCCGGGGACCGGGAGCTCTACTTCACCCACCTCATGATGGCCGACCGCACCCCGATGGAGGCGATGCTGGAGCCCACGTCGATCCGCGAGATCGAGGTGTTCGGTCTGTACGAGAACGCGGGCAAGCCGGACTGGAGCGTGCTGAAGCTGCAGTTCGAATGTCCGGTCGAGTCCATACCGGCGTCGCCGAAGTCCAGGCGCGCGACGGGGCCCGCGGTCGCGGTGCCGCTGCGTTGGCGCATGGGCGAGCGCAGTTATCAGTTCACGCGCGACGCGGACAACGTGCCGCTGCCGCCCACGCCGTGGCAATCCGCGTCGAACCCCGCCTACCGGAAGGCCGGCATGCTGGCCTGCAATGAGCTGCTGACGCGGTCCGCCCTGCATGCGGCAGGAGGATGGGACGCGATGGATCCCGCCCGGCTCAATGCGGGCCTGGCGCCGCTCGGGATCGGCGAGGTCATCTCGGTCGCCCAGGCCACGAGCATCGTCAACGTGGGGAGTTTCGTCTGGCGGGATATCTGGAAGGCGCAGAAACCGGGCGGGGCAAGGGACAGGCGATTGACCGAGGCCGAGATCGCGAAGAACCGGAGCGAACTGGCGGCGGTGGGCGCGAAGATGGAGACGCTGGATGCGCAAGCGCAGGCATTCGCGCAACCCATCATCGACGCGGACCGGGCCGAGCAGGAATTCCTCGCGATTGCGAAGAAGGTCCAGGCGGGCAGAAAGGTCACCGAACTGGAGGGATCCATGTTGATGGTGTGGCTGGGCAAGCCCGAAGCGCTGGCGCTGGCCCGGCTCGGCGCGAATCCGCAGGTGACGGAAGCCTCCGGGATGCGGTTCATCAGCTACAGCGACCAGGCGGACACCCGGTCGGCGGTCGTGAGCGCGGCATCGGGTCGTGTGCTGTCGCAATCCGGCGCCTATACCTCGTGCGACGTCAGCTTCGTGACCGTCCCCGACAAGGCCCAGGCGTGGCGTGTGGCGGACATCCGCATCCGTTCCGAAGGACCGGCGGGCGGCATGTGCCGGTCCCTCCTCAACACGCCGGAGAACTGACGGAAACGTCCGGCGGCCTCAGGCCGATGCGGACGCGGGCGGCGCGGTCGCCAGGAGCGACTGCACCTCGTCCCGATAGCGGCGCCCGGTCACGATCACCCGTCCGCAGTCCAGCGTCAGGCGGTAGCGGCCGGAGCCCAGGGTCAGGATTTCCGTGACGGCGGCGATACGGACCACCGAGGACCGGTGTGCGCGCAGGAATGCGGTGGCATCGAGTTCCTTGATGAACTCACCCAGCGGACGCCGGTAGGTGAACGTGCCCCGTTTCGTTTCGATGTCCAGGTAGTTGCCCTGCGCGCGCACGACCTGGATATCCGTCTCGTCCACGCGCAGGGTGCGCCGGCCCAGCTGCAGCGAAAGCTGGCGCCCGCTGGCCGGCGGCGTGCGCGGCGGCGTGTCGGGCAGCGCCACCAGGCGCGATACGGTTTCCCGCAGCCGCTCCGCCGAGACCGGCTTGAGCAGGTAATCGACCGCCCGGTCCTCGAACGCCTGGACGCCGTGCTGGTCGTAGGCGCTGACGAACACCACCCTGGGGGGCGGGCCGTTCCACCGCCGCAGCGCGGTGAAGCCGTTGCCGCCGGGCAGTTCGATGTCGAGGAAGAGCACGTCCACCTGCGTGCGCCGCGCCAGGCGCATGAGTTCATCCACATCGGTGCATTCGGCCACCACCTGGATGACCGTGCCGGCGACCTTGCCCAGCAGGCGTCGCAATCGCTGCCGTGCCAGCGGTTCGTCGTCGACGATGACGGCGGTCAGCACGTTGCTTCCCTCGCGGCTGGCGCGGTGGGCAGCGCACGGGGATCGGGCAGCGGCACCTGCAGCTCCACGCGGTAGACCTCCGGGTCGCTTTCGCCGCGGTGCAGCTGGCCACGCTCGCCATAGAGCAGCCGCAATCGTTCTTCCACCGCGCGCTGGCCCAGGCCGTTGCCGTCCTTGCGGGCGCCTTCGACGGCGCGCGAGTTCTCCACGGACAGGTGCAGCGTCTGTCCCGATTGCCAGGCCGCCACGGTCACCCAGCCGGGGGCGCGCGATCGCGCGATCGCATGGACGATGGCGTTCTCCACCAGCGGCTGCAGGGACAGCGTGGGCACCGGGATGTCCAGGCAGGCATCGTCCACCCGCACGCTGGCGTTCACCCGCTGGCCCAGCCGGATCTCTTCGATCATCAGATAGTTGCGGACGTGCTTCAGCTCGTCGCGCAGTGGCCGCTCCTGCAACTGGTCGGCACGCAGTCCGTCGCGCAGCATGTCGCAGATGGCGACCAGCATGCGGTCGGCCTGTTCCACGTCGGTCTGCATCAGCTCGGCCACCGAGTTGAGCGCGTTGAACAGGAAGTGCGGATTCAGCTGCGCCCGCACCGCCTCCAGCCTTGCCAGCGCCAGGCTTTTCTCCAGCGCCGTCACCCGGTGCTCGCGGTCTTCGGTGTGTTCGAAGTAGACGATGCCGTGGACCATGGCCACCACCATGATGCCGAGGATCAGATTGTTGCTGACGCTGGTGCCCAGCAGGTCGAGCAGGGGCGGCAGCGTCGGGTACCAGTCGAAGACAGGGTTCGACAGCCAGGCGTACACGGCTTTCGCCACGATGAAGCCGGCCACGAGGCCCGCGTTGATCGCGACATTCCTTCCGAGGTGCCGGCCGCCCAGTGGAAAGCGCGACACCACCAGGTAGGCGACCACGGTCATCGGCACCCAGGCCCAGGTGCTGCCGACGGCGTACGTCAGTGCGCCTGTCCAGCCGTACACCTCGCCGCTGGCGGATCGCATGTCGACCAGCTGCCGCGCCAGCATCAGGCCGTACAGCGTCCACCACCCGGTCACGACCGCGACCAGCACGGCGAAGCGCACGCGCCGGCGGCGCGGCGTCGCGTGCACGTGCGCGTGCGGGAAGGCAGTGTCAGCGTGGTCGTGCATGGCGTGCGTCAGTCCCCGGCCTTCCGACAGGCCGCTGGCATTGTGCGGGACAGGGCAGCCGCGTGCATCGGCGGCGCGGGCGGCCGATGCCGTGTGGCGGATGGCGTCCGGGGTGAACGCCAGGCCGCGACGCTGCGCTCGCACGGCGGTGTCGATGGGCGGGCGGTGCGCGCCGCGAGGGGACTCAGCGCGGGTTGCAGACCGGCGGGTTGGTCATGCCGAACGAGAACAGGTTGCCGCCATTGACGGTGCAGGCGTAGGTCTTGCCGTTGCTGGCCTTGAGCGTCACGTAGGTGTTGACGCCTTCGGTGCGGCGTTCGACCAGGGTCAGCTCCGACGGCGACAGGCCCAGCACGCCGCCGGTTTCGGACAGGATGCGTTCGTCGGACAGGGTATTGGTCTTGGTGGCCACGGCCGCGCAGCCGGTGAGCGAAGCGATGAACAGCGCGCTGATGAGGAAGTGCTGGGTATTCATCCGGGTTCCTATGAAGAGGCGGGGGCCTGCGGTCCGCCCTGCGAGGGCGGCCGAAGGCGCGAGGCCATCATCGGACCCGGCTTCGAACCGGCTCAACCCGGCGGTGACGAGCCGCACCGGCGCGGTGGTCAACGACACCGACCGCCGCTGTCACCGTCCTCATCCCGCCGTTCGCGGGTTCACTGCGCCGGCAACACCTGCGCCGGCCCGCCGGTGACCTTGCCGCGCGTCTTGGCGGTTTCGCCCAGGTAGGCCAGGGCGAATTGGGTGAACTTGACGCTGTGCTGCGCCGATTCGCCCATCGTCGCCAGCGTGTCGTAGGGCGTGTGGATGTAGGGGAAGCTGCCGCCGGGATCGCCGGCCTCGAACATCATCGCGGCGGGATAGCCTGCGTTGGTCCACGACGCATGGTCGGAGCACGCGTAACCGCACGCGACGCTGCCGCGCGTCAGGCCCATCGGCGCCAGGTAGGTGTCGAACAGGGTGATGAAGAAGGTCTTCAGATTGGTGTTGGAGTAGTCGCTGATCAGCTTCATGTCCGTGACCGCGCCGGACTTGTAGTTGGTCATGTCCACCTGCAGCACGCTGACCACGTTGACGCCGCTGGCGCGGAACGACTGCGCGATGGCGTTGGAGCCGCGCAGGCCCACTTCCTCCGCGGCATAGCCCATGAACTTCACCGTGCGCCGTGGCTGCCAGCCGTCGGCCAGTGCGATGCGCAACGTCTCGGTGAGCGTGGCGATGCCCGATGCATCATCGTCGGCGCCCGGCGCATGCTGGTTGGGATCGTAGGGGGTGCTGCCGTTGATCGAATCCAGGTGCGCGCCCAGCACCACGACGTCGTTGGGCAGGTCCCAGCCCCGGATGGTGAGGATGACCGAAGGCTGCGTGCTGCAGTTCGTGCAGGCGGTGAACAGCTCGGTGGTGACATCGCTGCGGCCCGCGGCGAGCGATTGCCAGTGGTCCCGGATCCATTCGGCCGATGTCCTGCCGTGGCTGCTGGCGAAGTAGCGGTTGCGATAGCTGGAGAGGTGGTTGATGGTGTCGTAGAGGCGCTGTTCCTGCACCTGCGGCAACCAGCGGCTCACGGTGGCCTGGTTGTCGAGGGTGTAGCCGGCGAGCAGTGATTTCGTCATCGCCTGCTTCGCGCGATCCGCACTGACGAAGGCGTCGGCCTGCGCGCGGCTGGGGAATGCGAAATAGCCGCCGCAGCGACGCTCGTTGGCATGCACGTAGTGGCTGATCTCGCCCAGGCGGTCGGCCCGGGTTTCGGAAATCACCACCGGCATGCCGGTGCTGTCGCGCCGCGCCACCGCATCACGGGCCAGCCCGCGGATTCCCTGCCAGGTGTCGCGCGAGGTCACGATATACACCGGCACGAACGGGTCGGTCTGCGGCGGCGCCGTCGCGGGCGGAGCGGTCGCGCCGTCTGTCCGCACGGGACGCGGGGGCGACGTTTCCACCAGCCCTGCAGCATGCGGTGTGTTCACCCGGGTTGCGGGGGACGCGGCATGTGCGTGCACGCCCGATGTCTGCACCGCCTGCAGGGTGTCCGACCGCAACAGGAAAAGGCTGATCAGCAGGGCGAGCAGCAGCGTCATCGGACTCGGCAGGAACAGTTTCATCGTGGCCTCCCCCCGGATGGCGGCCTGCAGCGTTACGGGTGCAACGCTACCACTTCCACGGCCGGTCCACGCTGGCGAAGCCCGTCCTCCGATACCCCGTTCCGTCGGACCTCCGGCGGCTTGGTCGCGCGTGCCGCGAGCGGCCTGTCGTTGGCCGCCGTCCTGTTCTGGTCCGGCATCCGCGGCATCCGCAGGCCGGCGTAGGGCGGCGTAGGGCGGCGTAGGGCGGGCTCAAGCCCGCCAGCAGGGAGGCGCCGACACCGGGAATGCTTCGAGCGCGGCGGCCCGACCGATGGATGACCTTGTACGCATCGTCATGGCGTTGGCATGGAGGAGCGCGAACATGGCCATTGCCCCGGGTCGCGTCCCTCCTTCGCCACGGTCCCGAGAGGACGTCCATGATCGACAATCCGTTCGACGCGTTCGTTGGCTCCAGGAAGCCCGTGCCGATGTACGACGCGGCCGAGGAAGGGAAGGCCTTCGCCTACCTGCTGTGGGGCGACGGGGTGAAATTCGAAGGCGCGCCGGGCACCGGCAGCCGGCGCAAGGTCACCGCGCGCGGCAGGACGGGATGGGTGCTGGCCTCCGCGCTCGATGGGACATCGCTGCTGGAGTTCTACTTCATCGACGTGGGGCAGGGCGATGGCGTGCTGGTGAAGACGCCCTCCTTCCAGCACATCCTCATCGACGGGGGATTTCCGCGCGACAAGCAGCCCAGCGGAAAATCGGCGGCGGATTTCATCGACTGGAAGTTCGTGAAGGACTACGGGCTGTCCAGCGTGGAACTGGACGCCCTGATTTCGTCGCACAACGACGAGGACCACTACGGCGGCCTTTCCGACCTGCTGGGCGTCGACGTGACCGAGGAACTGGATGCGGACGCCATCCACGTCGACCGCTTCTATCACGCCGGTGTTTCGTGGTGGACGCTGGACGGCAAGCGGTCGCTCGGCGAGGTGGTGGAGCACGACGGTGAGCGCTACCTGGTCGACCTGCTGGATGACCGCGCTTCCGCGCTGCAGGGCCTGGATGCCGCAAGCCCCCGGCCGTTGCAGGGCGAGTGGGCGAAGTTCATCCGGCGCGTGGCCGATACCACCACCGCGGAGGGCGGCCATTGCGCGTTCGCCAGGCTCAGCGACGAGACGCCCTGGCTGCCCGGCTTCGATCCCGATACCAGCGACCTGTCCATCCGCGTGCTGGCCCCCATCGAGGCCGAGGTGCAGGGACGCGCGGCGCTGCGCAACCTGGGCCAGGCCGACTTGAACACCAACGGCCACAGCATCCTGCTGCGCGTCGACTACGGGCGCACGCGCACCCTGTTGACGGGTGATCTGAACAAGGACGCGCAGCAGGACATCCTGCATGCGATGGCCGGCAGCCTGCTGGACCTGCAATGCGACGTGGCCAAGGCCTGCCACCACGGAAGCGCGGATGTGTCGCTGGCCTTCCTCCAGGCGATGGCGCCCTCGGCGACCATCATTTCATCAGGGGACGCCGAGGGGCACGATCACCCGCGGCCGGCCATCGTGGCCGCCAGCGGCGCGACCGGTCACCTGACGGTGGTCAAGGACGAGATCGTGACGCCGCTGGTGTACTCCACCGAACTCGCCCGCTCCTATGCGGTCGGCAAGCTGGACAGGATCGAGGTGCCCGGGGGTACGGCCGTCGAGGACGACGATCTTGCCCGCACCACGCTGCACTACCGCACCACCAAGGCGGGCGATCTGCGCCCGAAGAAGGGATCCCGCAAGGCGCGGGGAGCCTACGTGGTGTCGGGCCTGGTCTACGGTCTGGTCAACGTGCGCACGGATGGCGAGACCCTGCTGGCAGCGACGCTGGACGAGAAGAACGCAAAGTGGAGTGTCAGGACGTTTCCGGCGCGTTTCTGAGGGTGGTCACGCGGTACCGCTCAGTCCACGCCCATCAACGCCCGCGTCACCGCTGCCGCGCCCATGTCAGGGAACCGCCCGGGGCGGGTGCCGGACCACAACGGCGAGAAGTCATCCAGCCCGCGCGCTTCCGCCGCCGCGCGCAGGGGGACGAGGGCCTGCGATGCCCAGGGGAAGGCGGGTGGCAGCGTGGAGATCGCGCCGAGGTCGCGCATCAGGCGATTGACCAGGCCGCGCGCGGGGCGGCCACTGAAAAGGTTGGTGATCGCGCTACCGCGATCCTGTTGCTGGAGCGCGGCGCGATGCACGGCCGCCGTGGTGGCTTCCGGGCACAGCAGATAGGCGGTGCCGGCCTGCACCGCACTGGCACCTGCCGCCAGCAACCGCTGCACATCGGTACGGTCGCCGACACCGCCTGCGGCGATGACCGGCACCGTCAGCACCTTCGCCAGCGTGGTGACGAGGTCGAGGGTGGTCGGTTGCGCGGTGAGGTCGTCGGAAAGGAAATGCCCGCGATGGCCGCCGGCTTCGATCCCCTGCGCGATCACCAGGTCGACTCCACGCTGCTGCAGCCAGCGGCCTTCCTCCACCGTGGTGGCGGACGCCATCACCCGCGCGCCCCACGCCTTCATGCGCGCCAGCAGGGCGGTGTCGGGCAGGCCGAAGTGGAAGCTGAGGATCTTCGGCTGGAACGGTTCCAGCAGATCCACGGTGGCCGCATCGATGGGCCGGCGCGCACCGGCCGTGGAAGGCGGGGGAGGTTCAACACCGAACGCATCGAAGTACGGCGCAAGCGCGTTCCGCCACCGCTGCTCATCCGCCAGATCGGGATCTGCCATCGCATGGCAGAAAAAGTTGAGGTTGATGGGGCGTTCGAGCGTCGCGAACGTCCGCAGCGCCGCTTCCAGCTGCGTGGCGCCGAGCAGCGCGCATGGCAGCGACCCGAGGCCGCCCGCACCGGCCACGGCCACGGCGAGCGCTTCATCCTGCACGCCCGCCATGGGCGCCTGGATGAGCGGAAGGTCGATGCCCGGCAGGGACGGGACGAGCGCCATGAGGTACTCCGGCAACGTGCGGCGGGTAGCTTACGCTTGCGGTGGCGTGCGCCGTGACGTGCTGACGACACAGCGTGTCCTACGCTGTGATCCATCCCAGAGGAACATGGCCATGGCCCAGAGCACCCGCGAAGACGTCATCCTCCAGCTGGACCGCGTGGACACCGCGCTGGAAGCCCCCGAAGCCGACAAGGCGGCGATCCTGCATGACGCGCTGGAGTGGCTGGCGGACAATCCGCCGAAGGTTGCCGCCGATGCGTTGTACTACCGCGAACGGTTGCAGGTGATTCGCGAGCGCCACGGCGCGGCGTGAGTGCCGCCGTCAGGCCTGGTACTGCTTCTCTTCGATGAAGCGCGAGCCGGCCTGGCGGTTGATGGCGTTCTTCACCTCGATGCGCTTGCCGTTGTGCTGCGCCACCGCGCGTGCGAGCGTGATGAAGCCGGCGTCGAAGGCCTGCGCCGCTTCCTTGGCGCGCAAGGCATCCTGCACGTCCCACATCAATTCGTTGATGGTGCGCAGGTCCGCCTTCAGGGCGGCCAGTTCCGGCTGCGCGGCCGCCAGCCCGCTCCACAGGGCATTCAGGCCCTCCAGTTCCACCTGCACGTGCGCGCGCTTGCCTGCGTCATCGATACGCTCGGCCTTGATCTCGAGGATGGAAATCTTGTCGGCCAGTTCGCCGATGGAGACGGGGATCAGGATGGTGTTCATGCCTGCATTCTAGCGCCCGTCCGTGCCACGACGGGCTGCGTGGCATGATGCCCCGTCGTCCATGTGCCCGGAGAACGCCCGCATGCTGCAGCGCCTGTTCGTGTCGATCCTTGCCCTGGCTGCGCCCGCGTGGGTACTCGCGGCGCCGTCGCAGGTCCGCATCGTGCAGCAGGAGGGCGCATACGTGATGCTGGTGGACGGCGAGCCCTTCCACGTGAAAGGTGCGGGCATGGCCGGTGGCGGCCAGGAAGCGCTGGCCGCGCGCGGAGGCAACAGCTTCCGCACCTGGAGCACGGGAACCGATCACGTCCAGGTGCGCGCGATGCTGGACCGTGCGCAGCGCAACGGGCTGAAGGTGGCGATGGGCATCGACGTGGGCAACGAGCGCCACGGCTTCGACTACGACAACGACGCCGCCGTGGCGGAACAGCTCGAACGCATCCGCCGGGAAGTGGGCCTCTACAGCGACCATCCCGCCGTGCTGATGTGGGTGGTGGGCAACGAACTGAACCTGCATTACAGCAACCCGAAGGTGTGGGACGCGGTCGGGCGGATCGCGGACATGATCCATCGCGAAGATCCGCACCATCCGGTGATGACCACGCTGGCCGGCTTCGACCGGAAGCTGATCGACCTGTTGAAGGCGCGCGCGCCGTCGTTGGACCTGATCGGCATCCAGCTCTACGGCGACATCGGCGCATTGCCGGAGAAGCTGGTGACCAGCGGCTGGACCGGCCCGTACGTGGTGACCGAATGGGGCCCGACCGGGCACTGGGAAAGTCCGCTGACGGCATGGAAGGCACCGATCGAGGACGACGCCTCGCGCAAGGCGATGCTGCTGCAGCAACGCTACGAGCAGGTGATCGCCGCAGACACGAAGCAGGGGTTGGGCTCGTACGTCTTCCTGTGGGGCAACAAGCAGGAGCGCACGCCCACGTGGTACGGCCTGTTCCTGCCGAGCGGGGAAAGCACGCCGGCCGTGGATGCGATGCAGTACGTATGGACCGGTGCGTGGCCATCCAACCGGGCGCCATCGATCCAGCCGTTGACGCTGGACAGTCGGCCCGCCATCGACAGCATCACGCTGGAACCAGGCAGGGAATACACCGCGCGGGTCGATGCACGCGATGCCGACGGCGACACGCTGCGCTATCGCTGGACGGTGCTGTACGAAACCACGGCCACCAGCATCGGCGGTGACCGCGAGGACGTGCCGCCGGCGGTGGCACTGGCGATGGAGGACGACGGCAAGGGTGGGGTGCGTTTCGCTGCCCCTGGCAAACCGGGTGCGTACCGGCTGTTCGTGGACGTGCTCGATGGGCAGGGCCATGCCGCGTACGCCAACCTGCCGTTCCGCGTGGCGGACCGCTGAGCGTCCGGCGGGATTGCGCGGCTGACCCGACTGCGATGGAATGGCGCGTGCGCGCCGGGGGGCGCCTCCAGGGGGACTACATGCGGAACGTGTTGATGGGCCTGCTGCTGCAGGCAGGCGTAGCGGTGTCCGTGTCGGCGCAGGAGCAGGCGCCGCAGGCGGCGATGATGGAGACCGGCACCCTGGTGGTGGACGTCAAGCCGTTCACCAGCGAGAAGGAACTGCCCAAGAAGGTGGACGAGCAGCTGAAGAGCGGCGCGCTGGAATGGGGCGTGCGCGACGGCCAGGTGGTGTTCTCGCTGGTCAACAAGCAGTTCATCGATTTCCCGCTCAACCACATGACCCGCTACGGCCAGCAGGAGACCCTCTCGTTGCCGGCGGGCGACTACCGCGTCACCGGCATCGGCCTGGAAATGACCACGGCCTTCAGCGTGAAGAAGATGCTGGAACGAGGCGCGTTCGTGAACGAGGATGTGGTGACGTTCCGGATCGAACCGGGCAAGACCACCACGCTGTCGGTGAATCCGGTGATCCGTCGCGACGCGACCTTCGCGGTCAACTTCTGGATGCCGACGTTGATGACGCGCGTCACGACCGAGGCCGGCGAAAAGCCGGAAACCGCGCTCAACACGCGTGGCCCCGCCTCGATCGCCTGGCCGCAGTACACGGGACCGCTGAAGTTCGTCGCCAAGTGAGGCGCTGCCGGCACTGAGGGCGGATGGCGGACAGCGTTCCAGTCATGGGGTCGACTGTGGCTGCTGCGCCGCAGCATAATGCGTCATGGACGTTACGCCGCCGGTTTCCTTTCCCTCCGTTGCCGACCAGCTCACCGCGCGCCAGATCGGCCTGATCCTGTTCGCGCTGACGCTGGGGGGCTTTGCCATCGGCACCAGCGAGTTCGCCAGCATGGGGCTGATGCCGAACATGGTGGCCTCGCTCGGCGTGACCGAACCGCAGGTGGGGCATCTGATCAGCGCCTATGCGCTGGGCGTGGTGGTCGGTGCACCGCTGCTGGCGATCCTGGGCGCGGGCTGGAAGCGCAAGACGCTGCTGCTCGCCCTGATGGGCTTCTATGCGCTGGGCAATCTGGCCAGCGCGCTCGGGCCGACCTACGAAAGCCTGCTGGTGTTCCGCTTCATCGCCGGCCTGCCGCATGGCGCGTACTTCGGCGTGGCCGCACTGACGGCGGTGGCGATCAGTCCGCCCCACAGGCGCGGCCGTGCGATCAGCCTGGTGATGCTGGGCCTGACGCTGGCCATCCTGATCGGCAATCCGCTGGCCACGTGGCTGGGGCAGATGATCGACTGGCGCTGGGTATTCGCCTTCGTCGCGATCATCGCGCTGGCGACGGGCCTGTTGCTGGCCATCTGGCTGCCGGTCGGCATCGATGGGCCGAAGGCGAGGCCGCTGGATGAACTGCGTGCCTTCAACCGCGTGCCGGTCTGGCAGGCGCTGGGCATCGGCGCGATCGGTTTCGCGGGCATGTTCTGCGTCTTCAGCTACCTCGCGCCGACGATGCTGGAGGTGACACGCGTGTCGCCGGCCTGGATTCCGCTGGGCCTGGCCGGCTTCGGCGTGGGCGGCGTGATCGGCAACTTCGTCGGCGGTTGGCTGTTCGACCGCTTCCAGCTGCGCGGCGCATGGATGGTGCTGGCGTGGGCGGTCGTGGCGCTGCTGTTGTTCCCGCTGCTGGCGAACGCCTTGCCGACGATCCTGCTCGCTACCGTGGCGATCGGCCTGATGGGCGCGCTCGGCCCCATCCTGCAGTCGCACCTGATGGACGTGGCGGGCGATGCGCAGACGCTCGCGGCCGCGTCGCACCATGCCGCTTTCAATACCGCGAACGCACTCGGCCCTTGGTTGGGCGGCATGGCGATCACCGCCGGCTTCGGCTGGACCTCGACCGGCTACGTCGGTGCGGCGACCGCCGTGGTGGGCCTGCTGGTCTATGCATGGGCGCGGCGGAGGCTCGACGCGCGCACTGTTCCGGCCGGCGTCGCCTGCGAGCCATCGCGCTGAGCCATACGCGCTGCCGTGTGGCTCGGCGCGTGTCATCAAACTGCAACAAAGAGATGGCGGTCGTGGATTGCGCGATGCAGGGCGGCGATGCGTCAATTCGCCGCGCTGCGCGCCGCTAAGGAAGGTGCATTCCTTCCCAACGTCGTACCGCCATGTCGTCGAATACCGCTTCCCGTCCCCTCAGCCTGCAGACCAAGCTGCTGGGTGCCCTGACCCTGGGGCTTGCCGTCATCCTGTTGTGCGCACTGGCCGGCCTGGGCTCGGCGTGGTTCAGCCTTTCCACCGAAGTGCCCGTGCAGGTGGCCCAGGCCGCGGAGGGCGAGCGCCTGAGCCGCGACTTCCGCGTGCAGGTGCAGGAGTGGAAGAACATCCTCATCCGCGGGCACGACGAGGAGCAGCGTACAAAGTACGTCGGCGCCTTCGACCAGAAGGGGCGCGAAGTGGCCGCCCTGGCGAAGACCCTGTCCAGCAGCATCGCCGATCCGCAGGCGCGCAGGCTGGCGGCCGATTTCGCCACCCAGCACCGCGAGTTGGAAGGCAACTACCGCGCGGCCCTGGAACAGTTCGCGGCAGCGGGTTACGACACGCAGGAAGGCGATCGCCTGGTGAAGGGCATGGACCGCCAGTTGGGCGAGACGCTCGAAGCCCTGGTGGCGCGCACCAAGATGATCGCCGATGCGGCGGTGGTGGCGCGTTCGCAGGAAGCACGCCGCATGCTGGTGGCGTGCGCGGCCTTGTCGGTCGCCGCCGCCGTCGTGCTGGTGCTGGTGCTGGCGTGGTGGATACGCCGGTCGGTGATCCGTCCCGTGGTCGCCGCCGCGGCCGCTGCGCGCGCGGTCGCCGCCGGTCGCCTGGACAAGCGCGTGGAAGTGCGCAGTGGCGACGAGATCGGCCAGCTGGGCACCGCAATGGCCGACATGACCGCGACCCTGCAGGGCGTGATCGCCGAGCAGGGCGAAATGGCGTTGCGCCATGACGAAGGCAGGATCAGCTTCCGCATGGACGATTCGCGCTTCCCCGGCGAATACGGGCGCATGGTGCGCGACACCAACGCCCTGGTGGCATCGCACATCGCGGTGATGCAGCGGCTGGTGGAGATCATGCAGTGCTATGCGGTCGGCGACCTCTCCATCGACATGGAGGCGTTGCCCGGCGAGAAAGCCGCCCTGACCGACGCCATGCGCACCACCAAGGCGAACCTTTCGGCGATCAATGCCGAGATCAGGCAGTTGGCGCAGGCCGCGGCATCGGGCGATTTCAGTCGTCGCGGCGACACGCAACGCTACCAGCACGATTTCCGCGACATGGTGGACGGCCTGAACCGCCTGATGGAAACCACCGATGGCAACCTGGCGGATGTGTCGTCGCTGCTGCAGGCCATCGCGCGCGGCGACCTGACGGCGCGGATGGAGGGCGACTTCCACGGCGTGTTCGCCACCATGCGGGACGATGCCAATGCCACGGTGGCGCAGTTGCGCACCATCGTGCGCCAGATCCAGGGTGCGTCGTCGTCGATCAACACGGCCGCAGGCGAGATCGCGGCGGGTAACAGCGACCTGTCGCGCCGCACAGAGCAGCAGGCCGCGAACCTGGAGGAAACCGCCGCTTCGATGGAAGAACTGACCTCCACCGTGCGCCAGAACGCCGACTCCGCACGCCAGGCGAACCAGCTGGCGATCGGTGCGGCTAGCGTGGCATCGGAAGGCGGCACGACGGTCGCGCGCGTGGTCACGACGATGAGCGAGATCGAGCAGTCTTCCCGCAAGATCGCCGAGATCATCTCGGTCATCGACGGCATCGCCTTCCAGACCAATATCCTGGCCCTTAATGCGGCGGTGGAAGCGGCGCGGGCCGGCGAGCAGGGCCGTGGCTTCGCCGTGGTCGCATCGGAAGTCCGGACGCTGGCCCAACGCAGCGCCAACGCAGCCAAGGAGATCAAGGGCCTGATCGAGACCTCGGTGGACAAGGTGGCCGATGGCTCGGCGCTGGTGAACCAGGCCGGCGCGACGATGGGTGAAATCGTCACCGCCGTGCAGCGGGTGACCGACATCATGGCAGAGATCTCGGCTGCTTCGCAGGAGCAGAGTGCCGGCATCGAGCAGGTCAACCAGGCCATCGCGCAGATGGACGAAACCACCCAGCAGAATGCAGCGCTGGTGGAAGAGGCATCGGCCGCCGCCCGCTCGATGGAAGACCAGGCGCGCGAGCTCAATGGAGCCGTCAATGTGTTCGTGCTGGATGCGCGTGCGCCGCAGGATCGCGCCCATGGCCGTGCTCGCGCACTGGCCGCGGCCTAGGGCACCAGCGCTGGCGGACTATTCGGGCGAGGTGGTCGCGGGC
Source organism: Pseudoxanthomonas sp. SE1 (assembly GCF_029542205.1). Taxonomy (NCBI): domain Bacteria; kingdom Pseudomonadati; phylum Pseudomonadota; class Gammaproteobacteria; order Lysobacterales; family Lysobacteraceae; genus Pseudoxanthomonas; species Pseudoxanthomonas sp. SE1. The sequence goes on along the minus strand of NZ_CP113783.1, from coordinate 3,555,039 downwards.
GGCGTCCCCGACCGCCAGCGCCGCGTGGTGCGCTGGAAGAAGTGGCTGTTGGGGATCTGCAGCACGGTGTCGCCGCGCAGGGCATCTTCTTCCAGCAGGGTGGTGTAGAGCAGGTTGATGTCGATCACGCGCCCGCGCAGGCCGGGCTTGTCGCCGTTCTCCAGCACTTCGATGTGGTCGTGCACGCGGAACGGACGCGTGGTCAGGATCAGCACGCTGCAGAAGATGTTGGACAGCACGCTCCAGGCGGCGAAGAACGCGACGGCCGCCACGGCGGTGAAACCCGTCAGTGCGGTCCACAGCACGCTGCCGGACACGCCCAGCCGGCCCAGCGCGACCATGAAGGCCGAGACGTAGACCAGCACGCCGAGCAACCGGCGTGCACTGACGGCGACCTGCGCGGGCAGGTGATAGTGCTCGCAGATCCGCCGCACCACGATGCGCAGCAGGCGCAGCAGCAGCCAGGCGGCAAGCAGGATCCCGAGCGCCTGCGCGACGGGAATCGCGAAGCTCGCCCATTCCTGCAACCAGTCCGGAACTTGCGGCGATGCCATCAGCCGTCCTGCCGCGATGCATGGCGCGCGGTCGTCGCCCTTGTCGGTGAGCGTTGGATGTTCATGCGGAAAGGGTGGCCCGCGCTTCGACGATGGTCAACCGCGCGCGTCATGGATCGAAGGGATGTGCCTTGCCGCATGCGTAGACATGGTTGTAGTCGCTGGACATGCACTGGTAGAAGTCGCGCCGCGCGCCGGTGGCGGCCGCGCAGTCCTCCGTGGTCAGTGCAGCCAGCAGGCGCTTCAGTGCCGGGGTGGCCGCATCGTAGGCGGACGGGCTCATGTAGCCGGCGCGAAGGTTCTTCTCGCCGACCTCCAGCATGGTCTCCACGCCCCAGCGGGCGTTCTCCACGGCCTTGTCGCATGACAGCGGCGATGCGGTATCGCTCACCTGCGCCAGATGCCCGGCGATCGCGGCGACATCGGCCTGCACGTCTGGCGGGAGCGCACGCGCGGCGGGCGGATCGTCGCCGTATGCCATGCCCGACAGCAGCAACGATCCCGCCACCACCGGAATGCCGAGACCAGCGTGGCGGAGGGAACGACGAGGGCGTGCGGTCATGGATTTGATGCGCGTTTGAAGAGGGGGTGCGCATTCTATGGCAGGGGCATCATCGACCCGGCAAGGCATGCGTGGCCCGTGAATGACAGTGACGGCTTGTGGTGCACGGGGGCCCTTGCAAGAATGCCGTGGGGCCGGGTCTGGCGCGGGCAGGAAGCACCGCCCGTCGTATCCGGACCCCAGACACTTCCACTATGTGAGGACCACATGACCTACAAGCTACTTGCCGCCATCGCGCTCGCCCTGTCGAGCGTGGCGCCCGCGGCCATCGCGGGTGAATGCGAGGACAACTTCAGCAAGTCCGGCAGCATCTTCTCCGGCACCGATTTCAGCAGCCGCGTCACGGTGCCGGATTCGACCGTCAAGGATGCGATGGGACAACTGCGCGGCATCATGATCGCCGAGAAGATGGACGTGATCACCGAGGATGTCGAGACCGGCTCCATGCTGGTCGAACAGCGTTCCACCGGCACCACGCGCGCCATCCCGACCCTGATCAACGTGAGCGCCGACGGCAAGGATGCGACCGTGCAGATGACGGTCAAGACCGAAAAGGGCCAGATGGCCAAGGCCGATGCCATGCGTCCCTACATGTGCACGCTGTTCGCCAAGTTGAAGGGGGGCAAGGAAGGCCGTGCCGCCGCGGCCCAGGGCGCGAAGACGCAGAACAACGCCGATGTGACGGTGAAGGATGTCTTCATGTTCTCGCGCGAGATCGCGCGTGAAGCCAAGGGCAATGCCGTGGCCGTCACCGCGCGCCACAAAGGCCGCAACTACGCGTTGCGTGGCCGGGTGGATTACGTGCAGGAAGATGGGGAGGACTACAACGTGTCGTTCGAGATCCCCGACCAGGGCAAGATGCTAATCCAGGTGCCGGGCGACAATGAGCCGCGTGTCGGCGTGGCCTGCCTGTTCCGTCCGAACCAGCTGGCCAACGTACTGACGTTCCGCAAGGGCGACAAGGTGACGTTCAAGGGCCAGTTCCTGCGCTATGACGATTTCAAGCGCGTACTGTGGCTGCAGAACTGCGTGCAGACGCGATGACCCGCATCCAGTCCCGGATGTGAATGTCCGGGACCGGCGTGCATGAAGAAGGGCGCCCATGGGCGCCCTTCTTGTGTCAGTTGCTGGGGAGAGTGGCAGGCATGGTGTTCCGCCGTGGCCTCAGCTGTCCTCGCGCCGGTAGACGCCGACATTGGTGTAGCAGCGGCCATCACTGAGATGGCCGCGCATGCGGATCACGAGGGTGTCCGGATCGACCAGTTCGCGTTCCGACCATTGCACTTCGCGGCCATCGTGCCAGGTGGTGGAGTGGAGCTGCGTGGGGGATACGGATTCGAAACTCAGCGCATCGGCATGCGGCGTGCTGTGGTACGGATACGGTGTGCCGTCGACGCGTCCGTCGAAGGCGGCGCGATGCCGCTTGCCGTTCTTGCCCAGCCATTCCGACGCGATCGAAAGCGCGCCGTCGGCGGCGCAGTCGAGCTGGTACAGCCCCCTGCGCGGAGGGCGCCCGAGTTGGTAGTCGCACTGCTCGGGAAGCAAGTGCCAGGTGCCGGCGAATCCGGCGGCCGCATGTGTGGTCATGTGCGCTCCTTGCGCGAGAACCGGACCGGTGGCGGCCCGACGACGCCATGCTAGCGACAACCCCCGGGGGACCGGCTGCTAACACCGTCGCACTTCCACGTTCCGTCGTGATGATGAACGGGGCAGCGCGGCCGGCGTCCGGCGTGACTGTGAGTCGGATTGCGACGCATGCCTCAGCATGCGGACGGGAAACGCGCATCGCGGCCGCGACCGGCGGGGGGCTGTCACGCCGTGGCGCGGTACCGCGTCCTGGGAGACATGACGGCTCCGGTTGCCGTCATTCCATCCAACCCAAGGGAGTCGATCCATGAAAGTCGTCGTTGTGGGAGGTACCGGTCTGATCGGGAAGCGCCTGGTCGCGCTGCTCAAGGCCAAGGGGCATGACGTGGTGGCTGCAGCGCCGTCCACCGGTGTGGATGCAGTGACCGGGGAAGGCGTGGCAGCCGCCCTCGAGGGGGCCCATGTGGTCGTCGATGTCGCCAATGCGCCTTCGTTCGAGGACGCGGCGGTGAAGGCGTTCTTCGAAGCCTCCACCGGACACCTGCTGGCAGCCGCAGCGCACGCCGGCGTGCGTCACTACGTGGCATTGTCGGTGGTGGGTACCGAGCGCCTGCAGGGAAGCGGCTATTTCCGCGCCAAGTGGGCGCAGGAGCAGCGCATCCGGGCCGGCGGCGTGCCATACACCCTGGTGCGTGCGACGCAGTTCTTCGAGTTCCTGGATGGCATCGCGCAGTCCGGCATGCAGGGCGATGACATCCTGCTGCCGAGCGCACGCATGCAGCCGATCGCGGCCGATGATGTGGCCGCCATGCTGGCGGTGGTGGTTGATTCGACACCGGCGGAGGGCATCGTGGAGATCGCCGGGCCGCAGGCGCGCCCGATGGCCACATTCGTTGCCGATCACTTGCGGTCCTGTGGCGATCCGCGCGAGGTCAGGGCCGCGGCCGACGCCCCGTATTTCGGCATGCCATTGGATGACGACACGCTGCTGCCCACGGGGATTGCCCGCATTGCGGCGACGGATTACGCGGCGTGGTCGTTGCGGAGGTAGGACGGACGCAGGTCAACCGCGCGCGCGGGCGGTCAGGGCATCGACCAGGCCCTCGGTGGTCAGGATCGCGTGCGCGTAAGTAGGCGCGTTGATCTCGTGCGCGGCATGCATCGCGGCCGCGCTGGCGGCTGCGGTGGCATCGCGGACAAGGGTCACGTGATAGCCCAATTCCGAGGCGAACCGGCCCGTGGTTTCGATGCAGGTGTTGGCGATCAGGCCCACCAGGATCACGTGGGTGATGCGGTGCTGTTTCAGCAGGTAATCGAGATCGGTATTGGAGAATCCACTGCCGCCCCAGTGCTCCTTGGCGACGATGTCGCCAGGTTGTGGCGCGAAGTCCGGATGCCACTCCCCGCCCCAGCTGTCCTTCGCGAAGGGCTGCACGCGTGCCGCGCCCAGCTGGTAGGGCGTCGGGTGGTCCCAGCCATTGAAATCATCGGGTTCCGAGCGATGGTGCGGCACGATGAACACGGGCAATCCCGCCTGCCTGACGCAGGACACCACGGTGCGCAGATGGGCATGCAGATCCACGCTGCGCGCGACGTCGGCGACCAATGGCCAGAGTTTTCCCCCTTCCGCGAGGAAGTCGTTGTAGGGATCTATGAAGAGCAGCGCGGTGCGGCCGGCGGGATAGCCCTGCATGGGAGACATGGCGGCGTGCCCTCATGACGCGGACGGTGGTCCGAGGCTGCAGCATCGCGCCGCAGGCCTTCCCCGCATTGCATCGGCGTGCGCGACAAGCCGCAGGTTGGCATCGCTGTCAGGCGTGGCGCGCGAGCCCGCCTGCCGGTTGCGCCGTCTCGCCATCGGGCGCGTCGTCGCCCGGCATGGAAGTGCCCGGGGCGTGGATGCTCCAGGGCGGCACGTCCATCTCATGGTCCAGTGCGTCGGTGACCAGCAGGTGGACCAGCGCATCATGCAGGATCGGGTCGGTCCGTCTCAGGACGGCCAGCGCCGCCGACTGCTCTTCATCCGCCATGTCGGAATAGGCGTCGAACAGGTGCAGGGCGTGGGTCAGGCAGGTCTTCATCACATCGCCCCCTTGGCAGATGACGACAACGGCCCCGCTTCCGGGGCCGTGGACCTTTGAGGGAGAGGAAGGTTCTTGCTCACATCGGGATCATTCGCCTTCCGGCTGCGATCCAGGACGTGGCGCGTAATGAAAGATACGTGACCTGCCCGGTCAAAGCGGTTCAGGCAACTCGCCGTCACCGAGGTGGCTGAACAGGAAGGCACGCGCCTTGCGCCAATCCCGGCGCACGGTGCGCTCGGTCACCTTGAGCACGCCGGCGATCTCGAGCTCGCTGAGGCCACCGAAATAGCGCATCTCCACCACCTGCGCCAGCCGGGCATCCAGCTTGGCAAGGTCGTTCAGGGCCTGATCGAGGATCAGCAATTGTTCCAGCCTGGAGGTCTGCGCCGGCTCCGTGTTTTCGTCCAGCGGCAACAGGTCCATGCCTTCGCCGCGCTTCTCCGCCAACGCGCGCCGTACTTCGTCCAGCAGCACGAAACGCATCGCGCGCGCCACCAGGGCCACGAGATGGGCGCGATTTTCGACGCTGAAATCGGCACTGGCGAGCTTGAGCCAGGTCTCGCTGATCAGCGAGGTGGGTGATCTCACATGGCTGCGGCGCTGCTGGCGGATCTGCGACCGGGCGATCTGGTGCAGGTCGCGGTACAGCAACGCGTAGATCTGGTTCCAGGCCCCGGCTTGCCCCTTCTCCACATCGCACAGCAGCTGGGTGACTGACGCCTGGTCCGGAGGTGGCAGGTCGTCGGTGTTCTGGGAGCGCAGCACGCTGCCCACGTCAGGCCCAGTGCCATCCGGGTCCCGCTTATCTCTCATGTCCGGACTGTGCCTTTCATCACGATTTCGTCCCATATATCACCCGGCTGCGCCTCGACATGCAAGCCGTAACGGCGCATTCGCGGCGGTGCCGTCGCAGGAGGGGCCTTCCCCGGAAGGTGAAGGGGCGTTGGGCATGGGTGTTCCAGAGCGAACGATCGACCAGCAAGAGAGAGGTGTCATGCGTAATCTGAAGCGAGTCTGTGAAGTGGGCGGCTGCGCCGTCATGACCACGGCGCGGGGATCCGCCCGGGTGATGGATGGGGGCTCCCCGGATGCGGCATGACGCATTGGTCGGCACGCTGCGTGAAGAAGGCAGCGAGCGCGTGACAGGACAGTCCGGCATCGCCGCGGGAGTGCAAGCCTGGCCGCTGCCCCAGGGCCTGGGACCGCGCGCCATCAGCCAGTGGCCGATCACGCAGCGGCTCAGCACCGAAGAATGGAATTTCCTGATGCAGGCCCTGCCGGGCCGGGTAGGCGCGCGTGCGCGCCATGGCGGCAACGCGCGCCGGTTCATCGAGGCCGTCCTCTGGGTAGCGCAGACGGGCGCGTACTGGTCGGATCTGCCGCGCGAGTTCGGCTCCTGGCACGGCATCTACGTCCGTTTCATCCGTTGGGCGCAGGACGGCAACTGGAACGAGGTACTTGCGCGGTTCGACCAGCAGGACCAGCGTGCCCGCGATCTGCAGGGCCTCGTCGAGCGCTACCTGCATCGCAACAACACCAAGCATCTCAGCCGGGCAATGCGCGCATCGTGACAGTGTGGCGCGGCATGCGGAAAAAGCGGAATGCGGGACGCATTTTTGAAGTCAGTCCCGAGCGAGGTAACCCGTGCAGCATCGCGTGACGGCTCATCGTCGTCGCGCGATATGCGCGGGGATTCATCAAAGGGAGGGAGGCCTGCTTCTGCAGGCACAGGTGCCGGATGGGCATCCTCTTCTCCCGACAACTATCTGTCGGCACTCCCCGTCTGACAGGTAGGTGGACCGGCCCAAATCCCCAAGGAACCGGTCCATGGTCCGTCATGCCCGACACATGACGGGTCTCGCGCTTCGGCGCCTGAGGGGGAGGTGCAACGCCTCCCCCTCGTTTTTTCGCGAACACACGGATTGCTTACGTCCCGCTTCGGGGTGCTTAACGCGTCGAGACCTATGCTTGGCCACCCCGCCGCCAGGAGTACGCCGCATGAGCACGCATGTCTTCACTGCGCAGGATGCTTCGGGTCGTCGCTGCCGGATCCAGGTACATCGCGGAAACGAAGAAGACGCTGCGCATGGCGACCATCCCGGGACGCCCACGTATGTGCTGGAAGATGGAAGCCGAGTGCGCCGCATCGACAACGACACCTTCCTGGTCGTGGGTACGGGCGCCTACGTGACCCGCGTCGTCGATTGAATGCGGTGGCCGCGCGACGCGGCGACCCAATGGATGTCAGAACACCACGGACGCGTGCAGCGGCGCGGGGTGGTTCCATGCGCTGCGCGCGCCCAGGAAGCCGAGTTCGACCAGCACGCCCGTCCCGACAACGGTAGCGCCCTGTTGTTCGACCAGGTGCACGGCCGCCTTGAGCGTGCCGCCGGTGGCCAGTACGTCGTCGATCACGACAACGCGCGCACCGGCCGTCATGGCATCCGCATGGATTTCAAGGCGATCACGGCCGTACTCCAGCCCATAGTCCAGCGCGAGCGTATGGGCGGGCAACTTGCCTGGCTTTCGTACCGGCACGAAGCCCACGCCAAGCTCGTGCGCCAGCGCGGCGCCCAGGATGAAGCCGCGCGCTTCCACGCCCACCACCGCGTCGATGCCTGCACTCCGCCAGGGCTCGGCCAGCGAGGCGATCGCATCGGCGAATGCGGCCGCATCCGCCAGCACCGGCGTGATGTCCTTGAACAGGATGCCGGGCTTGGGGAAGTCGGGCACGTCGCGGATGTGATCGGTCCAGGCGGGCATGGGGATCTCGGAAGCAGGGAGGCCGCCGATGCTAACGCAGTCGCATCATCCGCAGAAAAAGAAGAGCCGCTGGCAGGACCAGCGGCTCCGGGCTTGCGGTGGGATGCAGCTCAGAAGTCGTAGCGGACCTGGAGTTGCGCCAGGTCAAGATCGGCATCTTCCACTTCGAAGCGGCTGTATTCGCCACGCAGGGCGACCTTGTCGTTGAGCCGGTACTGCAGGCCGACGCCGTAGACCGGGTCGGTGCCGTTGTCGTCCGTGGTGCCGGTCACGCCCGGCAGCGCAGTATCCAGGTCCCAGCGCTGGAAGCCGGCTTTGGCGTAGCCGGAGAACGTGTCGGTAAAGGGCACCGTGCCCACTGCGGTCAGGTAGACCGAGCTGGCTTCGATGTCGCGGCCGATGCCGTTGGTTTCCAGTTTGCCGAGATCTGCGTAACCACCTTCAAGACCGAACCAGCGATTGAACTGGTAACCACCGAACACGGAAAACGCGGTGTCCTCGTCGTCGTAACCGGCTTCGTCCACCAGCGACTGGCCCACGCCTGCGCCGACATGGAACCCCTTGTCGGCGGCTTGCGCACCGAATGCGGAAGCACCGACAAGCAGGGCGAGGAGGGTGCGGGACAGGATCTTGTTCTTCTTCATTGCCATCAACTCCAGCAGGAACACCGCGAGGGGAGGGAGAGCGGTGTTGCCAGCGACAGGTCCGGGCGGAATGCCAGGGCAGCTGTCGTTGCACGGAGAAGATGGGCGCAGCCCGATGCTGCCCAAGATCGATGATGGCGACGCACCTTCCCGCGAATGGAACGCAGGAAAGCGCGCATCCATTGCGCGTCACGCAGGTGTTTCCGCGCGGGACTCGCGCGATGGGATGCATTCTCCCGCGAAAGGTGGCTAATCAATGCGCCGTCGCCCGACTATGCTCGCGCTTCACTTTCCACGGAACTCCGCCATGAGCGCAGCGCTTTCGATGTACCAGGCTTCGGTCCCCGTCTTCCTGCGTGCGCTGGGCAACCTGCGCCTGGTCCTGGAGAAGGGCGAAGCGCATGCGCGCGCGCAAGGGTATGAACCGGCCGTCCTTCTGCAGTCGCGGTTGTATCCCGACATGCTGCCACTGGTGCGACAAGTGCAGATGGCGACCGATACCGCGAAGTTCGGTGCCGCGCGACTGACCGGTGTCGAATCGCCGCGCTTCGAGGACATTGAGACCACGTTCGCCGAGCTGTTCGCGCGACTGGATGCCGTATCCGCGTATCTCGGCACCTTCGAGGAGAGCGCCTTCGAGGGCAGCGAAGATCGTGCGGTCACGCTGTCCACGCGCTCGCGCGGCGACCTGACGTTCAATGGTCGCGGTTACCTGCTCGGCTTCGCACTGCCGAACCTGTTCTTCCATGTGACCATCGCCTACGCCATCCTGCGCCACAACGGGGTGCCTCTGGGCAAGCTGGATTACCTCGGCCCCGCCGCCTGACCGGTGTCCGCCCCCGCCACTGCCTGGCGTTGTCAGGGATGAACCGCGCGCTCCCTGCCGTGCGGTGGCTTCCCTGAGGAGCCGGTTGCCCTGCGGCGACGGAGTGCTGCCCGTGTCACGGCATGCGACCCGCTGCTCCGATACTGTCGGCCGGGCATCCACGCCATGCGAGGTCACCTCGCCTGCGCGGACGCCGGGACCACATCAGGGAGGAAGCAGCGATGGCAACGGCACTACGTATCCTGTGCGTGCATGGCGTAGGGCAGCATCCGCCGGGCGGCGCATGGCAGCAGCAGTGGGAGGCGGCGATCCACGACGCCTGCCGCCAGGTCGATGCCGAGCGTGCGCTCGACATCCAGTACTGCCACTACGACGACATCTTCGCCCAGCACAAGGTCAGCCTGGGCGACACGCTCGAAGCACTGGCGCGACTGCTGGCGAACGGCATCACCGCCCCGTTCAGGCGCGCGCGCGGGGACGATTCGAAGCTGCGCCACACTGCCGGCATGGTGGTGAAGTGGGTCGAGAGCGCAACGTTCCGCAAGCAGACCCGCACGCGCCTTGTGCAGCGCATCGAGGCGACGAAACCGCATGTGGTGCTGGGCCACAGTCTCGGATCACTGGTCTGTTACGACACCTTCACCCATGAAGAAACGCGCGCCACCGCGAGTGGCCGCTACTTCGCATCGCTGGGCTCGCAGATCGGCAATCCCTTCGTGCGCGGCGAGTACCAGGCCGGCCGGCTCAGCGCGATCGAGAAGGCGCGCTTCTGGTACCACCTCTACAACCGCTTCGATTCGGTGTTCACCGCCCGCGTGTCCATCACGGCGGACAACTTCCGCCAGGTCGACACGCATTTCGACATTCCCGGCAACGCCGACCATGCGGCCGAGGAGTACCTGCGCCATCCGCAGGCCATCAGCACGTTCTGGTTCGATGTGCTCAACGATGAAACCACGCGCATCACCCGTGCCCTGCGCGAACAGAGGCCGGTCGCCTGCCGCGTGGCGACGCCGCGCAAGCGTGCGTTGCTGATCGGCATCAACGACTATCCCGACCCGGACCAGCGCCTGGCCGGCTGCGTCAACGACGTCTTCCTGATGAGCGCGATGCTGCAGGAACAGGGCTTCGATGCCGGCGACATCCGCGTGGTGCTGAACGAGCGCGCCACCGCCGACGGCATCCGCGAACGCGTGGACTGGCTGCTCGAAGGCGTGCGCAGCGGCGACCAGCGCATCCTGTACTACAGCGGGCACGGCGCCCAGCTGCCCAGCTACGGTCTGGGCGACCGCGTCGATCGCATGGACGAGACGCTGGTGCCCTACGACTTCGACTGGACGGAGGACACCGCGCTCACCGACGACTGGCTGTTCGAGCGCTACGTGCAGCTGCCGTACGACGTGGACTTCAGCATCCTGCTGGACTGCTGCCATTCCGGCGGCATGGCCAAGGGCGGTCCGGCGCGCATGCGCGGACTCAACCCGCCGGACGATATCCGCCATCGTGCGATGAAGTGGGACGCCGCCAGGGAGATGTGGGTGCCGCGCGAACTGGAACTCACCGAGCGCAAGCAGCTGGCCGTCGACCAGGACACCATGCCGCTGGGCGACATGAGCGGCCGCCTGGGCTACGCATTGCCGGTACGCACGTTGCCACTGGGCCAGGCGCGCCAGATGCGCAAGAAGCTCGGCCACAAGGGGCCGTACATGCCGCTGCTGGTGTACGCGTGCCAGGAAGGCGAGTTCGCATACGAATACGAGCACGGCGCTGTCCAGCATGGCGCGTTCACCTATGCGCTGGTGAAGAACTGGCGCCGGATGCTGGCAGGGGGCCATGGAGACAGGCGACGGTTGAAAGTCAGCGACCTGGTGAAACACACCTCGCAGGAACTGCGCGAACTGGACTACGACCAGACCGCCGCGCTGGCCGGGCCCGAGATCCGCCTGTCGCGCTGGATGTAACGGGGCTTGCTATCCGGCAGCGCATTCGCGCGCGCGCGCCAGCAGCAGGGCCTGCTCGCGTGCGTTGCGGGTCATCGCCGCTGCGCGCTCGAATTCCGCACGTGCTTCGTCGCGGCGGTCCAGCTTGAACAGCAGGTCGCCGCGGACGCTGGGCAGCAGGTGGTACTGCTTCATCGCCGGTTCGTCGCGTAGCCGGTCCACCAGCGGCAACGCACTGGCCGGGCCGGCAGCCATCGACACCGCGACCGCGCGGTTCAGTTCGACCACCGGTGACGGATTCACCTGTGCCAATGCCGCGTACAGCGTCGCGATCCGCGCCCAGTCCGTCGCGTCCGCCGTACCGGCGCGGGCATGGCAGGCGGCGATGGCGGCCTGCAGGGCATACGGGCCGAATGCACCGCCCAGCTGCTCGGCACGCTCCAGCGCGGCCAGGCCACGCCGGATGAGCAGGTGGTCCCAACGGCCACGATCCTGGTCCAGCAGCAACACCGGCTCACCGTCCTTGCCGGTGCGCGCGTGCAGGCGCGAGGCCTGGATCTCCATCAGCGCGACCAACCCGTGCACTTCCGGTTCGCGCGGCGCCAGTGCGGCCAGCATGCGGCCCAGCCGCAGCGCTTCCTCGCACAGCGCGGGCCGCATCCAGCCGTCACCGCTGGTGGCCGAGTACCCTTCGTTGAAGACCAGGTACACCACGCCGAGCACCGACGAAAGACGCTCCTGCAGTTCTTCCCCGCGTGGCACCTCGAACGCCACGTCGGCCTCGGCCAGCGTGCGCTTGGCGCGCACGATGCGCTGGGCGACGGTGGGTTCCGAGGTCAGGAACGCGCGCGCGATCTCGTCCGTCGTCAGCCCGCACAGCAGGCGCAGCGTCAGCGCCACGCGGGCCTCCATCGACAGCACCGGATGGCACGACACGAAGACCAGCCGCAGCAGGTCGTCGTCGATGTCGTGGTCCAGCGCGTCCTCGTCACGCGCGCGCCGTTCCTCCTGCACGTCCTCCAGTTCGCGCGCCAGCTCCTCGTGCTTGCGGTCCAGCAGCTGGAGCCGCCGCAACCGGTCGATCGCGCGGCGCTTGGCGGTGGTCATCAGCCAGGCCCCCGGATTGTCCGGCACGCCGTCACGGGGCCAGGTTTCCAGGGCGGACACCAGCGCGTCCTGCGCCAGTTCCTCGGCCAGGTCCAGGTCCCGCAGCATGCGGGCGAGACCGGCGATCACGCGTGCGGATTCGATGCGCCAGACGGCATCGATCGCGCGATGGGTAGGGGTCGTCGACATGCCGCGCATCACACCACGGCGCCGCGATCGGTGAAAGTCGCAGCGCAGCGAACAGGGGCATCACCGTGTGCATGACGTCCCCGCACGGGCATCAGGCATCCTTCTCGCAGTTGATCATCCACGGTACGCCGAACTTGTCGACCAGCATGCCGAAGCGTACCGCCCAGAAGGTCTGCGCCAGTGGCATGGTCACCTGGCCGCCATCGGAGAGCGCGGCGAAGATGCGTTCAGCATCGGCGATGCTGTCCACCGACAGCGACACCGAACAGCCCTTCACGCCATCGTACGGATGGGCCGGGTGGTTGTCCGACCCCATCAGCACGGTCTGGCCGAACATCACATGCGTATGCATGATCTTCTGCTTGTACTCGGCCGGCATGTCCTCGCAGCCTTCGGTGCCCTCGAAGCGCATCATCGGGCCCAGCGTGCCGCCGGTGGCCTGCGCGTAGAAGGTGAAGGCGGCCTCGCAGTCGCCATTGAGGATCAGGTAGGGATTGACGTTCATGGTGCGCTCCTTGGGTGATGGTGCAGGCCCGGCCGGCCCTGCTTCTTTTCTCCGACGAACCGGCGTGCCTGGAATCGACACGCCGGGCCGGTCTTCTTCATTCGGGGCGCGTGGCGCTCAGCGGACCTTTCCGTCCGGCGCCGACGCCCCTTCCTGGATCTCGGCACGCTGCCGCCGGCTCAACCTGTCCCAGGCGTACCGGTGGGACCACGCCACCAGGTCCTTCAGGTAACCGGCCGGCATGGCGGACACGTCCACCACCGTGACCCAGCGGTGATGCCCCAGCCAGCGGGCAGGCTTGATGCCGGGCTGGTCGGTCAGTTCAAGAAAACGCTCCGGCGGGACTTTGAAGCTGAAACGCCACCGCTCCGGTTCACTGGTCTTGAAGTAGGCGAAGCGCTTGCCGCCCACTGCATACACCAGGATGTTGGCCGGTGCGTCGTACCGTTGTTCGACGGCGCCGGGCAAAGACCTGCAGTGGCGTTTGAGGGCGGCGACATCCATGCCGCATGCTAACGCCGTCGCCGCAGGCGATGCGCTGGCGGCGACGCGGTCGAGGGCACTGCCTGTCCGCGAAACGCCCCTGTTCACGCCCGCCTTCGTGCAAGGGATTACCTTGCCTGCCTTGCCATGCACAGGATCGCCCGCCATGTCGTCCCACTCCCTGTTCACGCGCGTGGCCAAGGCGGCTTCCACGTTCAGCGGCAGGCCCACGTGTTTCGTGCTGGCGCTGGCGGTGCTGCTGGCGTGGGCGGTCAGTGGCCCGATGTTCGGGTTCAGCGATACCTGGCAGCTCGTCATCAATACCGGCACCACCATCATCACCTTCCTGATGGTGTTCCTCATCCAGAACACCCAGAACCGCGATGCCGAAGCCATGCAGATCAAGCTGGATGAGCTCATCCGCGTCTCGCGCAACGCCAACAACGCATTGCTCGACCTGGAGGAAATGGAAGAGAAGGAACTCGACACCCTGCGCGCACGTTACGAGGACATGGCACGGCAGGCGCGCGAGGCGCAGCAGGTGAAGGCGGATCGCAGGTAGCCCGTGGATGCCGCGATTGCGCTTCGTTCCAACCCGGCCTACGGGTGAGTGGAAGCCCGGCGTGATGGCCCATCACACCAGCAACCGCTTCTCCATCCGGTAGTTGTGGATGGCCACGCCGCCGAGCGACAGAGCGTTGCGGCCCAGCATCAGGAAGCCGCGGCGCTCGAACAGCGGCCGCGACAGTTCGCTGGCCTCCACGAAGATGCGCGGCACGTGCAAGTGCCGCGCATGCGCCTCCAGTGCGGCGTAGAGGAACGAACCTACGCGCATGCCCTCGGCTTCCGGAGCGATGTAGAGAAAGTCGAGGTGCCCGTCGTCTTCCATGTCGCCGAAGCCCAGCACCGCTCCTGTGCCATCCTGCGCAACCAGCACGAGGCGTCCGTCACGGCAACGTGCTTCCGTTCCCTCGACAGTCGCCGTCGCCGCCCATGCGGTCACTTGCGCCGCGGTGTATGCACGCGGGCCGTAGTGCATGACGGATCTGGCGTACAGATCGGCCAGCGTGGAGGCGTCGTCGGGACGGTAGAGGCGGAGCGTCGGCATGGGCGAGGACACCGGAACGATGTCGTCAGTATGCGGTGCGTGGTTTCACGCCGAGATATGCCCGCCACCGTTGACGTGGATCAGCTGCCCGGTGATGTAGCGCGCATCCTCGCTGGCCAGGAACACATACGCCGGCGCGACTTCCGACGGCTGGCCGGGGCGCTTCATCAGCGTGTCCGAGCCGAATTCCGCCACCTGCCTGCGGGTGAACGAGGCCGGGATCAGCGGCGTCCAGATGGGTCCCGGCGCGACCGCGTTGACACGGATACCCCGGTCCGCCAGCGACTTGGCCAGCGAGAACGTCATCGCATGGATCGCGCCCTTGGTCGCGGCATAGTCCAGCAACGTATCGTGGCCACGCACGCCAGTCACCGAGCCGGTGTTGATGATGCAGCCGGTCTTTTCCGGCAGGTGGTCCAGCGCGGCGTCGACCAGGTGGAAGAACGAGAACAGGTTGGTCTCGAAGGTATGCCGCAGGCGCGCAGGCGTCAGGTCTTCCGGCGCATCCACGGGGTACTGCTGCGCGTGGTTGTTGACCAGCACGTCCAGCGCGCCGAGCTGTTTCACCGTGCGCGCGACCACGCGGCGGCAGCGGGCCGGTGTGGTCAGGTCGCCGCGCAATGCCAGGGCGCGCCGCCCCGTGGCCTCGATCAAGCGCTGCGTTTCCCGTGCATCGCGATCTTCTTCCAGGTAGGCAATCGCGACATCGGCACCCTCATGCGCGAAATGCACTGCCACGGCGCGCCCGATGCCGCTGTCGCCGCCGGTCACCAGCGCCACCTTGCCGGCGAGCCGGCCGCTGCCGCGGTAGCCGGGGCGGATGGTTTCGGGTTCGGGCTGCATCCGCGGTTGGCGACCGGGCTGGCGGCGCTGGGCCTGCGGACGGTTGACGCGCTTCTTGGTGGCCATGACGCACTCCTGGAAGGAACGTCCCGACCGTAAGTGCGCGGACGTTACGCCTCCGTCGGCAGGCGATGAAGATCGTCGTGATCGACGCCACCGTGGCTGCTGGAACACCGCTTCCAGCGCGGCCGGGTTCATGGGACCGGGTACCAGCTGCTCAAGCAGTTCCTTCGGCAGCTCCACTGCCGGCCTCAGGGCCGGCTCCTTCTTCTTGCGAGATATACAGGTTCCTTGGTGCCGTCATGGTTGGCCTGGCACACAAAATTCCTGACACCCTCCTGACACCATCTGACGTGCTAGCCGAGCAGCCTCTCTCTACTCACACAGAGCCTGACGCGGCAGCCAAAAAGCCTGGCGCTTCTCTCATTGGGGCTGGCACATGAGGCGAAAAGCCTCGTTCTTCTCTCAGCAAGCCTGACGTGCCAGCCGCGCAGCCTCTCTCTACTCACACAGAGCCTGACGCGACAGCCAAAAAGCCTGGCGCTTCTCTCATTCGGACTGGCGCATGAGGCGAAAAGCCTCGTTCTTCTCTCATCAAGCCTGACGTGCCAGCCGAGCAGCCTCTCTCTACTCACACAGAGCCTGACGCGACAGCCAAAAAGCCTGGCGCTTCTCTCATTCGGGCTGGCGCATGAGGCGAAAAGCCTCGTTCTTCTCTCATCAAGCCTGACGTGCCAGCCGAACAGCCTCTCTCTACTCACACAGAGCCTGACGCGGCAGCCAAAAAGCCTGGCGCTTCTCTCATTCGGGCTGGCGCATGAGGCGAAAAGCCTCGTTCTTCTCTCATCAAGCCTGACGTGCCAGCCGAACAGCCTCTCTCTACTCACACAGAGCCTGACGCGGCAGCAAAAAAGCCTGGCGCTTCTCTCATCCGGGCTGGCGCACGAGGCGAAAAGCCTCGTTCCACTCACACATGGGCTGGTGGCTCAGGCAAAACGTCCCGCGGGCGGCCGCGGTCACCTCGCCGGGCGCTGCAGCAGGTCTCCAAGCGCCGTCTCCAGCGTGGGAAAGCGGAACGTGAATCCCTCCGCCAGGGCGTGAGCAGGCAGCACACGCTGGCCGGTGAGCAGAAGCTGGGCCATCTCGCCGAAGCCGAGGGTCAGCGCGAAGGCCGGCGTGGGCAGTACGGCGGGGCGACGCAGGGCCTTGCCCAGCGCGCGTGCGAAGTCGCGATTGGTCACCGGCGTGGGTGCGGTGCCGTTGTAGGCGCCGCCGGCCTGGTCGCGCTCCAGCAACCACTGGATCAGGCTGACCAGGTCGTCGCGATGGATCCAGCTCATCCATTGCCGGCCATCGCCCATCGGTCCGCCCACGCCCATGCGGAACGGGGGCAGCATCTTCGCCAGCGCGCCGCCCCCGGTGCCCAGCACGATGCCGGTGCGCATGCGGCAGGTGCGGACGTCCAGGCTTTCGGCCTGCATGGCTTCGGTTTCCCAGTCCCGGCACAGGCGTGCGGCGAAGTCGTCGCCGGGTGCGGCGGACTCATCCAGCGCCACGTCGTCGCGCGGGCCGTAGTAGCCGATCGCCGAGCCGGAGACCAGCACGCGCGGTCGCGCGGCCTGGCGCGCCATCCATGCGATGAGCGCCCGCGTGGTGCCGATCCGCGATGCGATGAAGGCCGCCTTGCGCTCCGCGTTCCATCGCCCGGCCATCAGCGGTTCGCCGGCCAGGTTCACCACTGCCTCCATGTCGCTGGCCTCCTCCAGAGAGGCGAACGCGTGCACGGCCGGCAGCCGTGCGCGGGCGCGGGCCGGGTCGCGTGTCAGCACGCTGACGGTGTGGCCGGCCCGCAGCAGGCGGGTGCAGAGGGCCTGGCCGATGAAGCCGGTGCCGCCGGTGATCAGGACGCGCATGGAGCGGACTCGTGAGGGGTGGCTCCAGCTTACGCAGGCGGGTGTGTTGCGGATGTGGAACGGACCGTCGGCGGCGATCGGCGGTGGTTGGGCAGGCGGGTGATTACACTGGCGGCATGGCTTCATTTCCCCTGCTCCTGCTGCCCGGCCTGCTGTGTGACGAGCACCTGTGGCAGCAGCCTGCCGTGGCGTTGGCCGACGTCGCGACCGTGCATCACGCTGACCTCACCCTGGACGACAGCGTCGCCGGCATGGCCGCGCGCGTGCTGGCCACGGCGCCGCCGGTGTTCGCATTGGCGGGATTGTCGATGGGCGGCTATGTCGCGTTCGAGATCCTGCGCCAGGCGCCGCAACGCGTGGCACGCTTGGCATTGCTGGACACCAGCGCGCGCCTGGATCCGCCGAAGCGGCTCGCCGTGCGCCGGGCGGGACTGGCGATGGCCGCATCCGGCCGCTTCGCCGGGGTCACCCGCAAGCTGCTGCCGCAGCTGGTGCACGAGAGCCGGGTGGATGACGCCGTGGGTGCGGAAGTGATGGCCATGGCGCAGCGTGTCGGCCGCGATGCGTTCCTGCGCCAGCAGCGCGCCATCATCGACCGTCCCGATTCGTTGCCGCTGCTGCCCACCCTGGCCGTGCCGACATTGGTCGGCGTGGGCGAGGACGACCGCATGACGCTGCCGGAGGAATCCCGGATCCTGCACGAACATATTCCCGGTGCGCGTCTGCATGTGTTCGCGCGCTGCGGACACCTGCCCCCGTTGGAAGTGCCGCAGGAAACCGCGGCGGTGCTGCGCGATTGGCTGCTGGCCGCATGAGTCGCCGCACGCGCATGCGCGCCATCGCCGTGCGCAGGGCGGACAATGCGCGGGCACCTTTTCATTCTTGACTGACTACACGGGAGTACACATGGAACTGGCGATGATCGGGCTGGGGCGCATGGGCGCCAACATGGCCGAACGGCTGGTACGCGGCGGCCACGCGGTGCGCGGCTACGATCCGGGCGATGCTGCGCGCCAGCAGGCGGAGGCGCGCGGCATCGTCGTGCACGCGAACCTGCAGAACGCGGTGTCGTCGCTGCCCACGCCGCGCGTGGTGTGGCTGATGGTGCCGGCCGGGCACGTGGTCGACGACACGCTGGACCAGTTGCGGCCGCTGCTGTCGGCAGGCGACACCGTGATCGATGGTGGCAATTCCAACTACAAGGACACCCAGCGGCGTGCCGCGCTGTTGTCCGATGCCGGCATTCACTACGTCGACTGCGGCACCAGCGGCGGCGTGTGGGGCCTGGCGGAAGGCTACAGCCTGATGATCGGCGGCGACGCCGAGGCGGTGGCGCGCCTGGAGCCGGTGTTCGCCACGCTGGCGCCCGCGCGGGACAGCGGTTGGGGCCGGGTGGGCCCGAGCGGTGCAGGCCACTTCGCCAAGATGGTCCACAACGGCATCGAGTACGGAATGATGCAGGCTTATGCCGAGGGGTTCGCCATCCTCAAGAAGAAGCAGGAGATGGATTTCGACCTGGGCGCGCTGGCCGACATCTGGCGCGAAGGCAGCGTGGTGCGCTCGTGGCTGCTGGACCTGACCGCCGATGCGCTGAAGAAGAATCCGGAGATGCAGGGCATCGCGCCGTACGTGGCCGATTCCGGCGAAGGCCGCTGGACCGTGGCCGAGGCCATCGACCTCAATGTCTCCGCGCCGGTGATCACGTTGTCGCTGCTGGAACGCCTGCGCTCGCGCGATGACGATTCCTACGCCGACAAGCTGCTGGCGGCGATGCGCAACGAGTTCGGCGGGCATGCGGTGAAGCAGGGCTAGGCTCACCTGGCCTTATCGCAGGCAGCGCTAGTCTGGCCGCATCGACACGAGGGAAACGCCGATGAAGATCCTGATGGTCCTGACCTCCCATGATCGCCTGGGCGATACCGGGCTCAAGACCGGGTTCTGGCTGGAGGAATTCGCCGCGCCGTACTACGTGTTCAAGGATGCGGGCGCGGAGGTCGTGCTGGCGTCGCCGAAGGGCGGGCAGCCTCCGCTGGACCCGAAGAGCGACGCGCCCGATGCGCAGACGGCCGCCACCGTGCGCTTCAACGAGGATGCGGACGCACTGTCCGCGCTGGCCGGCACGCTGCGCCTGAAGGACGTGGTGGATGGCGAGTTCGATGCCGTGTTCTATCCGGGCGGGCACGGTCCGTTGTGGGACCTGGCCGAGGATGCCGATTCCATCCGGCTCATCGAGCAGGCGTTCTCCGCCGGCAAGCCGGTGGCGGCGGTGTGCCATGGACCGGCGGTGTTCCGGCACACGCGGGGCGCCCTGGGCGAACCGCTGGTGAAGGACAAGCGCGTGACCGGCTTCTCCAACCAGGAAGAAGCGGCGGTCGGGCTGGCCGACGTGGTGCCGTTCTCGCTGGAAGACGTGCTGAAGAAGAACGGCGGACGCTACGAGCGCGGCGCCGTGTGGCAGTCGTACGTGGTGACCGATGGCAGGCTGGTGACGGGACAGAATCCCGCCTCGTCCGAAGCCGCGGCCGAGGACGTGCTGCGCCTGCTGCGCTGACGTGTTCACGGCCGCTTACCAGGCCGGGACTAGGGTGGGGCCGCATTCGCACGGAGTAGGACCATGACGCAGGCGCCGCAGCATCTCTACACCCGGCAGGACGACATCGCCCGCATGGAGGCACTGATCCTGCAGTTGCCGGACGAGGCGAAGGTGGAATTGAAGCTCACCGATGGCGGTTCGATCACCGGCATCGTGCCGGTGCGTCCCAGCGTGCAGGTGTTCCGCGACGCCGAAGGCCGTGAGGGCTTCAATGCGGTGGTGCGCATCGACGACGGCACGCGCCCGGAGGTGGCGCACTACCTGTGGCTGGACCGTATCGCGTCGGTGACGGCGCTGGGCTCGGCCTGATGCCGCACCTGCCGTCCGCCGACATCGCCTGCCCGTACTGCGGGGAAGTCATCACGCTGGTCGTGGATGATTCGGCCGGCGACCAGCGCTACATCGAGGACTGCCATGTCTGCTGCAAGCCCATCGAAGTGCGCGTGAGCGTCGACGGTGACGGCATGGTCGAGATCGACGCATGGGGGCAGGACGAGGCCTGACCGCGCGCCGACCGTAACGCGCGTATCGCGTGCGGTGGCGCTATGCTCCCTCCCGGTCCAACAACCAACCCTGGGGAGGGAAGATGACGACCACAACGACGGTGAAGCGTTCGACGGGCTACTGGATCATCGCGGTGTTCGCGCTGGTCTGGAACCTGATCGGCGTGGCGTTCTGGTACATGCAGGTGAACATGTCCAGCGAACAACTGGCATTGATGACCGCACCGCAGCGGCAGGTCTACGAAGGCACGCCCGGCTGGATCAACATCGCGTTCGCCGTTGCCGTGTTCGGCGGCGTGCTCGGCGCGGTGGGGCTGCTGCTGAAGAAGCGCTGGGCCACCACGATGTTCCTGCTCTCGCTGGTCGCGCTGCTGGTGCAGATCATCGGCGCATACGTGGTGACGCCTGCATGGGCGGCCTACGGCGCGGCGGGACTGGCGATGCCGGTGGTGCTGGTGGTGATCGCGCTGTTCCTGTGGTGGTACAGCGGCAAGGCGAAGGGGCGCGGCTGGCTGTCGTGATTCGCGTACGATGATGCAAAAAGGCGCCGGGGAAACCCGGCGTTTTTTCTTCTCCCCACGCGGTGGGGAGAAGGAATAAAGGGCGTCGTCTTCTTTCAGGCACAAGCACGGCGAGACAGCTCCCCTCTCCCTGCGCAGCGGGGAGAGGGTGCCGAAGGCGGGTGAGGGGCGACGGAGCCTGTAGTGTCGATGCCGACGGACCGCTTCCAACGTCGGACGCAGACCGCGTAGGGGCTGTTATCGCGCTCGCCCCTCATCCGGCCTCCGGCCACCTTCTCCCCGCCGTGCGGGGAGAAGGGAACGTCAGGTTTCGGTCTCCTGCGGATCCACGCCGATGAAGTCGTCGGACTGGCGGCGCCAGGACCCCGTAGGGTGGGCCCTGGCCCACCCTCGCAACAACGCGCCATGCCGCGCGTGATCTGGCATGGCGACGGTGGGCCGGGCCCACCCTACGTTTCTGCGCAGCGGGGAGCAGGGAACGTCAGGCTTCAGTCTCTTCTAGATCCACGCCGATGAAACCACCCGACTGGCGGCGCCACAGCGCGGCATACAGGCCGTCCTGTTGCAGCAGTTCCTCGTGGCTGCCGCTTTCGATCACGCGGCCGCCGTCCATCACGATCAGGCGGTCGAGTACGGCGATGGTGGACAGGCGGTGGGCGATGGCGATGACGGTCTTGCCTTCCATCAGCGCGTACAGCTGTTCCTGGATGGCGGCTTCGACTTCCGAATCCAGCGCCGAAGTCGCTTCGTCCAGCACCAGGATCGGTGCGTCCTTCAGCAGTACACGCGCGATGGCCACGCGCTGGCGCTGGCCGCCGGACAGCTTCACGCCGCGCTCGCCCACCTGGGTGTCGTAGCCGCTGCGGCCCTTGGCGTCGGTCAGCCCGCGGATGAACTCGTCCGCATGTGCGCGCTCGGAGGCCTGCAGCAGTTCTTCCTCGGTCGCGTCCGGGCGGCCGTAGCGGATGTTGTCGCGGATCGAACGGTGCAGCAGCGAGGTGTCTTGGGTGACCATGCCGATGTTCCGGCGCAGCGATTCCTGGGTGACGTGCGCCACGTCCTGGCCGTCGATCAGGATGCGTCCGCCTTCCACGTCGTAGAAGCGCAGCAGCAGGTTCACCAGCGTCGACTTGCCGGCGCCGGAGCGGCCGACGATGCCGACCTTCTCGCCGGGCCTGATGACCAGCGACAGGTCGTCGATCACCTTGGCCTCGCGGCCGTAGTGGAACTTCACGTGGTCGAAGCGGATCTCGCCGTGCGCGACGTCCAGGTCTTTCGCGTCCTTGGCATCGGCGATGGCCAGCGGCTGCGCCAGCGTGCCCATGCCGTCCTCGACGGTGCCGATGTTCTCGAACAGGCCGGCCACTTCCCACAGGATCCAGTCCGACATCGAGCGGATGCGCATCACCAGCGCGATGGCCACCGCGATGGCGCCCATCGAGATCGATGCCTGCAGCCACGCCCAGATCGCCACACCGGCGATGCTGGCCAGCAGGAAGGCGTTGAGCGTGTGCAGGGCCACGGTCAGCTGGGTGACCAGCCGCATCTGCGCGTGCACGGTGACCATGAACTCGTCCATCGCGCCGCGGGCGTAGTCCTGCTCGCGCATGGTGTGGGCGAACAGCTTGATGGTCTGGATGTTGGTGTAGCTGTCGACGATGCGGCCGGTCATCTGCGCACGCGCGTCCGACTGCGCCATCGAGACCTTCTGCAGGCGCGGCACGAAGTGGAACACCAGCACCAGGTAGCTGACCAGCCAGACGACCAGCGGCAGCACCAGCCACACATCGGCCTGCGCCACCAGCACCACGGTGCCGACGAAGTAGACGACGACGTAGACGAACACGTCCATCAGCTTCATCACCGTCTCGCGGATCGACAGTGCGGTCTGCATGACCTTCTGCGAGATGCGGCCGGCGAACTCGTCCTGGAAGAAGCCCACGCTCTGCCGCAGCAGGTAACGGTGCGACAGCCAGCGGGCGATCATCGGGTAGTTGCCGAAGATGGTCTGGTGGATGATCAGCGACTGCACCAGCACCAGCAGCGGGTAGGCCACCACCACCAGCAGGCCCATCCACAACAGCGTCTGCCCATGCACCTGCAGGAAGCTGTCGCGGCCCGTGCTGCCCATCCAGTCGACCAGCTGCCCCATGTAGTCGAAGAAGGTGATCTCCAGCGCGGAGATCACACCGGTCAGCACCGACATCGCGATCAGCCACGGCAACAGCGGCCGCGAATAGTGCAGCAGGAACGGCAGCAGCTTGCGGGGCGGTGTGGCGGGTTCGCCCTTGGGATACGGATTGATGCGGGTTTCGAAGAATCGGAACATCGGGTCGGTCCATCGTGGGCGCGCATCGGCGCGCCGGGGAAAACGTACCGGCTCAGCCGGCGGGATAGGGCCAGGCCGCGCGCGCCTGGCGGAGCGCGTGGCCATGCCAGGCCAGCTGGTCCAGCATGCGGCGGGCGGCGCGTTCGCTGGCATCGCCTTCGCGTGGCCTGCCATTGGTATCGAAACGGTCCCACGCCTGGGCGAAATACACGCCATCACGGACCGGCACCGCATGCAGGCCGGAGAATACCTGCCGCAGCTGTTCCGCCGCACGGACGCCACCGCTGTGGCCCCCATAGGCGACGAACGCGACCGGTTTGGCCTGCCAGTGGGCCTGGACCGAATCGATCACGAACTTCAACGCGGCGGGATAGCCGTGATTGTACTCCGGCACCACCACCACGAAGGCGTCGGCGCGCCAGATGCGTTGTTGCAGATTCACGAGGTCGGCGCTGGGTGCGCCGCCGTGGCGGTGCGGAAGATCAAGCAGGGTGGGATCGATGGCATCGACAGTGTAGTCGCGCCGCAAGGCCAGCTGCGCGCGCAACCAATCGGCGACGGTGTCGCAGAAGCGACCTTCGCGCGTGCTGCCGTACAGCAGGGCCAGATGAAGTGGATCTCGCATGGGGACGGGTTGCAGGGAGGCGGGGTGGCAGGGTAGAACCTCAACCATTCTTGAGGTCAATCCGCCATGCCTGGAAAACAGCATCCGCCCGTCGAAACGGAACTCACCGTCGGCCAGGTGGCCGCGCGCGCGGGCGTCGCGGTGTCCACGCTGCACTTCTACGAAGCGAAGGGGCTGATCCACAGCTGGCGCAATGCCGGCAACCAGCGCCGCTATCCGCGCGAAGTGTTGCGCCGCGTGGCCGTCATCAAGGTGGCGCAGCGTACCGGCATTCCGCTGGCTGAGATCCAGTCCGCGTTGTCCTCATTGCCCGAGAACCGCACGCCCACCGCCGCCGACTGGAAGAAACTCTCCGCGCGCTGGCATGCCGCGCTGGAGGCCCGCATCGCCAGCCTGACCCGCCTGCGCGACCAGCTCGACGGCTGCATCGGCTGCGGCTGCCTGTCGTTGAAGGCGTGCCCGCTGCGCAATCCGTGGGACGAACTGGGCGAGGAGGGTCCCGGTGCCCGGTTGCTGGAAGCGGACGGGTAAGCGGCACGGGAGATGTCCTATGCTGCGCGGGCGCCAAGGTCGGCGCCGCATAGGAGGACGCATGAAAAAGTGGATGCTGTGCCTGTTGCTTGTCGTGGTGTCGCCCATATTCACTGCCGCCGCCGCGCCGGCCAGCGAAACCTCGGTGCGCGAGCTGCTGGACGTCACGAAGACGCGCCAGATGCTGGACCAGGTCTATGCCCAGATGGATGCCATGTACGCGGGTTCGATGCGCCAGGCGTTCGGGGGTACGTTGTCTGCCGAACAGCAGGCACGCGTCGACCGGCTCAGCACGCGCATGATGGCGTTGATGAAGAAGGAGTTGTCGTGGGAGGTGCTGGCGCCGATGTACGTCGACATCTACGGCAAGTCGTTCACCGAAGACGAGGTGCAGGGCATGCTCGCGTTCTACCGGACGCCGGCCGGGCAGGCGGTGGTCGACAAGATGCCGGTGGTCATGCAGCACTCGATGGAGGCGATGCAGTCGCGCATGGGCAGCCTGATGCCCGAGATGCAGAAGCTGCTGGCCGAGGAGCTGGAAAGCGCCCAGGCCGAACCCGAGACGGCGGCACCGCATGGTGGCCACTGAGCACGAGGGCGGACGGGACCTCGCGCTCTTCGACTTCGACGGTACGCTGACCACGCGCGAGACGTTTCCGGATTTCATGCGCCAGGCCGTCGCGCGTTCGCGGCTGCTGGTCGGCAGCGTGCTGCTGGCGCCGGTGGTGTTCGGCTACCGGCGTGGCTGGGTGGCGGGCAATCCGACCCGGGCCAGCATCGTGCAGGTGGGCCTGCGCGGCGTGGATGCGGAACGCCTGCGGGCGCAAGGCGCAGCCTTCGCACATGACGTGCTGCCCGGTGTGCTGCGGCCCGAGGCGATGGCGCGACTGGCGTGGCATCGCGAGCGTGGCGACCGCATCGTCGTGGTGTCGGGCGGACTGGATGTCTACCTCGTGCCGTGGTGCGCGGCGCAGGGTGTCGACCTGCTGTGCTCGGTGCTGGCCGAACGCAAAGGGCGCATCACCGGCTATGCCGGGCCGCAGTGCGTCGGCGAGGAGAAGGTGCGTCGCGTGCGCGCGCTGTGCGACCCGCAGGCGTATGCCGCCATCCATGCCTACGGCGATACGCACGAAGACCAGGCCATGCTGGCGATGGCGCACCACCGGACGTATCGCGGCAAGGCGATGGCCTGATTCTGTGTTCCTGTAGGAGCGACGTAAGTCGCGACCGCACGCCATCCGCGACACAAGATCCCAGGCCCGGTCCCGACCCGTCGTCTGGGTGGGCACAATGCACTTGATGTCTGGTGTCCCGGTTGTTCCGGCCTTGCGGTCGCGACTTACGTCGCTCCTACAGGGAGGCAGTCAGTCCAGCGGGATCGCGCGCTGCGCCTCGCTACTCTGCACGCCCAGCTCGATCAGGCGCATCACGTCCAGCGCTTCCTGTGTCGTCACCGGGGGCGCGGTGCCCTGCAGGATCGCGTCACGGATGCCGGCGTAGTAGCGGCGGTAGTCGCCGGCCTCGGCCTGCGCGACTTCGGTGACCAGGCGGCCGTCGCGTTCGGCTACGATCTCGCCCGCACGTGTGTCCACACCCCAGCCCGGCGCGCCAGGCACCACGCCCGCGCGCAGCTGGTCTTCCTGCACGTCCAGCCCGTGCTTGAGATAGCTGCCGCGCGTGCCATGCACCGCGAAACGCAGGCCGTTGCCCGCCACCAGCGTGGACGCATGCAGGATGACGCGATGGTGCGGGTAGCGGAGCGTGGCGTCGACATAGTCCGGTGCGCGTGCGCCATCGCGCAGGCGGGCGATGTCGGCGCTGATCGCCTCGGGAACACCGAACAGCTGCAACGCCTGATCCAGCAGATGCGGACCCAGGTCGTACCACAGCCCGCCACCGGGTTCGTCGCGCTCGCGCCAGCGGTCCTGCACGGCGGGGCGGAAGCGGTCGAAGTGCGAGTGGAACTCGGCCACGCGCCCGAGCCGGCCTTCGTCGATCAAGCGCCGCACGGTCAGGAAATCCCCATCCCAACGACGGTTCTGGAACACGCTCGCCACGCGTCCCGCGTGCGCCGCCGCCGCCACGACCTCCCGCGCTTCCCGTAGCGTGAGGGTGAACGGTTTGTCCACCACCACATGTTTGCCCTGGCCGAGCGCCTCGATCGCCAGCGGCGCGTGCGAGTCGTTCGGCGAGGCGATGACGACCAGATCCACGGCGGGATCCGCGAAGGCCGCGCGCGTATCGGCGGTGACGAGCATGCGGGGCCAGTCGGCGTGCACCTTGCCGGCGTCGCGCGAAACCACCGTATGCAGTGCGAGCCCGGGCGTGGCCTGGATCAGGGGCGCGTGGAACACCTTGCCCACGAAACCATAGCCGACCAGTGCGACGTTGAGTGTGTCAGTCATGCGGGCGATTCCAGGAGCCAGCGGACATGGTAGGTGCAATACGCGCGTTGATCACCTGTCCACCTGCGTGAACGTCGCGCAACGCGTAACTGAACGACACGCGTTCTTTCACGTGCGTTGTACGCCGGCGCACGGACACTCGTGGCGCAACACAAGAGGAGGATGACCATGACCCATGTACGCACCCGTTCGCTGTTGACCGCCGCTCTGTCGACGGCCCTGTTGTTCTCCAGTGCCCATGTGCTGGCGGACAATCCCCCGAACGAGCCTGAGGAGAATGCGCAGAACGACTCCTCGCAGCCCGTCAACGACACCTGGATCACCACCAAGGTGAAAGCCGACCTGCTGGCCACGGAAAACGTGTCCGGGCTCGACATCAAGGTCGAGACCGTCAACGGCGTGGTGACGCTCACTGGCGCTGTCGCCAACCAGGCGCAGAAGGACAAGGCCATCGCAGTGGCCAGCCAGATCAAAGGCGTATCGAGTGTCGAAGCCAGTGGGCTGACGCTCGCCGCGAAGTAGATCGTTGCACCGAGTTGTGGCACGGAGCGGATGCACTCCAGCGTAGGGTGCATCCGCTTCTCTGTCTCTGGCGTATGCGTTGCACCCTTCTCATCCATCAAGGAGCGACCGATGAACCGCCGGTACCTGATCCCGATCGCCGTTGCCGCACTGCTGGCCTGCAGCATGTTCTCCGTGCAGGCCGCCGCGCCTGTCACCTCGGTGCCACACCTGGACATCTCGCGCTATGCCGGCCAGTGGCATGAGATCGCGCACCTGCCCATGGCATTCCAGAAGCAGTGCGTGGGCGACATCACCGCGCGCTATTCGCTGGATGCACCCGGAAAGATCGGTGTGCTCAACGCGTGCAGGACGAAGGACGGCAGCATCGACCAGGCCCAGGGCGTGGCACGCCCGGTGGAAGGTCACCCGGGTCGGCTGGAGGTCCGCTTCGCCCCCGAATGGCTGTCATGGCTACCCTGGGCATGGGCAGACTACTGGGTGATCGCGCTCGATCCGGATTACCAGTGGGCGATGGTGGGCGAGCCCGGCCGCGACTACCTGTGGATCCTGTCGCGCGAACCCTCGATGGAGCGTGCGCAGTTCGAGCAGCTGAAGGCCCGGGGCGAGGCCATGGGCTACGACCTGTCGCCGTTGATCATGGCGGCGCCGCTGAAATAGGAAGATGCATGTTGTCGTTGTAGGAGCGACGAGAGTCGCGACCGCGAAAACTGAGGCTCCAGGGAATCCGCAGCAAGCGCGGGGTACTGGCGCTACAAAGACCATCACGCCGTGCGGTCGCGACTTACGTCGCTCCTACAAAAGCCGGAACGTCAAAGCCTGTGCGTATAGCGGAACTGCAGGAAGTTCTCGCCCGGGTTCGGCTTCTCGATGCGTGCGTTGGAGAAATGCTGGAAACGCAGCGACCATTCGTGCTGGCGATCCGCGCCGAAGGTCTTGCCCACGGCGATGTGGTCGCCGAAGTTGAAGGTGGTGCCGAATTCTTTCTTCCGCGTGTTGTATTTCGGGAAGATCACGTTCACGCCGATGCCGCCTTCGACGAACCAGCCTTCGCTCCAGCCATTCGGGCGCCAGCGCAGCGCCGGCGTGAAGCCGACCTGCGTGCTGTTGTCGCTGTCGCTGTGCCAGCGACCGATTTCGGCCTGCCACTGGCCGCTGACGTGACCGTAGCGGTACTGCTTTTCCCAACGCCAGTCGCGGCTCGCGCCAACCGTGAGCGCGTGCGCGTCTTCAGCAACGCCGCCCTGCACGAACCAGGCCGTGCGCGGTTCGGCGGCGGTGGCCGTACCGGCGGCAAGCGCCATCAAGCCGGCCAGGGACCAGCGGCTCAGCAGGGGCAAGGGGGAAGGGCGACGGGCGCGTGGGGGGAAGACGGCAAGGTTCTGGTTGGACACGGACACACTCGATCGAAGGGAACAGGCCGCGCCCGTGGGCGCGGCGGTACATTTTCCAGATTGGCTCAGGGCGCGTGAAGGCTGCGCGGCGTGCTCAGGGCTGCGCCGCGAGCGCGGGGGCCACGTCCTGTTCGCCCCAACCGCCCAGCGATTTGTAGATCGCCACCACCCCGACATTCACGCCTGCCTCTGCCTGTGCCAGCGCGTCATCGGCGGCCAGCTGGGTACGCTGCGCGTCCAGCAGGGTGAGGAAATCGGACGAGCCGGCACGATACCGGACTTCGGCCAGTTCTGCTGCACGGCGCGCGGCAACGGATTGTTCCAGCCGGAATTTCAGCTGCGTCTGCTGCTTGGCATAGGACAGCAGTGCGTTTTCCGTTTCCTCCAGGGCGCCAAGCACGGTCTTTTCGTACTGCGCCGCCACGCCATCGGCCTGGGCTTCGCTGGCACGCAGGCGAGCGCGCACGCTGCCCATGTCGAACGCGGCCCAGCTGATCGAGGGCGTGACCTGCCAGGCCCGGTTGTCGCTGTTCACCAGGTTGCCCCAGCCGCCGGACAGGAAACCGATGAAACCGCGCAGGCTGACCCGCGGGAACAGGTCGGCCGTCGCCACGCCGACGCGTGCCGTGGCTGCGGCCAGGCGGCGCTCGGCCGCGCGCACGTCAGGCCGCTGGCGAAGCAGGTCGGTGGTGTCGCCGATCGGCAACGCCTTGGCGAAGGCCGGGGCCTCGCGCGGGGCGAGCACGGCGTCCAGTTCACCGGGGCGCTTGCCCACCAGCACGGCGAGCCGATGCCGCGATTGGCCTTCGCTCGCTTCCAGTGCGGGCACTTCGGCTTCCACCGCACGCACGCGCGCCAGACTGCTCTGTACTTCCAGCTGGCTGCCGGCGCCCAAGTCGAAGCGCGATTCCGTGAGGCGCTGGGTGTCGCCCAGTGTCTGCAGGATCCGACGCGCCACCTCCAGCCGCTTCTGCGTGCCGCGCAGTTCGAAGTAATTGCGTGCCACCTCCGCGGCCACGGTCACCTGCGCGGCCTGCAGGTCATTGCGCTGCGCCTGCAGGTCCGCGTGTGCGGCTTCGGTATTGCGGCGCACGCGACCGAACAGATCCAGTTCCCACGCGGCATCGAAGCCGGCGGAGTAGCTGTCGGTCTCCACGCGGCCCTGTCCTTCAACGGGCTGCTTGGTGCGCGTGCCTTCCACCGCGGCGGTGACGTGCGGGGCCAGGTCCAGGCGGCGTTCGGAGAACACCGCGCGCGCTTCGTTGACGCGCGCTATCGCGATGCGCACGTCGGGATTGGCCAGCAGCGATTCGCGCACCAATTGGTCGAGCACCGGGTCGTCGAACTGGCCCCACCATGTGGCGACCGGATGGTCGGCCACGTAGCCGGCCGACGCCGCGTGCTGCAGCGTGGCCGGTGCGGTCTGCGGCGCCACGTAGTCGGGCCCCACGGTGACGCAGCCGGCGAGCAGCGCGGCTGCCACGCCGAGCGTGAGGGTGCGGATCACCATGGCAGCACCTGGTCGAAGTAGTAGTAGCCGCCGGTCGGGCCGTCGTTGTCGATCAGGGCCAGCCGCACGCTGGTGCGCGCGCCTTCCGGCACGGACAGCTCACCGTTCTGCTGGTCGCCCGACTTGTTCATGTCGGTCTGCACGTAGCCCGGGTGGATGGTGTTGACCTTGATGCCGGTGTCCTTCAGCTCGTGCGCCAGGTGCACCGTCCACGCATTCACTGCGCTCTTGGACACGTTGTAGGCCGGGATGCCCTTGAACTCGTAGATGAAGGAGGCCGGGTTCTGGTGCTCCGAGATCGAGCCCAGCAGGCTGGACACGTTGACGATGCGGCCCGCGTCGGACTTGCGCAGCAGCGGCAGGAAGGCCTGCGTGGTTTCGATCAGGCCGAACACATTGGTGTCGAACGTGGTGCGCCAGGTTTCCAGCGACTGGCCGGACACGCCCTTGGTGCCGTCGTCGACCAGGATGCCGGCGTTGTTGACCAGAATGTCGAGCTTGCCGTGGCGTTGCTCGATCTCCTTCACTGCCGCGGCGATGCTGGCCGCGTCGGTGACGTCCAGCGCGATGGCTTCCACCGGCAGGCCTTGGGCCTGCAGGTCGAGCGTGGCTTCGACGGCCTTGTCGCGGTTGCGGCCGGCAAGGATCGTGTGCACGCCGGCTTCGGCCAGCTGGCGGACGGTTTCACGGCCAATGCCGCGGGTGGCGCCGGTGACCAGCGCGATCTTGGATGACGTGTTCATGGCTTTGCCTCGTGATGTGGGGATGGGTCAGGAATGGGCATGCGCATCGGCGTTGGCCGGCGCATGGGAAACGAGCGGACGGTTGGCCAGCTTGCGCAGGGCCACGTAGAACACCGGCGTCAGGAACAGGCCGAACAGGGTGACGCCCAGCATGCCGGCGAACACCGTGATGCCGGTGATCGAGCGGACTTCGGCGCCGGCGCCACTGGACAGCACCAGCGGCACGGTGCCGGCGATGAACGCCACCGACGTCATGATGATGGGACGCAGGCGCAGGCGACAGGATTCCAGTGCTGATTCGACGATGCCCTTGCCCTGCAGCTCCAGCTCGCGGGCGAACTCGACGATCAGGATGGCGTTCTTGCACGCCAGGCCCATCAGCACCACCAGACCCACCTGCACGAACACGTTGTTGTCGCCACCGGCCAGCCACACGCCGAACAGGGCCGACAGCAGCGTCATGGGCACGATCAGGATCACCGCCAGCGGCAGCGTCCAGCTTTCGTACAGCGCGGCCAGCACCAGGAAGGCCAGCAGCACCGCCAGCGGGAACACCACCAGCGCGGCGCCACCCTGCGTCATCTGCTGGTAGCTCAGATCGCTCCAGCCGATGCCCATGCCGGTCGGCAGCACCTGCTGCGCCAGCTCGGTGACCTTGGCCATCGCTTCGCCCGACGACAGCACGCGCGGGTCGGCATCGCCCAGCAGGTCCGCGGCGGGATAGCCGTTGAAGCGGATCACCGGGTCCGGGCCGTAGGTCTGCTTGACGCTGACCATGCTGCCGATCGGCACCATCTCGCCATTGCCGTTGCGGGTACGCAGGTTGGCGATGTCCTCGACGTTGTCGCGGAACGGACCGTCGGCCTGCGCGATCACCTGCCAGGTACGTCCGAACATGTTGAAGTCGTTGACGTAGGCCGAACCCAGATAGGTCTGCAGCGTGTCGAACAGCTCGGTCAGCGGCACGCCCTGTGCCTTCGCCTTCACCCGGTCGACCTCGGCATCCAGCTGCGGCACGTTGGCCTGGTAGCTGCTGATCGGGAAGCCCAGGCCCGGCGTCTGCGACGCCGCGCCCTGGAACGCCTGCACGGCGTTCTGCAGTTCGCCATAGCCCAGGCGTGTGCGGTCCTCGATGAACAGCGACCAGCCGGAACCATTGCCCAGGCCCTGGATGGGCGGCGGCATGAAGGCGAAGGTGAAGCCTTCCTGGATGGTGGAGAACTTCTGGTTGAGTTCGGCGGTGATCTCCTCGGCCGAGCGCGAGCGCTCACCGAAGGGGTCGAGGGTGAAGAAGATCACACCGTTGTTGGGTGTGTTGGTGAACTGCAGCGGGTTGAGGCCCGGGAACGCGATCTCGCTGGCGACGCCGTCCACTTCGTTGGCGAGGGCCGCCATCTTCTTGAGCACGGTGTCGGTACGTTCGATCGAGGCGCCTTCCGGCATCTTCACGCCGGCGATCACGTACAGCTTGTCCTGCACGGGAATGAAGCCCGCCGGCACCGCCTTGAACATCAGGCCCGCGCCGACCAGCAGCACCATGTAGACCGCGAACACCGCACCGCGCTTGCCGAGCGCGCGCGACACCGCGCCTTCATAGCGCTGCGAGCTGCGGTTGAAGAAACGGTTGAACGGACGGAACAGCCAGCCGAACAGGCGGTCGATCAGACGCGACGGGCCGTCCTTGGGCGCGTCGTGCGACTTCAGCAACTTGGCGGCCAGCGCCGGCGACAGGGTCAGCGAGTTGATGGCCGAGATGACCGTGGAGATGGCGATGGTGACGGCGAACTGCTTGTAGAACTGGCCGGTCACGCCGGTCAGGAAGGCCATCGGCACGAACACCGCGCACAGCACGAGTGCGATGGCGATGATCGGGCCGGAGACTTCCTTCATCGCCAGGTGGGCCGCTTCCAGCGGCGTGGCGCCGAGTTCGATGTGGCGCTCGACGTTCTCCACCACCACGATGGCATCATCGACCACGATGCCGATCGCCAGCACCAGGCCGAACAGGGTCAAGGTGTTGATCGAGTAGCCCAGCACGTACAGCACCGCGAACGTACCGACCACCGAGACCGGCACCGCCAGCAGCGGGATGATCGAGGCGCGCCAGGTCTGCAGGAACAGGATCACCACCAGCACCACCAGCAGGGTGGCTTCCAGCAGCGTCATGACGACGGACTTGATGGAGTCGCGGACGAAGATGGTAGTGTCGTAGATCGACTGGATCTCCACGCCCGGCGGAAGCGTCGGGCGGATCTCGTCCATCTTGGCGACCACCGCGTCGCGGATCTCCAGCGCGTTGGCGCCGGGGGCCTGGAAGATGCCGATCGCCGAGGCGTTCTTGCCGTCCAGGCGGGCGCGCAGGGTGTAGTCGCCGGCCGCCAGTTCGATGCGGGCCACGTCGGCCAGCCGGACGATCTCGCCGTCGGCGCCGCTCTTCAGCACGATGTTGCCGAATTCCTCGGTGGTCTCCAGCCGGCCCTTGGCATTGATCGGCAGCAGGAAGTCGCTGCCGTTCGGCATCGGCTCGGCACCGAGCTGGCCGGCCGAGACCTGCACGTTCTGCTCGCGCACGGCGCGCAGCACGTCGCCGGCGGTCATGCCGCGCGCGGCCACCTTGTCCGGGTCCAGCCACAGGCGCATCGCGTAGTCGCCGCCGCCGAACTGCTGCGCATCGCCGACGCCCTGGATGCGCGCCAGCTCATCCTTGACGTGCAGGCGCATGTAGTTGCGCAGGTACAGCGAATCGTACTTGCCATCCTTCGATGTCAGATGCACGACCATCAGGAACACGGGCGACTGCTTCTGGGTGGTGACGCCCTGCCGGCGCACGTCCTCGGGCAGGCGCGCCTGCGCCTGCGCCACGCGGTTCTGCACGCGCACGGCGGCTTCATCGGGATCGGTGCCCGGCTTGAAAGTCACCGTCAGCGACAGCACGCCATCGGAACCGGCGACGGACTTGACGTACATCATGTCCTCCACGCCGTTGATGGCTTCTTCCAGCGGGGTGGCGACGGTTTCGGCGATCACCTTGGGGTTGGCGCCGGGATAGACGGTACGGACGACGACCGATGGCGGTACCACTTCGGGGTATTCGCCGATCGGCAGCAACGGGATCGAGATCAGGCCGGCGGCGAAGATCACGATCGACAACACCGCGGCGAAGATCGGCCGGTCGATGAAGAATCTTGAGAAGTCCATGGGTGGATTTCCTGGAAAGAAGAAAGAGCGTCCCCGTCGCCTGCCAGGGGAGTGGCAGGCGTGGGGTCAATCAGGGCGGTGCGCGGAGCGTCAGTTCTTGGCGACGGCCTGGGTCGGCGGCGCTTCCGCCGCGCCCATCACCACGGCCTTGGCCTGCACCGGCATGCCGGGGAAGAACACCTTCTGCACGCCGCTGACGATCACGCGGTCGCCGGCCGACAGGCCCTTTTCGACGATGCGCAGGCCGTCGGCCATGCGGCCCACCTGCACGTCGCGGCGCTGGGCCTTGCCTTCCTTGTCGACCACGTAGACGTACTTGCGGTCCTGATCGGTCAGCACGGCCTTGTCGTCCACCAGCGCGGCCTTGAATTCACCGCTGCCCAGCAGGCGTACGCGGGCATACAGACCGGGGGTGAAGACGCGGTCGGCATTGTCCAGCAGCGCGCGGGCGCGGATGGTGCCGGTGCTGCGGTCGACCTGGTTGTCGAGGAAGTCGACCACGCCCGCATGCGGGAAGTCGGTTTCGTCAGCCAGCGCCACCTGCACCGGCACCTTGCCGTCGCGTTCGCTCGGGCGTTCGCCGTTGCGGGCCATCTCGGCATAGCGCAGGAAGGCGCGTTCGTCCGCATCGAAGTGCACGTGCACCTTGTCCAGCGAGACGACGGTCGTCAGCACGCTGGCGGCATCGCCGGCGCTGACCAGGTTGCCCGCGGTGACCAGCGCACGACCGGCGCGGCCGTTGATGGGTGCGCGCACCTGGGTCCATTCCAGGTTCAGACGCGCGCTTTCCAGCGCGGCCTGCGCGGCGGCGACGTTCGCCTGCGCCTGGTCGGCGTTGGCGCGGCGCTGTTCGTACTCCTCGGTGGACAGGGCCTGCAGGTCGGACAGGCGCTTGGCGCGCGAGGCCTCGCTGCGGCCGAGTTCGGCCAGGGTGCGTGCACGTGCCAGTTCGGCCTGCGCGCGTGCCAGTTCGGCGCGGTAGCTGCGCGCGTCGATGGTGAAGAGGACGTCGCCCTTCTTCACTTCCTGGCCTTCGGTGTAGTTCACGCGGTCGATGTAGCCGGACACGCGCGGACGCAGGTCGACGTGCTCGATGGCCTCGACGCGGCCACTGAATTCGTCCCACTGGCTGACCGACTTCACGGGCACGGCTGCGACGCTGACCTCCGGCGGGGGCGGCGCACCTTGCTCGGCGGCCTGTCCGCTGCAACCGGCCAGCACGGCAAGGGCGAGCGCACTGAACGCGCCCAGCGCCAACAGGCGGCGGGCGCGCGGGGAAGTGGGGAGATTCGTGTTCATGGGGAGTGGTCTCTTGGGGGAGAGGAGGAAACGGGGGCCAAGACTGCTACCTGAAGTCAGGTTGAGGTCAAGCGGCAGGTCGGGTCGATGCAGATGGGACGGGGCGATGCGGTGTGGCGTGACAGTCAGGCGGAAGCGCGGCCATTGCGTCGGGCGCCGGCGACGGCCCACAACGCATCTTCGAAGTCGCACGCCACGGTCTGCTCCGGCGGTTTCGCGTCGCGTGCGGACCAGGTGACGATGGATTGCGAAGAGCGGCCTGTGCGCGTCAGCAGCGACACTGCGCTGCGTCCCACGGCCAGCGCATCGGGCCATTCCGCGCAGGCGTTGATCGCGTTCTCCGGCGTACATACCGGCTTGTCCACGGAAAGCAGCTGCACGCGCACGCCAAGTGCATGCGCTTCTTCGTGCAGCACCTGCGCGAGCATGCGCATCGCGGCGCCGGTGACCGAGGCATGGCCATAGCCCGACCAGCCGCGCTCCGCATACGGTCCACCGATCAGCACGTAGTTCGCGGCGGTCTGGCTTTCCGCCAGCACCGGCAGCAGGTGGCGGGCGGCGGCGAGATGCGGGATCAGGTCGGCTTCCAGTTTCTCCAGCAGGAACGATGCCGGGCGATCCAGCAGGCGCCCGCTCTGCAGCGGCGTGCCCATGCTGGCGAATACGGCCCGCAGCGGGCGTCCGCGTTCGCGCACCTGTTCGGCCAGGCGCGCGGCGTCGCGGTCGTCGTGGATGCAGGGGGAATGGATCAGTTCCAGTCCGGGTTCGTCCTCGAAGTGCTCCGCCAGCGCACTCATGCGCGGGCCGTCGCGACCGACCGCCAGCACCGGGCTGCCGGCTTCCAGCAACGCACCGACCACACCGAACCCGACATTGCCGCCTGCGCCCAGCACCAGCGCGCCCGGAGTGAGCGAATCCTTCATCGCGTTCACCGATTGCCCCGCATCGAAAGGGGCGCGATGCGCGCGCTGGTACCGGCCGCTTTCACCCGCAGGCGCAGACGGCCGCCATCCGCCAGGTGGCGGGGCAGCGTGAACTCGCGGAAGCCGGTGGCCTTGCTCGCCAACGGCAGGCGCACGGCGGGCCGACCCGTCGCGGGGGAGGATGACGACGGGCCGGCCGGCCTGCGGAAGCGTTCGGCCAGCGCGCGCGCAACGGCACGGAGCCAGCGCGCGGCGGCACTCGGTAGGGAGAAGGGCATGGACGATAGTCTGGCGACCGGTGCAGTGATCGCGATATCCGGATCCTGTTGCACGATTGCCTGATCCTGCATGCCCTCGATAGCCGTGGCCACGAAGGCCCGGCAGGTGCCAAGGCGCAGGGCGGGGGCGCAGCGGCCATCGGCATCGGTGGCGATGCCGTTTGTCGGAAGGCGCCGGGCAAGTGTCCCGCTCATGGGATGAATCCTCCCACGACCGGGATAATCCCACTCAGCATGCCCAGGCGACCGATGCGCCGACCACCGCCCAGGACACCGCCGCGCTGCGAACGGGGCGCGGCGACGTGACCGGAGAGGTCCTGTAACAACAGGCTTTTGCCGCGACGGAAAGCGCGTTGTGTCGCGGCTTCCTGCGGGTCTTCGGGATGTTCCAGCGATTGGAAAAGGCGGGCGAACAGCATGGGGGCGGTACCCGGTGGAGGACGATGGACGCCACGTTACGCCTCCAATGAGGACTTGATTAGTCCTGATTTAGGGGAATAATCATCCCGTCAGCGGGCCAATGCGCCCTTCGTTCCCCTGGAGTCATACGATGAGCCACGATCTCAACGACACCCTGATCTTCGTGAAAGTGGTGGAGCAGGGCAGCTTCATCGCCGCCGCCAACCTGCTGCGCCTGCCCAAGACCACGGTCAGCCGCAAGGTGCAGGAACTGGAGACACGTCTGGGCGCGCAGTTGCTGCACCGGACCACGCGCAAGCTGGGCCTCACCGAAGCGGGCAACGTCTACTACGAACATTGCCAGCGCATCGCGCGCGAGCTGAACGAAGCGGCGAGCGCGGTCAGCCAATTGCATGCCGGTCCGCGCGGCTGGCTGCGCTTCACTGCGCCGTACTCGATCGGCATCGACAAGATCTCGCCGCTGTTGGGCGAGTTCCATGCGCAGTACCCCGAGATCCGGGTGGAGATGCTGCTGGCCAACGACACGCTCGACCTGATTTCCGGCGAGATCGACGTGGCGCTGCGCATCGGCAGCCTGCCGGATTCCAACCTCGTGGCGCGCCGGCTCAGCACCCTGCGCACCCAGGTGTATGCCAGCCCGAAGTACCTGGCGCGGTATGGCGAACCCCTGCATCCCGATGACCTGCAGCACCATCGCGTGCTTGCCATGCAGAAGAACCGGCGCGGCAACGGCTTCGCACTGACCCTGCGCGATGCCGAAGGCGAGCAGGATTACCCGATCAACCCGATCCTGGTGGCCAACGATCCCGCCGCATTGAAAGGCGCGCTGCTGTGTGGCGAGGGCATCATGGTCGGCGCCGACGTGATGGTGAAACCGTACCTGGAACAGGGGCATCTGCTGCGCGTCCTCGCCGGCTGGACGGGACCCGAGTACGAGTTCAATGCGGTGTTCCCGCGCGGCCACGTGCAGTCGCCGAAGGTGCGCGCGTTCGTCGACTTCCTCGTCGAGCGCATGAAGTTCGACGTGGACTACATGATGGAGCACTGCCCGGTGTACCTGAAGCAGCAGGCCGAGGCGCGCGCTGCCGCCGGGACGGCACCCGCGGCCGAAGCTGCGACGGCCGTGGGACGCAAGGTGCTGGCCGACGTGCTGAGTTGACGGCGGCAGGCAGGCGCCGTCGTCCAGCGCAGGCTGGGACCCAATGGCGTTTGCGGTTGCTCCTGTGGTTTTCGAATACAGGCGAAGACAGAACGGGTCCCGGCCTGCGCCGGGACGACAGCGGATGCGGCCGGGCGCCGGCTAACGATTCCCGAACGCAAGCGCGTGCAAGGCTGGCTAGGATGGAGACGCATCGCCGGAGCTGGGTTGTCGCGCCATGGATGGGCCACTGCACCGCGCCTGCCACCTGACCAGGAATCCGAACGATGAAGAAGCTGATGACAGCATCGATGGTGCTGTGGCTTGCGGCCTGCGCGCCTTCCGCGCCCGAGGCGGAT
This sequence comes from Pseudoxanthomonas sp. SE1, assembly GCF_029542205.1. NCBI lineage: Bacteria > Pseudomonadati > Pseudomonadota > Gammaproteobacteria > Lysobacterales > Lysobacteraceae > Pseudoxanthomonas > Pseudoxanthomonas sp. SE1. The sequence continues at coordinate 3,516,640 of NZ_CP113783.1, read as the reverse complement.
ACGAGGGCCACGCCTGCGGCGCCCGCGCAGGCGGCGGTAATCAAGACGGCGACGCCTCCGCCTGAGCTTGCGGACGATCCCGCGGCCGTGAACCAGGCGATCGACGAAGTGCTGGGTGACCACGCGCGCTATGAAGCCGTGATCCGCCAACTGCAGCAGGCGGTCGCAGCGAACGACGCGGTCGCCGTGGCCGCGCTGGTGGACTATCCGTTCTCCACCGTGAGGGAAGGGCAGCCGCTGAAAGTGGCCGATGCCGGCGCGTTCGTGCGCGACTACGACCGGATCATGCTGCCGGCCATCGCCGAGGCCATCACGCGGCAGAAGTACTCGCAGCTGATGGTCAACTACAAGGGCGTGATGTTCGGCAACGGCGAAGCCTGGGTGAACGGCATCTGTAAGGATGATGCGTGCAAGGATGTCGACGTGCGCGTGGTGGCGCTGCAGCCGGCGTCGTGATCCGCGGCGACTGTTGTGACCTCTGTAGGAGCGACGTCAGTCGCGACCGCACGGTTCGGATGCCATGGATCATCGCAAGCCAAGAACAGGTGGTCGGCACGATTCTCTTCTCGCACGCTCATCGATGTTCAGTGGTGTTGATGGCACACGGTCGCGACTGACGTCGCTCCTACAGTCAAAAGAAGAGAAAGGGCGGCCAGTGGCCGCCCTTCTTCATGCCGCGTAGCGCGGACGTTTACTCCACCATCACATCCACGCGCCGCGCCTCATCGGCATCACCGCTGCCGGTGGTCTGCGCCGGCTTGTCGAGCGTGATGCGCTCCATCGCCACGCCGTTGACCACCAGCCATTGCTGGATGACTTCCGCGCGCTGCTTCGCCAGTGCTTCGTTAGCGGCGGCATCGCCACTGGCATCGTGGAAGCCGGACACGCGGACGCGCTTGCCCGGATCGGCGCCCAGCGTGCCCAGCACGCCGGACAGGCGCGCGCTGGTGTCGGCCGGTACCACGGCCGAGCCGCTGTCGAACAGGATGCGTGCCTGGCGTCCATCCACTACCTCGCTGGCCGCCATCGGGGCGACGTGCGCGGCAGCCTCGGCCGAGGTCGTGCTGCCCAGCCAGCCGTTGACCGGCAGCACCGGCACCAGCAGCAGCGCGACGATGTTGATGATCTTGATCAGTGGGTTGATGGCCGGACCGGCGGTGTCCTTGTAGGGATCGCCGACGGTATCGCCGGTCACCGCGGCCTTGTGCGCCTCGCTGCCCTTGCCGCCGTGGTGGCCGTCCTCGATGTACTTCTTGGCGTTGTCCCACGCGCCGCCGCCGGTGGTCATCGAGATGGCCACGAACAGGCCGGTGACGATGGTGCCGATCAGCAGGCCGCCCAGCGCCTGCGGACCCAGCAGCAGTCCGACGATGATCGGCACGACCACCGGCAGCAGCGAGGGCACGATCATTTCCTTGATCGCGGACTTGGTCAGCATGTCCACCGCCCGGCTGTAATCCGGCTTCGCGGTGCCGGCCATGATGCCGGGGATCTCGCGGAACTGCCGGCGCACTTCTTCCACGACGCTGCCTGCAGCGCGGCCGACGGCTTCCATCGCCATCGCGCCGAACAGGTAGGGAATCAGGCCGCCGATCAACAGGCCGACGATCACCAGGTGGTTGGACAGGTCGAAGGTAAACACCGTGTCCGGATGCGCGGTCTGCAGGTTGTGGGTGTAGTCGGCGAACAGCACCAGCGCGGCCAGCGCGGCCGAACCGATGGCGTACCCCTTGGTCACCGCCTTGGTGGTATTGCCCACCGCATCCAGCGGGTCGGTGATGTTGCGGATCTCGGGCGGCAGTTCCGCCATTTCCGCGATGCCACCGGCGTTGTCGGTGATCGGACCGTAGGCATCCAGTGCCACGATCATGCCGGCCATCGACAGCATCGCCGTCGCCGCGATGGCGATGCCATACAGGCCGCCCAACGCATACGCTCCCAGGATCGCGATGCACACCGCGACCACGGGCCATGCCGTAGACCGCATCGACACGCCGAGGCCGGCGATGATGTTGGTGCCATGGCCCGTCGTCGACGCGGCGGCGACGTGCTTGACCGGCGCGTACTGCGTGCCGGTGTAGTACTCGGTGATCCACACGATCACGCCGGTCAGCACCAGGCCGACCAGCGCGCAGAAGTACAGGTTCAGCGCGCCATACGACGAATCGGCCATCAGTTGCGTGGTGATCGGGTAGAACGCGATCGCCGCCAGCACCGCCGACACGATCACGCCCTTGTACAGCGCGCCCATGATGGAGCCGCCCGCCTTTACCTTGACGAACATGGCGCCGATGATCGACGCGATGATCGACACGCCGCCGAGCACCAGCGGATAGAGCACTGCATGCTCGCCCGCCTGCGCGACCATCAGGCTGCCCAGCAGCATGGTCGCGATGATGGTGACCGCATAGGTTTCGAACAGGTCCGCCGCCATGCCGGCGCAGTCGCCGACGTTGTCGCCCACGTTGTCGGCGATCACGGCGGGGTTGCGCGGATCATCCTCCGGAATGCCCGCTTCCACCTTGCCCACCAGGTCCGCGCCGACGTCGGCGCCCTTGGTGAAGATGCCGCCGCCGAGGCGCGCGAAAATCGAGATCAGCGAGGAGCCGAACGCCAAGCCGACCAGCGCGTGCAGCGCGTCGCCTTCGCTATAGCCCAGGTGCAGGTGGAGCACGGCGAAGTAGCCGGCCACGCCCAGCAGGCCCAGGCCGACGACCAGCATGCCGGTGATGGCGCCGCCCTTGAAGGCCACGTCCATCGCTGCGCTCATGCCCTTGCTCGCGGCCTCGGCGGTGCGCACGTTGGCGCGTACCGAGACGTTCATGCCGATGTAGCCGGCGGCACCGGACAGCACCGCGCCGATCAGGAAACCGATGGCGCTGGCCCACGACACGAAGAAGCCGATCAGCACGAGCAGCACGAGGCCGGCGATGCCGATGGTGGTGTACTGGCGGTTGAGGTAGGCGCTGGCGCCTTCCTGCACGGCCGCCGCGATTTCCTGCATGCGGGCATTGCCCGCGGGCTGTTTCATGATCCAGCGCGCAGCCACCACGCCGTAGATGATCGCCACGCCGGCGCAGATCAGCGCCAGCGTCAAACCGTATTGTTCCAGCATGACCCCTCCCAAGGTTGATGGATGTCGTCCAGCGAAACGCATGAACACGCAACCCAATCCTGATGGAGCCTGTTGAACGATTGAGCGCACTCGACCGCTGCGATGGACTGCAGCACGAAACCCTTGTTCAGACATCCCTGGAGCTGGCCCGAGTATGACCGGATGCGACCCATGCCGCCAGCGGTGACGGACCGGTTCAGGCATTCCATGCCAGCCTTGCGACCCTGATCCTGTTTCCGTATCCGTTTCAAGGAGTTGCCATGCGTCAGACCGTCGCACTTCCGCTGTTTGTCGTGTGCCTGGTGATGGCGTTGCCCGCGTGGGCGGCCGATCCGGTGCCCGAGATCCAACGACCCGCAGGTGCGCCGCAGGCCGTCGGTGCGGTGCACAGCCTGCGTCAGATCCCCGAGGCCTGCGCGCGGTTGGAGGGCGCCTTCACCGGCGACGCAGCGCAGCCCTATCGCTATGCCCCGGTGCGCACAAGCCCGCAGTGCCAGCCGCGTGCACGCTTCATCGATTTCGACAAAGCGAAGCCATCGGTCGCGACTGGCTGGAAGCTCAATGACCTCATCCGCGTGCCGAATGCCGCGTGTCCGTCGCAACAGGCAGTCGTGCGCGTGTGGCGCAAGCCCGGCAGCGCCGCGCCGCCACCGCTGGACGGCCAGGGCCAGTCCCGCATCTACCTGCAGGACGCGAAGCAGCAGGCGGGCACCGCCGCACAGGCGCCGTCGCTGACGTTGTATGCGGCGAAACTCGAGGTGGAAGGCAAGGCCTGCAGATAAGGACGGCGACGGTGTCCCTGGGGGAAACCGTCGCCGCGGGGTCCGCGTCCGCGCTTACTTCTTCGCGGGCTTGAGCTCTTTCGCCATGCCGTTGAAGGCAGCCTCGTCGGAAGGCGACAGGTTCGGGCGACCGGCCATGAAGCCCATCGTGATCGAGCCGAGCACGTAGTAGGTCTCGCCTGCTTCCACTTCCAGTGTCAGCACATCCTTGGCTTCGGAGTGCACCGTGTACTGATGGGTGCCCGGCGCGACGGAGGCGACGAAGTACGTGCCGCTGCTGAGCTTGCCGAGCTCCGTTTCGCCTTCGCGGACCTTGTACTTCACGGCGGCGCCGGCGAATTTCTTCTCGCGGAAGAACACGATCTGGCCCATGCCTTCGGACGGTGCTCCGATCAGGCTGTCGCCCGCTGCCGGCGCAGGCGCGGGCGCTGCCTCGGGTGCTTCGGTGGCGGCAGGCGCAGCGGCCTCCTGCGATTGGGCGTGGCCGGCCGCCATCGGCAGCAGCAGGGCGAGGCAGAGCAGCGAACGGTTCAACGGATGACGCATGGGTTACTCCTGTGTGTCGGGTGGTTTCGGGGTGGATGGGATGTCGGGCATCGAGGGCGTCGGGGTCGCCGCGTCTGGCGCGATGCCGCTCGTGGCGGCTTCCGTGGAGAAGGAGCCGGCCAGCTTGGCCGTCGCCGTCGTCAGCGCGGGTATTTCGATTTCCTTGCCGTGGATGAAGTGCGCGAAGGGTCCGATGCCCAGCGACGCGCCCAGTGCGGCGCCGCTGGTGTCGCGTCCAGCACCTCCCAGCTTGAAGCCGCGCAGCCGGATGGTGTGGTCGCCGATCTGGAGGCTACGCGCCGCGAGGATGAGTTCGCCGGGCTTGCCTCCACCGCGCGAGGGCTCGGCATGGACGATCTCGCCGACGCCTTCGATACCGGCGGGGATCACGACCGCATCGTCCACGACCACCGCTTCCTTCAGGCGCAGACGGAAGACGTCGCCGCGGTGGGCGTGCGCGGAACTGATGGGGTCGAGTATCTCGATGACGAGCAGCGTGCCATCAGGCAGTACGCAGCACGCAGGCTGCGCTGTTTCACCGCTAAAGGGAGCAGGCGGCACCGGTGCGTCCTGCGCGCCGCACGGCAAGGCGCACAGTACCGCGAGCAGGCCCGCGCCCACGCATGTCCATTGTCTTTGCATGTTCCCCCCTGGTGGCAACGCTAGCGCAACAGAAGGGGGTCGCCAAGCGGGGGAAGCGGCCATTCCGTGGCCAGGGCCCGATGTCGGGGGCGTCCGCTACGAAGCGGCAGGGGTACCCTGGTGATACGACAGCTGCCAGCCGAGCGCGGTATGTCGCCACACCGACATGCGCAGCGCGGCATTGTGCCGTGTGCCATCGGCCGCGATTCCGTGCGAAGCGAAGTGCAGCAACACCACGCCGTCCGAGAGCCGCTCGATGTGGTGATCGTAGGCGAGGACGCGGGGCGGAGACGGGCGATCGACGAGAAAGTCGATGACGGTCTGCCGCGTGTAGCGCGTGCCCGAACGGCCCACCTCATGGAAGTCGGCATGCAACAGGCGCTCCAGCCGCTCGCGCGAGCACGTCGCGCCGGGGTGGTGGAGTTCGGTTTCCAGCGCCGTCAGTTCGGCGAGCAGGTCGTCCATTGCATCATCCTGGCGCGATGGATGGCATCGATCAGGATGTCTCACCGACGAACGAAGCCGCATTGTCTTTCTGCGCGAGGTATTGGCCGAAACGGTAGCCGGCGCCCGCGATGGCCAGACCGATGGCGACGGCAAGCAGTCCGATGAGCACTTTGCGGAACATGGCGGGATCCTTGAGCGAAGGCGAGGAGCCCACGCTAGCACCGCCCGTTTCGACGGACCGGTGCCTGAAGTCATCCTGCCTTGATGATGGCGCCGCGTTCGGCCAGCAGCGCGCGCAGCACCGACCGGTGGCAGTGTGCTTCATCCTCGCAGTAGCAGCCCACCGAGAAGTCGCTGCCGTGCGACAGCGCAGCAAGCAGGTCCAGCGTGCGGGCATTGTCGGGCACGGCCATCTCGGTGCGGTACTTCCTGGCGAAGGCAGCCCAGTCCTTGGGTGTCGTCGCCTCCTGCGCTTGCTTCACCAGCTCCGTGCTGGGCGCGAGATTGGGATACCAGACGTCGTACCAGTCCTGCGCCGCGAACTCCGCCTTCGGCACGCCACGTGGCGGCCTGCGCACCGTGCCGATGCGCAGGCCTTCGTCCTTCGCGCGCGGACTGCCGAGGCGGACGATGCGGATGCCCATCAGGCGATCAGCCTTCCCAGGCAGGCAGCTTCTTCTTCACCGCCACGTTCTTCAGCGCGACGTACTTCGGCAGGCCATCGGTGCCATACGGGGGGTAGGCTTCGCCGCGGATCAGCGGTTGCAGGTACTTCCGTGCGGCCGGGGTGATGCCGTAGCCATCCTTGCGGATGAAGCCCGGCGGGAACTTCTTCTCGTGGTTGGCCACTTTCGACAGCGGCGCGGCCTCGATCTTCCAGCGGAACGGCGCGTCGGACGTGCGCACGATCACCGGCATCACCGCATTCTGTCCCTTCAGCGCGAACTGCACGGCCGCCTTGCCGACGGCCTGCGCCTGCTCCCAGTCGGTCTTCGAGGCGATGTGGCGCGCGGAGCGCTGCAGATAGTCGGGCAAGGTCCAGTGCACCTTCAGGCCCAACTGGTCCTTCACCCGGCCCGCCAGATAAGAAGCCACACCACCGAGCTGCGTATGGCCGAACGAATCCTTGCCGCCGCCGGCATCGGCGACGAAGCGGCCATCGGCATGCTGGATGCCCTCGCTGGCCACCACCACGCACCAGCCGACGCGGTCGACGACCTTCTTCACCTGCGCAAGGAACTGCGTCTCGTCGTAGGCGCGCTCCGGGAACAGGATGATGTGCGGCGCCTCGTCAGGCGTCTGCCCGGCCATGCCCGCCGCCGCGGCCAGCCAGCCGGCGTGCCGGCCCATGGCCTCGTAGACGAACACCTTGGTGGAAGTTTCCGCCATCGCGGCCACGTCCAGCGCAGCCTCGCGCACGGAGACCGCCGTGTACTTCGCCGCCGAGCCGAAGCCGGGGCAGGTGTCGGTGACGGCCAGGTCGTTGTCGACCGTCTTCGGCACGCCGATGCAGGTCAGCGGGTAGTCGAAGGCCTGCGCCAGCTGCGAGACCTTCCACGCCGTGTCGGCCGAATCGTTGCCGCCGTTGTAGAGGAAGTAACGCACGTCGTGCGCCTTCAGCACCGCCAGCAGGCGCTCGTACTTCGCGCGGTCGGCCTCCAGCGATTTCAGCTTCACGCGGCAGCTGCCGAAGGCGCCGCCCGGGGTGTGGGCGAGTGCGCGGATGGCGGCCGCCGACTCCTTGCTGGTGTCGATCAGGTCTTCGCGAAGTGCGCCGAGGATGCCGTTGCGCGCCGCCAAGACCTTGATTTTCCGGGCCCGCGCTTCGGTGATGACCGCCGATGCGGAGGCGTTGATGACGGCGGTGACGCCGCCGGACTGCGCATAAAGTAGGGTGCCAGATGCCATGTGGGGTTCGTTCCGGGTTGCCGGGATGCGGTAAGCTTCACACAGATGACGCGGTGCAGCGCGGCGCCCGGCGCCCGGCGCGGTCCACCGCCCGCAGGATTCCAGCTTGGGAGTTACAGCATGCGATTGGTTCTACTGGGCCCACCCGGGTCGGGCAAGGGCACTCAGGCGGCGCGCCTGAAGGACTACCTGCAGGTACCGCACATCTCCACCGGCGACCTGCTGCGCGCCGAAGTGGCCGCCGGCAGCCCGCTGGGCCTGCAGGCCAAGGAAATCATGGCGCGCGGCGACTTCGTCAGCGACGACATCCTGCTCGGCATGCTGGAAGACCGCTTCGCCCGCCCCGACACCGCCAACGGCTTCATCCTGGACGGTTATCCGCGCAACCAGGCCCAGGCCGATGCGCTGGGCACGTTGCTGGCCAGGCTGGGCCAGCCCATGGACTATGCGGTGCAACTGGAGGTCCCGGCCGACCTGCTGGTCGAGCGCATCGCCGGCCGTGCCGCTGCGGAAGGCCGCGACGACGACACGCCCGAGGTGGTGCGCAACCGCCTGGACAAGTACACCACCCAGACCGCGCCGGTGATCGACTACTACCGCCAGCATGGTCAGCTGACCGTGGTGGACGGCGTGGGTTCGCTGGACGAGGTGTTCACCCGCATCACCGAGGCGCTGGCGCCGGCCAAGGAAGTGGGCTGACGTTCCCGCATTCCCGGACGTGACTCCACGAAGCCCCGCCATGCGGGGCTTCGTCGTTGAGGGCTGTGATGGCGGGCATCGCCGTCCGTGGGGCCGGCTGTTATGGTCCGGGTCCCGAGGGGTCACCCGGAGCCGCCGATGAAGCGCATCGCCTGCCTGCTGCTTGCCAGCCTGCTCGCCGTATCCGTAGCCGAAGCCAAGGACTTCCTGCGCACGCAGGGCCCGCAGATCGTCGACGAATCAGGCAGGCCGGTGATCCTGCGCGGCATGGGCCTGGGCGGCTGGATGCTGCAGGAAGGCTACATGCTGGACATCGACGGCGTAGGCACCCAACGCAGCATCCATGCGCGCATCGTCGAGCTGATCGGGACGGAGAAGGCCGAGGCGTTCTACCAGGCCTGGCGCGACAACCACACGACCAAGGCCGACATCGACGCGATGGCGCGCTGGGGTTTCAACTCCGTGCGCCTGCCGATGCACTACGCCCTGTACACGCTGCCGGTGGAGCAGGAGCCGGTCGCCGGCCGGCAGACCTGGGTGGAGGAAGGCTTCCGCCGCACCGACGAACTGCTGGCCTGGGCCAAGGCCAACGACCTGTACCTGATCCTCGACCTGCACGCCGCGCCCGGCGGGCAGGGCAACGACAACAACATCGCCGACCGCGACCCCACGCAGCCCTCGCTGTGGGACGACCCGCGCCACCAGGACAAGATGGTCGCGTTGTGGAAGAAGCTGGCGCAGCGCTACAGCGATGAGCCGTACATCGCCGCCTACGACATCATCAACGAGCCCAACTGGGGCTTCGCCGACAAGGCCGACACCAACGGCTGCAAGGAGAATGACAACGCACCGCTGAAGGACCTGCTGGTGCGCACGACACGTGCGATCCGCGAGGTGGACACGCGCCACATCATCGTCATCGAAGGCAACTGCTGGGGCAACAACTACCGCGGCGTGCTCGACGACGGCCCGTGGGACGACAATCTGGTGATCAGCTTCCACAAGTACTGGAACGTCACCACGCGCGACAGCATCGCCGACCTGCTGGCGCTGCGCGACAAGCACAAGATGCCGCTGTGGCTGGGCGAGACCGGCGAGAACTCCAACGACTGGTTCGCCCGCACCGTCGCCCTTGTCGAGGGCGAGGGCATCGGCTGGGCGTGGTGGCCGCTGAAGAAGATCCGCTACAACAATCCGCTGCAGATCGTGCCAAATGCGGGCTACCGGCAGGTGCTGGCGTACTGGAAGGGCGAGGGTCCGCGCCCCTCGCCGGAAGCAGCAGAGACGGCTCTGATGCGGTTCGCCCGCCAGGACGTGCGCCATGAGGACAACGTGCAGCACCCGGACGTGATCGATGCGTTGTTCCGCGCGCCGCATTCGGATCAGTCGGTGCCGTTCAAGACCCATGTGATCGGCAGGGAAGGAGGCCGCATCGCGGCGGTCGATTTCGACATGGGCCGCAATGGCGTCGCCTACCATGACCTGACGCCGGCCAACCACCATATCTCCGACGGTGGCGAACGCGTGGTGTGGAATCCGGCCATGACCTACCGCAACGATGGGGTGGACCTCGGCAAGGACGCCGACGGTGCGCTCCATGTCGCCGGCATGCGACGCGGCGAGTGGCTCAAGTACACCTTCGATGCCGGCACTGGCGGCCGGTATCGACTGGCGCTGGACGGGCGCGGCAAGGGGCGTGTCTCGCTGGTGCTCAACGGAGTACCGGTGAAGGCCGCCGAGCGCGCCCGCGGATTCCGCGCGCTGCCGCTCGCGCCCGGGTGCAACACGCTGGTGGTGAAGGCCGAGAGCGACGGCCTGGATCTGCAGACCCTGCATTTTTCCCGCTGAACCCGCGTCACGCCCACGTCTTGCAGGAGGTGCCGAACCCAGCGCGCTCGGCTAAAGTTCGCGGACTCATCCCGGAACTGCAGTCTTGAAGATCCACATCCTCGGCATCGCCGGCACCTTCATGGGCGGCGTGGCCGCCCTGGCCCGCGAACTCGGCCACACCGTCGAAGGCAGCGACCAGGCCATCTACCCGCCCATGTCGACCCAGCTCGAAAAGCTCGGCATCGCGCTGGCGCAGGGCTACCAGCCTCAGAACATCGCGCCGGACTGCGACGAGATCGTGATCGGCAATGCCTTGTCTCGCGGCAACCCCGCGGTCGAGGCGGTGCTGGACCAGGGCCGGCGCTACATCTCCGGCGCGCAGTGGCTGTCCGAGCGCGTGCTGCCGGGCCGCGACACCCTGGCCGTGGCGGGCACGCACGGCAAGACCACCACGACGACCATCCTGACCTACCTGCTGGACGCGGCGGGGCGTTCGCCCGGCTTCCTGATCGGCGGCGTGGCCGAGGACTTCGGCGTGTCCGCGCGCATCGGCGGCGGCCGCGAGTTCGTGGTCGAGGCCGACGAATACGACACGGCCTTCTTCGACAAGCGCAGCAAGTTCGTCCACTACCGCCCGCTGGTCGCCATCCTCAACAACCTGGAATACGACCACGCCGACATCTTTCCCGACGTGGCCGCGATCCAGCGCCAGTTCCACCACCTTGTGCGTACCGTGCCGCGCCGTGGTCGCCTGATCGTCAATGGCGAGGACCAGAGGCTGGCCGAAGTGCTGGCCATGGGGTGCTGGACGCCGGTGGAACGCTTCGGCTTCGATGCCGCACTGGAGTGGAGCGCGCGCCTGATCCGCGAAGACGGCAGCGCGTTCGCCGTACGCCACCACGGCAACGAGATCGGCGAGGTGCACTGGCCCATGCTCGGCCGCCACAACGTGCTCAACGGCCTGGCCGCGCTCGCCGCATGCCATGCGGTCGGCGTCGATGTCGCCACCGTGCTGCCGGCGCTGGCGGCGTTCCGCAGCGTGAAGCGGCGGATGGAAGTGATCGGCCAGCACGACGGCATCACCGTCTACGACGATTTCGCGCACCATCCCACCGCCATCCACACCACGCTGGAAGGCCTGCGTGCGCGTGTCGGCGAGGCACGCATCCTGGTGGCGATGGAACCGCGCAGCAACTCGATGCGCTCCGGCGCGCATGCCGGGGCGCTGGCACCGTCGCTCGACATCGCCGACGCGGTCGTCTTCCTGCACCGGCCGGAACTCGCATGGGACGCCGGCAAGATCGTCGCCGCCATCCGTGGCGACGCGCGCACCGTGCCCGACGCCGATGCGCTGATCGCGGCGTTGAAGACGCAGGCGCGGCCGGGCGACCACGTGGTGTTCATGTCCAATGGCGGCTTCGACGGTGCGCCGCGACGCTTTCTGGCGGCACTGCAAGGCTGAGGTGGCCGCCATGGCGCACGAATCCCTGCCGCTGTTCCCCCTGCACAAGGTGCTGCTGCCTGGTGCCGCGATGGATCTGCGCATCTTCGAGCGGCGCTACCTGGATCTGGTCCGCGACTGCGGGCGTTCCGGTGGCGGATTCGGGGTCTGCCTGATCCTGGAGGGCAGCGAGGCGGGGGCGCCCGCGACGCCGGCGGCCTACGGCGTCGAAGCGCGGATCGAGAACTTCGACATGGGCGAGGACGGGCTGTTGTCGCTGCGCGTGCGCGGGCACCGGCGTTTCCACGTGGTCCGCACGCGCGTTCGCGACAACGGGCTGGTGATGGCGGATGTGGAATGGCTGTGCGCCGACGAGGACTGGGAGATCCGTCCCGAGCACGCACTGCTGGGCACCTTGCTGCAGACCATGATGGAAAAGGTGGGCACCGATCTGAATGGCCTGCCGCCGCGCATCTTCGAGCACGCCGCCTGGGTGGGATGGCGATTGGCGCAGGTGCTGCCGATCACGCCCGAGCAGCGCGTGTCGATCCTGCAGGAAGACGACGTGCACGCACGCCTGCAGCGCCTGCTGGAGTGGATCGACTGACACCGCCCCGGTAGGAGGGGCTTCAGCCCCGACCGCACGTTCTGAATTCCGGGATGTTTGACGGGGTGGCATCGGAACTGGCTTTCAACAGCCGCACGGCTGGTCGGCCCTCCTCCAGGAACCTTCCCGCTGAGTCAGGGCGGGACCGCCTCGTCGTCGGTACGCAAGCGCAGCACCGGCAGCCCGGAGTCCGGATGCGGCGCGATCACGTGGGCGAGATCCGGCGTGGCCTGCGTCACCGCATCCAGCGCCGTGCGCGCCTCGCGTAACGGCCGCCACAGACGCACCAGGTTGAAGGCGCGCTGCTGCTGCAGCACCTGCGCACTGCCGATCCAAAGCGGCACATCGCCGGGCAGCAGGCGCGTGTCGGCCGGCCACAGGCGCAGCACGAACACTTCGCCCGGCTGGTCGCCCTTGCGCACCATCAGCAGGCTTTCAGCGCGCGTGTCGAGCGTGGCGGGGAGCACGGGTTGCTCATCGTCGGGCAGGTCGCTGTCGAGCAGGTTCAGGGCTTCCTCCCACCCGGCCTGCGGTTGTTCGCGCCAACCGGCGGCCGTCAGGCTGGCCTTCAGCGGCGCCAGCGGCCCGGCGACCTGCACGTCCAGCGGCCAGCGCTGTTCGTCGTCGAACTCGTTGCGGCGCGCCGGCAATGCCTGCCAGTCGCGCTGCCACCAGTCCTGCAGCGCGACCGTCCGTTCGATCACCGGTGTCTGGAACTGCGCCAGCATGTGCTCCACGTTGCGCGGCGCATGCCACAGCCCGGCCAGCACGAAGCTGCCGTAGAACAGCCACGCGATGGGCTTGATCCAGAACGAGCGCACCATGCGGCGCCGGTACGCGATGCCCAGCACCAGCAGCCACACCAGGCCGAACAACATGCCGCCGATGATGTCGCTGAGCCAGTGCGCGCCCAGGTAGATGCGCGCGAAGCCGATCAGCGCCACCACGATGCCCGAGACCAGGTACGGCCACACGCGCGTGCGGCCCGGCAGTTCGCGCGCGATCAGCACGGCGAAGAAGCCGAAGGTGATCGTCGACATCGTCACCGCGATGGACGGGAAGCCGAACCCGCTGCTGACACTGGGGGGCTTCGGAATATCCACTGACGCGCCCAGCCACGCCGTCAGGGCCAGGCCGAAGGCGATGGCGGCCAGCCAGTGTGCGGCCGCCATCCAGCGCTTGCGCCAGCACAGGTAGCCGAGGACCAGCAGCGATGCCGGGGCCAGCACCTGTTCGTCGCCGAGCGAGGCGATCGCGGCGAGGGGATGATCCGCCAGCGGGTTGCGCAACGCGCGCATCAACTCGTACACCCACAGGTCCGCCGCCAGCGGCTCGCCATGGCCGATCACGATGATGAGGAACGCGAACCATACCCACACGATCGCCAGCAACAGGATGGCCAGCAGGGCCAGCGGCACGGATTCGCGCCGCGCAGGCTCGAAGACCGCGGCGGTGTAACGGCCGAGCACCGGATGTGCGTGCGACCACGCCAGTGCGCGCGCCAGCAGGGCATCGGCGTGGGCCGCAAACCAGCGATAGGTGTACAGCACCATGGCCCATGCCAGCGCGATCACCAGCACCAGCAGTCCCAGGACCAGCGCCAGTCGGCCCGCCACGGCGGCCACGGCATCGTATGCGTGGCCCAGCACCCAGCCGGGCAGCAGGAAGGCCACCGCCCATGCCACGCAGGCCGCACCGCTTGCCACGGCATAGCGCCGCAGCGGCATGCGCGAGATGCCGGCGACCGCCGGCACGAACGGCCGGATGGGGCCAACGAAGCGCGCGATGAAGATGCTCTTCCATGCATTGCGGCGGAACAGCAGTTCGCCGCGGTCGAGCAGCTGCGGATACTTGCGGAACGGCCACACCGTGCGCAGCTGCTGGCCCCAGCGATGACCGACCCAGTAACTGGTCGCGTCGCCCAGGAGCGCGCCCAGCGTCGCGCAGAGGACGGCGTAGGGACCCGAGATTTCGCCCAGGCCGATCAGCACGCCGACCGCGAACAGCAACGGCAGGGCCGGCACGATGGCGCCCATGATGATCACCGCATCGCAGAAGGCGATGGCGAAGATCACCAGCCCTGCGGCCACGGGATGCGCGCTGATCCAGGCCAGCAGGTTGTCGAACCAGGAGGACTCCATCGCCGGATTATAGGCGGCGGCACATGACCGGCGTCTGCGACCTATGGACGGTAGAATGACGTCGTGGACTTGCGCTCGCCCTCCGAAATCGCTGCACTCAAGGCCGACAGCTTCGGCCGCATCTCGTTGATGCAGGGGGGCGGAGGCCCATTCGTACGTCGTGACCTTGCACACGTCCCGCTGTGGTTGAGGTTTCCGGCCTGGTGGCTGGCGAGGCGCGAGGCGCTTGCATTGCGCAAGGTCGCCGGCATGGCCGATGTCCCCCAACTGCTCGACTGGACCGGCCGCCGGCTCGACCGCAGCTACATGGAGGGCGCAGCGATGTACCAGCGGCCGCCGCGTGGCGACCTGGCCTACTTCCGCGCCGCGCGCCGGCTGCTGCAGCAACTGCACCGCCGGGGCATCGCCCACAACGATCTCGCCAAGGAGGCGAACTGGTTGGTGCTGGAAGACGGCCGCCCGGCGATCATCGATTTCCAGCTCGCCACCCGCGGCGATCCGCGCTCGCGCTGGATGCGCCTGCTGGCGCGGCAGGACCTGCGCCATCTGCTCAAGCACAAGCGCATGTACTGCGGCGCCTCGCTGACGCCGGTCGAGAAGCGCGTACTCAAGCGCACGTCCTGGCTGCGCGACCTGTGGTTCCGCACAGGAAAGCCGGTCTATCGTTTCATCACGCGCCGGCTGTTGAAGTGGGAAGATAACGAAGGACAGGGGCCGAAGCCATGAGGCCCGGCGTTGCAGCTCCCGGACCTGCAGGAGCGTCCCACGGGCGCTCCTGCAATGACGGTTTGTAGAGACCAGGAAACGACATGAACCTCGCAGGCAAAACCCTGTTCATCACCGGCGCTTCGCGCGGCATCGGCCTGGCCATCGCCCTGCGCGCGGCGCGCGACGGCGCCAACGTGGCGATCGCGGCCAAATCGTCGGTGCCCAATCCGAAACTGCCCGGCACCATCCACACCGCCGCGCAGGCGGTCAACGACGCCGGGGGGCGGGGACTGGCGCTGAAGTGCGACATCCGCGAAGAGGACGAGGTGAAGGCCGCGATGGCCGCGACCTTCGACGCCTTCGGTGGCATCGATATCCTGGTCAACAACGCCAGCGCCATCTGGCTGGCCGGTGCGCTGGACACGCCGATGAAGCGCTTCGACCTGATGCAGCAGGTCAACGCGCGCGGCAGCTTCCTGTGCGCGCAGGCCGCGCTTCCCTACCTGAAGCAGGCCGCCAATCCGCACATCCTGACGCTCGCGCCGCCGCCCACGCTGGACCCGAAGTGGTGGGCGCCGCACACCGGTTACACGTTGGCGAAGATGGGCATGAGCTTCGTGACCCTGGGGTTGGCCGGCGAGTTCGGTCCGCAGGGCATCGCAGTGAATGCCCTGTGGCCGCGCACCATCATCGCCACCGATGCGTTGAACATGATTCCCGGCGTGGAGATCCCGCGCTGCCGCACGCCGCAGATCGTCGCCGACGCCGCGCATGCCGTGCTCGCCCGCGAGGCGCGCGGTTTCCACGGTCACTTCCTGATCGATGAGGATGTGCTGCGCGAAACGGGCGTCATGGATTTCACGCCGTATGCCGTCGATCCGTCGCAATCGCTGTTGCCGGATCTGTTCCTGTCGTAGCGGGCAGGCGCGGCCCCGCGTGCCGCGCAACCTGCGTTCGATGCCGGTCATGAAGAGGAGCCACGACGATGTCGCCATCTGAAACCGCAGGACGCCAGGCGCTGGCGTTCATCCGCATCGCCCTGGCCGCGCTGCTTTTCGTCCATGGCGTCGCGCGCGTGCTGGCCGATGGCGTGGCGCCTTTCGGCGTATTCCTGGAGTCGCGCGGATTTCCGTTCGGACTGGGGATCGCGTGGTTCGTGACGGTGTTCGAACTGGTCGCGGCGCCGCTGTTCGCGGCGGGCCGATGGATCACGCCGATCGCGCTGGTGTTCAGCGCGATCTACGCCTGCGGCATCTGGCTGGTGCACGCGCCGGCGGGCTGGTTCGTCGTGGGCCTTGGCCGCAATGGCGCCGAGTACAGCGTGCTGATCATCGCCTGCCTGCTGGCCCATGCGTGGGCGCACCGAAACCGCTCTTCCGTTCCGACATGAGGCTGTCATGAAATACCTGCACGCGATGATCCGCGTCCACGATCTCGAAGCCACCGGCCGCTTCCTCACCGAAGGCCTGGGCCTGGTGGAAACCCGCCGCATGGAGAGCCCGCAGGGGCGTTTCACCCTGGTCTATTTCGGCGCGCCGGCCAATCCGGAAGCGGAGATCGAACTGACCTACAACTGGCCGCCGGAAGACGGATCGCCTGCCGAGGACTATGGCAGCGCGCGCAACTTCGGCCATCTCGCGTTCGAGGTCGATGACATCCATGCGACCTGCGCGCACTTGCAGTCGCTGGGCATCACCATCAACCGCCCGCCGCGCGATGGCCGCATGGCCTTCGTCCGGACGCCGGACCTGATCTCGATCGAATTGTTGCAGAAGGGTGCCGCGCTGCCGCCGCAGGAGCCTTGGCTTTCGATGCCGAATACGGGAAGCTGGTGACGCATCCGCAAGAAGGAGCCCGACAGATGAACCTTGCCCTGGTCGTGATCGATGTGCAGCGTGGCCTGTTCGAGCCGCAACCGTCGCCGGCTGATGCCGATGGCGTGATCGAGCGCATCAACGCGCTGTCGGCGAAGGCCCGCGATGCCGGCATGCCCGTGATCTTCGTGCAGCATGAACGCGCGGGCGACCTGGAGCCGCAATCCACGGGCTGGGCGCTGCATCCCGCGTTGTCGGTGGCCGAGGGCGACCACCGTATCCGCAAGAGCACGCCGGACGCGTTCCTTCGCACCGGGCTGGACGAGGTGCTGTCGTTCTGCGGGGTGGAGGGCGTGGTGCTGTGCGGCTACGCGACGGAGTTCTGCGTGGATACCACCACGCGCAGCGCGGCGGCGCATGGGTACCACGTGGTGCTGGCCGCCGACGCGCACACCACCCACGACAAGGCGCACGCGACGGCCGACCAGATCCGCACGCACCACAACGCCACGCTGCCGGCGATCCGCAGCTTCGGTGTGAGCATCCGTGCATTGCCTGCCGCGGAGATTGCGTTCGCGGGCTGAGCCGCTTCAGCCCATCGGCGCGTGGAGCCGCGAGCCGCAGTGGCGGCAGTGCAGGGCGTCGGGATCGTGGCCTTCCAGCCCGCACTCCGGACAGCCGCGGCGGTCCAGGTGCCCACGCTCGTGGGAGGCCTCGCGCAGGCTGCTGGCCAGCTCCGCCGTGTAGATGCCGGTGGGCACGGCGATGATGCTGTAACCGATCAGGATCAGCACCGAGGTGATCGCACGGCCGGCGGTGGTCTGCGGCGCGATGTCGCCGAAACCGACGGTCGCCATCGTCACGATGGCCCAGTACATGCTGGTGGGGATGCTGGTGAAGCCGTGCTCCGGGCCTTCGACCACGTACATCAGGGCGCCGAAGATGACGACCAGCGTGAGCACCGCGCAGACGAAGACGAAGATCTTGCGCCGGCTGCGCCACAGCGCGCCCACCAGTTGTCCACTCTCCTCGACGTACTGGGTCAGTTTCAGGATGCGGAACAGCCGCAGGATGCGCAGGATGCGTACCACCAGCAGGCTCTGCGCGCCCGGTACCAGCACCGACAGGTAGGTCGGCAGGATGGACAGCAGGTCGATGATCCCCCAGATGCTGATTGCGTAGCGCAGCGGCCGCCGCACGGTCGCCAGCCGCAGTGCGTATTCGGCGGTGAACAGCAGCGTGAACGCCCATTCGGCCGCGTAGAGCACGTCGGCATGACGCGCGTGGAAGGACTGCACGCTGTCCAGCATGATGACGATGACGCTGGCGAGGATGGCCAGCACCAGCACGAGATCGAAATTGCGCGACGGCGGCGTGTCGTGCCGGTAGATGATGTCGAACCAGCGCCTTCTCCAGCCGTCCTCGGTGGCGGGGTTGAGCTGGGGGTCCGAAAACAGGCGCGGCTGGAACTTCATGGGTCGCCATGATGCACCAACACGTGGCTGCCTGCCTCGGCCCCTGCCTGCGGTGCCTGCCCGCTTGCGTCACAATATGGCCCCCGCCTGCTGCCTGCCAGACCATGAGCGCCACGACTCCCGACCTGCTGTCGAACGGACAGCGTTACTACCTGCCGGTCTACCGTCCGCGCGAGGTGATCCTGGAGCGCGGCCAGGGCGCACGGGTGTGGGACAGCGAGGGCCGCGAGTACCTGGACCTGTCGGCCGGCATCGCCGTCTGCGGCCTTGGCCACAACGATCCCGACCTGGTCGCGGCGCTGACCGAGCAGGCGGGCAAGCTGTGGCATACCAGCAACGTCTTCTACAGCGAGCCGCCGCTGCGCCTGGCCGAGGAACTGGTCACCGCGTCGCGCTTCGCCGAGCGCGTGTTCCTGTGCAATTCCGGCGCGGAGGCCAATGAAGCGGCGATCAAGCTGGTGCGCAAGTGGGCCGCCGCGCAGGGTCGTGCACCGGACCAGCGCGTGATCGTGACGTTCCGTGGCAGTTTCCATGGCCGCACGCTGGCCACCGTGACGGCGACGGCGCAACCGAAGTACCAGGAGGGCTACGAGCCCCTGCCCGCTGGTTTCCGCTACGTCGATTTCAACGACCTGACCCAGCTGGAAATCGCCATGTCCTGCGGCGACGTGGCTGCCGTGATGCTGGAGCCGGTGCAGGGCGAGGGCGGCGTGATGCCGGCCGCGCCCGGCTTCCTGGCGGGCGTGCGCGCGCTGTGCGATCACCATGGTGCGCTGCTGGTGCTGGACGAAATCCAGGCGGGCATGGGGCGCACCGGCACGCTGTTCGCCCACTGGCAGGACGGCGTGGTGCCGGACATCGTGACGCTGGCCAAGGCGCTGGGCGGAGGCTTCCCGATCGGCGCGATGCTGGCCGGACCCAAGGTGGCCGAGGTGATGCAGTTCGGCGCGCATGGCACCACCTTCGGCGGCAATCCGCTGGCGGCCGCGGTGGCGCGCGTGGCGCTGCGCAAGCTGGCTTCGCCGCAGATCGCCAACAATGTCGCCCGCCAGGCGGCCGCGTTGCGCAAGGGACTGGACGCGATGAATGCGGAACTCGGCCTGTTCTCGCAGGTGCGCGGTCGTGGCCTGATGCTGGGCGCGGTGCTCAATGCGAAGTACGCGGGGCGTGCCGGCGAAGTGCTCGACCTGGCCGCGGCGCAGGGCCTGCTGATGCTGCAGGCCGGCCCCGACGTGCTGCGCTTCGTGCCCTCGCTCAACATCACCGATGCGGAAGTGGCCGACGGCCTGCAGCGCCTGCACGCCGCGCTGCGCGCGTTCGCGGACCGGACGGTGGCGTGATCAGCCCGCAGGCAGCGTGAGCCGCGCAATCGTCCGGCCCGCCGCGCTATCGATCCGCAGCGCGATGCCGTGGCGCTCGCAGAGCCGCTGCACGATCGACAGTCCAAGGCCGAAGCCGCTGCTGTCGCCGCTTTTCACGAACGGTTCGAAGTCGACATCGCGCACGTCGCCACCGGGATTGGCGATGCGCAACGCGCTGTCTTGCATGTCGATGACGATGTGACCGGCGCAGGTGTGCGCGAAGGCGTTGCCGACGAGATTCGACAGCAGGATGTTCAGCACGGTCGCCGGCAGTGTCGTGAAGACGTGGGTTGCGACATCGACCCGCACCTCGACCGGCTTGTGCTCCAGCAGCGGAGACTGCTCGACGATGACGCGTTCCAGCAGCGGCAGCACCGGCGTCCTGGTCTCCGATTCGGGCGATGCCTGCTCCCGTGCCAGCGAAAGCAGCAGCGCGACGGTCTGTTCGAGCTGGCGCGACGATTGCGCGATGTGGTCCAGGTGGCGTCGTGCCGCATCGGACAAACCGGCTTCCATGCCCAACCGTTCCGTCGCGGTGCGGATCACCGTCAACGGCGTGCGCAGTTCGTGGCTGGCGTCACGGGTGAATTCCCGTTCGCGCTCGACGAAATCCCGAACGCGTGCGATCAGGTCATCCAGCCGGCGGGCGACCACGCCAACCTCGTCGTCCGGGAAACCGGCGGCGAAACCGGGCGGCAGCCGTTCCGGTGTCGCATCGCCCACGGCATCCGCCAGCCGCGACAGCGGCGCGGTGGTGCGCCGCGCCAGCCAGCCGCCCAGCAGCAGGGCGAACGCCACCATGGCGACCCCGGACCACACCAGCAACTGCACGATCTGCGCACGCATCGGCCGGACGACAAGCAGGGAGCTGACTTCGGCGACCAGCCACGCGGCCGGTTCGCCCGCATCGCGTGATGGCAGCATGCGCACGTGGTAGTGGCGGCCCTCCGCGCCGGCGAATTCGCGTCGTCGCGGCTCCTCGCGCAGGACGTCGGCGATGCCGTCGGGCAGGGCCGACGCCGTTGTCGCGATGGACATGAAGCCGTCGCGTGGCGTGGTCCAGTCGCCATGTTCCTCGTGGTACGCCTGCTGCGCGGCGACCTCGCGGTCCAGCATCGTCTCGAAGAGCTGGTCTTCCACCGCGTACACGAACAGCACGACGTACAACGCGAACACGGCAGCGACCAGCAGGGTGAAGCCGGCGAACGCCAGCATCAGGCGGTTGCGCAGGCGTCGGCGCGACGGGCCGGAGGGCATCATGCGTCGGCCTCCAGCCGGAAACCGACGCCATGCACGGTCTTCAGCATCGGCGTGGCGAACGGTTTGTCCAGCGCCTGCCGCAGCAGGTAGAGATGGGTGCGAAGGGGATCGGACTCGGGTGGCGCATCGTCCCACAGTCGCTGGACCAGGTCGCTGCGCGTCAGCGTGCGGGGCCAGGCCTCGGCAAGCGCCAGCAGGATCTGGTAGCTGGTGGCATGGAGGTCCAGCTCGCGGTCCCCGCGGCGCGCATGGCCGTGGCGGCGGTCGACCTCCAGTGTGCCGATCCGCAGCACGTGTGTCTTCCCGGCACGGTGGCGTTGCGACAAGGCGATGCAGCGCGCCAGCAGCTCCGCGCCCGCGAACGGCTTCACCAGGTAGTCGTCGGTGCCGGCGCGGAAGCCCTGCAGCTTGTCCTCCAGCGCGTCGCGTGCAGTCAGCATCAGCACGGGGACATGCCGGTCGGCCTCCGCCCGCAGGCGCTCGCAGAGACGGATGCCATCAAGCCCGGGCAGTCCCAAGTCCAGCACCAGCACGTCCGGCGGCGACGCCAGCGCCATCTGAAGCCCGCTCAGTCCGTCGCCGGCGAACTCGGCATGGATGCCTTCCGCCGTGAACAGGCCATCGAGCTGCGCGCGCAGCAACGGGTTGTCCTCGATCACCAGGATGCGGAGCGCGGAAGGCTTCATCGTTCAGCCGTCGATGCGTTGCAGGAGGGCCCTAGCTTCTTCCATGTCGGGCTTGCCTTCCAGCAGGCGTTGCACCAGTGCCTTGGCCTGCGCACGCTCACCCAGTCGCAGATGCGCTTCGGCGGCACCGAGTTTCAGTTCGGGTTGCGCCATGTACGGCATCGCCAGCTGCATCAGCCGCAGTGCATGGCGCACGTCATCGTCGCGGGTGGCGGCTTGCGCCTGGTAGTAGCCCAGCAGACCGAGCAGGTCGACGTGGTAGCGCGTGGTGTCGGTCGACAGGGCGGCCGCGACGCCCTCGATATCGCCCTCGCGCGCCTGTGCCGCGAGCGCCATCGTCAGTTCGTCGCGCCACGGCGTGCGTGCGACCGGCGTGCGCCCCGTCGCGCGCACGATGGCCTCGGCGACGCCCGCGGTGGAGTAGGGGTTCTGCCCGGTGACGAGGCGACCATCCACGACGACCTTCACCATCATCAGCGGTGCTTCCTCCCAGCGCGCACCGCGCTCGCGCAGCCTGTCTTCCAGCAGCCAGGGAAACTCCTTCGCCCAGCGCTTGCCGAACAGGGCCTCCTCCTCGTTGGTGAAGCCGGTCAAGGTCTTGCCGTCCACGAGCGACGCGCCATTGCGCAGGCGGACGTCGACGAGCGCGGCCGGTCCGTGGCAGACCGCGCCGATCACCGCGCCGTGGTCGTACGCATCGGCCAGCAGCGATGCCAGCGCGGCGTCGCGCGGCAGATCGAACATCGCGCCCTTGCCGCCGACCACGTAGATGGCGGCGTAGTCGCTCGCCTTCACGTCGCGGGTTTTCCGCGTGTCGGCGAGCACGCGTGTGGCGTCCGCATCGGCGAGCAGGGCGGCATTGAAGGGTTCCTGCGGGTTGTACTTGTCGGCTTCCACGGCTCCTCCTTGCGGACTGGCGACCTCGATGGCGAAGCCGTTCGCCTTGAAGATCAGCCATGCCTGCGACAGTTCGTCGAACTCGTAGCCCGGGCGGGTCTTGCCCTGGTCGCGGCCTTCGCCGCTGACGACGATCAGGATCCTGCCTGCATCCGCCGCGTGCAGCGGTGTGGCGAGGGTGGCCAGCAGGAGCGCGCAGGCCAGGTGGAAGGTGCGTGGAATGAAGCGCATGACGAGGGTTCTCCGGTGGTTGGGCACCAGTGTTCCGTCGCCGGATCAATCAAGGTTCAAACCAGGCCGGTCACCAGCCGGTCTGGGGGCCGAAGGCATAACGCTTCAGCGCCTTGCCCAGCGTGCGTCCGTCGGTCACGGTCTCCGCGTGCAGGCCGGCTTCGCGCGCCCCCTGCACGTTGGTGAACCTGTCGTCGACGAACAGCGTGCTGGCAGCGTCCCAGCCGAGCAGTTCCAGCGCATGCGTGAAGGTGGCCGGTGCGGGTTTGCGGCGCTGCAGGCCGCCACTGGTCAGCACGCGGCCCTCGATCCGCGCCGCCAGCGGCGCGACGATGCACGGGATGGCCTGCGTCATCATGGCCCCGTTGTTGGTCAGCACGCCCATCGCCACGTCTGCGTGCAGTGCAGTGACACGGGTCAGCACGTCGTCCATGGCCGTGCTGCCGGCCATCCGCGAGGCGATCCATGCGTCCTCGTCAATGGCGGCGCCGATCCCCTCGCCGAGACGGTGCAGGTATGCCGCCGTGTCGACGCTGCCGCTGTCGTACTCGGTTTCCAGCCCCGATACGAACAGCACCTCGCGCACGCGCTCGTGTTCGCAGCCAGCGTGCGCGGCGAGGTGAGCGATGCGGACTTCGTGCCGGTAGTGCGCCAGGACGCCATCGAAGTCGAACAGCACCTGGTGGATGCGCGGCTTCATCCAGCCGCGACCACCTTGAACGCCTCGCGCGCGGCGACGAGCGTCGCCTCGATCACCTCGGGCGTGTGTGCGCTGGACATGAAGCCGGCCTCGAACGCCGACGGCGCCAGGTACACGCCGCGCTCCAGCATGGCGTGGAAGAAGCGGTTGAACGCCGCGGTATCGCAGGCGACGGCCTGTGCATAGGTGTCGACCTGCTGATCCGTGAAGAACAGCCCGAACATCGCGCCGACGCGGGTCGTCGTAAGCGGCACGCCGGCGTCGCGCGCGGCGGCTTCCATACCTTCGCACAGCGCGGCCGTGGCGGCGGCGAGCCCGTCGTGGAAGCCGGGCGACTGGATCAGCTCCAGCATCGCCAGACCCGCGGCCATCGCCACCGGATTCCCGCTCAGCGTGCCGGCCTGGTAGATCGGGCCGGCGGGCGCGATCTGCAGCATCAGGTCGCGGCGGCCACCGTAGGCGCCCACCGGCATGCCGCCGCCGATGATCTTGCCGAAGGTGGTCAGGTCCGGTGTGATGCCGTAGTGCGCCTGCGCGCCGCCCAGCGCCACGCGGAAGCCGGTCATCACCTCGTCGAAGATCAGCAGTGCGCCGTGCTGCGTGCACAGCGCGCGCAGGTGCTGCAGGTAGCCTTCGCGCGGCGGCAGGCAGTTGGCGTTGCCGACGACGGGTTCGATGATCAGGCAGGCGATCTCGCTGCCGTACTGCTCGAACAGTGCCGTCGCGCCATCGAAATCGTTGTAGCTCAGCGTTAGCGTCAGCTCGCTCAGTCCCGCCGGCACGCCGGGCGAGGTCGGCACGCCCAGCGTCAGCATGCCGCTGCCGGCCTTCACCAGGAACGAGTCGCCGTGGCCGTGGTAGCAGCCTTCGAACTTGACGATGCGGTTGCGGCCCGTGGCGCCGCGCGCCAGCCGGATCGCCGACAGCGTGGCTTCGGTGCCGGAGTTGACCATGCGCACCATCTCGCACGACGGCACCAGCCGGGTGATCGTCTCGGCCATCGTCACTTCGGCCGGGCAGGGCGCGCCGTACGACAGACCGTTCTGGATCGCTGCCTGCACGGCGTCGCGCACGGCCGGATGGTTGTGGCCGACGATCATCGGACCCCACGAACCCACGTAGTCGATGTAGCGGTTGCCATCCACGTCATGCAGGTACGCGCCATCGGCGCGCTGCACGAAGAACGGTTCGCCCCCCACCGACTTGAACGCGCGCACCGGCGAATTGACGCCGCCGGGCAGCAATGCCTGGGCGCGGGTGAAGAGGGCGTGGGACTGGTCGTGGTTCATGGGATTCCAGGGGAGAACTTTGTAGGAGGGGCTTCAGCCCCGACGGCTCTTGCAGGTGTCGTGGTCGGGGCTGAAGCCCCTCCTGCAGAGCTGGATCAGGAACCGAAGCCGCGTCGATAGGCGATCGCTGCGGCCAGCGGGTCGGACGCCTCGAACACGCCGCCGATCACGGCAACCAGGTCGGCGCCGGCCGCCACCAGCGGCCCCATATTGTCCGGGGTAATCCCGCCTATCGCCACCCGCGGGACGCCAAGCACCGCGGCATCGGTCAGCAACGCCGGCGTGGCGCGTCGTGTCGTGACTTTGCTGGCAGTGGGAAAGAAGGCCCCGAACGCGACGTAGCTGGCGCCTGCGGCCACCGCGCGCTCGGCCAGCGCGGCATCGTCGTAGCACGAGGCGCCGACGATGGCGTGCACGCCCAGGCGGCTGCGCGCGGCGGCGAGATCGCCGTCGTCTTCCCCCAGATGGACGCCGGCGGCACCGACGGCCTCTGCCAGCGCCACATCGTCGTTGATGATCAGCGGCACGTTCGCCCGCGCGCAAAGTGCTTGCAGGGCCGCGGCCTGCGCGTGGCGAAGGCCGGCATCCGGGTCCTTCTGCCGGTATTGCAGCCATGTCGCATGCGGCAGTACGGCGGCCACGCGTGCCAGCAGGCACGCCGTGTCCCGCTCCTCCGGCGTGATCAGGTACAGCCCGCGGGCAGTGCGGACGGACGGCGGCAGGGCGGTCATGGGTGAACTTCCGGTGCACGGGCGGCGGTGGGACAATGGCCGCTCCTTCCAGCGTGCATTATCCGATGACCGACGCCACCACCACCATCTTCCGCACCTGGATGTGCGTGGTCTGCGGCTTCATCTATGACGAGGCCGACGGCCTGCCGGAAGAAGGCATCGCCCCGGGCACGCGCTGGGAAGATATCCCCGCCGACTGGACCTGCCCCGACTGCGGCGTGGGCAAGGACGATTTCGAGATGGTGGAGCTGGACTGAGGGGTCCAGGTTCCTTGGCGCTTGTGGGAGCGACGTGAGTCGCGATGGGCATTCCGCACGTTGTCATCGCGACTCACGTCGCTCCCACAAGGCAGCCACACGCCGCGTCAATGCATCCGCGACGATCGCACCGCGCTGAGCTCAACCAGTTGCTCGCGGATCGCCGAGGCGTCGTTCGCTTCCGGTGCCAGTTGCAGATAGCGCGTCAGGTCACGCTGGGCGCCATGGCGGTGGTCCATCTTCAGGTAGGCCAGCCCGCGGTCACGCAGGGCATCGGGCTGGTCGGGCGTCAGCTTCAGCACGCGATCGGCGCTGCGCGCGGCGCGGTCCCATTCCTCGCGCTCGGCATACACGCCGTGCAGGTTGCGCAGCGTGCGCACCAGGATCGCGCGCGGTGAGGCTGGGTTGAGGATGTGCAGGAGCGCCGCATCATCGGGAACATCGCCGCCCAGGTGCGGCTTGGCGCGTTCGCGCAGTTCGTCCACGCCCAGCGGGCGGCCACCGTTGAAGGGGTCCATCACCAGCAGGCCGTCGTCCACCGGCAGGCGCACCAGGAAATGGCCGGGGAAGGACACGCCGTCCAGCGGCACGCCCAGCCGGTGGGCCACTTCGATCTGCACCATCGCCAGCGACACCGGATTGCCCAGCCGGCGCTCGAACACCTGGTTGAGGTAGCTGTTGCGCGGGTCGTAGTACTCGTCGTGGTTGCCGGTATAGCCCAGTTCGTCGAACAGGTGCCGGTTGATCGCGGCCATCTTCAGCGGCCACGGCTCGATGGTGTCGATCTCGTGGCGCAGGTGTTCGGCATGGCTCTGGACGAGCGTGTCGTAGAGATCGGCGTCCAGGTCGGGGTACTCGTCGCGCGCGATCAGCAGCGCGGTTTCCAGCAGCGGGACGGTCTCGTCCGCCTGGCTGGCCAACGCATTCCATTCCGGCAATGTCAGTCGATCCCCCATGGCCACAGAGTGCGGCCGTTCGCGCCGACAATCAAGCCTCAGCGGACGGGTGGAATGCCATCCCCGAGGCCCAGTTCCGCGCCATCCTGGAGCTTCAGCCGCTCCGCTTCGCCGGCATTGAGTTCAAGCACGTAACGGGCAGGCCGGGTGCTGGGGTAGGACGGGCAGGCATTGCCGCCGGAGCAGGGCGGCACGTTGCGCTGCTGCGACACCAGCTTGCGGCCGGTGTCGAAGTAGAGGATATCCAGAGCGATGCGGGTGTTCTTCATCCAGTACGCCTGTGGCTCTTCGGCGTCGTGGATGAAGAGCATGCCGGTGCCGTCGGCCAGCTCGTCACGGAACATCAGGCCGCGTGCCCGCTCGGCATCGTCATCGGCGATCTCCACCGCGAAGCGCTCGCCGCCGATTTCGACCCATGGCCCGCCGTTGGCGCAGCCGCTGAGGAGCAGGGCGAAAGCGAGCACGGGCAGCTGTGAGGGACGCATGTCGAAGTCCGCTGTTCGAGGAGGGCCGTAGTGTAGCGCCCTGCCCGGAGCCTGGCGGCGCGCGAACGTGGTGGCGCGTGCCCATGCGGATTCAGTCCGTGCGCAGCCTGGCGGCGATCCTTTCCGCGGCGAGCCGGTTGTCGCGATAGTAGGCGGCGTTCTCCGCCAGCGCCTGCCAGCGCTGCTGGTCTTCCACGTGGTGGCGCAGCTGGCGGACGACACTGGGTATCAGCTGCCGATGGCTTGCGCTGTCCGCGCGCTGCGCGACCTGCAGCAGGTCGAGCAGCAGCAGGATGCCGTCATGGTTGCGTTCGGCCTGCCTGCGTGCCGCGAGGAACAGCCGGTCGAGCCCGGCCGGCGGCAGCCTGGCGAGGCCCGGGTCTGCCAGGCTGTGGCCAGGATCGGCCTGCAGTACGTGCAATGCGTCATCCAGCGGAATGAGGGGTGTTGTGGGCACCGTCGCATCGCCCGCATCAGCGACGGCGGGCGCTTCGTGCGCGGTGGCTTCCATCAGCGGCATCGGACATCTCCTTGTGTCTGTGGGAACGCTCGCGAGGGTCCGGCTTTCCGTGGGCGGGAACGTCGCCGCGCGATCAGGGCCGACTGTATGAACTCGATAAGTTCACGTCAATTAACTTAACAGGTTAATAAGTGTGATTCGGCGCCGCTAACGTTCCCGGCATGGGTAACGAGCACGAAAAATTCTCGCAGCGACTGGCGCACGCCATGCAGCAGGCAGGCTACGAGCCACGTCCGACGGTCCTGTTCCACCTGTTCAACACCCGCTATCGCGGTCGCTCCGTGAGCGTCCAGACCACATCGCGCTGGCTGGGTGGCCGCGCGATACCCGCGCAGGACAAGCTGCAGGTGCTGGCGGATCTGCTGGGGGTGGATCCGCACGTTCTGCGATTCGGCACGAACCCACGTTCGCGCGTGGCCGAGACGCGCGCCACCTGGCCTGCGGGTGCCGGCAGCCGCGAGCGCCAGGTCATCGATGCCTTCCTGCGGTTGCCGCCGAAGAAGCGCGAACTCGTGGGCGACCTGGTGAAGGCGCTGGCGGACGAGGCGTAGAAGCGTTCGGCCGCCATGCCCGTTGCCTAGCGCAGCACGATCGGCGGTTCGCCGCCGACGATGACGATATCCGCCGGACGGCGGGCGAACAGGCCCACGCTGACCACCCCGGGGATCTGGTTGATCTCGCGTTCCATCGCCACCGGGTCGGTGATGGACAGGTTGTGGATGTCCAGCACCACGTTGCCGTTGTCGGTGGTCACGCCGTCGCGCCACACCGGCTGGCCGCCGGTCAGGGCGAGGATCTCGCGTGCCACCAGGCTGCGTGCCATGGGGATCACTTCCACCGGCAGCGGGAACCTACCCAGCACGGGCACCTGCTTGCTGGGGTCGACGATGCACACGAACTGCTTGCTGGCCTCTGCGATGATCTTCTCGCGCGTCAGCGCCGCCCCGCCGCCCTTGATCAGGCGCTTGTGCGGGTCGCACTCGTCGGCACCGTCCACGTACAGCGACAGCGTGCCGGTGTGGTTGAGGTCGAGCACCTCGATGCCGTGCTGCTTCAGGCGCGCCGTGCTCTGTTCGGAACTGGACACCGCGCCCTTGATGCGGTCTTTGATGCCGCCCAGCGCGTCGATGAAGAACGCGACGGTGGAGCCCGTGCCCACGCCGACGATCATGCCGTCCTCGACGAACTCGATGGCCTTCTCGCCGGCCAGGCGCTTTGCTTCGCTCATGGGTTCAACACTCGTGTACAGGATGGGGTTGTTGTAGGAGCGACGTGAGTCGCGACCGCACGGCGTCGGAGGTCGGGGAAAGCGACGGCATCTTGACCTCCACTTCCCCTCGTTTTCGCTGGACCCCCGCCCTCCCGGTCGCGACTCACGTCGCTCCTACACGGGGAGAGATCATTCCAGCGCCAGCAGGTATTTCCATTGCGCGGCCGTCACCGGCGATACGGAAAGGCGGCTGCCGCGCTGGGTCAGGGCAAAGCCTTCGCCCAGCGCATCGGCATGCTGCTTGACCTCTTCCAGCGTGATGGTGCGCGTGAGCTTGCGTTCGAACGTCACGTCCACCAGCGACCAGCGCGGATCTTCGCGCGTGCTCTTGGGGTCGTGGTAGTCGGATGTCGGGTCGAACTGCGTTTCGTCCGGATAGGCGGTGCTGGACACGGTTGCCGTACCGACGATGCCCGGCTCCTTGCAGTTGGAGTGGTAGAACAGCACGCCGTCGCCCACCCGCATGCTGCGCATGAAGTTGCGCGCCTGGTAGTTGCGCACGCCGTTCCACGGCTCGGTGCCGACCTTCTTCAGGTCGTCGATGGAGAAGGCGTCCGGTTCCGACTTCATCAGCCAGTAGTGCTTGCGGGCGGTCATGGCGGGGCGTCCGGCAAAGAAGAGAAGGGGAGCAGCGTGTCGCGCTCGGTGCAGACGGCATCCAGCGGTACGTCCCAGGCCTGCGCGCCGACCGTGTCGACGCGCTGCGCTTCGAAACCCACCCCGACCAGCCACGGCGGCGCGGGGCGCTGCAGGCGTGGTGCCAGTGTGCGGTCATACCAGCCGCCCCCCATGCCGAGGCGATGGCCTGCGGCGTCGAAGCCCACCAGCGGCACGACGATCAACGCCATCTCGGTGGCGGTCAGCCCGGTGCGTGGATCGACATCCGGCTCGGGAATACCGTAGCGGTTGGTCACCAGCTCATCGCCCGGTCGCCAGGGTGCGAAGCGCAGCGTTTCGTCGTCGGCCAATACGGGCAGGCAGTAGACCAGGCCGGGCGGCAGGCGCAGCTGCCAGCTGTGCAGGCCGATTTCGCCGTCCATCGCCCAGTAGCCGGCGACATAACCGGTGGAAGGAAAAAAGGGGAGGGCGAACAGGCGCGTGGCGAGCGCGTCGGCGCCGGCGATGCGCTCGGCGGCGGGCAGGGCGCGGCGGCGCACGCGCAGCTCGCGGCGCAGCGCATTGCGCTCGGCGGCCAGGGCGAAAGGCGGGGAGTCGGGCATGCGCGAATTTTACGGCATGCGCACCGGCGTTGCCGGTGAATCCGCGGGAGCGGCGTCAGTCACGGCCCAGTGCGTCGGATCCCTAGTGCAATCGGCTTCGTTTCGAAGTCATCCCGCTCAAGGGCGGGTGCGACAGGACCGGCCGGGTCGCGGCTGATGCCGCTGCCGCGGGAAAAATACGTCCTCCGCCATGCACGATGTTCGCGAAACGACCTTGAACCCGGGGTTCAAGTGGGAAGGTTGGGCAACCATCGGGCTTTCCGCTGCGAGGCAGACCTGCACTCCCGGTAACCGTCACCATCCCGTGGTCGTAATTAAGGGACAAGGCGAATGTTTGCGCTCACTGTCGAGTACAGCAGAGGACGCCGGGCCAGTATAGCGATTGAAGACTTTTTGCCTAGCCCGTTCGTCGGCCGATTCAGTGCGCGGTCGGCGACATGCACACGCTGTCAGGGCGTACCCAGCACGCCGTCGAGCTTGCGGTGCAGATCCTGCAGCGTGCGTTCGACATCGCGGTTGCGCGCGTGCTGTTCATCGCGCAACTGCTGCAATTCGTGTGCCAGGTTGAGTGCGGCCAGCACGGCGATGCGGTCGACCGCCGCCATGCGGTTGCTGCCGCGCACCTCGCGCATGCGGCTGTCGAGCAGCTTGGCGGCCGCCATCAGGCTGGAACGTTCATCGGGCGCGACGCCGACGGTGTACTCGCGGTCCAGGAGGTGGACGCTGACCGGTTCGTTGGCGCTCACGTGTGCTGCTCCAGGGATTTCAGGCGGCTGATCATCGCTTCCACCCGCGAACGCGCCTGTTCGTTCTTGGCCAGCAATTGCGAGCGTTCGCCGACCAGCTGTTCCTGCTGCTGGCGCAGGCTGCGGTTCTCGTCCGCCAGGCGTTGGCAGCGGTCCGCCAGGTCCTGGATGCGCGTGCTGAGCGCGCGAAGCTGGTCGAGCAGGTCGGCGTTGTCCATGGGGGCACGATAGGCATGCGGTTGGCGGCCGGTCAAGCGGCGGCTGGCGATGCTCTGTAGGAGCGGGCCATGCCCGCGATGCTCTTGCGTGGTCTCATTGAAAAGCATCGCGGGCATGGCCCGCTCCTACAGGGTTTCCGTCAACGGTTGCCGTGTTCAGGAAGCGACGCGCATGCCCGAGCCGGGGTAGTACTCGCGGATGAAGCGCAGGCACTGGTCCGGGCTCAGCGCCTGTGAGACCCAGTGGCCCTGGACTTCGTCGCAGCCATGGTTGCGCAGGAACTCGTACTGGTCCCACGTTTCCACGCCCTCGGCCACCACCTTGAGCGCCAGCGACTGGCCCATGGTGATGATGGTGCTGGTGATCGCTTCGTCGTCGGTATCGTGGGTGAGGTCGCTGATGAACTCGCGGTCGATCTTCAGCGTCGTCAACGGCAGGCGCTTCAGGTACGCCAGCGACGAATAGCCGGTGCCGAAATCATCGATCGCCAGCGAAATGCCCAGCCGGCGGCAGGCGCGCAGCGTGTCCGCGTTCTGTTCGGGGCTGGCCATCACCACGCTTTCGGTCAGTTCGAGTTCCAGCCTGCCGGCGGGAACGCCCGTCTCCTGCAACGTGCGGGCCACCACCGTCTGCAGGTCGCCGCGCTGGAGCTGGGTGGCGGACACGTTCACCGCCATCGAAAGTTCTTCCATGCCTTCGTCGTGCCAGGTGCGCAGGGTCAGGCAGGCTTCCCGCAGCGCCCAGGCGCCGATCTCCAAGATCATCCCGGACTCTTCGGCCAGGGGGATGAACTGCGCCGGCGAGACCATGCCGAATTCCTTGCTGTCCCAGCGCAGCAGGGCTTCCACGCCGGTGATGCGCTGGCGCGAGATCGACAGCCGCGGCTGGAATACCAGCGACAGCTCGTTGCGGTCGATCGCCCGGCGCAGTGCGCTGGCGAGGATCGCGCGGTGCCGGTTCTTCTCGTCCATCGACTCGGAGTACATCTCGTACGTGTGCCGGCCCATCGCCTTGGCCTGGTACATGGCGGTGTCGGCATGCTTCAGCAGCTCGGTCGGCACCTGCGCGTGTTCGGGATACAGGCTGATGCCGATCGACGGCGAGACCGCCAGTTCCAGCCGCTCGCCGAAATTCAGCGGGGCACGGAAGGCCTGGATGATGCGCTGGGCCACGGCTTCGGCGTCGGGCATGCCGTTGATGTCTTCCAGCACCACGGTGAACTCGTCGCCACTCAGGCGCGCCACCGTGTGCTGGGTGCCCACCGTCTGCTGCACGCGCGCGGCGGCGGCGCGCAGGATGCGGTCGCCGGTGGCGTGGCCCAACGAATCGTTGATGTCCTTGAACCGGTCCAGGTCGATGAACAGCACCGCCACGTGCCCGTGCTCGCGGCGCGCCCGCACGATGGCGCGCGACAGCCGCTCGGACAGCAGCGACCGGTTCGGCAGGCTGGTCAGCGTGTCGTAGTTGGCCAGGTAGCGCAGCTCCTGCTCGGCCCGCTTCTGCTCGGTGATGTCGGTGAGCACCTGCACGTACAGCGGACGTTCGCCGCTGGCATCGGGCACCACGTTGGTCTCGATGCGGCAGAGGATCTCCTCGCCGTCCTTGCGCACCTTCCAGATTTCGCCGGACCAGCGTCCGGTGAGCCGCAGCTCGCGGTTCATCCGTTCGAAGAACGCGTCCTCGTGCTGGTCGCTGTCCAGCATGGTCATCGGCTGGCCGATGATTTCTTCTTCGGCGTAGCCAGTGATGCGGGTGAACGCCGGGTTGATGGTGATGAACTGGTGCGCCCAGTCCAGCACCGCGACGGCCTCGTTCATGCTGCGCATCACCTCGCCGGCGATACGGTGCTCGTATTCGGCGTTGCGGCTGGCGGTGATGTCGCGTGCGGTGCCGGCGATGCGGATCGGCCGGCCCTCGGTGTCGCGATCGACCACCCGGCCGCGGGCGCGCACCCACACCCACGTCCCGTTGCCGTGCATGTCCATGCGGTGTTCGGACGTGAAGATCGGCGACTTTCCCTGCAGGTGCAGGCGCAGGCGCTCCATCACCAATGGCAGGTCTTCTTCGTGGATGGTCGGTACTTCACCCTGTCGCGTAAGCACGGTGATGTCGCCCGTCTGCACGGCGGTCTCGTCGGCGCGCATCCGGTACAGCCTGCGCTGCACCAGGTCGTAATCCCAGAACTGTTCGCCTGACGCCCACAGCGCCAGCTTCAGGCGTTCGTCGCGGTTGCGCAGGGATTCGCTGCGCAAGGGTTCCTGCGGCAGCTGCCGGGCCGCCAGCCAGGCCTGCCACCAGCGGCGCGTGCCGATCACCACTACGCCCGCCAGCACCACGCCGGCAAGCAGCATGACCGGCACCCGGGACGACAGCGGGGACGCCGTTGCGAGCAGTGCGACGACAGAGGGGGCGTGCATGCGGGTGGACGGACCGTGCCGAGCCTGAGCGATGCTGGAGTGTAGGCATGCGTACACACGCACAACAAGTCGGTGTGCGGGATTTCGTTGCTACACTTGCGAGGTTGTCCGAAACCCTTGGCGGATTGCGTTCTTCTATGCCCGACCTTCCCGATATCGCCGACGTGACCGCCGCTTCCCGCCAGTTGGGACTGGCCATGGAGGCGTCGGAACTGCATGGCGCACTGTGCGGCTGGCTGGCCGGTGGCGGCGCTGCCGATGGCGCCTGGCTGGCGCGCGCGCTGGCCGACGATCAGCTGCCTGCCCCGGCCGCCGGCAGTGCCCTGGACCACCTGCGACAGACCGCTGTGGCGCAGCTCGAAGACCGCAGCTTCGCTTTCGACCTGTTGCTGCCTGCCGCCGACCGTCCGCTGGATGAGCGTGCCGAAGCGCTGTTCTCGTGGTGCCAGGGTTTCCTGGGCGCCTTCGGGCTGGCGACGGGCGCCTCGCCGCCGCTGTCCGAAGAAGGACAGGAAGCGCTGCAGGATCTCGCGCGGTTGGCCCAGGCCTCGGCCGAAAGCAGCGACGACGACGAAGATGAAGACGCACTGGCCGAACTTGAAGAATTCGTCCGCGTCGCCGTCCTGTTGCTGCATGGCGATTGCGTGCTCGGGCCCCGGCATCGCCGGAGCCTGAACTGATGAAGGCACTGGCCGGGATAAGCGCGGCCGAGTTCGCCCGCCGCCGCAGGCAGTTGATGCGGCTGGCCGGCAACGACGCCATCCTCGTCCTGCCCGCCGCGCCGGAGCGCGTGCGCAGCCACGACACGCACTATCCGTACCGGCAGGATTCGGACTTCTGGTACCTGTGCGGGTTTCCCGAGCCGGATGCCGTGCTGGTGCTGGTGCCGGGCCGCAAGCATGGCGAAGCCATCCTGTTCTGCCGCGAACGCGACCCCGAGCGCGAAGGCTGGGATGGCCCGCGCGCCGGCCAGGAGGGCGCGGTCGACGACTACGGCATGGACGATGCCTATCCCATCGATGACCTCGACGAGATCCTGCCCGGCCTGCTGGAAGGGCGTTCGCGCGTCTACTACCACTTCGGCCGCGATGCCGATTTCGACCTCAAGCTGATCGGCTGGGTGCGCCACGTGCGCGCGCACGTCAAGCAGGGCGCGCAGCCGCCGCACGAATTCCTCGAACTCGGCCACCTGCTGCACGACCTGCGGCTGTTCAAGTCCAAGGAAGAAATCAAGCTGATGCAGCGCGCCGCCGACATCAGCGTGCTCGCCCACCAGGCCGCCTATCGCGCCGCGAAACCCGGCATCCGCGAATACGAACTGCAGGCCGACGTGGAGCGCGTGTTCCGCGCCCACGACGCGTGGCCGGCCTACAACAGCATCGTGGGCGCCGGCCGCAATGCGTGCGTGCTGCATTACCGCGCCAATACGGCACAGGCGCGCGATGGCGAACTGGTGCTGATCGATGCCGGCGCCGAATACCGCGGCTACGCCGCCGACATTACCCGCACCTTTCCGGTCAACGGCCGCTTCACCGCCGCGCAACGCGCGCTGCACGACCTGGTCGGCGACGCCCAGCGCGCCGCGTTGTCATGCGCGCGCGTCGGCGTGCCCTACGAGGCCGGGCACGTCGCGGCCGTGGAAACCCTCACCGAAGGCCTGCTCAGGCTGGGCCTGCTGAAAGGCAAGCTGGAAAAGAATCTCGCCGAAGGCACCTACCGCCGCTTCTACCGCCACAAGACCGGCCACTGGCTGGGCCTGGACGTGCACGACGTGGGCGACTACCGCATCGACGGCGAATCGCGCCTGCTGGAAGCCGGCATGGTGTTCACCATCGAGCCCGGCCTGTACGTCGGCCACGATGACGACACCGTCGACCCGAAGTGGCGCGGCATCGGCATCCGCACCGAAGACGACGTGCTGGTCACCGACGGCGAGCCCGTCGTGCTGACCGACGCGCTGGCACGCAGCGCCGATGAGATCGAGGCGGCGATGGCGAGGGGCTGACATAGCGGCACGGCGCGTCCACTCCACGCGGCACAAGTGCAAGGAAATGCACCGTGCGCGCAAGGCATCAGGCCTTGTGCATGGCCTGTCGGGACCGCTCTTTGTCACGGTGGACGTCGCCTGTCTGGCATCGAGCCCTGCGCGCAAGCCCCAGGATCCCAAGCGCGAGGCCGATGAGCCTTGCATACGGCGCTCCGGACTTCGCGGCACCAAGGCCAACGCTCTTGCGCACAAGCCGCTACGCCGGGCGCGCGAGATCCTGAGGGCGGCGCCCGGGGCTCGAAAGCCTACGCGCCGGCCGGCATGGTCTGCACGCAAGGCCTGGACCCTTGCGCCGACAAGGCACCGTACCTTGTCCTTCTCTCATCGCACTGGGCGCACGAGGCCCAGCGGCTTGCGCGCAACCGTCAATGGCCGGACATCGGGATTCAAACGCTTGCGGGCCCAAAGGCCGACTTACGGCACCATCCGCACGTCGCGGATCCACAGCCGCCGCCAGCGCGCAGTCTTCTCGTCGGGCGTCAGGGTCTGCGGCGAGACGCCCACGGCAGGTGCAAACGCATCACGCGCGTCCAGGCAACCGACATGGACGGCCGCGCAGATGCGGTCATCCTCCTCGAATATCACCGCCACCAGCACGCCGCAGTCGCCGCACAGCAGGAACTGCGCCGCCTGCGAGCCCTGCCGGTAGCGGCGGAGCCGGTCGGGGCGATGCGCGTGGATGATCAGCTGCGCCGCGGCATCCGACACCCAGGCCGCGCGGTGTGCGCGGCAGAAGCTGCAGTCGCATGCGCGCGGAGCCGTGGCACCCGGCATCAGCGAGGTGAAAAAGGCGAGCGTGATCGCGCCGCAGTGGCAGCCGCCTTCCAGCCGGGCATGCGCTGCCGTCATCGGCGCGGCTCAGCCGCCGCTCGAACGCCAGGCCGGCGGCGTTTCGTTGGTCACATCGTTGGCACGCGCCCGCGCGGCTTCCAGCGGCCGGATCTCCAGCGTCAGGCCGTACGGCAGGCAGGGGTTCCCGGCGGCGATCCGCGCCGCGTCGTCCAGCGAGTCGGCGACGATGAACCAGTAACCGCCCACCAGTTCCTTCGCCTCGGCGAACGGCCCGTCGGTGATGCCATCGCGCGTGACCCGCTTGCCGTGGGTCTCCAGCCGGCTGCCGGGCTTCAGCACGCCATCGGCCAGGCCCTGTTCGTACCACGTGTAGAAACGGTCGATGGCGCTCTGGACATCCTGCGGCGAGGCGGTTTCGTCCCACTGGCCGCGGGAGATCAGCAGGTATTCGGACTTCGACATGGGCATACCACGTTGGGACGGAGTGGGCGCATCGTACTGCGCAGGGCAGCGCGACGCACGGCGCGATGCGCCGACAATGCGCATCCACATGGGTAATGCGCGGCACCAGCGCTTCCTTCCCTGTCAGGTGTGTACCTTGTGTGCCTGGTTCGAAGGAGATGCAGCATGGAGCGATTCACCGGTGGTTGCCTGTGCGGCAACGTGCGGTTCGTGGCGTCGGGGCGCCCGTATCGCGTTGGACTCTGTCATTGCCTGGACTGCCGCAAGCATCACGGGGCGCTGTTCCACGCCTCGGCGATCTTCCCGCGCGACGCGGTGACGGTGGAAGGCGAGACGCGCGACTACGCCGGACGTTTCTTCTGTCCTCGCTGCGGCGCGTCGGTGTTCGGCTGCAGCGGAGACGAGATCGAACTCAACCTCGGGTCCCTGGATGCCCCCGACCAGCTGACGCCCACCTACGAGCTGTGGACGATCCGTCGCGAGTCCTGGCTGCCCGCGTTTCCACTCGCGAAGCGATATGCGCGTGACCGTGATGCGGGAGGTCGGTTCGAGGCGTAGGGGCGTTCAAGACGTGCGGACGACACCTGTTCGATGGGTGTACCGGCTCCGCCGTTGAACATCACGTGCAGCTCAGCCTGTCCTGCGTATCTGGACCGGCATCAACTGATCCTCTACCGGATCCAGCAGAATCTCGGGGAAAGATTCGATGATGGCGTCGGCCATGTCGGCCTGTGCCGCCGGGTCGACGGCGGGCATTGCGAATGCAGCCGCACGCTTCTCCGCGCTTTCCCACTGCGCATAGGCATACCAGAGCCCGTCGTTGCCGCGATGGAGTCGGGAACCCAGTCCACCCCGTTGGGTACGGATGAGCATCGTCAGCCTGGACCAGGCGGCGATGTACTGGGCTTCCTTGTCGGGATGTACCCGTGCACGGTAGATCACGCAGAATCCGAGGTCGCGGGTCATGTGGGACATCCTTGATGCTCGACGCATGTATTGAGTCGCGTAACGAGGTGGAGTTGGCTTGAATGCCCCTTCAGGTGGCGCCCGACGGATCTTTCTGCTCAGGCGACTCTGTATGGGCAGAAGCTACCCACCTTCCACCCTTCCTGATCCATGTGGTTGTGTCATACACGACCATCTCATGACTTTTCCCGCCCATCGTGAAAGATTGCTTTGCCTTGTAGGAAGCGATAGCCACGTCCGGGACAGGGAAGATGACTCTCTCATCAAAGAACGCGAAAGACGTGATTCGAGCATCCCCCAATAGGGCCATCGCTTTGTACTCGGCGGGGTCGAAGTAATGGATGCCCTGGGCACTTGCAGCCGTGGACTGCTCATCCAGAAGGGACACAGCCGTATCGAGGTCCATGTCCATCATGGATTGCCAGAACTTTCGCTCCAGAGCCATGATTTCATCTTGCGTAGCCATTCGGCGCCTCACGCTTGAAAGGGAAGCCGAATGTCGCACGAGGAATGTTCAGGTGCCGTCTTCAGCGCTCTGCACCCTCGCGATGCCGCCTGACGCCTGATCACGTCGCCATGGTGCGGTTTCGGCTTGAATGAACTGTCAGGACCCTACGTGTCCTTGCGCATGTACCTGTCGTAATGCTCAACGTAGTCATCCAGATGCTCCTCCAGCATCTTCGTGTACTCGGCGACGTAGTAGTCACGAATGCTGTCGCGCTCATTGATCATCTGATGCTTTGATTCGCAGTTGCAGGCCGCGACATGGACATTGAATCGTGCAGCCCCATAAAGGAACGAGGCGCTCACTTTGCCGCGACCCGTGTCTTTCGTTTGATCGTTGGCCAGATGAATATGGGCGTCTGCCCGATCATAGAAATGATCGTCTTTTTCAGTGGTCATGGTTTTCTTGTGTGCGATTCAACGTCTGAATCAGGCTACACCGCAAAGCGGCATCAGTTCGAATGGACTGCCCGGCGCGAACTAGCCAGCGCTACGGTAGGTGAAGATGCCTGCGGCGACGACCTCATAGCTGGGATCTCCATTGTGATTTGGTATGAACGTTGATGCCGGGTCAAGGATGAAAACACCTTGCTGCTCAACAAAGAACTCGTATGTGCAGATGTAGACGCCTTGATGGTTGCGGTAAACGCGCTTTGGCTTGAGGTTGGCCACAACCTCAGGCCAGCTGGATTCAGGAATGTCTCCCTCGGGGTGCGCGAGAAGGACGGCACTCGCCGCGGCCAGACTTTTGGATTGATCGCGGGAGATCGATGGCGTGCAGCCGAGCACGGCTGTCATGAGGGCTATGAGGCATAGCTTATGTAGTCGCGTCATTGCGCCTAGTGCCTGGGTTGGGTGAACCCACATAGTGGGCTCGGCTTGAATGAGCTGTTACCGCTCATGCCGAAACCTAACCATTACCGAGGGATGACATGAGAGTACCAAGACCGTCAGCCAAGTGAACGCGGATAACACCAGGAGTGTGGTGGCCAAGGTGCTCACGGATCGAGCGATAGGCGAGCCAGCGGCCAGCCAAGCGATTACAAGCCCAGCCACACAAGCAAGAGCACCCAACCAGCGGCCCCAACCCCGGAACAGAAAAAGTGCTCCTGAAGCCACCACTGCGCCTAAGACGGCAATGACAAATGCACCCGAAAGAGCCAGCCAGGCCGGTGGCGGCTGATTGAGATCGACGCTGATCTGGAATGGGCGATCGAACGGCAGGCACGCCGCCGCTAGAAGGGAAGCAATCGCGACCAATATCAGGATGCGGAAAAGAATGATCATGAGCCCTAACGCCTTCTAGCCCGCACCCCGGGCGCCGCCCGATTCTGTAAGCGCCCGCTTCCCCCGTCAAACCACCACGACGGGAATGCCGCAGGGCGGCTTGCCGGCAGCGCGCTGGCAGGCTAGCGTCTGGTCACCAATGGAAGGGGTGGCATGGACATGCGGAACGTCGTCAGGGGGTGCATCGTGGCCGGGGCCGTGTGGATGGCGGCGGCTTACGGAAACGAGCCCGTGGCGCCGCCCGAGACGCCGCCGGAAGTGCTGGAGACGTTGCTGGATCGCGAGGCGCCGGCGGCGGAACGCGATGCCGCCATGCAGCAGCTGGTCGCGCATGCGCAGGCCGGTGACGGCTATTCCGCGTTCTACCTGGGCGCGCTGTACCGGCACGGCATGGACCATCCTGCGCGGCGTGTGGAGCGCGACGTGGAAACCGCGCGCTTCTGGCTGGAGAAATGCGTGGCGTCCGCGCGCTGCCCGCTGATCGCACTGGCATCGCTGGCCGAACTGGAGCTGGCCGCCGGCAACGCCAAGCCCGCTATGCAGTGGGCGCAGGCATG
Organism: Pseudoxanthomonas sp. SE1; assembly: GCF_029542205.1. Classification (NCBI taxonomy): domain Bacteria; kingdom Pseudomonadati; phylum Pseudomonadota; class Gammaproteobacteria; order Lysobacterales; family Lysobacteraceae; genus Pseudoxanthomonas; species Pseudoxanthomonas sp. SE1. Next base: position 3,476,625 of record NZ_CP113783.1, on the reverse strand, counting down.
GGTGGTGCTGGACCGCGAAAGGGAAGCCCGCACACGCGGTACCCAGCCCCATCGCAACACCGCCGACGCGCCATACCGCAACACGGCCTACCACGCCTATCTGATCAGCCGCTGCTACAAGGCCATGCCCAAGGGCGGCGACCAGGAAGCGGTGGGGCGCAGCTGGTTCGACGAACTGCGCGAGGCGCGTGGCACCGATCTGGACCGCATGCTGTTCACGCAGCTGGACGGGCATGGCAGCAAGGCGGTGTGGGGCGCGACACAGTTGGAGATCGCCGCCGAGAACCAGCGCGAGAAGTTCATCGCGCCCGATGCCCGCATCCCGCTGGGACCGTCGTTCGCCTTCTTCCTGTATCGCGCCAATCCGGAAGGCGGGCGCGGCGAGGTGGTGACGATGATCGAAGGCCTGCCCACGCCGGCCAGCGCGCGCGGCCTAGAGGCGCAGGCGCGCAGCATGCGCATGAAGCCTTACCCGCTGCCGGAAGACGGACGGCGCGCTTATGCCTTGCTGCCCGTCAGCTACGACGACGGCAGCTACACCCTGGTGCCATCACGCTGAAGCGGGACGGCAGCCGGCTCAACCCACCTCCGCAAACGCCGGCCGCGTCAGGTTGTCGGCATCGCCGTCGGTGCACAGCACTTCGTCCTCGATGCGGATGCCGCCGTACGGGCGGAACGCATCCACGCGCGCCCAGTCCACGCTGGCGGCGTGGCCGTTCTTCCTCACCTCTTCAAGCAGAAGATCGATGAAGTACAGGCCGGGCTCGATGGTCACCACCATGCCGGGTTCCAGCACGCGGGTCATGCGCAGGTAGGGATGGCCGGTGGGGCGTTCGATGCGGCCGCCGCGGTCGCTGGCGGCGAAGCCGGCCACGTCGTGCACCTGCAGGCCGATGGGATGGCCCAGGCCATGCGGGAAGAAGGCCGCGCTCACGCCGCTGGCGACGGCGGCCTCCGGCGACACGGTGATCACGCCGAAGTCCTTCAGGATGCCCATCAGGGTGTGGTGTGCATCCACGTGCAGCTGCCTGTAGTCCACGCCGTTGCGCACGCCGGCGCACATGCGTTGCTGCGCGGCGTCCACCGCATCGATCATCGCCTGGAACTCGCTGCCGGTGTCGTAGGCGTAAGTGCGGGTGATGTCGCTGGCATAGCCGTGGAAGCTGGCGCCGGCATCGATCAGGAAGCTGCGCAGCGGATCGGGCGCGGTGCGCTGCAATTCGGTGTAGTGCAGCACGGCGGCGTGTTCGTTCAGACCGATGATGTTGCCGTAGGGCAGGTCGTTGGCGTCCTGGCCCACCGCAGTGCAGTAGGCCATGTGGATGCCGAACTCGCTCTGGCCTGCGCGGAACGCCGCCTCGGCGGCGCGATGGCCGCGCACGGCCAGGCGCTGCGCCTGGCGCATCAGGGTGATTTCATACGGCGTCTTGTAGGAGCGCTGGTACTCCAGGTACTGGATGACCGGCTCGGGATTGTTGGGGGCGTAGTCACCCAGCGCGCTCTGCGGCTCGCCGAGGATCGCGCTGCGCGCGGCCGGCGGCAGCAGGGCGAGTGCTTCGTCCGGCTTGCGGATGATGTGGATGTCGAAATGGTCCACCCACCAGCCGCTGGGTGCGTCCGGCACCACGTGCCAGTAATCGAACGGCTGGTAGAAGATCACCTTCGGGCGTTCGCCGGGCGTGTACACCAGCCAGCTGTACGGCACGCGCGTCAACGGCAGCCAGGCCTTGAACTGCGGGTTGACCGCGTACGGATAATCGCGGTCGTCGAACACCTGCCAGTGCTGCGTGCCGCTGGGCACGACCAGATGATCGAAGCCGCCGCGCGCCAGGGCTTCGTCCGCGCGCCGCTTCATCGTCGCCAAGTGGTCGGCGTAGAGCGGGACGAGTTCGGTGCTGGGGGAGGCGGGGGCGTTCATGGCGGCGGCTCGTGCGAAAGAGCCGCCATTTTGCCGCATCCGGCCCGTGCAGGCCGTGGCGTGGGGTCCTTATTCGGCTTCCGGCCCAGCGTTGACCCACTGGCGCAGGCGCTCCAGCGGCTCGCGGTCGATGGTCAGGAAGCGCAGGCCGGCGAAGGCCTGCCCGGGCGTATTGGCCTGCGCGGACCACAGCAGGTGCGCGCCCACGTCGATCGGCACGTCCTGCCCGCGCTCATCGCGAAGATGGAAGCGCAACTGGTACAGCGCATCGTCCACCACCGGCTCGGTGGCGACCAGCAACATGCCCGACTCGGACAGGTTGCCCAGGCGGCCGATGACCTGTTCGGTCATCAGGTCGAACACGGGGACAGGTTTGGGCACGCTGCGTCGGCGTGCACGGCGGAACTCGCGCATCATGCGGCGTCTCCTGCGGCTTCGGTTTCGCCGCGGCGGCCAGTGAGGCTGCGCAACGCACTGAGGGTGGCATTCCATGCGCGGTCGATCAGGCGGCCGCGGTCTTCGGTCACCACCTGCGCTTGGCCCTTGGCCATCAGGTGCGCGAGCGTGTCCAGCGAGTGCTCGCCCACGCGCTGGCCGCGCTGGTTGACGAACAGGGCATTGCCGGTGACCGGACTGAACCACGACAGGCGCTGGCGCTGCAGGTCGCCCTGCTGGTTGCGGGTGAATTCGAACCACGTGCCGAACGGCAGCGTGCGCAGGTAGTCGTAGCACTCCTGTTCCTGCGGCGTGCGCGGCTGCGCCGGCTTCTTCTTGACCTCGCCCTGGCCACCCAGCCGTGCGCGTGCCTTGAGGCGCGCGGTCAGCTCGGTGCGCGAGGTCGTTTCGTCTTCCTCGGCGCTCGACAGGCGGCGCGCGATCGCGGCCGCTTCGTCTTCGTGGTAGCCCACCTGCACCAGCGACTTCTCGATCTTGTCGGCCAGCGCGGGGCTGGCTTCCTGCGCGGTGGTGGTGGCGGCGACGATCTCCAGCGTGGTCTGCAGCTGGTCGGTCCACTCGCTCGACGATTCGCCGTTGCGCAGTTGCGTGAGCGTGAGCACGTCGGCCCAGGCCTGGCTGAGCAGGGCCTGCACGAACTTCTGTGGCTTGGCCTCGGCCATCGCGGATTCGATGGTCTCCGCGGCGCGCTGCTTGGCGACTTCCAGCCGGTCCTTGCCGCGCGCGGCTTCGATCTGCCGGCGCTCGGCCAGTTCGGCCTTGCGCGCGGCCGCCTGGAGGTGCTGCTGGACGTCGCGGTTGGCGTCCTCGAAGACGGCTTCATCGCCTTCGTAGGTTTCGACCACGGTCTCGACCGCGCGGTGCAGTTTCTGCACCAGCTGCGGGTCGACATCGTCATCGCCCAGCCAGGTGGCGCCGGATTCGGCCACCGTGTTGAGCAGGTCGCGCGCCGGATGCTGCGCACGCAGGAAGAAGTTGCGGTCGCGCAGCGCGGCCTGCACGACCGGCACCTGCAGCCGCACCAGCATGTCGGCGGCGGGCGCGTCGTGCTGCACCTCGCGTTCGATCTCGTTGTAGAGCAGGTCCAGCAGCTCGAAGGTGTCCGAATCCGCGCTCGCCAGGGTGGCGTTTGCACCGTGCTTGGCACGTACCTCCGCCAGCATGGTCTGCTGCAGGTCGGCCACGGTGCGGCGCGGCTGGTCGGGCGTACGCGGCGGCAGGGGCGCTGCCTGCAGCGCCTGCAATGTGTTCAACACATCGGGCGTAGGCAGCAGCCGGTGGGTGGGGGCGGCCGGTGCGTCGGTGCCCGTGCCCGGGCCACCATCACCCGTCGGGGCGCCGCCCTGGCGGCCGCCTTGACCCGGCGAACCCGGTCCTCCCTGGCCCTCCTGTCCTCCGTGGCCGCCAAGGCTGCCATGCCCGCCGTGGCCGCCCGAGGCAGCGAGGGCGTGGGCATCGGCCTGCAGGCCGCCGCGACGGATGGCGAGCAGCTTCTGCAGCACTTCAAACGAACCCGCGGCGCCCTCCGCGGGTGGCGCATCCCCGGTCGCGGGTGCGGCGGCGCCAGCGGCAGCGCCCGGGGGCGCCGATGGCGGTGACGCGCCATGGGCGGGTTCTGGCGCCCGGCCGTCGGTCATGGCGCCGGCGACGGCCTGCAACTGGTCGGGCGTCAGCGTGGCCCAGTGCGACGCGCCTGCCTGGCCCTGCCAGGCGGTCATCGGGCGCGGTGCGGTGCTGCCCTCGTCGAGCGGCTGCCGACGGATCGCGTCCTGCGCGCGGCCCCGGCGCGGCATGTAGACCAGCCCCGGCAGGATGCCTTCGCGGGACAGGAACTGGTTCACGGTGCTGGCCCACTCGCTGTAGTTCAGCATCACCTTGTGGTCGAAGGTGCGGTACAGCACGAGCTGCGCGTCCAGCGACAGCTCCAGGCAGTTCGCGGCCTCCTTCAGCACATGGCAGAGGCGGTTCGGTCCGAGCGGCAGGGTGTCGGCGTCGTAGGCGGGGGCACGCGCGAGCACGCCGAAGCGCTGTCCGAGCATCAGGATCTGCGCGTTGCCACGCTGCTCGTGCCGGCGCGCGACTTCGCGCAGCACGATTTCCTGGTCCATCGCGGCATCTTCCACCAGGGTCAGCGTCTGGTAGTCCAGGCGCGTCACCGTCGAGGCGTCCGCATCGGCGCGCGGCATGCGGATGCCCGCCAGTTCGCCTTCCAGGCCGAACATGTAGTGCGGCACCAGTTCGGTCCGGTGCTTCTGCAGCGCGCGCAGGTCGACGAAGATCTGGGTCTGGAGGTGGTTGCTGCGGGCCTGTTCGGCCTGTTTGAACAATTGCTGCTCGAACTCCACCAGCATCGCGTTCAGCGCGGTGATGAAGTCCGGCGAGATGTGGTCGAACAGGTTCTGCAGCACGCGGCGCACGCGCGGCGGCAGCGCGGCCGATGCGATGGCGGTCGGCGCGGCGGCAGGCGAAGGCGATCGTGGCGCGGTCATCGGTGCAGTAGGCTCCCCTGTAACTCCATCATTATCACACCCGGCGTTGCCTGCGCATCCATCCGTCGCCACGCGGAGACGGCGCCGGCCTCAGGTGTCGAGGAACAGTTCGATCACGTCGTTGGTGAACCGGCGGCCCAGGGCCGTGGGCCGCACATGGCTGTCCGACAGATCGAGCCAGCCATGCTGCCGGGCCTGTTCCAGCGCCACCTCGATCATTGCGACGGGCAGGCCGGTAGTGGCGGTGAAATCGGCCAACGCAAAGCCTTCCTGCAGCCGCAGCGCATTGAGCATGAATTCGAACGGCCGGCGTTCCGGCGTGATGTCGTCATCGCCGCCGATGGCCTGCGGCGTGCCCGCGGTCGCCAGATAGCCCGTGGGGTGCTTCACCTTCCAGCGGCGCAGGATCTGCCCGGTGGCACCCGAGGTGATCTTGCCGTGCGCACCGGCACCGATCCCCACGTAATCGCCGTAACGCCAGTAGTTCATGTTGTGCGCGCAGCGACGGCCCGGTTGCGCGTAGGCGCTGACCTCGTAGTGGCCATAGCCGGCATCGGCGAGCAGCGCCTGGCAGTGTTCCTGCATGTCCCAGGCATGGTCGTCGTCGGGTATGCCCTGCGGAGGCCGCGAGAAGAACACCGTGTTCGGCTCCAGCGTCAGCTGGTAGTGGGAGATGTGCGCGGGTCGCAGCGCGAAGGCGCGTTGCAGGTCATGTTCGGCCATGGCCAGGGTCTGGCCGGGCAGGGCGTACATCAGGTCGAGGTTGAGGTTGTCGAAGCCGGCATCCTGCGCCAGCTTCACGGCCTGCTCGGCCTCGCGGCTGTCGTGGATGCGACCGAGCTTCTCCAGGCTGCCGTCGTCGAAGCTCTGGATGCCGAAGCTGATGCGGTTCACGCCGGCCGCGCGGTAGCTCTCGAAACGGCCATGCTCGGCGGTGCCGGGATTGGTCTCCAGCGTCACTTCCAGCCCCGGTGCGAAACGCAGCCGGCTGCTTGCGGCCTGCAGGAAGCGGTCGATGGCCTCCGGCGGGAACAGGCTGGGCGTGCCACCACCGAAGAAGACGCTGTGCACCGTGCGCCCCCACACCAGCGGCAGATCGTGGTCCAGGTCGCGCAGCAGCGCCTCGACATAGGCATCGAACGGCAGCTCGCCCTTGCCCTGGTGCGAATTGAAATCGCAGTACGGACATTTGCGCACGCACCACGGCATGTGGACGTACAGCGACAGGGGAGGCGGGATCAGCATGGGTCTATTGTAGGAGCGGGTTCCGTGCCCCGCATGGGATACACGCCCGCGATGCTTCTTGCGTGGCCGTACGGGAGCGCACCGCGCCCATGTGCCCCGTTGGGGCAGCGATACCCCGTTGGGGCAAGAAGGGCGGCCCTACAGCAATGTCTGCAGCCGCTGCTTCAATCCCGCCAGCGCCTTGCCGCGATGGCTGATGCGGTTCTTCTCGTCCAGCGGCATCTCCGCCGCCGACTGGCCGAACTGCGGGTCGAAGAACACCGGGTCGTAGCCATGTCCGCCGGTGCCGCGACGTTCAAGCAGGATGCGGCCCTGCCACTCGCCTTCGACGATCAGCGGTTGCGGATCGTGCGCATGGCGCAGCAGCACCAGGACGCAATAGAAGTGCGCGCCACGCTGTTCGCCAGGCGTGTCCTTCAATGCGTCCAGCAGTTTGTCGATATTGCGGTCGGCATGGCCGTGCTCGCCGGCGTAGCGTGCCGAATACAGACCAGGCGCACCGTTCAGCGCGTCGACGCAGATGCCGGAATCATCGGCCAGCGCGGGAAGCCCGGTCTGCAGGCTGGCATGGCGCGCCTTGATCAGCGCGTTCTCGATGAACGTGGCGCCGGTTTCGTCGGCATCCTCCACGCCCAGGTCGGACTGTGCGATCAGTTCGATGCCGGTATCGGCCAGCAGGCTGCGCAGTTCTTCCAGCTTGCCGTGGTTGGAGGAGGCGAGAACGAGCTTCATGTCGGATCAGTCCTTGGGTTGCAGCAGGTCCCAGCGGTTGCCGTACGCATCGCGGAACACCGCGACGGTGGCGTAACTTTCCTCGCGCGGGGTTTCGAGGAACTCGATGCCGGCGGCGACCATGCGCGCATGGTCGCGCCAGAAGTCGTCGGTCTGCAGGAAGAAGGCCACGCGCCCGCCGGTCTGGTCACCGATGCGCGCGCGCTGTTCGTCCGTGCTGGCGACCGCCAGCAGCAGGCCGGTTTCGGTGCTGCCCGGCGGGGCGACATGCACCCAGCGCTTGTGGCCCTGGTCCGTGTCCTCGCGCAGTTCGAAGCCCAGCGCGCCACAGTAGTGCGCGATGGCGCGGTCGTAGTCGTCGACGACCAGGGTAATCAGGGTGAGGGTCTGCATGAGATTTCCGGATTCTTGTAGGAGCGCCCTCGGGCGCGATGCGGTTCTGCGTGATCTGCTCGAAGAGCATCGCGCCCATGGGGCGCTCCTACAAGGGTGCGGAATCAGCCCGCCAATGCCGCCCGTTGCGCGGCGAACAGCTCGCCGATGCCCTTCTCGCCGAGGGCGAGCAGCGCATCCAGTTCATCGCGGCGGAACGCGTGGCCTTCGGCGGTGCCCTGCAGTTCGATGAAGCCACCGCCGTCGTTCATCACCAGGTTCATGTCGGTGTCGCAGTCGCTGTCCTCGGCATAGTCCAGGTCCAGCACCGGCACGCCGCGGTAGATGCCCACCGACACCGCGGCGACGGCGCCATGGATCGGGTCGCGCGCGCCTTTGATCTCATTGCGCGCCTTCAACCAGTTCACTGCGTCCACCAGGGCCACGTAGGCGCCGGTGATGGCGGCGGTGCGGGTGCCGCCGTCGGCCTGCAGGACGTCGCAATCCAGGGTGATGGTGCGTTCACCCAATGCGCCACGGTCGACGCACGCGCGCAGGGTACGGCCGATCAGGCGCTGGATTTCCAGCGTGCGACCGCCCTGCTTGCCGCGCGAGGCCTCGCGGTCACTGCGGGTGTGGGTGGAGCGCGGCAGCATGCCGTATTCGGCGGTCACCCAGCCTTCGCCCTTGCCGCGCAGGAAGCCCGGCACCTTGTTTTCCACCGTCGCGGTGCACAGCACGCGGGTGTGGCCGAAGCTGACCAGCACCGAGCCTTCCGCATGGCGGGTGTAGTTGCGCAGGATGCTGACCTCACGCATCTGGTCGGGGAGGCGGGTGCTGGGACGGGAGAAGGACATGGGGGCATCCGCGATGAGGGGGGCGAAGTCTAGCAGTCCGTGCCGTTCGGGCTGGTTGGTCCGGCCGGGCCCGGTCCGCGCCACGCAGGCTGCTAAGATGCGCCGCTCACTGGTCCGATGGGCACCTGCATGATCCGCAGCATGACGGCGTTCGCCACTGCCGAGCGCGCCACCGAGGGCGGCTCGCTCGCCGCCGAACTGCGCGCGGTCAACCACCGTTTCCTTGAACTGGGTGTCCGCCTGCCGGACGAACTGCGCGTGCTCGAACCGGCGCTGCGCGAACGGGTCGCCTCGCGCGTCTCGCGCGGCAAGCTGGACCTGACGCTGCGCCTGCGGGCGCCGGAAGGCGGGGGTGCCCTGCAGATCAATCCCGGTGTCATCGCACAGCTGTCGGAGCTCGCGCTGGAACTGTCCTCGCGCCTGCCCAACCTGCGCACCGATCTGACCGACCTGCTGCAGTTCCCCGGCGTGCTGCAGAGCAAGGGCGTGGACATGGACGCGCTGCAGGCCGAGGCGCTGGCCTTGCTGGACGCGGTGCTCGACCAGTTCGTCGCGGCGCGCGAACGCGAGGGCGGCAAGCTGGTGGCGGCGATCCTGGAGCGCGTGGATGGCATTGCCGCGCTGGCGGCCGAGGTACGGACCCTGATCCCGCACATCCGCGCGGGGCAGCGGCAGAAGCTGGAACTTCGCCTGGCCGACGTGGCGCAGAACATGGAGCAGGGCCGGCTGGAGCAGGAACTGGTGCTGTGGTTGCAGAAGCTCGACGTGGACGAGGAACTCGACCGCCTCGACAGCCACATCAAGGAGATCCGCCGCGTCTTCACCCAGAAGGAACCGCAGGGTCGGCGGCTGGACTTCCTGCTGCAGGAATTCAACCGTGAAGCGAACACCCTCGGCTCCAAGTCGGTCGACGTCCGCACCACCAACATCGCCGTGGAGCTGAAGGTGCTGATCGACCAGATCCGCGAACAGGCGCAGAACATCGAATGAAGCGCGGAACCCTCTACATCGTCGCGGCCCCCTCGGGCGCGGGCAAGAGCAGCATCGTCAATGCCGTGCTGGCGCGGGACGAGGATATCGCGCTGTCGATCTCGTTCACTTCGCGTGGCGCGCGTCCCGGTGAACGGCATGCGCAGCACTACCACTTCATCAGCGCCGACGAATTCAAGGCGATGATCCGTGCAGGCGACTTCTTCGAGTACGCCGAGGTGCACGGCGACTGGAAGGGCACCGCGCGCCAGTCGGTCGAACCGCAGCTCGCGGCAGGCAAGGACGTGCTGCTGGAAATCGACTGGCAGGGCGCCCGCCAAGTGCGCGAGAAGGTGCCGGACGCGGTCAGTGTGTTCATCCTGCCGCCCTCGCGCGACGCGCTTGAACAGCGCATGCGGGCGCGCGGGCAGGACAGCGAGGAGGTCATCCAGCGCCGGCTGGCGGCCGCCCGCGAGGAAATGTCGCACTACGCGGAATTCGACTACGTGATCGTCAACGATGTGTTCGAGACCGCCGTCGAGCAGATGCACGCCATCTTCACCGCCAGCCGACTGCGCCGCGAGGCGCAGGATGTCCGGCACGCCGGCCTGATCGCCACCCTGCTGGCGGAATGAAGGTAGAGCCGAGCTTGCTCGGCTCCGCACGCCATCCAGGATGGGAAGGTCAGGTGCAAGGAGCAGCGGAGCGAGCTCCGCACTACTGGATGGCGGCCCCGTGCGTCTTAAATCCTTGATTTGCAAGGGAAGGCTTGCGTATCCGGGCTCGCCCGCCTACAATCGACGCCCTTTCCCCATTCACTGGGCGGCCAACAGGCTGCCGGGAGCCCGCATGGCCCGCATCACCGTTGAAGATTGCCTGGAAGTCGTCGATAACCGTTTCGACCTGGTCACGATGGCTGCCAAGCGCGCCCGCCAGTTGGCGAACGGCGTGGAGCCGACCATCGACAACAGCGAACACCAGGACAAGCCCACCGTGCTGGCGCTGCGTGAAATCGCCGCCCGCAGGATCGACAACGACCTGATCGACCGCGTCGAGAAGGCCGAGCGCGAGCGCGCCGAGCGCGAAGCGCTGGAATGGGCCGCCGCCGAAGTGGTCGCCGACGACGACCTGTCCAAGGGCGACGATTGATCGACCCCGCCTCGGGTTTCCATCGAAACCGGCGATGACCAGAAAGCCCGCGCAAGCGGGCTTTCTGCGTTCCAGGCAGGCGCGCATCGGGCAGGCGCGCGCGTTGCCGTTGCGACGTGACTGGCATAGGCTGGCGGCATGAGTTCAGGTCGCATCGCCAAGGCAGTCCGCAACCCCGCTTCGCCGCGCGACGAAACGGTGCCGGAGTACGTCGCGCAGTTCGAGAAGACCGCGCGCTACCTGCCCAAGGACCAGCTGCCGCTGCTGCGACGCGCATGGGAGGTCGGCGCCGCCGCGCATGTCGGGCAGACCCGCAAGTCGGGCGAGCCCTACATCACCCATCCGGTGGCGGTGGCGGGCGTGCTGGCCGAACTTGGCATGGACGCGGAAACGCTGATCGCGGCCATCCTGCACGACACCATCGAGGACACGCCGCTGACCGGTGCGGAGATCGCGGCCGAGTTCGGCGAGTCGGTCGCCGAGCTTGTGGAAGGCGTCACCAAGCTGGACAAGCTGAAGTTCCGCGACCGTCAGGAAGCGGCGGCCGAGAGCTTCCGCAAGATGCTGCTGGCCATGTCGCGCGACCTGCGCGTGATCATGATCAAGCTGGCCGACCGCCTGCACAACATGCGGACCCTCGGTGCACAGAGCGCCGAGGCCCGCGGGCGCATCGCCCGCGAGACGCTGGAGATCTACGCGCCCATCGCACAGCGGCTGGGCATGAACCTGGTCAAGTCCGAACTGCAGGACCTGGGCTTCCGCGCGCTGCATCCGTGGCGTCACGCGGTGATCGAAAAGCATATCCGCAGCCAGCCGGTGATGCGCCGCGAATCGATGGCGCAGATCGAGGCGCATCTGTCGCAGCGGCTGGCGAAGGAAGGCATCGAGCATCGTCTGGTCAGCCGGGTCAAGACGCCCTGGAGCATCTACAACAAGATGCAGGGCGAAGGGAAAAGCTTCGACCAGGTGATGGACGTGTTCGGGTTCCGCGTCGTGGTCGATTCGGTGCCGTCGTGCTACCACGCACTGGGCGCGGTGCATGCGCAATACAAGCCGTTGGATGGACGATTCCGCGATTTCATCGCCATTCCCAAGGCCAACGGATACCAGTCGCTGCACACGGTGCTGTTCGGACCCTACGGTTCGCCGATCGAAGTGCAGATCCGCACCACCGAGATGGACCTGATCGCCGAGCGCGGCATCGCGGCGCACTGGACCTACAAGTTCGGTACCGACACGCCCAACAGCGCGCAGAACCGCGCGCATGCGTGGATCGTCGAGCTGATCGACAACCAGCACGCAGCGGGCTCGTCGCTGGAGTTCCTGGAGAACGTCAAGGTCGACCTGTTCCCGGACGAGGTCTACCTGTTCACGCCGAAGGGGAAGATCCTGTCGCTGCCGCGCAATTCGACCGCGCTGGATTTCGCCTATGCCGTGCACACGGACGTGGGCAACCAGGCCGTGGCCTCGCGCGTGGACAAGAAGCTGGTGCCGCTGCGCACCAAGCTCGCCAGCGGGCAGAGCGTGGAGATCATCACCGCCAAGTCGGCCGCGCCCAAGCCGCAGTGGCTGGAGTTCGTGGTCACCAGCAAGGCGCGTACCGCGATCCGGCACCAGCTCAAGCAACTGGAGCACGAGGATGCCGTACAACTGGGCCACCGCATGCTGGACCGTGCGCTGGAGGACCTGGACAGTTCGCTCGAGCGGCTGCCGCAGCAGCGTCTGGAGGCCTTCCTCACCGAGCACAAGTATCCGCGCCTGGAAGCCTTCCTGGCGGACGTGGCGCTGGGCAACTGGATGCCGGCACAGGCGGCGCAGGCGCTGACCGCGTTCGCCGAACTGCGTGCCGGCGGCCACTCCAAGCACTCGCAGGAGAAGATCCTGATCACCGGTGGCGAGCGCGGCGTGGTCAGCTTCGCGCAGTGCTGCCAGCCCATCCCGGGCGACGAGATCATGGGTTACCACACGGCCGGCAAGGGCATCGTGGTACATCGGCTGGATTGTCCCAACGTTACCGAATTCCGCAAATCGCCCGAGCGCTGGGTGCCGATCGCCTGGGACGCACGGGTCACCGGCGACTACGACGCCGCCCTGCTGATCGACGTGGAGAATCGCCCCGGCGTGCTGGCGCAGGTCGCGGCGGCGGTCGCGAAGAGCCAGTCCAACATCGAGCGGGTCGAATACCTGGAGCGCGACATCAACGTCGCCGTGCTGCGCTTCTCGATCCAGGTACGCGACCGCAACCACCTGGCGGAAGTGATGCGACGGCTGCGGCGCCTCAACGTCGTGCACGGCGTGCGCCGGCAGTGACGTAGGGCGGGCCCAGGCCCGCCGTCGTGGCGCCCATGTTCGCAATGGCGGCGATCCGCTTGGGTTGCCTGTTTCCATCAATGCGAAGGTGATCGGGTCGCGCGCGATGGCGGGCCTGGGCCCGCCCTACGTAGAATCGGCTATCCACTGAGGAGTCGCCCATGACCAAACAGATCATCCAAACCGACCAGGCGCCGGCCGCCATCGGTCCGTATTCGCAGGCCGTGCGCGCGGGCAATACCGTGTACTTCTCGGGGCAGATCCCGCTGGATCCGGCCACCGGCAATCTGGTGGAAGGCGACATCGGCGCGCAGGCCCGCCGTGCTTTCGACAACCTCAAGGCCGTCGCCGAAGCGGCGGGCGGCTCGCTGGACCGCATCGTGCGCCTGGGTCTGTACCTGACCGACCTGTCGCAGTTCGCGGCGGTCAATGCGGTAATGCAGGAATATTTCGCCGCGCCTTACCCCGCACGTTCGACGATCGAAGTCTCCGGCCTGCCGAAGGGCGCCGCTTTCGAAGTCGATGCGGTGATGGTGCTGGAGTGATCGTGGAGACCCCGTAGCGCCGGGCTTGCCCGGCGCCGGATGCCATCCGGCAGGTTTGCGCGAGAACGAAAGGCGGCGGAGCAAGCTCCGCTCTACGTGGGGCGTCGTCGCGTGTCGCTGGGCGTGTGCCCGGTCCAGCGCTTGAACGCGCGGCGGAATTCACGCACGTCGTTGAAGCCTATCTGGCTGCCGACGGTGGCAATGGTCGTTTCTTCGTCGTGCAACAGCTCCAGCGCGCGTTCCGTGCGCACGCGGTCGTGCACTGCGCTGAAGCTGGTGCCTTCCTCGGCGAGCTGGCGGCGCAGCGTGCGCTCACTGAGGTGCAGTGCGGTGGCCACGTCGGTCATCTGCGGGTTCTCGCGCAGGCGCGGGCGCAACTGCCGCTCCACCGCCGCGGTGGTCTCGCCACGCAACGACATCGCCGTCAGCTGTGCCTGGCACAACGCGAGCGCCTGCCGTGACGTCACCGGGTTGTAGCTGGCGAACGGCAGTTCCAGCCAGCGACGGTCCACCACCATGGCGTGCCGCGGCTGGTTGAAACGGACTTCGCAACCGAACAGGTCGTCGTAGCGGGCAGCGTAGCGGGGTGCGGGATAGCCGAGTTCCAGCCGTAGCGGGCGGAATTCCGGGCCCGCCAGTTCGCGCGCCAGCATCAGCGTGCTGGCGAACATTTCCTCGCAAAGGAACGGCAGCAGGTCGTTGGCCTCCTCCGGCGCCGTCGCGATCACGGCCAACGCGCCTTCATCGCGATCCTCCAGTTCCAGGTCCATCAGCGGCCCCAGGTTGCGCTGGTATTCGAGGCCGATCTGCACCGCATCGCCGAACGTGGGCGCCGTCTTCATCGCCAGCCCGAGCAGGCCGAAGTTGCCGCCGTTCTGCTTTCCGCCCATGGCCAGGCCGACGCCATCGATGGGCAAGGTGGGCAGGGCGCGGCGGATGATCTCGCTGGCCTGGCGGTAGGACACGCGGGCCTGCGGGTCGTGGATCTCCTGCACGTTCAGGCGCATGCCCGCGAACCAGCTCTCGGCATTCACGCCGAATTCGCCGGCAAGCAGCACCAGCCCGCAGAGCATGTTGGTAGGCAGATTGGCGATCGACAGGGGATTGCCCAGTCCGGTTTTCCAGCGCATCGAAGCCCCTCCAGCTTGTCCGCTTTCCCCCCCTTAGTATGCCGCTCCCGCCCTCCGTGTCACACATGCCCGCCCACCAGACTGGCCTGCACTACGCAGGCGTATGGGAGGGGAGACTCATGCAACGCAACATTTCCTTGGCGATGGCCGGCGCATTGGCGTTGCTGGCGGCGGGCTGCCAGCCAGGGACACCCGCGACCGATACCGTCGCGGCCGCCGATGCAGGTTTCGCCGCCACCCTGCAGGAGCGCCTGCTGGACGCCAAGCCGGGCGATGTCATCGAGATCCCGGCCGGCCGCCACAGCTTCGACCGCAGCCTCAGCCTGCGTGCCGACGGTGTGACGATCCGGGGCGCCGGCATGGACAAGAGCGTGCTGAGCTTCAAGGGGCAGAAGGCGGGCGCGGAAGGCCTGCTGGTGAACGGCAACGACTTCACCATCGAGAACCTCACCATCGAGGATTCCAAGGGCGACGGCCTCAAGATCAGCGAGTCGTCGAACATCACCATCCGGGGCGTGAAAGTGCAATGGACCGGTGGCCCGAGCACGAAGAACGGTGCCTACGGCATCTATCCGGTGCTGACGAAGAACGTGCTGATCGAGGACACGGTGTCCATCGGCGCGTCCGATGCGGGGATCTACGTGGGCCAGTCCGACGGGGTGATCGTGCGCCGCAGCCGCGCCGAACAGAATGTCGCCGGCATCGAGGTCGAGAACACGATCAACGCGGACGTCTACGAGAACGTGGCCACCGGCAACACCGGCGGCATCCTGGTATTCAACATGCCCGGCCTGTCACAGCAGGGCGGCAACATCCGCGTTTACAACAACAAGGTGATCGCCAACAACCACGAGAACTTCGGCGCCAAGGGCACGCCTGTGGCCAGCGTGCCGGCGGGCTCGGGCATCGTCATCAACTCCAACGACGACATCGAGGTCTTCGCCAACGAGATCCGCGACAACGCGACGGCCAACATCATCGTGTCCAGCGTGTACTCCACGGGGTACAAGGACAGCAGCGCCTCGCCGAACTTCGATCCTTACCCCGAGCGCATCTTCATCCATGGCAACACCCTGTCCGGCGGCGGGGATTCGCCCGACGGCTTCGACCTGAAGGCGCTGAAGGTGGCGGTCTACGGCCTGCGCGGCAGCTTTCCCGACGTGCTCTGGGACGGCTACTTCAACAAGGATCGCCTGGTGGACGGCAGGAAGATCGGCCCGCAGATCTGCCTGCGCGATGTCAGCGGCGTGGTCAATGCCGACGGGCCCGGGGGCTACAAGAGCCCCGGCAAGGACATGAAGTCGCACGATTGCGAACTGCCGCGCCTGCCGGCGGTCGATCTGAAGCGCGGTTGAGGACGACGCATGCGGCATCGGTGCACGGCGTTCCTCCTGCTGCTGGCAGCGGGCCTGGTGCTGGTGGCCTGCCAGCCTGCATCCCGTGTGCATTTCATTGCCGAAGGGCAGCCGGCAACGCTGGCGGAGTGGGGCGTGTTGCGGGTCGAGGACGGCTGGTTGCGGCTCAATGAGGGCGTGGTGCCCTACGACCTCAACACGCCGTTGTTCAGCGACTACGCGCACAAGCTGCGCACCGTCTGGATGCCGGTGGGCATGGCAGCCACGTATCAGCCGGACCGGAGTTTCGACTTCCCGGTGGGCACGATCCTCAGCAAGACGTTCTACTACCCGTTGCCCGCAGGCAAGGCATGGGATGGGGCATCGGTCGCGCGCACGCCGCCGTCATCGTCTTCGCTCGAAGGCGAAGCGCTGGACCTGGCGAAGGTCCGCCTGATCGAAACGCGCCTGCTGGTGCACCGTGCGGAAGGCTGGGTCGCGCTTCCCTACGTATGGAACGACGCCCAGACCGGAGCCACACTGAGGCGCACCGGCGAACTGGTCACGCTCGACCTGGTCGATGCGCATGGCGGCCGTGAAGCCGCGAATTACCAGGTGCCCGACCAGAACCAGTGCGGCGGCTGCCACATCACCGACAACAAGTCGCGCAAACTGCTGCCGATTGGGCTGAAGGCGCGCCACCTCAATCGCGACTTCGAGTATGCGGCCGGTCGCGACAACCAGTTGGCCCACCTCGCGCGCGTCGGCTATCTGAGTGGCGTACCCGCGCAACCGCCGCGGCTGGCAGACGCGGCCGATCCCCGTGCATCCCTCGATGCGCGCGCGCGTGCCTACCTCGACATCAACTGCGGGCATTGCCACAGCGCCACCGGTCCGGCCATCACGTCCGGCTTGTGGCTGGATGCGGGTACGCAGGACCGCCTGAAGCTGGGTTTCTGCAAGCAGCCCATCGCCGCGGGCAAGGGCACGGGCAACCGGCTGCACGACATCGTGCCGGGCAGCGCGGAGGCGTCCATCTTCGATTTCCGCATGGACAGCGACGATCCCGCGATCATGATGCCCGAGCTGGGCCGGTCGGTCGTCCATCGCGAGGGTGTCGAACTGATCCGCGCGTGGATCAATGCGCAGCCGGGAAGCTGCGATGCAGGGAATGAAACAGACATTCAACCGCCGCCGGCCGTCTGAAGCCGGTATCCGCACAACGCTTCTCGGGAGGGAGTGATGAAAGTGATGCAACGGAATCTGGTCGTGGGGCTGCGTCGCGCGCTGTTCGGCGGCTGCGTGGTGCTGGGTACGGGCGGCACGGCCTGGGCGCAGGCCACGCCCGAGGGTGAGCAGCAGGCGACCGATCTGGACACCATCACCGTGACCGCGCAGAGCCGTTCGCAGGAACTCCAGGACGTGCCGATCGCGCTGCAGGTGGTGGATCAGCAACTGCTCGACGACGTGGCGGCCGAGAACCTCGGCGACATCGACGCCTTCGTGCCCGGCCTGGTGGTGGATGCCGTGCAGCCCACGCAACCTTCGTTCCGGCTGCGTGGCGTGGAGACCAGCGACTTCGGCATCGGGACCGACCCGGCGGTGGGGATATTCGTGGATGGCGTGTACGGCGGCCGAGGCGGTGGCGTGCTGCTGCCGTTCCTCGACGTCGAGCGCATCGAGGTGCTGAAGGGCCCGCAAGGCACGCTGTTCGGCCGCAACACAGCAGCGGGTGCGATCTCGCTGGTGACGCGCCGGCCGCAGGACGAAACCGAAGCGCGCCTGCGGTTGCGACTGGGGAACTACGGCAAGCAGTACGCCGATGCGATGTGGAACATTCCCACCAGCGAGACGTCCGCGTTGCGCGTCAACGCGCTGTTCAACCACAGCGATGGCTGGTTCCAGGATGGCGCGACGGGCAAGGACCTGGGGGGAGAGAACGTATGGGCGGCGCGCGCAGCCTGGCAGGTCCGCATGGGCGAGAACACCACCGCGCTGGTCAGCTGGGACCACGAGAGCCTTGACCAGAACGGCCGGGTGACCACCGGCATCGTGCCGTTGCCGGCCTACCCGCAGCGCCCTCCGGTGCCCGTGGATCCGGACGACTACTTCGATCCGCGCGAGGTTCCGACCTACAGCGATGCGGAGAACGCCGAGTGGCGCACGTTCGACGGCGTCACCCTGATCGTCGACCACGCGTTCACCTGGGGCAACCTGACGTCGACCTCGTCGTGGCGGCAGTACGATTCGCTGAACCAGACCGAGGAGGACGGCACCAACCGGGCCGACCTGTACATCGATTCGGTGAATACCGAAAGCAACGAAACGTTCTACCAGGAGTTCAAGTTCGCCGGCAGCAACGCGCGCCTGGACTGGGTGGCCGGTGCCAGCTTCTTCAAGGAGGACGCCGACCAGACCAGCGAGGTCAACACGAATACCGAGGCGGTGGACAACATCGTGCGCAACCTCGGCATCGCGCCGACGCCGGATGGCAGCCTGTTCGGATTCACCTCGTTCCTGGCGCAGAGCGTGGGTATCCCGGTGTCGCTGGTGGGCGACCGCTGGAACGAGCGTTTCACCAATACCTTGTCGACCACCGCGTACGCGGCCTTCGGTGACGTGATCTGGCGCGCGTCCGACAAGCTCAACCTGACCTTCGGACTGCGTTACACGCGCGACGAGAAGGACTTCACCTGGCTCAACACGCCGCGCAATGCGCCTGAACTGGAAGGCAAGCTGGACCTGCTGGAGTCGCTCGGGTTCTTCGCGGCGCTGGAGCAGATGGGGATCCCGATCACGCGTGAACTGCTGACCTTCGACATGGCCTTCATCGATCCGCCGGCGATGGTGAACAAGGGCGTGCTGGTGCGCGACAAGCGCAGTTGGAGCGATGTCAGTCCGCGCTTCGTCGTGGACTACCACCTCAACGACAGGACGATGGTGTTCGGTTCGCTGGCCAAGGGCTACAAGGCCGGTGGCTTCAATGCGCTGCAGATCGGGCCTGCGTTCGAGAACGAGGACGTATGGAACCTGGAGGCAGGCATCAAGCAGTCCTTCGGTCGCTTCTCCTACAACGCGTCGCTGTTCCACTACCGCTACGACAACCGCCAGTCGATCCGATTGATCGATCCCGACCCGAACAACCCGGTCGACATCCCGCGCTTCGTGTTCGATACCGGCGACCTCGAGGCGACCGGCATCGACTTCGACATGCGCTGGAAGGTGACGGATGCATTCTCGCTGGATGCGCAGGCCGAATGGATCGATTCCAAGTACAAGGACTACGTGACGCCGGAAGGCATCGATCTGGATGGCGAGCCGACCGGTGAGCCGCGGTTCACTGCCTCGATCGGTGCGGCGTATCGCGTGGACCTGGCCGGTCACGGCGATCTGCGCTTCTCCGCACGCCATGCCTACCGCGGGCGCAGCCGCTGCAATGCCGGGTCGGACCTGCAGGGCGACTGCGGCGTCAACGCGCTGCTCGACATCGGCGAGGCGCGCGACCGCACCGACATGCGGATCGGCTGGACGGCGCCGAACGGCCATTGGAGCTGGGCGATCTATGGCAACAACGTGTTCGACAACCAGTACGTGAAAGGCCTGAACACCTACGGGCGCGGACCGCTGGGCGTGGTGGGCGCCACCATCAGCGAGCCGCGCACCTACGGCATGGAAGTGGTCGTGAAGTTCTGAGCCGCGCGGAGACGCGCTGGACGTGGGCCCCGGCATCGTGAGGTGCCGGGGTTTTTGTTTCGGGCCGTTCCCGGCATCCTTGTGCGATGCCTGCACGTCGCGACACGCCGCCCATCGAACTTTCCGCCGAACCGTTGAGCCGCCTGCCGGGCGTGGGTCCGCGCGTGGCGGAGAAGCTCGCCGCCCGCGGCCTGCTGACCATGCAGGATCTGTGGCTGCACCTGCCGCTGCGCTACGAAGACCGCACCGCGCTCACGCCGATCAGGCAATTGCAGCCCGGCGTGCCCGCGCAGGTCGAAGGTCGGGTCGAGGCCGTGGAGCGCGGCTTCCGCTACCGGCCCGTACTACGCGTGGCCGTGGGCGACGAATCGCATGGCACGCTGGTGTTGCGTTTCTTCCATTTCCGCGCGGCGCAGGTGGCGCAGTTCGCCGTGGGTGCGCGCATCCGCTGCTACGGCACGCCGAAGCCGGGGCAGCATGGCCTGGAGATCGTCCATCCCAGCTACCGCATATTGGGCGAAGACGACGACGCGGCCCTGGGCGAGGCGCTGGATCCGGTCTATCCCGCGATCGAGGGGCTGGGGCCTGCGAGCATCCGCAAGCTGGTCGGCCAGGCGCTTGAGCGGCTGCCGGACGATGACCGCCTGGAACTGCTGCCGGCCTCCCTGCTGGACGGGTTGGGCCTGCCTTCACTGCGGCAGGCCCTGCTGACCATGCATCGTCCGCCGCGCGATGCGGATGTCGCTGCACTCGCACTGGGCACGCACCCCGCGCAGCGCCGGCTGGCGATCGAAGAACTGCTGGCCCATCACCTGAGCCTGCGTCGGCAACGACTGGCCTTGCAGCAGCACCGCGCGCCCGCGCTGAAGGGAAAGGGCGCGCTGGTGAAGGCGCTGGTCAAGGCGTTGCCGTTCACGTTGACGGGCGCGCAGCAACGCGTGTTCGCGCAGATCCGCGAGGACATCGCCAAGCCGTCGCCGATGCTGCGGCTGGTACAGGGCGACGTCGGCAGCGGCAAGACAGTGGTGGCCGCGCTGGCGGGCATGCTGGCAGTCGAAGCCGGCAAGCAGGTGGCGCTGGCGGCCCCGACCGAGTTGCTGGCCGAGCAGCACCTCGTCAACCTGCGCGCGTGGCTCGAACCCCTGGGCGTGCGCGTCGCGTGGCTGGCCGGCAAGGTCACCGGCAAAGCCCGCGCGACCGTACTGGCACAGGTGGCGTCGGGCGAAGCGCAGGTGGTGGTCGGCACCCATGCGCTGATGCAGGAGGCGGTGACGTTCCATGATCTCGGCCTGGCCATCGTCGACGAGCAGCACCGCTTCGGCGTGCACCAGCGATTGGCGCTGCGCGACAAGGGAGCAGGGAGCGACCGTGTGCCGCACCAGTTGGTCATGACCGCCACGCCGATTCCGCGCACGCTGGCGATGGCGGCCTATGCGGACCTGGATGTATCGGCCATCGACGAGCTGCCGCCGGGCCGCACACCGGTGCAGACCGTCGCGCTGAGCGCGGAGCGACGGCCGGAGCTGGTCGAACGCATCCGCACGGCCTGTGCGGAAGGGCGGCAGGCGTACTGGGTCTGCACGCTGATCGACGACAGCGACGAGGTGGTCGCACAGGCGGCACAGACAACGTTCGAAGCCCTCTCCGCATCATTGTCGGAAGCCCGCGTCGCGCTGGTGCACGGACGCATGAAGGCGGCAGACAAGCAGGCCACGATGCGCCGCTTCAAGCAGGGTGAGGTCGATCTGCTGGTGGCGACCACGGTGATCGAAGTCGGCGTGGACGTGCCCAATGCCTCGCTGATGATCATCGAGAACGCGGAGCGGCTGGGCCTGGCGCAGTTGCATCAGCTGCGTGGGCGGGTCGGCCGTGGCGCCACCGCGTCGACCTGCGTGCTGATGTACCAGCCGCCGCTGTCGATGATGGCCAAGCATCGCCTGGCGACGATGCGCGAGACCAACGACGGTTTCGTCATCGCCGAGAAGGATCTGGAACTGCGTGGCCCGGGCGAACTGCTCGGCACGCGGCAGACGGGACTGGCGGCCTTCCGCGTCGCCGACCTGGCGCGCGATGCCGGCCTGCTGCCGCAGGTGCACGCACTGGCGGAGCAGTTGCTCGTCGACGCACCGGTGGTGGCGGACCGCGTGATCCATCGCTGGGTGGGCGGTGCAGCGCGGTACGCGTCCGCGTAGGTTGCTTCTTGTAGGAGGGGTTTCAGCCCCGATGCCTTTCGATCAGGCTTCAGTCGGCTGACCGAAGAGCCTCGGGGCTGAAGCCCCTCCTGCATGACGCGCATGCTTCCATGGCGCCGCCGGCGGTGCGAGACTCGGTGGCCGAAAAGACGAAGAGAAGAAGATGACGGACAGGATTCCCTTGCTGATCGATACCGATCCCGGCGTCGACGATGCGCTGGCATTGCTGATGGCGTTCAACGATGCGCGCCACGACATCGTCGGCCTGACCATCGCGGCCGGCAACGTGGGCCTGCAGCACACCGTGCGCAATGCGCTGAAACTGTGCGAAGTCGCGGGCCGTGATGACATTCCCGTGTTCGCCGGCGCACCCGCGCCGCTGCTGCATCCGTCGCCGGATGCGGGCTATGTGCACGGGCAGGATGGCTTCGGCGATGTCGGCTACCCGCCGGCCGCACGCCAGGCGGAAGCCGAGCACGCGGCGCTGGCCATCCTGCGCCTGTCGCATGAGCACGCGGGCCGGCTGGTGCTGGTCGCACTGGGGCCACTGACCAACATCGCGCTGGCGCTCAAGCTGGACCCGACGCTGCCGCAGCGGATCGCGCGCTTCGTGGTGATGGGCGGTGCGGTGACCTGCCACGGCAACATCACGCCGGCGGCCGAGTTCAATTTCTACTTCGACCCGGAGGCCGCGCACCTGGTGCTGGAAGCGTTCGAGCGCTACGACCTGGCCGACTGGGAGGCCACCATCGCCCACGGTCTCCATCATGAGCGGGTGACGGAATGGCTGCGGGCGGATTCCGACCGCGCCCGCTTCTACGACCGCATCTCCGAGAAGACCCGCCTGTGGTCCGCCGATCGTCGCGGCGACCACTGGTACGCGGCCGACGCCCTGGCCATGGCCTTCGTGCTGGCGCCGGAAGGGGCGCTGGAACTGGCCGAACGGCCGCTGGCCATCGAGCTGGCGGGGGCCCACGCCCGTGGCGCGTCCATCGTGGACTGGCGCCGGGAAGGCGGCCGGCCGGACAGCGCCAACATCCTGCTGCGCTACGACCAGCAGCGGTTCGAGGCGTTGATCCAGGCCGCCCTGGCGGCGGCCTGACACGCGGGTTGCGCCGGACCGGGAGGGCGGTCTACAATGCCGCTCTTCCATTCCCGCGACACGGTGTGCCCGCCATGAAGGCCGACATCCATCCCAATTACCGCGAAGTCGTCTTCCACGACGTGACCTCCGATTTCAAGTTCCTGACTCGCTCCACGCTGGGCAGCAAGGAAACGACGAAGTGGGAAGACGGCAACGACTACCCGCTGATCAAGGTCGAAATCTCCTCGGCTTCGCACCCGTTCTACACGGGCAAGCACAAGGTCATCGACACCAGCGGCCGCATCGACAAGTTCCAGAAGCGCTACGCGCGCTGATCGAACCGTCGTTTGCCTGATCCGCCTGCGGCCGCGCCTAGTGCGCGGCCGTTCGCGTTTGCGCGTCCCAGATCATGCGTCGCAACGGAACGCACGGTTGCGCGAGCGGCCTCATTCTTTGGTCTGACGCTGGTGCTGTATCGAGCGACGGCTCCAAACCCGCTGTGCGATAATTCGGGTCATCCAAGGTTCACTCCCTGGACTCCCGTCCCGCGCCGCCCGGCTACCGGCCGGCGTTACCCCACGAAGGAGCGCACACTGTGTCCGAACTTGACCAGGTCACGCTGAATGCCGGCGACAAATCCGTCGTCCTGCCAGTCCTGAAACCCACGCTTGGCAACGACTGCGTCAACATTTCCAAGCTGACCAAGGAAACGGGTCTTTTCACCTACGACTCCGGATTCACCGCCACCGCCAGTTGCAAATCGGCCATCACCTACATCGATGGCGACAATGGCGTGCTGCTTTACCGCGGCTACCCCATCGAGCAACTGGCGCAGCATTCCAGCTTCCTGGAAGTGTCGTACCTGCTGATGAACGGCGAACTGCCGACCAAGGAAGAGTTCGCCGGCTTCGAGCACGAAGTCACGCATCACACGATGATGCATGAGTCGCTGAAGAACTTCCTGCACGGCTTCCACTACGACGCGCACCCGATGGCCATGCTGGCCGGCACGGTCGCCTCGCTGTCGGCGTTCTACCACGACACGCTGGACCTGGAAGATCCCGAGCAGCGCCGCCTGGCCGCCATCCGCCTGCTGGCGAAGATGCCGACCCTGGCTGCCGCGGCCTATCGCTATTCGATCGGCTGGCCGATCCGCTATCCGCGCAACAACCTCGAGTACGTCGACCGCTTCCTGCACATGATGTTCGAAGTGCCGAGCGAGCCGCTGGAACTCAATCCCGTGGTCGCCAAGGCGCTGGACCTGCTGTTCATCCTGCACGCCGACCACGAGCAGAATGCCTCCACCTCGACCGTGCGCCTGGTCGGTTCGACCGGTGCGAATCCGTACGCCTCGGTTGCCGCCGGCATCACCGCGCTGTGGGGCCCCGCGCATGGCGGGGCCAACGAGGCCGTGCTGAAGATGCTGGAGGAAATCGGCGATGCGAAGAACGTCGCGTCCGCCGTCGACAAGGCCAAGGACAAGGAATCGGGTTTCCGCCTGATGGGCTTCGGCCACCGGGTGTACAAGAACTTCGATCCGCGCGCCAAGATCATCCGCGAGATGACCCACAAGGTGCTGGGCGAACTGGGCGTGGACGATCCGCTGCTGGAAGTGGCGATGAGGCTGGAAGAGGCGGCGCTGAAGGACGAGTACTTCATCCAGCGCAAGCTGTATCCCAATGTCGATTTCTACAGCGGCATCATCTACAAGGCGCTGAAGATCCCCACCGAAATGTTCACCGTCATGTTCGCCATCGGCCGCACCGCCGGCTGGGTGTCGCACTGGCTGGAACAGCAGGTCGATCCGGAAGCGAAGATCGGCCGTCCGCGCCAGATCTACACCGGCTACGCGCCGCGCGATTACGTGTCGCCCGACAAGCGCTGAGGCTTCCCGCCATGCAACGAAGAGGGCCCCGCGAGGGGCCTTTTTCTTTGCGCGCCCGGCGCGGCCCCCCCCGGGTCAGCGCACCGGCACCTCCGGCAGGTCCAGCAGCGCCAGCTTGCCGCCTCGCAGGCGTGGGGCGCTGACGGCGACGATGTCATGCGGGAAGCCCGCCCGGATAGCGCTGGCTTCGTCCAGGCGTGCGCGCTGCGCGGGGCTCAGCGTGATCGTGGTTGCCGACAGATTGTCCGCCAGCTGTTCCGGCGTGCGGGGCCCGATGATGGGCAACACGCCGCGGCCCATCACCCATGCGATGGCGATCTGGCCAGGCGGAAGTCCGGTTTCTTCCGCGACGGCCAGCACCGCATCGACCGTCGCCGTCTTGCGGGCGTCGCTCTCGCCGTGGATCACCACGCCGAGGCCCTGTGCGCGTCCGGTTTCACCCTTGCGGTATTTGCCTGTCAGCAGTCCGCCGCCGAGCGGCGACCAGCCCACGGTGCCCAGGCCGAAGGCGCGGGCCATCGGGAGCAACTCGCGCTCCACGGTCCGTTCGACCAGGCTGTATTCGATCTGCACCGCAGAGATGGGCGCCCAGCCGCGCAACTCGGCGAGCGTCGCGGCGGTGGCCACGCGCCAGGCGGGGAAGTCGGACAACCCCGCGTAGACGATCTTGCCGGCCCGTACCAACGCATCCAGCCCGCGCGCGATCTCCTCGATCGGCGTGTGGCCGTCCGGCATGTGGACCCACAGCAGGTCGATGCGGTCGGTCTTCAGGCGACGCAGGCTGCCCTCGACCGACTGGATCATTGCCTTGCGACTATTGCCTGTGTCCTGCAGCCCGGCGTCGGCACGCGCACCCAGCGAAAACTTGGTGGCGAGCACCACGGCGTCGCGATCTCCGCCAATGAACTCGCCGACCATCTCTTCGGACTGGCCGAACTGGTACTGGTCGGCGGTATCGATGAAATTGCCGCCGGCGTCGCGATAGCGGGCGTAGATGCCCGCGGCTTCGTCGCGGTCGCTGCCGTAGCCCCAGCCTTTCCCGAAATTGCCGGTGCCCAGCGCCAGCGCGGAAACGCGCAGGCCGGTGTTGCCGAAGACGCGGTAGCGCATGCTTCCTTCTCCCGACGATGCCGCCCCAGCAAGTTGCGGGCCTGCGATGCGGGAAGTGGACGCCGGTCAGGTGGCGGCGTCTTGCACGGCGTTGCGCTTTGCCGGCTCAGCGTTGGGGCGTGCTGGATTCGTAGCTGGCGATCTCCTCGTTGGCAAGCAACTGCCGCAACTGGGTGGCGGAGGCCCGTTTCATCGGCCTCTCGTCCACGCTGGAGAGGGGCGCCTGGCGCAATGCGTCGTGCGGCAGGACGGTCAGGTCGAAACCCAGCTCCTCGGCGCTGAATACCCACACCGGCAGGTCCGCCACGCGTTCCCGGTCGATGCGCAGACGGCGTTCGCGCGGTTCCGCCGGAATGCGATGCTCTTCGAGGAAGCGGGTGACGGCATCCGGGTCGTCGCTGTGGACGTGCAGGTGGACGGGCGTGTTCGCATCGGCCGTGCCTTCCAGCACCGGGCCCACCAGGCGTGGCGAGAATCCCGCCAGGAATTCCATAGCGCGCAGCGCGGCTTCACGGCGTTGCCGCAGGCCCACCGCATGCGCCTCGCCGACGAACAGGCGCTGGTACTCGCGCAGCGCGTCCTCGATCTCGCGGTTGCGGGGCAACGACGCGTCATCGTGGATGCCGAGCCGGTTGGCCGCCTTGAGTTTGGCCTGGTGGAAGTCGCGGATGCCGCCTTCGGCCATCAGCCGGGCGGCCTCGTGGGCGAGCCGCTGGCGGCGTTCGCGGGTGCGTGTTTCGGCGTGCTGACGGGCGTGGTGCATGGAGAGCCTCCGCGTCGAAACTGACCGCGAATGTACACCATGCGCCCGACCTGTCCATGACGGCGCCTCGGCGCCGTCATGCGGTCTTCATCGATCCGGCGGGCCGTCAGAAGATGTCGAACGCTTCCTCGTCCGGCACCGCGTCTTCGGGGCCGTACAGGTCGTAGTCCTGGATGCGATCCATGTCTTCGACCTTCACCCATTCGGTCACACCGTTCAACGTGGCCTGCACCATGCCGTCGGGCGGATCGTTGAGCGCGACCGGCTTGTCCTTGAGGGCCGCGCGCATGTAGTCGATCCAGATCGGCAGGGCGGCCTTGCCGCCGTACTCGCGATAGCCCAACGACTGGAAGTTGTCGCGACCCACCCAGACCACGGTGGCGTACGTGCCGCCGAACCCGCCGAACCACGCATCCCGGTGGTCGTTGGTGGACCCGGTCTTGCCGCCCACGTCCTCGCGTCCCAGTACCTTGGCAGCGGTGCCAGTGCCACGCTGGACCACATCGCGCATCATCGACACCAGCTGGTACGCGGTGCGCTCGTCGATGGCGCGCGGCGCGGTGAGGGCATTCGGGTCGGCGGGCTTTTCTTCTTCCCTGGGCTTCTGTGGACTGGCGGCAGCGACGGGCTTGGCGGCATCGGCAGGACCGAAGTTGAAGCCGTCCACCACCTGGCTGGCCGGTGTACTGCTGCCGTGCTGACCCTGGCCGCAACTGCGACAGGCGACGGTGGGGTTCTCCTTGAACACCACGTTGCCTTCGCGGTCCTTCACTTCATCGATGAACCACGGCGTCACCCGCGAACCGCCATTGGCGAACACGGCATACCCGCGAGCCACGGAGAGCGGAGTCAGCGAGGCGGTACCCAGCGACATCGACAGATTGGGCGGCAATTCGGCTTCCTCGAAACCGAACTGGCTGATATAGGTGCGCGCGAACGGCACGCCCATGCCGTCCAGCAGGCGTACCGACACCAGGTTGCGCGACTGCACGAGTGCTTCGCGCAGGCGCATCGGGCCGCGGAAGCCGCCGCCATCGTTCTGCGGGCGCCACATGTGGCCACGGCGGTCGCGGAAGACGACGGGCGCGTCCAGCACGATCGATGCGGGGTTGAAGCCCTTTTCGAACGCCGCCGCATACACGAACGGCTTGAAGCTGGAGCCCGGCTGGCGTCGCGCCTGGGTGGCGCGGTTGAATTTGTTGCCGGCGAAGCTGTAGCCGCCGACCAGCGCGCGCAGGGCGCCGTTGTTCGCGTCCAGCGATACCAGCGCGGCCTGTGCGCGCGGGATCTGGTCGACCACATACGTGCCTTCTTCCTTGCCCGCCTTGATGCGGGCCATGTCGCCGCGCTTGAACAGCTTTGCGGGCGTGCGGCCGGTCCATTTGCTGGCGGCGGCAGGCAGGATGAGTTCCTTGCCATCCGCCATCACCACCGTCGCACTGCCGTCAGCGGCGGTACGCGCCACCACCACGGGGACCAGGCCGTTCTGCGCGGGCACGCCCCGCAGGTGCGCGGCCAGTGCGGTCGCATCCGCGTCTGCGCCCACGTCGAAATGCTGTTCAATCCCGTTCCAGCCATGGCGGTGGTCGTACAGGCCCAGGCCGTCGCGTACCGCGTCGTTGGCCGCGGTCTGCAGCGTGGCATCCAGCGTGGTGGTCACGTGGTAGCCCTTGGTCAGCGCCTCGGGCCCGAAGCGCGCGATCATCTCCTGGCGCACCATCTCGGTCACATAGGGCGCATGCACCTCGATCGGGCGCTCATGCGGTTTGGCGTGCATGGGCTCGGCCTTGGCCTGGGCGGCATCGGCAGCGCTGACGTAACCATCCTCGCGCATGCGCTCGACGACATAGGCGCTGCGCTGCTGGTTGCGGCCGGGATTGCTGATCGGATTGCCGCTGGAGGGGAATTTCAGCGCACTGACCAGGGTGGCGGTCTCGGCCAGGGTCAGCTGGTCCAGCGTCTTGCCGTAGTAATACTCGGCGGCGGCGGCCACGCCATAGGAGCGGTTCCCGAAGAAGCTCTTGTTGAGGTACAGCTCCAGGATCTCGTCCTTGGTCAGCATCTTCTCGATGCGGATGGCCAGCATCATCTCCACCAGCTTGCGGGTGTAGCTGTACTCGGAGCTGAGGAACCACTGCCGGGCCACCTGCTGGGTGATGGTACTGCCGCCGGCCACGCGGCCTTCCTTGCGGCTGACGATCTGCCAGACGGCGCGGGCGATACCCGTGGGGTCGATGCCGTTGTGTTCGTAGAACTTGCTGTCCTCGGCTGCGACGAAGGCCTGCTTGACCCGGGCCGGGACCTTCTCGATCTGGACGGGATAGCGCCGGATTTCGCCGTAGAGCCCCATCAGCCGGCCGTCGCTGGCATAGATGTAGAGGGGTTCCTGCAGCTCCACGCTCCGCAGGGACTGGACGTCCGGGACCTTGGACGAAACCGTGTAGTACAGGACCCCCAGGCCGACCAGGCCGGCGAGGGCAAGTATCAGGAACGTGATGAGGGTCCAACGGAGAAGACGACGGAAACGGGACATCCAGTGCTTTCCGATTGCAGAATTCGTAACGGCAGAGTATAGATGACCGCCGGGATCGCCACAGGTGATCCCAAGGGGAACAGGGACTTGGGGAACAACCCTCGTGAAACGTGACAAGCCGCACAGCCACGTCAACGTCGGTTGCCAAGAGTAAAAACTTGGTTATTAATGTCGGCGCGTGTCGTGCGCCCAGTGCCCGTCGGAAGGGGAAAGACCGTGGGGCTAATCCCAAAAAGCCAGTCGTCGCTGATCGGCGTCGATATCAGTTCGACTGCGGTGAAGCTGCTGCAGCTCTCGCGTGTGGGCAACCGTTACCGGGTTGAGCACTACGCCGTCGAGCCGCTGCCGCCCAATGCCGTGGTCGAGAAGAACATCGTCGAGGTGGAAGCCGTCGGCGAGGCCATCCGTCGCGCGGTGAACCGTGCCGGCAGCAAGGCCAAGCATGCCGCCGCCGCGGTCGCCGGATCGGCGGTGATCACCAAGATCATCCCGATGCCTGCCGACCTGGACGAGAACGACCTGGAGGCCCAGGTCGAGCTCGAGGCCGTCAATTACATCCCGTATCCCATCGAGGAAGTGAACATCGACTTCGAGGTGCTGGGCCCCATGCCCAACAACCCGGAGATGGTGCAGGTGCTGCTGGCCGCTTCGCGCTCGGAGAACGTGGAGCTGCGGCAGTCCGCACTCGAACTCGGCGGCCTGACCGCCAAGGTCATGGACGTGGAAGCCTTCGCGGTGGAGAACGCCTTCGCCCTGATGGCCAACGATCTGCCCGTCCCGCAGGACGGCGTGGTGGCGCTGGTCGACATCGGCGCCACGATGACCACGCTGAACGTCCTGCGCCGTGGCCGCAGCCTCTACAGCCGCGAACAGGTGTTCGGCGGCAAGCAGCTGACCGACGAAGTGATGCGGCGGTACGGACTGACGTATGAAGAAGCCGGTCTGGCCAAGCGCCAGGGCGGTCTGCCGGAAAGCTATGAAGTCGAAGTGCTGGAGCCTTTCAAGGAGGCGACGGTCCAGCAGATCAGCCGCCTGCTGCAGTTCTTCTACGCGGGCAGTGAATTCAACCGCGTCGACCAGATCGTCCTGGCGGGCGGCTGCGCCGCGCTGGCCGGCCTGCCGGAAATGGTGGAAGAGCAACTGGGCGTGCCCACCGTGGTCGCCAACCCGCTGGCGCAGATGACCCTCGGCCCGCGCGTGCAGGCGCATGCGCTGGCACAGGACGCTCCCGCGCTGATGATCGCCACCGGCCTGGCTTTGAGGAGCTTCGACTGATGGCAAGAATCAACCTACTCCCGTGGCGTGCCGAACGCCGCGTCCAGCGACAGCGCGAGTTCTACGTGATGCTGGGTGCAGCGGCGATCGCGGGCCTGCTGCTGTCCTTCCTGCTGTGGTTCCACTATGACGGCCAGGTGTCCGGCCAGACCGAGCGCAACGACTTCCTCAAGGATGAAATCGCCAAGGTCCAGGCACAGAACAAGGAAATCGAGCGCCTCGACGAGCAGAAGCGCCGCCTGCTGGCGCGCAAGGACGTGATCGAGAAACTGCAGGCCAACCGTTCGCAGATGGTGCACCTGTTCGACTCGCTGGTGCGGACCATTCCGGACGGCGTGATGCTGGCCAACATCAAGCAGGAAGGCGAAGTGCTGACGCTGCAGGGGCGCGCGCAATCCAACGCCCGTGTCAGTACCTACATGCGCAACCTGGAAACCTCCGGCTGGATGACCAAGCCTGAGCTGTCGATCATCGAAGCCAAGCCGGAAGAGGTCAAAACGCTGACCAACACCGGTGCAGGCAGCGCGCTGCCCTACGTGTTCACGCTCCAGGTGCGGCTGGCGAATCCCACGGCGGAACAGGAAGCGGAAACGGCCGCCGCCGGCACCACGCCCGCCGATCCGAACGCCCCGGCCACCACGCCTGTCCCGGCAGCGCCGCTGGAAGGTCAGCCTTCGGCGCCCGCACCCGCACCCGCACCCGCACCCGCACCCGCCACACCCGCGCCCACCACCCCGACACCGGCGGCGCCCGCAGGCAGTTCGCCCCAGGCTTCCGGGAGCAACACATGAGCCAGAAGACGTCGCTCAAGAACCTGGACATCAACAACATCGGCGCGTGGCCGCAGAACGCCAAGATCGGATTCTGTGCCGTGCTCGCCGTGTTCATCCTGGTCCTGTCCTACTTCCTCTTCGTCAAGGGGAAGGTGGAGACACTGGATTCGCTCGAGCAGGAAGAGGTGCGCCTGCGTCAGGACTTCGAGAAGGAACAGGCCAAGGCCGCCAACCTCGAACCCCTGAAGCAGCAGCTCGCCCAGATGGAGCAGGTGCTCCAGCAGATGCTGCGCCAGCTGCCCAGCAAGACGGAAATGCCCGACCTGATCATCGACATCTCGCAGACCGCGTTGTCCAGCGGCCTGACCAACGAGTTGTTCCAGCCGGAGCCCGAAACGCTGAAGGAGTTCTACGCCGAGAAGCCGATCCAGCTGCGCATGGTGGGCAACTACCACCAGTTCGGTGCCTTCGTCAGTGGCGTTGCATCCCTGCCGCGGGTGGTGATCCTGACCATGCACGACATCTCGCTGCAGCCGAAGGAAGGCAAGGGCGGCATCAATCGCGGCGCCCTGGAGCTTTCGGGCACGGTCAAGACGTATCGCTACCTGGACGAGACCGAGGTTGCGGAGCAGGAAGCTGCGGCGGCTGAAGCTGCCAAGGCGAGCGGCAAGGGCAAGGCGCCCGCGTCGGGAGAGAAGCAATGATGCGCAGCAATTGGCACTTTATGATCCTGGCCGCGGTCGTGCTGACGTCCGGTTGCGCCCGCGGCATTACCAGTACGCCGGGCGATGCGCCGAACCTGCGCGCCTGGGTGGAAGACGTGCGCGCACGCCCCGCGCCGCCACTTGAACCGCTGCCGGTGATGCAGCAGTTCGAAACCTTCGAATACGCGGCACAGACGCTGCGGGATCCTTTCAGCAACGCCTGGAGCAATACCGACGGGGGCGGGCTGCGGCCGGATCCTGACCGGCGCAAGGAAACACTGGAGCAGTACCCGCTGGACAGCCTGGACATGGTCGGTACGCTCGGCAAGGGGGCAGGTCTGGTGGCACTGGTGATGGGACCCGACAAGGTCACCTACCGGGTACGTCCGGGGAACTACCTGGGGCAGAGCGATGGCCGGGTCACCTCGGTCCGCGAAGATGGCTTGGAACTTGTCGAACTAGTGCCGGATGGCGCAGGCGGATGGCTGGAACGGCCGGCGTCGATTGCGCTTGAAGATCAATGATTGGGGGATACACGATGACCGCTACGAATGCCCACCGCCCGCGGCCGTCCCGGCGCCTGGCTACTTTCCGGGTCTGCTCTCTTGGGCTGGCCATCGGCCTGCTTGCGGCGGCCAATGCCGCAGGCGCCGCCTCGCCAACGCCACCGGCCACGTCCCCCGCCACCGTCGCGACGCCTGCGTCTGCGGTCTCGGTGTCGAACATCGACTTCCGTCGCGGTGAGGATGGTTCGGGACGGTTGATCGTCAAGTTCGATGGGCAGGGCGCCGCTCCGGACCTGCGCAACCAGGGCGACAGTGTGGTGGTGAGTGTCGGCAATGCGACATTGCCCGCCTCGCTGCAGCGTCCGCTCAACGTGGTCGATTTCGCCACGCCCGTGCAGCGCGTCGAAGCGCAGAGCAAGGGCGGCGGGACGCAACTGGTGCTGAGCACCCGCGGCGATTTCGAATCGCTGGCGTACCAGTCGGGCAACGAATACGTGGTGGAGATCGTGCCGCGCGCCGGACAGAAGGCGATGGGCGGAGCAAATGCGACTTCCGGCACCAGCGCCTCCGCCGTGGTGGCGGCAGCGCAGAAGGTGGCCACCGAGGCCCGCCGTTACAGTGGCCGCCCGGTGACCTTCAACTTCCAGGACGTGCCGGTACGCACCGTGCTGCAGTTGATCGCGGAAGAGTCGAATCTCAACATCGTCGCCTCGGATACGGTGCAGGGCAACGTCACGTTGCG
Organism: Pseudoxanthomonas sp. SE1; assembly: GCF_029542205.1. NCBI lineage: Bacteria > Pseudomonadati > Pseudomonadota > Gammaproteobacteria > Lysobacterales > Lysobacteraceae > Pseudoxanthomonas > Pseudoxanthomonas sp. SE1. The sequence goes on along the minus strand of NZ_CP113783.1, from coordinate 3,443,859 downwards.
CCTGGTCAACGTGCCGTGGGACCAGGCGCTGGACATCGTCCTGCGCGCCAAGGGCCTGGACAAGCGTCGCGATGGTGCGGTGGTCTGGGTCGCCCCGCAGCCCGAACTGGCGAAGTTCGAGCAGGACAAGGAAGACGCGCGCATCGCGATCGAGAACCGCGAGGACATGGTCACCGACTACGTCCAGATCAACTATCACAGCGCCGCCGCGATCTTCAAGGCACTGACCGAGGCCAAGGGCATCGGCAACCAGAACAACAGCGGCGGTGGCGGCGGTGGTGGTGGCCGGGACCAGGAGAACGGATTCCTCTCCCCGCGCGGACGCCTGGTTGCGGACGAGCGCACCAACATGCTGATGATCAGCGACATCCCGAAGAAGGTCGCGCAGATGCGCGAGCTGATCTCGATGATCGACCGGCCCGTCGACCAGGTGCTGATCGAAGGCCGCATCGTGATCGCCAGCGATACCTTTGCGCGCGACCTCGGTGCCCGCTTCGGCATCCAGGGGCGTCGTATCGGGGACCGCAGCCAGGGCATCGGCGGTTCGCTGGGCGGCAACGCCGGCAACATCAGCAACCCGACCCAGCCGATCACCCCGGGTGGCCTGAATGTCAACCTGCCAGCTGACGGCTTCACTGACGCTGCGGCGGGCGCGCTTGCCTATACGCTGCTGGGCCGCAATTTCGCGATCGACCTCGAACTTTCCGCCATGCAGGAAGAAGGTCGTGGCGAAGTGATCTCCAATCCGCGCATTGTCACCGCCAACCAGCGCGAAGGCGTCATCCGGCAGGGCAAGGAAGTCGGTTACGTCACCATCACCGCAGGCCAGGGCGGTGTTGCGACGCCCAACGTGCAGTTCAAGGAAGCCCTGCTGGAACTGAAGGTGATGCCCACGATCACCAATGACAACCGGGTATTCCTGAACCTGAATGTCAAGAAGGACGAAGTGGCGGAGTTCATCACGCTGGAAGGCTATGGCAGCGTGCCTACCATCGACAAGCGTGAAATCAATACCGCGGTGCTGGTCGATGATGGTCAGACCGTCGTGATTGGCGGCGTGTACGAGTTCGCCGATCGCAGCAGTGTGGCCAAGGTGCCTTTCCTCGGTGACATCCCCTTCCTGGGCAACCTGTTCAAGAAGAAGGGACGCAGCAAGGAAAAGGCCGAACTGCTGATCTTCATCACGCCGAAGGTGCTGTCGGTCTCCAAGCGCTGAGGTGTAGCGCCAGGTGCATCATCGAACGGGCCGCGACAGCGGCCCGTTTCGTTTCTTCACCCTGGGGCTGAATCCGGTTCGGATTCGTCGTTCCCCGCGGGAACCGCCATGGCAAACTGCGGTCACAGGCACGCCACGCCTTCCGGAGCGCCCATGGATTCCACGCCACTGAACACACGAACACTGTTTGACCGCTTCAGTGCGCTGCGCGACGACCTTTCCCGGACCATCGTCGGCCAGTCCGCGCTGGTCGAGCGGCTGCTGATCGCATTGCTGGCCGATGGCCACCTTCTGGTGGAAGGCGCGCCCGGGCTGGCGAAGACCACGGCGATCCGCGCGCTGGCGTCGCGGCTGCAGGCGGAGTTCGCACGCGTGCAGTTCACGCCGGACCTGCTGCCTGCCGACCTTACCGGCACCGAGGTCTGGCGACCGCAGGATGGCCGGTTCGAATTCCAGCCCGGACCGGTGTTCCACCCGTTGTTGCTGGCCGATGAAATCAACCGGGCTCCCGCCAAGGTGCAGTCGGCGTTGCTGGAAGCGATGGGCGAACGCCAGGTGACGGTAGGCCGGCATACGTATCCATTGCCGGCCTTGTTCCTGGTGATGGCCACGCAGAATCCGATCGAACAGGAAGGCACCTTCCCGTTGCCGGAAGCGCAGCTGGACCGGTTCCTCATGCACGTGAAGATCGGCTACCCCGAGGCGGCGGCGGAAGCCGACATCCTGCGGCTGGCGCGTGATCGTGCCCGCGAACAGATGCAGTCCGTCCCGGCGGCCGTCGAGCGCATGCCGTTGGAGGATGTCTTCAGTGCGCGCACGCAGGTGCTGGACCTGCATCTCGCGCCGGCGCTGGAACGCTATCTGATCGAGCTGGTCCTCGCTTCGCGCGACGCTGCGCGCTACGACGCGACGCTGGCGCGGCGGATCGCCTGGGGGGCGAGCCCGCGCGGTTCCATTGCCCTGGAGCGCTGCGCACGTGCGCGCGCCTGGCTGGCAGGTCGCGACTACGTGACGCCCGACGACATCCGCGCCATCGCCCCCGACGTGTTGCGCCACCGCGTGCTGCCCAGCTACGAGGCCACGGCCGAGGGCTGGGATGGCGATCGTCTGGTGAAGGCGTTGCTCGACGTGGTTCCGCTGCCCTGAGCGCCAGCGCGAACGTCCGCACAGCATGCCCATGAGCGAAGGCATCGCACCCACCCTGACCGAGCTGATCGCCTTGCGGGCGAGCGCCCAGCGGCGCCCACCCGCGCGACGCGGCCGGCATTCCGTCACCGGGCCGTCCGCCTCGCCGTTGCGCGGGCGCGGCATGGAGTACGCGGAATCCCGCGAATACGTGGCGGGCGATGATGTCCGCCACATCGATTGGCGGTTGACGGCGCGCAGCGGACGCACGCATACCAAGCTGTTCCAGGCTGAGCGTGAACGGCTGACGTTGCTGGTCGCCGACACGTCGCCATTGCTGTACTTCGGTACGCGCGTGCGGTTCAAGTCGGTGCAGGCCGCGCGTGCCGGCGCGGTGGCGGCGTGGCAGGCCGTGCGTGAAGGCGATCGCCTGGCGATCCTGCGTGGCAGCATGACGGAAGCACCTGTTCCGCCCGCATCGGGTACCCGCGGGGTACTGCGTGTTCTCGATGCGCTGGTGCGCTGGTATACGGCGCCACCACCGGAGGATCTGGGGTTGGCGTTCGCGCTCGACCACGCAGCACGGCTGCTGCGCCCCGGGTCGCGCCTGCTGGTGCTCGCCGATCCCCACAGCCTGGCCACCATCCCGGAGACGCGGTGGCCGGCACTGGCCGCGCATCATGATGTGGTCGTGCTCTTGTTGACGGATCCGCTGGAGACGGATCCACCGACCCAGCGCCTTCCTTTCTCCGTTGGAAGCCAGCGCGTGGAACTCGATCTCGCCAGCCCCGCGCAACGCGAGGCGTGGCGTGCCGAGTTCCAGCAACCCCTCGATCGCGCGCTCGATCGGCTGCCTGCGCGCGGCGTGGAAGTCCGCACCTTGTCCACGGATGCGGACAGCGATGCGTGGCTGGTCGCGCTGGGCCGTGCGCAGCCGCAGGTGGCCTGAGCATGAGCCTGGCGACGCTGGTGCTGCGCGACGTGCATGTTCCGCCGTCGCCATCGTGGTGGCCGCTGGCGCCCGGCTGGTGGTTGCTGATCACTGTCGTCCTGCTGCTCATCGTCGGCGTGATGGCATGGCGACTGCGTCGCCACCGACGACGCCAGGCATGGCAACGCTGGTTCGATGCGACGAGCGAGGCAACATCGCCTGCCGGACAGGTGGCCGCGATGTCGGAACTGTTGCGCCGTGCTGCGCGACAGCGGGATGCATCCGCTGACCGGCTGGAAGGCGAAGCGTGGCTGCGGTTCCTCGATGGTGGGCATGGCCATGCGTTCACGCAAGGGCCCGGCCGACTGCTGATGGATGGCGGATATCGTCGACAGGTGGATGCGGCCGAATTGGCCGCAGCGCGCGTCGTCGCGCGTGCGCGCTTCCTCGAACTGATGGCGGGTTCGCGATGAGTGGGTCACTGCCCGTGCTGCAGGTCCTGCAGGATGGCTATGCGGGCTTCGCGTGGCCATGGTTCTGGCTGGCGTTTCCCTTGCCCTGGTTGGTGCGCTGGCTGCTGCCCGCGCGCCGTACCCAGGCCGACGCGCTGAGGGTGCCCTACGGCCGCTCGGTGCAAGCCATCGCGCAACACGGCGGGCGCGGCATGCAGGGGCGTGGCGCCGCGCTGGCGTGGCTCGTGTGGTTCCTGCTCTGCGCTGCCGCCGCGCGTCCGCAACAGTTTGGCGATGCCGTCACGCCGCCGGTGAGCGGGCGCGACCTGATGCTGGCGGTCGATCTGTCCGGCAGCATGACCGAGCCCGATATGGAACTGGGCGGTGCCGTCGTCGATCGCCTGACCGCAGCGAAAGCCGTGCTCGCCGACTTCCTCGACCGCCGGGACGGCGATCGCGTCGGCCTGCTGGTATTCGGTCAGCGCGCCTATGCGATGACGCCGCTGACGCGCGACCTGCAGACCGTCCGCGAGCAGTTGCGCGATGCCGTGGCCGGCCTGGCCGGCCGGGAGACCGCGATCGGGGATGCCATCGCGCTGGCCGTGCGTCGCCTGCGCACGCAGGAGGAGGGCCAGCGGGTGCTGATCCTGCTCACCGATGGCGTGAACTCCGCCGGGGTATTGACGCCACAGAAGGCAGCCGAACTGGCGAAGGAGGAGCGCGTGCGCATCCACACCATCGCGTTCGGCAGTGACGGTGCGATGAGCCTGTTCGGCATTCCGTTGCCGATGCCCGCCAGTTCGCCGGAAGACATCGACGAGGCGACCCTGCGCGATGTCGCCGCGCAGACCGGCGGACGGTTCTACCGCGCGCGCGATACCAACGAACTGGCCGGCATCTACGCCGAACTGGATCGCCTCGAACCGGTGCAGCAGGCGGGCAAGGCCGTGCGGCCGCGCATCGAGCGCTATCACTGGCCCTTGGCTGCGGCACTGGGTTTCGCGCTGCTGACGTTCCTGTGGCCGCGGAGGCGCGCATGAGTGCTTTCTGGAGCGCACTGCATTTCCTGCGCCCGCACTGGCTGTGGGCCCTGCTCGCGCTGCCGTTGCTGGCGTGGTGGTGGCGCGTGCAGCGGCACCGCCTGAATGCCTGGCAGGGCCATGTGGACGCGCATCTGCTGCGGCATCTGCTGGTGCGGGGTGGTGGCGCGGCGCGCGCGGGCATGATCGTGGCCGCGTTGGCGTACGCGCTCGCGGTGCTCGCGCTCGCAGGGCCGAGCTGGCGACAGGGCGACCAACCGTTGTGGCAAGCCCAGCGTCCGCTGGTGGTGGTGCTGGATCTTTCCAGTCGCATCACGACGACTGACCTGCCGCCTTCGCGCCTGCTGCAGGCGCGGGCGAAGCTGGCGCGCCTGCTCGACGCACGCGCCGGCAGTCCGGTCGCATTGGTCGCCTTCGCGGACGACGCATTCACTGTCGCGCCGATGACCGACGACACGGCCAACATCCGGCTGTACCTCGATGAGCTGGCGCCGGAGATCATGCCGGTGGACGGGCAGCGCACCGATCGCGGCATCGCCTGGGCGGCGCGTCTGTTGGCCCAGGCGGATTTCCGCAACGGCGACATCCTGGTGCTCACCGATCACGCGGACGCTGGCGCAGCGAAAGCCGCCGCCGCCACGCGCGCGCAAGGCTACGTGGTCTCGGTGCTCGGGCTGGGCACAGCCGCAGGCGCGGCGTATCGCGGCAACGACGGGACGATCGGCCATGCGGCGCTGGACGCTTCATCGCTGCGCACCTTGGCCGCAGCCGGCGGCGGACGTTACGAGTCGACCACGACCGACAACGGCGATCTTGCTGCGCTCGGCGTGGCATCGCCGGGTCTGGAGACCGTGGGCACGACGATGCCCGGTGGCGGCAAGGCGTGGCGTGACGAAGGCTACTGGTTGCTGATTCCGATTCTGCTGCTCGCATTGCTGTGGTTCCGCCGTGGCGCGGCGCTGGTACTGGCGGGCGCGCTCTGGCTCCCGCTCGCCCAGCCCGCGCATGCGGCTGGCATCGAGTGGTGGCAGCGTGCGGACCAGGCCGAACATGCGCGCATCGCCGAGGGCGTGGATGCGTATCGGCAGGGCGACTTTGCGACCGCCGAACAGGCGTTCACGGGCATCGACACTGCCGAAGGCTGGTACAACCTCGGCAACGCGCTGGCAAAGCAGCAGCGTTACGACGATGCCATCGCGGCGTACGACCGCGCGCTGCGCGCGCAGCCGGGCATGGCCGATGCACTGGCTAACCGCGCGGCCGTGGACGCAGCACGCAAGCGCCCGCCGTCGCCGGGAGAGGGGCAAGGCAAGCCGGGACAGCAGGGCGACGGCGGCAATGCATCCGGAGCGTCGCAGGACCAGGCCAAGCCCGATCCGGAGGCACAGAAGAATGCATCGCCATCGCCTGCGGGGCAGCCTTCCGACCCGTCGGCATCGGGCGATGCGCGCAAGCCGTCGCCCGATGCGGATCCAGCGCGCGGCGGTCCGCCACCATCGTCCCCGCCGGACGCCGCCACGCAGGCGGCCGCCGATGCCGCACAGCGTGAACGCATGCGCGCGGCGATGGCGCGCGAACCCGAAGGCGCCAAGGGTGCGACGGAAAACAAGCCTGCGGTACAGGCCGAAACGGCGGAGCAGCGCGAACGCCGGCAGGCCGTCGATGCCTGGCTGAAACGCGTGCCGGACGAGCCCGGTTCGCTGCTGAAGGCGAAGTTCCGGCTTGAACACGAACGCCGGCAGAGGGAAGGGCGATGAAACATCGGGTATTGATCCTGTTGTGCGTGCTGTCGGTATGGCCGTTCTCGCTGCTGGCGGCTACGCGTGCATGGCTGGAGCAACCTTCGGTCACGCTGGGTCAGGCGGTCACGCTGAACGTGGAAACCGACGCGGTGTCCGCGACGCCCGACCTGACCCCTCTGATGCGCGATTTTGAAGTGGAGGGCCAATCCGACAGCCGCAGCGTGGGACTGGTGAACGGGCGCGTGCGCGGCAGCACGACATTCGCGCTGACGCTGCGTCCGCGGCGCGCGGGAACGCTGGCGATCCCCGCGTTGCAGGTCGGCGGCGAGCGTACTGCGCCGCTGGTGCTGGAGGTCACCGCGACTCCGACCGCCAGCGCGGCATCGAACGGACTCGTATTCGTGGAAACCGAGATCGACGATCCAAGCCCCTACGTGCAGCAGTCGGTGGGTGTCACCGTACGGCTCTACTACGCCACGCCATTGGTCTCCGGCCAACTCGACCTGGATCCACCGGATGGCGCGTTGCTGCAGCGCGTCGGCGACATCGTGCAGTCCAGCCGCGAGATCGACGGACGGCGTTACAGCACCGCCGAGCGCCGCTTCCTGCTGGTGCCGGAGCGCAGCGGCGCGTTGACGTTGCCGGGTCCCCGTTTCAGCGGCCGTGGAGCAGGTGGCTGGATGGACGACCTGCTTGGTGGCAACAGTCGCGAGGTGAACATCACCGGGGCACCGCGCACGCTGCAGGTGCGCGCGCAGCCTGTGAACGCCCCCCAGCCCTGGTTGCCGGTGCGCGACCTGCGCCTGCGCTACACCGCAGTGCCGGACCAACTGCGCACGGGTGAAGCGGCCACGCTCGCCATCGAGACCACCGTTACAGGCGCAACGCAGGCCCAACTGCCCGACATGCCCGTGCCTTCGATTCCGGGTGCGCAGGTGTTCGCGGAACCACCGCAATACGACGAGACGTTCAATGGCGGCACGCCACAGGTGAAGCTGACGCGGCGCTACTCCATCGTGCCTTCCGCCGTGGGTACGTTGACGATTCCCGGCGTGGCGATGGCCTGGTGGGATGTGCGTGCCGGCGCTGCCAAGCGTGCGGCACTGCCTGACCTCTCGTTGCCTGTCGTCGCCGGCGACGGACAATCGACAACCGCTTTGGCGCCCGGCGACCGTTCACCCGTATCGCAGGGTGCTGCTGACGACGGCGTCATTGCGCTGGCAGGTGAGCGGCGCGTGCCTGCCCGCGTGTGGCCCTGGCTGGCGGCGGGATTCGCCATGCTCTGGTTGCTGACCCTGCTGTGGGGGCTTTCGCGGCGGCAGGGCGGCACGGCGGCGACGCGCGTCCGTGAGCGGTCGTCAGGAACAGAACAGGAGGCAGTGGGACCGGCCACGCATACGGCGGCAGATCTGAAGCGTGTGTTGGACGCTGGCGACCTCGACGACATCGAACTCGTGCTGTGCGGGATGGCACGCCCACCGGCCATCGATCTCGACGACCTGCAGCGACGCCTTGCGGCACCGACGCAGCGGATCGCGGTAGAGGCATTGCGTCGTGCCCGCTGGGCGGGCGGCGATCCCGCGAAGGCGCGGCTTGCGTTGCGCGAAGCCTTCCGTGGTGGGCCGCGATGGCGGTCTTCCGACGCAGCGGCCACGAAGGAACCGCTGCCGCCGCTGTATCCACAGTGAGGGGGCCTGACCGCACCGGCTCCCGATGCCGGGTTTGCTAAGCTCCCGACTTTGTCGCTGCAGGACCCGCTGATGACCGACGCCTCGCCCGCCACCCGCGCCAAGCTGCCGTTGCACTGGAAGATGGCCATCGGCTTCGGTGTCGGTCTGGTCATCGGGCTCATCGTGCATGCCTCCGGCCAGGGCGATGCGGGCTGGGTGCAGGACGTCACCAAGTACGTCACCACGCCGTTCAGCAAGATCTTCCTCAATCTCATCTTCATGCTGATCGTGCCGCTGCTGTTCTCGGCGTTGGTCTGCGGCATCGCCGAGATGGGCGACATCCGCGCGCTGGGCCGGATCGGCTGGAAGACGCTGGCCTATACCGTGCTGCTGTCCGCGGTGGCGGTGCTGCTGGGCCTGCTGCTGGTCAACCTGTTCAAGCCGGGCGTGGGCGTGGATCCAGCGCTGGCACAGCAACTGATCGCGGAGAATGCCGAACGCACGAAGGAAATCGTCGCCAGTGTCGGCAGCCAGCCGACCGGCATGGACATGCTGCTGTCCATCGTGCCGGACAACGTGATCGGCGCGGCGTCGAGCAATGCTGCCATCCTGTCGCTGATGTTCTTCGCGGTGATGTTCGGCGTCGGGCTGGTGCTCACGCCGTCGGAGAATACCGGCATCCTGAAGCGCGGCATCGAGGGCGTGTTCGAGATCTCGATGACGCTGATCGGCCTGGTCATCCGCCTGGCGCCGTACGCGGTGGCCTGCTTCATGTTCAACCTGGCCGCGATCTTCGGTTTCGACCTGCTCGTGCGCCTGGGCGCCTACGTCGGCGTGGTGGTGCTGGCGCTCGCGCTGCACCTGCTGGTCAGCTACTCGGTGGCGTTGAAGCTGGCCGGCTACTCGCCCCTCACGTTCTTCCGCGGTGCGCAGGAAGCGATGGTGATGGCGTTCTCCACCGCGTCGAGCAACGCGACCCTGCCCACCGCGCTGCGCGTGGCCGACGAGAAGCTGGGCCTGCCGCGCACGGTGTCGCGCTTCGTGCTGACCGTGGGCGCCACCGCCAACCAGAACGGCACCGCGCTGTTCGAGGGCGTGACGGTGATCTTCCTGGCCCAGTTCTTCGGCGTGGACCTGTCGCTGGGCCAGCAGTTCATGGTGATGCTGGTGTGCATCCTGGGCGGCATCGGCACGGCCGGCGTGCCGTCCGGCTCGCTGCCGGTGGTGGCGCTGATCTGCGCGATGGTGGGGGTGAACCCCATCGGCATAGGCCTGATCCTGGGCGTGAATCACTTCCTCGACATGTGCCGGACCACGCTGAACGTCACCGGCGACCTGACCCTGGCCTCGCTGGTGGCCAAGGGCGAACGCGCCGACGTGAAGCTGCCGGGCCAGCCGGGCTAACACCCCGGAAAGCGGCCCGCAACCGCGACAGGGCGGGCGGGGGGTGGGACAATGGGCGGCCCGCAGCCCGCCGGGCGCCGCCCCTCTGTGCTCCGACTCCCATGACGACGCCCACCCGCCGCCAGCTCGCCAACGCCATCCGTTTCCTCGCCGCCGACGCGGTGCAGGCCGCCAATTCCGGCCATCCCGGCATGCCCATGGGCATGGCCGACATCGCCGAAGTGCTGTGGAACGACTACTACCGCCACAGCCCGTCGAACCCGCACTGGTTCAACCGCGACCGTTTCATCCTGTCCAACGGCCACGGTTCGATGCTGCAGTACGCGCTGCTGCACCTGGCCGGCTACGACCTGCCGCTGCAGGAGCTGAAGAACTTCCGCCAGCTGCACAGCAAGACCGCCGGCCACCCGGAGCGCCACGAGACCCCAGGCGTGGAGACCACCACCGGCCCGCTGGGCCAGGGCTTCGCCAACGCGGTCGGTTTCGCGCTCGCCGAGAAGCTGCTGGCGCAGCGCTTCAATCGCGACGGCCACGCCATCGTCGACCACCGCACCTTCGTGTTCATGGGCGACGGCTGCCTGATGGAAGGCGTGTCGCACGAAGCCGCCTCGCTCGCCGGCACCTGGGGCCTGGGCAAGCTGGTCTGCTTCTGGGACGACAACAAGATCTCCATCGACGGCAATACCGACGGCTGGTTCACCGACGACACGCCGGCGCGCTTCGAAGCCTACGGCTGGCAGGTCGTGCGCAACGTCAATGGCCATGACCCGGTCGAGATCAAGACCGCCATCGACACCGCGCTGAAAGCTGCCGACAAGCCGACGCTGATCTGCTGCCGCACGACGATCGGCTTCGGTTCGCCGAACAAGGCCGGCAAGGAATCCAGCCACGGCGCCCCGCTGGGCAAGGACGAGCTGGAGGCCACGCGCGCCGCGCTGGAATGGCCGTACGGTCCATTCGAAGTGCCCGCCGACATCTACGCCGGCTGGAACAAGGTCGAGGCCGGCAAGGCGCTGGAGGCCGACTGGAATGCACTGCTCGATGCCTACGCCGCGCAGTATCCGGAGCAGGCCGCGGAACTGAAGCGCCGTGCGTCGGGCGAGCTGCCCACCGACTTCGTCGCGCAGGCCGATGCCTACATCGCCAAGGTGCAGGCCGAAGGCCCGGTCATCGCTTCGCGCAAGGCCTCGCAGAACGCCATCGAAGCCTTCGCGCCGCTGCTGCCGGAACTGGTCGGCGGCTCGGCCGATCTGGCGCATTCCAACCTCACGCTGTGGAAGGCCAGCAAGTCGGTCTCCACCACCGATCCGAACGCGAACTACGTGTACTACGGCGTGCGCGAGTTCGGCATGACCGCGATCGCGAACGGCCTGGCGCTGCACGGCGGCTTCGTGCCGTTCGATGCGACGTTCCTGGTGTTCAGCGACTACGCGCGCAATGGCGTGCGCATGAGCGCGCTGATCCCGGCGCACGCCATCCACGTGTACACGCACGATTCCATCGGCCTGGGCGAAGACGGTCCCACCCACCAGCCGGTCGAGCACTTGGCCTCGCTGCGCTACATCCCGAACAACGACGTGTGGCGTCCGTGCGACGCGGTGGAATCGGCGGTGGCGTGGAAGCAGGCCATCGTCCGCCAGGACGGCCCGAGCTGCCTGGTGTTCTCGCGCCAGAACCTGCCGCACCAGCCGCGCACCGAAGCGCAGGTCGCCGACATCGCGCGCGGCGGTTACGTGCTGGCCGATGCCGATGGCACGCCGGACGTCATCCTGATCGCCACCGGTTCGGAAGTGGGCCTGGCGACGCAGGCGAAGGCCACGCTGGACGCGCAGGGGTTGAAGACGCGCGTGGTGTCGATGCCGTCGACCGACGTGTTCGACCGCCAGGACGCCGCCTACCGCGAGGCCGTGCTGCCGAAGGCCGTGCGCAAGCGCGTCGCTATCGAGGCCGCGATCAGCGACTTCTGGCGCAAGTACGTGGGCTTGGATGGCGCCGTCATCGGCATGACGGGCTTCGGTGCGTCCGCCCCCGCCGACGCACTGTACAAGCATTTCGGTATCACCGCGGAGGCGGTGGTCGAGGCGGCGAAGTCGCTCTGAGGTGGTCCGTCTGCCGCTGTAGGAGGGGCTTCAGCCCCGACCGCATCGGAATTCTGGCCGCTCACTGAAAGGGTTTCACCGATAGTTGCTGGAGCCATGGCGCATGACCCTGCGCCATGGCTTTTCCACATCCGGGCTCTGGTCACCAGGCGTTGCGACGAGGACGTTGGTCCGAGCCTGGTCGCATCTATCTGGTGACCATTACGACTTACCGGCGCGAGCCTCATTTCAGTCGATGGGAGGCGGCCAGCAGGATGTCGGAGGTGCTTGCCTGTAGCAGCACATGGTCGCCGCACGCAGAACTGCTTTGCTGGGTGTTGATGCCCGACCATTGGCATGGACTGATGCGCTTGACCAGTGCGGCCACGCTTGCGCACGTGGTGGGTACCGCGAAAGGGCGATCGGCGCATGCGGTGCGCGACGTACTGGCCCCAAGGCGAGTATGGGCGCAAGGTTTCCATGATCGTGCATTGCGACGGGACGACGATGTGCTGGTCGCGGCCCGCTACATCATCGCCAACCCTACACGGGCCGGTATCGCTAGTCGAATCGGTGGCTATCCTTACTGGGATGCGGTTTGGTTGGGCGATAGTGCCGGAGGCAGTCGGGGCTAAAGCCCCTCCTACAGAGAGAATTTCTTGTAGGAGGGGCTTTAGCCCCGACTGATTTACCCCGTTTCCCGCAAACCCAGCGCCAGCAGCTTCGCTTCCAGGCGTTCGCCCAGGTTGCCCGGCGCGGCGAGATCCATGCGCACCATCGCCTCGGCATCGTCCGGCTGCACGCCCAGCGCACGCAGCACGGTGCCGATCTTCTTCCATGGCGTGGCGGTATTCGTCTTCAGCCATCCCAGCGCCTTGACGATCCGCTGCTCCACCCCGGTGAAGTCGCTGCCCAGCGGATAGTCCGGCAGCGTGCCGTCGTGGCGGAATGCGCGCAGGCGCGCCGACAGGTGCACCGGCGTGTTGTCGATCCAGTGCGCAGGCGGGTGGAAGCCGGTGCGCAGCTTGCCCGCGCGCTGCGCCTGTTCCATCAGTGGCTGCTGGAAACGCGTGTCGGTGATGCCGCCCATGGCGATGATGCAGTCCTCATCGTTCTTGCCGCGCAGGTCGGCGATGCCGTACTCGTTGACGTACAGGTCGCGCAGGTGGCGGGGGATGGTGGTGTGGCCGTAGTTCCAGCGCACGTTGGAGGCGGCCTTGCCTGCATCGTCGCGCACGGCGCGAAACATCAGCACGCTGCGTGCGCCGTCCAGCGCATTCGACATGTCGACGAAGTTGTACTGCCCGCCTACGCCGGACACCACGCGCCCGTCGTCGAGACCGTCGGAGACGGCCGCGCCCAATACCGTGGCCATCATGCAGGAGTTGAAGAAGCGCGCGTCCCGCCGCTGGAGCCGCGCCAACGCCTCATGGTCCCGCTGCAGTTCGTTGATCATGCTAATCCGGCGCATGCCGATAGCGCGGCGCTGGTCGTCCGACAGTTCGCGCAACCAGTCGTAGAACGCGGGCGAGCCGAGGTAGAACGCGCCGTGCAGATATTCGCCATCGCGTTCCAGCCGCGCGTGGTCGCCGAGGTTGGCGGTGCCGTCAGCGATGCGCCGCATCAGCGCCTCGTCATCCACCACCTTGCGCCGGATCACGCCGGTTTCCACCAGCCGCTTGAAGCCTTCGTTGACCATCTCGCTGCAGCCGTACAGGCCGATGGCGAAAGGCTCGAGTCCTCCGCTGGCGAGGACGGCGGGGTGCCGTTCCAGTTCCGGATCCAGGGCCGCCAGCACACGCCGGTACGTGGCGTTGTCGGTGTGGCGCAGCACCAGGGCATGGCTCAGTGCGTCGGCCAGCGCGCCGATGCCGATCTGCAGCGTGCCGCCGTCGCGCACCAGCGTGCTGGCATACAGGCCGATGGCGTAGTCCGCATCCGACACCGGCTGGCGCGGCAGGCCGAACAGCATCGGATAGGGCCCCGGTGGAGTGACCACGATGTCGAAGTAGTCTTCGTCCACCGCCGCCGTTCCGCCGATCCAGGGCAACAGCGGATCCACTTCGGCCACCAGCAGCGGGCGCGGCAGACCGCGCGCCATGACGGCATCCACGGTGTCCTGGGTCAGGTCGTTGTTGCACGACATCGACAGTCGCGTGCCGTCGGGTTCGCGCGCGACCTTCTGCACGATCACGTTGAGCGCGCGGTCGGCTAGGGCGCGTGCGACGTGCGTGTAGTTGAGGCTGGCGTAATGGCGTTGCGCGGTGCTCGAACGCAGCAGCGCGCCGCCCTGCATGTAGAACTCTTCCACCTCGATGTTCGGCGGCAGCGCATCGCGCTTCATCGCCTGCACGTAGTCCAGGCGCGGGAAGTCCCCGCCGAAATGACGCGCGGCGAACGGCCCCACGAACCGGCCCTCCAGGCCCTTGCCGCCAGCGGGCGGGTCCAGTGACAGCGCGGTGTACAGCGACCACGGACGTGCCGGGTCACGTGCGATGCGCGCGTACAGGGCATTCAACAGGCGGTGCGGCTTGCCGATCCCCAGGGGGGCCCCCATGCGCAGCGGGCCCGGCGTCCGGGACAGGATCAGGTCGACGGCTTCGTCGAGCGTAGTGAGGTGCTGTGTCATGGTGCCAGCGTAACGAGCCCCGCGTTGATCGGCTATGGCTTCATTGCTCCAGCATGTCCGGACGGAACCGGCGTCGCCGAGACACCTCGCGGCCGGACACCATGAAACGGCCTTCGCCACGGTAGTGCACGGTGCGGGGGACGCGCGGCGAGGGGGCGACACGCGCATGCACCACGCGCCACACGAACAGCGGATAGTCGGCGGTGATCCGGGTCTCGTGCAGTCGGCATTCGAACTGCGCGTGGCATTCGGCGATCCGTGGCGCATCCACCTTGCGCGAGGGCAGGGCGGTCAGGCCGAAGCGGTCGAACTTGTCCTGCTCGGCGCTGCTGCAGTTGCCGATGCGCACGACGGTGTCCAGCAGGTCTTCGGTCGGCAGGTTGATCACGCACTCGCGGCTGGCGCGTGCCAGCGCGTGGCTGCGGTTGGCATCCCAGATGTAGGTGCCCACCAGGTCGTAGCCCAGCATCATGTGCCAGCCCAGCGTCATGATGGCGCGTTCGCTCTTGTGCGCCGTGCTGAGCAGCACGACGGGACCGGGTTCCAGGTAGCGCCGCACCTGGTCCACCGGCAGGTCCTTCCAGTGCTTCTGTCTGGTCATGACGCCGCTCCCTTGGGATGGCGGCAGGATACGCGTGGCTCAGTCGAGAACGTGTATGGCGTCGGCGACGCGCCGCACTTCGTCCGGGTGGTGGCTGACATAGACGATGGGCAGGCGGATCTCGTCGCGCACGCGCTGCAGGTAGGGGATCAGTTCCTCTCGTCGCGCCTGGTCCAGCGCGGACAGCGGCTCGTCGAACAACAGCAGCGACGGTTGCGAGAGCAGGGCACGGCCGATCGCGACGCGCTGCGCTTCGCCGCCGGACAGGTTGCGCGTGCGGCGGGAGAGCAGTGGCGCGATGCCGAGCAGGTCCACGACGGCGTCGAAGCCGAACTGTGGCGTGCCCCGGCCGCCGTGACGGCCGTACTGCAGGTTCCGGCGGACATCGAGGTGCGGGAACAGGCGCGCATCCTGGAACACGTAGCCCACGCGGCGGCGATGCACGGGCTCGTCGATGTGCCGCGCGCTGTCGAACAGGCAATGGTCGTCCACGTCGATGCGGCCCGCCACCGGCGTGAGGAGTCCGGCGATGGCATTGAGTACCGACGTCTTGCCCGCACCCGACGGACCGACCAGTGCGATCACGCGCGCGTCGTCGTCGATATGGATGCGACGGTGGAAATGGCCGCGACGCAGTTCGATGTCCAGCCTGAGCATCAGCCGTCCTCCCCCTGCCGCGTGTGGTGGCGTCGTACCAGCCATTCGGACGACAGCAGCGCGGCCAGCGAGATCACTACGGCCACGGCTGCCAGGCGCCAGATGCCGGCTTCGCCGCCGGGGACCTGCATCAGGCCGTAGATGGCGGAGGACAGCGTCTGTGTTTCGCCGGGGATGTTCGACACGAAGGTGATGGTGGCGCCGAATTCCCCCAGCGCCTTGGCGAAGGCCAGCACGCTGCCGGCGACAAGGCCGGGCCAGGCCAGCGGGAGGGTGATGGTGAAGAACACACGCCATGGCCCTGCGCCCAGCGTGGAGGCCGCCTGTTCCAGCCGGCGGTCGGTGGCTTCCAGCGAGAGTCGGATCGACCTCACCATCAACGGAAATCCCATCACCGCGCATGCCAGCGCGGCGCCGGTCCACCGGAACGCAAGCACGATGCCGAACTGTTCCTGCAGGAAGCCGCCGACCGTCCCTTGGGTGCCCAGCGTCACCAGCAGCGCGTAACCCATCACCACCGGTGGCAGCACCAGCGGAAGGTGCACGATGGCGTCCAGCAGTGACTTGCCCGGAAAGCGCGTGCGTGCCAGCAGCCAGCCGACGAGGACGCCGAAGGGCAGGCTCGCGAGCGCTGCCACCAGCGCCACCTTCAGGCTGAGCCGGATCGCGGTGAGTTCTTCCGGGCTGAAGGCGTCGAACACGGCGGCGTCAGTCCTTCACCGTGAAGCCATGCCGCGCGAAGATGATGTCGGCAGCGGGTGACGCCAGCCATTGCACGAATGGCGTCGCCTGTGCCGTGCGCGGTCCCCGCAGCGCAGCCACGGGATACACGATGGGGGGATGCGAATCCGCCGGAAATGTCGCCAGCACGCGCACAGCCGGCTCGGCCTTCGCATCGGAGGCATACACGATGCCGAGGGGCGTTTCGCCGCGCGCCACCAGCATCAATGCCGCACGCACGCTTTCCGACTCGGCCAGGCGCGCTTTGACGCCATTCCACAGCGACAGCGACTCCAGTGATGCGCGGGCGTATTTGCCTGCCGGGACCGTCGCGGTCTGCCCCACGGCGAGGCGGCCCTGGCCCAGTGCGGCCAGCAGGGTCGCCGGGCGCTTCAGGTCCACGCTTGCCTGGCGGGCTTTCGGTGCGACCAGCACCAGCTGGTTGCCCAGCAAGTCCCGCCGCGTCGCGGCCTGCAGCTTGCCGCGCTGCTGCAGGTAGTCCATCCATTCCCGGTCGGCGGAGAAGAACACGTCTGCCGGCGCACCCTGTTCGATCTGGCGCGCGAGCGCGGAACTGGCAGCGTAGGACACGCGGACCGATACCCCCGTCTGCCTCTGGTAGGCCGCTGCGGCTTCGTCCAGCGATTCCTTCAGGCTGGCGGCGGCGAAGACAGTGAGTGGCGCTTCGTCCTGCGCCCGGGAGGCGTTGGAAGCGAAGGTGGCCGTGAGCAGGGCCAGTGCGGCGAACACGCGACGGAGCGGCCTGGGCAGGTTCATGCGAACTCCTGGTGGAACGGGCGATTCGATGATCTTTGGCGCGGAGCGGGAATGCGGATGCCGGCAGGTCAGTGGCGATCAAGTGCCTCGTTCAACACGGCCGCCAATGCCGCGCCTCCCGCCCTGAGCTGGCGCTCGGCCACCGGCAGGTGCCTGTCGACGTAGCGCTGCTCGAGTTTCGCGCGACGTGGATAGAAGTCCGGCTGGGTGGCCACGCGACACGATTGCTCGGCCCAGGCGGACGAGGGAGGGGACAGCGCGATGGCGCCCAGGGAGGGCTTCGGCAGCGCGCGAAGGTGGCGCAGGTAGTCGGCTTCGCTGCGGCCGGTGGACACGAGCATGCGGCTGTCCCACAAGGTGTGCAGGTTGGTGCCGCGTCCGTTCCAGTTCACCTGCACATCATTGCCGCCCTTGTCGTGCGCGTAGCCTGCATGCAGCGGCTGGTGCACGTCGCCGACGAAATGCACGACGAACTTCAGCGCCTGCACGCGTTCGGCGCGTGTGCGCCGGGTGTCCGCGAGGATCGCGGTCTGCGCCCTTATCGCTTCCACCACGCAGTTGCCGCCCGGGCAGTCGCGCGGCTGCACGTAGACGCAGTCGTGCTCACCGAGGTTGACGAAGTGCCAGCGTGCGGTCTTGCGGCCCAGCACAGGATCGTTCTCGCGCAGGTCGTCGGCCCAGCTGGCGACGCCGGCCAGCGTCGGGTCCGGTTCGCCCTGCAGCAGGGCTTCGACCTGGTGTCGCGCATCCGGCGCCAGGTCATCCCATGCCAGCAGCGCCACCAGGCGGTGGCCGAGGGGTCCCCACGCACGCGCAGGCATGGGAAGCAGCGCGAGAGCAAGGGAGAGGGCGAGGGAGACGGCGAAAAAGAGAGGACGGACCATGCCGGTACTTTAACCGACACGGGCCGTCCCCATTTGACCTCGTCAGGCGATGCGGCTATCTGCTCAGAACTTCACGACATACGCCACGCCGTAGACCAGCGGGTCGATATTGGCGGTGCCCAGCTTGGCGCCATCGACCTTGACGTCGGTATCGATGTCGATCCAGCGCGCATCCACGCGCACCGCGCCGCGCTCGCTGACCTTGATGTCGATGCCCGCGTGCGCGGCCAGGCCCCAGGAGTCGTCCAGTTCCAGCTTGGTGCCGTCCAGCGCACCCTTCGTGTCCTCGCTGAAGAACGTGGTGTAGTTCAGGCCGGCGCCGAGGAACGGCGACACCTTGCCCTTGCTGTTGAAGTGGTACTGCAGCGACACGGTCGGCGGCAGGTGCTTGGTGCTCCCCACCGTACCGACGCCGTCGACGGCGATGTCGTGCTTGAACGGCAGCGCAGCCAGCACTTCAAGGCCCAGGTTGTCGCGCAGGAAGTATTCGAAGGTGATGGTCGGCTTGACGTCGCTGTCGATGTCCAGCGGCAGCGTGCCGCCGGCCAACGCGCCGTTGTCGGACTTCGGGTTCACCTGGTGCGCACCCACGCCCAGCGTCCACTCGCCCTTGGACTGGGCGAAGGCGGGAACGGCGGCGCCCAGGGCGAGGGCGATGGCAATCGGGATCAGGGTCTTCTTCATGATGGTGACGCTCGTTGGAATGTGGCGCCAGTCTCTGCCCGCGTACCCGGCGCCGCCTTGATCCTGATCAATGCCCGTGCGGCGGCGCCGCGGGGGCGGCCTGTTAGAATGGCGGCCCCGTCAACCCCGCCGCGCCGCGCGCGTGGCCGCAGGAGTCCTGAGCAATGTCGATCAAGGTGGGTATCAACGGCTTCGGCCGCATCGGGCGCAACGTGCTGCGTTCCGCCGTGCAGAACTTCGGCAACGACATCGAGATCGTCGCCATCAACGATCTGCTGGAGCCGGACTACCTGGCCTACATGCTGCAGTACGACTCCGTGCACGGCCGCTTCGACGGCGACGTGAAGGTCGAAGGTGGCGCGCTGTTCGTCAACGGCAGGAAGATCCGCCTGACCCAGGAGCGCGACCCGGCCAACCTGAAGTGGGACGAAGTGGGTGCCGAGGTCGTCATCGAATCGACCGGCCTGTTCCTCGACAAGGCCACCGCACAGAAGCACCTCGATGCCGGCGCGAAGAAGGTCATCCTGTCGGCGCCGTCGAAGGACGACACGCCGATGTTCGTCTACGGCGTCAACGACAAGACCTACAACGGCGAGGCCATCATCTCCAACGCCTCGTGCACGACCAACTGCCTGGCGCCGATCGCCAAGGTGCTGCACGACAAGTGGGGCATCAAGCGTGGCCTGATGACCACCGTGCATGCGGCGACCGCCACGCAGAAGACCGTCGACGGCCCGAGCAACAAGGACTGGCGCGGCGGTCGCGGCATCCTGGAGAACATCATTCCGTCCAGCACCGGCGCGGCGAAGGCCGTCGGCGTGGTGATCCCGTCGCTCAACAAGAAGCTCACCGGCATGTCGTTCCGCGTGCCGACCAGCGATGTGTCCGTGGTCGACCTGACCGCCGAGCTCGAGAATCCGGCCACGTACGAAGAGATCAAGGCCGAGATGAAGGCGCAGAGCGAAGGCGCGCTGAAGGGCATCCTGGGCTACACCGAGGACAAGGTGGTCGCCACCGACTTCCGCGGCGATACCCGCACCTCGATCTTCGACGCAGAGGCCGGCATCGCGCTGGACCCGACCTTCGTGAAGATCGTCAGCTGGTACGACAACGAGTGGGGCTACTCCACCAAGTGCCTGGAAATGGTCCGCGTGGTCGCCGGCAGGTAAGCCGCGCTGCTTCTGCTGTACCGCACGGGCGTCCCACGGGGCGCCCGTGTCGTTTCCAGGTATCGCGAAGTGATACGGGGCGGCCGGGATCACGCCACCTGCGCATCGAATCTTGCAAATCCTGCCGCCTTGCCCGAGGCTGCCCCGAGGCTGAATGGACGGCCGGGGAACGGGCCAGTCCGTTCCTGCACCGAATACGCAAAGGCGGGTTGGGCGATGGATGATCTGGCGGGAGTGTTGGTGTTGCTCGGCCTGGCGGTGCTGGCCGTGCCGGTATTGCTGATCGTGGCGCTGGTCGCGATCAGCGGACTGAAACGCCGGGTGGGCGAGCTGGAGCGGCAGGTGGCGCAGCTGCGCAGCACACCGGTGGCGCCCGCAACGTCGCAGGCGCCGGTCGATGTCGCAACGTCCACGCGAGCCGATGCCGAGCCGACCTTGGCCGAACTCGTGCGGTCGCCACCGGCGCGCGTCGAGACATCGCGCCCTGTGCCACCGGCCGCGACACCGCCACCGATTCCCCCGCAGCGCTCCGAGCCTGCGGCAACGTCTGCGGAGCCCGCGCCCACGCTGCCGCCGCGTCCGCCACGTCCGCCACGTCCCGAAGCACCGTCGCGACCCGCTACGCCCGATGTCTTCACCGTTGCAGTCCGCGCGGTGCAACGCTGGTTCACGGTCGGCAACGTGCCGGTCAAGATCGGCGTGCTGGTGCTGTTCGCCGGCGTCGCCGCGCTGTTGAAGTACGGCGCCGACCAGGGCTGGTTCACCCTGCCGCCTGAGCTGCGCCTGGCCGGTATCGCGGCGGCGGCGCTGGGGGCGCTGGTGTTCGCGTGGCGCAAGCGCGAAAGCAACCGCACCTTCGCGCTCAGCCTGCAAGGGGGTGCCATCGGCATTCTGCTGCTGGTGGTGTTCGCCGCGTTCAAGGTCTTCACCGTGATGCCGGCCGGTGCGGCGTTCGCGCTGAGCATCGCACTGGTCGCCGGTGCGGGCATGCTCGCGGTCCTGCAGGACGCGAAGTCGCTCGCCGTCTTCGCGCTGCTGGCGGGCTTCCTCGCGCCGATCTGGCTGTCGACCGGCAGTGGCAACCATGTCGCGCTGTTCTCGTACTACGCCGTGCTCAATGCCGCCATCGTCGGCATCGCCTGGTACAAGTCGTGGCGCGTGCTGAACCTGCTTGGGTTCGTCTTCACCTTCGGTATCGGTACCCTGTGGGGGCTGTTCGACTACGCGCCGGAAAAGTACGCGACGACGCAGCCGTTCCTGGCGCTGTTCTTCGCCTTCTACCTGCTGATCCCGCTGCTGTTCGCGCGTCGCCAGCCGGCCAGCCGCCGCGACTTCATCGATGGCTGCCTCGTGTTCGGCATGCCGCTGGTGGCGTTCTCGCTGCAGGCGGGCCTGATGCAGGGCGGAACATTCGAAGACAGCCGCCTGCCGCTGGCCTTCTGCGCGCTGGGACTCGGCGTCCTGTATGCCGCACTGTCGTGGACCTTGCGCCGCCGTACGAACTACGACGCGCTCGCGCAATCGTACGCGCTGCTGGCGGTCGGCTTCGCCACGCTGTCGGTGCCGCTGGCGCTGTCGGCGCAGGCGACGGCCTGCGTGTTCGCGCTGGAAGGCGCGGCGCTCGCCTGGCTGGGCCTGCGGCAGTCGCGGCTTCTGCCGCAACTGACCGGCGCAGGCCTGCAACTTGCTGCAGCAGCGGCGTTCTTCATCTCGCGCGCCGATGCAGCGTCGTGGCATGGGACGACGGCGGTCGCACCGATGTTCGCCAACGCGGCCTTCATGAGCGCGCTGCTGATCGCCGTCGCCGGTTTCGCCAGCGCCTGGGCTTATCGGATGCGCGGTCGTGGCGTGGCGCTGGTGTACTACCTGTGGGCGCTCGCCTGGTGGCTCGGCAACGGCATGGTCGAGATCGATGCCTACCTTGGCCGACGCGATGAACCCGACGCGATGCTGGCCTTTGTCGCGCTGACTGGCTGGCTGGCGGCAGAGGTCCATCGCCGGCGTCCGGCCACCGCGCTGGCGTGGACCACGCTGGTCGCGCTGGCCTCGGCCGCACCCCTGGCGCTGTGGCAAACCGACGCGCACCAGCAGCCGTTCGCCGGTCATGGCGCATGGGCGTGGCTGGCCTATGCGGTGCTGGGCGTACGCAGCCTGATGTGCCTACGCGACAGCGAGCATCGACTTGCCGGTGCGGCCCAGTTCGTGTGGTGGCTGGTGTGGCCACTGGTCGCCAGCCTGCTGCTGGCGTGGTTGCCAGGCCACGTCGAAGGCATGGGCGACGGCTGGCAAGCGGGTCTCATCGCATTGCCGTGGCTGGTCGTCGTGGCGCTGGCGCTGTTCCGCTGGCGTTGGCTGGCGGCACCGCTCGGCGAGCGCTTCGATGGCTGGCGCACGCCGCTCCTGGGTGTCCTGTTCACCGCGCTGGGTCTGTGGTGGCTCGTTTCGTTGTTCCTGGCGGGTCATGCCAGGCCGCTGCCCTGGATCCCCGCGCTGAATCCGCTGGAACTGGCGCAACTCGCCACGCTCGTCCTGCTGTTGCGCTGGTGGATGCCGGATACGCGCGTGCTGCCGCCGGCACGCATCGTGCTGCTGTCGTCGTTGGCTTTTCTCTGGATCACCTCGGTCGTGCTGCACGCCGTGCATCACTGGGGTGGCGTGCCGTGGAACGACAGCCTGGTGTCCGCCAGCCTGGCGCAGACCAGCCTGACGGTCACCTGGAGCGTACTGGGCGTGCTGGGATGGGTGATCGGTTCGCGTCGCGGCCAGCGCATGTTGTGGCTGGGCGGTGCTGTGCTGATGGGCGTGGTGCTGGCCAAACTGGTGTTCGTCGATCGCCAGCATCTGGGCAACCTGCTTGGTATCGGTTCGTTCATCGCCTACGGTCTGCTGTGCACCGTGGTGGGTTATCTGGCGCCGGCACCGCCGCGCCGTGTCGATAACGAGGAGGCGCCCGCATGAAGAAGTGGTTGATCGTCCTTTGCCTGCTGCCCGCGATCGCGGCCGCACAGGCGCCTGCGCCGTACGCGAAGCGTTGGCCGCTGGTGTTGTCGGCCGAACAGGCTGGTGCGTATCGGGTGGTGCTGGATCGGGATGTCTATACCACCACCGCCTGGCCAGACCTGCGCGATGTCGATGTACTGGACGCGCACGGCAAGCCGGTGGCGGCGGCGTTGTTCGGTCCCGAGCAGCCGACGGCATTGCCGGCGCGGCGCATCGTGGTGCCGTGGTTCCCGCTGCCGGCCCAGGCGCAGGACGCCGCGACTCCGTCGCGCGTGTCGGCGCAGTTCGGTGAGAACGGCCGCATCGTCCGCATCGAGGCGGATGGGGGCGGCGCGGGCGCATCGGGCCCCGCACGCGCCTTCCTGATCGACCTGAGCGGCATCCGCGACAACGCCGAAGCGCTGGAATTCACCTGGGACACCGGCACGCCGCGCGAATCGCGCTACCGGATCGACGGCAGTCCCGACCTGCAGAACTGGGAGGTGGTGCAGGATCGCGTGACCCTGGTGGACTTGCAGCGCGGCTCTCAGCGCCTGGTGCGCGACGAGGCGCCGATCCGCGGCGGACTTCGCTACATCCGCTTCGTGCCGCTCGATGCCTCGCCTGCATTGCCGATCCGCGAAGTGCGCGTGCGCCTGGACGCCGTGCACCAGCGGCAGGAAGTGCAGTGGTCGGAACTGCAGGGGCGTCGCGTTTCCGCACAGGGCGTGGACAGCTACACCTATGAAAGCGATGGACGGTATCCCGTGGCATTCGCCGATCTGGCGATGGACGACTACGCCGTTGGTGAGTGGACGCTGGAGAGTCGCGACAGCACGGACGCTCCATGGCGGCTCCGCGCAGGACCCTGGGTGGCGTATCGCGTGGCCGGCGAACAGCCCAGCGCCTCGCCGGCACAACCGTTGTCGAGCGGGCCGGCGCGCGACCGTTACTGGCGGCTGCGCAACCGGGGGGCCTTGCCGGACCAGGCGCCCACGTTGCGGCTCGGCTACCGGCCGGAGGTGATGGTGTTTGTTGCGCAGGGCACGCCGCCTTACGCCCTGGTCGCGGGCAGCGCGAGCGCGCGCCGCGCCGCCGTACCGATGCCGGCAC
Organism: Pseudoxanthomonas sp. SE1; assembly: GCF_029542205.1. Classification (NCBI taxonomy): domain Bacteria; kingdom Pseudomonadati; phylum Pseudomonadota; class Gammaproteobacteria; order Lysobacterales; family Lysobacteraceae; genus Pseudoxanthomonas; species Pseudoxanthomonas sp. SE1. Next base: position 3,419,988 of record NZ_CP113783.1, on the reverse strand, counting down.
TGGTCGATGCACTGCGCCGCGACCGTGGCGAGGAATGGCAGCCCGCGCCCGCCTACCTGTCCGCGTCCGCGGTCCTGGCCGGCGACGCGGCGCTGGTCGCACCGCCCACGCCGCGCGACTGGAAGACCTGGTTGCTGTGGGGCCTGTTGATCGCTGGCGCCGCGCTGGTGGCGGCCTTCGCCTTCAGCCTGTTGCGCAGCCGGCCGCCGGCATAGGCCATCGTCGTTTGCGGCATGCGGGGGCAGGCGGGACAATAGCGGTCTTTCCCGCTGCCCAGGACCTCCCATGCCCATCGTCCGCATGACCGACCTCGACCTCGCCGGCAAGCGCGTGCTGATCCGCCAGGACCTGAACGTGCCGATCGACGGTGGCCGCATCACCTCCGAGCAGCGCATCACCGCGTCCCTGCCGACGCTGAAGCTGGCGCTGCAGAAGGGCGCGGCGGTCATGGTGACCTCGCACCTCGGGCGTCCGAAGGAAGGCGTCTGGAGCGAGGCCGATTCGCTGGCGCCGGTCGCTGCCCGCCTGTCGGAACTGCTCGGTGTCGACGTGCCGCTGGTGAAGGACTGGGTGGAGGGTGTCGATGTGGCGCCGGGCCAGATCGTCCTGCTCGAGAACTGCCGCATGAACGTCGGCGAGGGCAAGGATGACGATGCCCTGTCGAAGAAGTACGCCGCGCTGTGCGACGTGTTCGTCATGGATGCCTTCGGTACCGCGCACCGCGCGCAGGCCTCCACGCATGGCGTGATCCGCTTCGCGCCGGTCGCGGCCGGCGGACCGCTGCTGATGGCCGAACTGGATGCGCTGGACAAGGCGCTGGCCAATCCGGCCCGCCCGCTGCTGGCCATCGTCGCCGGCAGCAAGGTGTCCACCAAGCTGGAACTGCTGACCAGCCTGGTCGGCAAGGTCGACCAGTTGATCGTCGGCGGCGGCATCGCCAACACGTTCATCGCAGCGGAAGGCCATGCCGTGGGCAAGTCGCTGTACGAAGCGGACCTGATCGACACGGCGAAGAAGATCGACGCCGATGCGAAGGCGCGCGGCGCCGAGATCCCGCTGCCGACCGACGTTGTGGTCGCCACCGCGTTCGCCGCCGACGCACCGGCGACGGTGAAGGCCGTCGATGCCGTCGCGGAAGACGAACTGATCCTCGACATCGGCCCGCAGACCGCGCAGCGCTATGCCGATCTCATCAAGTCCGCCGGCACGGTGGTGTGGAACGGGCCGGTGGGCGTGTTCGAGTTCGATGCGTTCGGCAAGGGTACCGAGACGCTGGCGCGCGCCATCGCGCAGTCGAAGGCGTTCTCCATCGCCGGTGGTGGCGACACGCTCGCGGCCGTGGACAAATACGGCATCGCCGGCGACGTCAGCTACATCTCCACAGGCGGCGGGGCGTTCCTGGAATTCCTGGAAGGCAAGACGCTGCCGGCCGTGGCCGCGCTGGAAGCGCGCGGCCAGTGAGCCGCGCCACGCTGTTCTTCGATCTCGACGGAACGCTGATCGATTCGGCCATCGGGATCACGCGCTGCATCACGCATGCCCTGACGCAGCTGGAGCATCCGGTACCGACCGACGCCGAACTGCGTGGCTGGATCGGCCCGTCGCTGCGGACCAGCTTCATGCCGCTGCTGGGCGACCCGGTCAGGGTCGAAGCGGCGGTGGAGCTCTATCTCGAGCGCTTCGAGTCGCACGGCTGGCTGGAGCACCAGGTGTACGCCGGCATCGGCGAAGCCATCGAAGTGCTGCACGCGGATGGCCACCGGCTTGCCGTCGTCACCGCCAAGAACGAACCGCACTCGCGGAAGATCCTCGCCCACCTGCCGTTCGGTGATCGCTTCGAAGACATCATCGGTGCCACCGCGGATGGCCGGTTGAGCCACAAGAAGGACCTGATTGGCGAAGCGCTTCAGCGCCTGTCGTTGGCGCCGGAGGCATGCGTCATGATCGGCGACCGGCACATGGACATCGACGGCGCGCGCCATCATGGCATGCGCAGCGTGGGCGTACTGTGGGGATTCGGCGACGAACAGGAGCTGCGCGATGCAGGCGCGCACCATCTCGCGGGCACGCCCGACCAGTTGCGGCCACTGTTCGCCTGAGGTCAAGCGCGCGATCAAACGCGCGTTTCATCGCCTTTTTTTGCGCACTCGGGTGTGCGTGCGCAGCATGCTGCCTGTGCGCAGAGACCAAAAAAATACCAGTCGCGCGGGTGCGTGGATCATCAGGAAAGCGCTTTGAAACAGCGCTTTCCCCGCGCCGTACCCTGTGCGCGGAGGGCTGTCCCGGGACAGCGGCATGACGTTGGGAATGTCAGTCGTTCCGAAGAAGTTTCGCTGTGGTAGCGTTTGCGCGATCACAGGGAATCCGCACCATGACCGAACGCCAGCGCCGCACCAAGATCCTCGCCACCCTCGGACCGGCGACGGACCCGCCCGGCGTGCTCGAAGAATTGTTCCGTGCCGGCGTCAACGTGGTGCGCCTGAACTTCTCTCACGGTGATCCGTCGGGCCAGGCCAAGCGCGCCGCGGCGGTGCGTCTGGCGGCACAGCGCGTGGGCGCGGAGGTCGGCATCCTCGCCGACCTGCCAGGGCCGAAGATCCGCGTGGAGCGGTTCGCCGAAGGCAAGGTGGTGCTGAAGACCGGCGACCGCTTCGACCTGGTGGCCAGTGTCGACGCGCCTCCGGGCGATGCCTCGCAGGTGGGCGTCAGCTACCTCGGCCTGCCGGGCGACGTGGAAGCCGGTGACGTGCTGCTGCTCGACGATGGCTTGATGCAGCTCCAGGTGGTGAAGGTCGACGGCGAGCGCATCGTCTGCACCGTGCTCAACGACGGCGTGCTGTCCGACCGCAAGGGCCTGAACAAGCAGGGCGGTGGCCTGTCGCTGGGTGCGTTGACCGAGCGCGACCGCGAGCTGATCGCCTACGTGGCCGAGAACATCGGCGTGGACTTCATCGCCGTGTCGTTCTGCCGCAATGCCGACGACATGAACGAGGCGCGCCGCATCGCGCGCGAACACGGCTGCGACGCCGCGCTGGTCTCCAAGATCGAACGCACCGAGGCCATCGAGAACCTGGCCGAGATCGTCGATGCCAGCGACGTGGTGATGGTGGCGCGCGGCGACCTGGGCGTTGAGATCGGCGATGCCGAACTGCCCGGCCTGCAGAAGAAGATCATCCGCGAGTCGCTGGCGCGCAACAAGGTGGTGATCACCGCCACCCAGATGCTGCAGTCGATGGTGGACAGCCCGATCCCCACGCGCGCCGAAGTGCTGGACGTGGCGAACGCCGTCATCGACGGCACCGACGCGGTGATGCTGTCGGCGGAAACAGCCGCGGGCAGCTATCCCGTGCGCGCGGTCGAGGCGATGGCACGCATCTGCCTGGGTGCCGAGAAGCAGTTCGAGATGGACACCGACTTCGAGAAGGCGCCGCGCAACCTGGAGCGTGCCGACCAGGCCATCGCCATGGCGACCATGTTCCTGTCCGAGCACATCGGCGTGCGCGCGATCGTGGCGATGACCGAATCCGGCGGCACCGCGCGCTTCCTTTCGCGCTTCCGTTCCAATGCGCCCATCTATGCGTTCTCACGCCACGACGGCGCCCGTCGCAAGATGGCGATGATCCGCGACGTGTTCCCCATCGCCTTCGACAGCCGCGGCTTGGCCCCGCGCGAGGCCGCGCGCGATGCGATGCGCGTGCTTCACGACCGTGAACTGCTGGCCGAGGGCGACCGCGTGATCTTCACCAGCGGCGACCACATGGAAAAGCACGGCGCCACCAACACCCTGCGCCTGCTGCAGATGGGCGAGCGCGGCAAGGCCGAGGGACTGGGCGAGCTGTAACCGGTTTCGCTCGGGGCTTGTGCGCCCCGCGACCGTCCCCGGATGCGCCCCGGCGTGCTCATGGCCCGATGTCGCCCGCTGCCGGCGTGACGCGGGCTACAATTGGTATCTTTCCCGCCGCTTCCCCAGGAACCCCATGAGCATCGAACAGCTTGCCGAAACCGCCCAGGCCATGGTGGCCGCGGGCAAGGGCATCATCGCGATCGACGAGTCCACCACCACCATCGCCAAGCGGTTCCAGGGCGTGGGCATCGAGAACACCGAAGAGAACCGGCGCGCCTACCGCGAGCTGCTGCTAACCACGCCGAAGCTGTCGGACTACATTTCCGGCGCGATCCTGTTCGACGAGACCTTGCGCCAGTCCACCAAGGACGGCGTGCCTTTCGCCAAGTACATGAGCGACAACGGGATCATCCCCGGCATCAAGGTCGACAAGGGCACGCATGCTCTGGCCGGCTGCCCGGGCGAGGTGGTCACCGAAGGCCTCGACGGCCTGCGCGACCGTCTGAAGGAGTACTACAAGCTCGGCGCGCGCTTCGCCAAGTGGCGTGCGGTCATCACCATCGGCGAAGACATCCCCTCGGGCACCTGCATCGAGGCCAACGCCCACGCGCTGGCACGCTATGCGGCGCTGTGCCAGGAATGCGGCCTGGTGCCGATGGTGGAGCCGGAAGTGCTGATGGACGGCGACCACAACATCGAGGTCTGCTATGAAGTGACCGAGGCCGTGCTGCGCTCGCTGTTCGGCGCGCTGTACGAGCAGAACGTGTTGCTGGAAGGCACCATCCTGAAGGCCTCGATGGTCATCGCCGGCAAGGACTGCGAAGAGCAGGCCGATGTCGACGAAGTGGCCGAGTCCACCGTGATGTGCCTGAAGAGCACCGTGCCGGCGATCCTGCCGGGCGTGGTGTTCCTGTCCGGCGGCCAGACCGACGAGCAGTCGACTGCCCACCTTAATGCGATGAACCAGTTGGGCAACCTGCCGTGGCCGCTGAGCTTCTCCTATGGCCGCGCCATGCAGCAGGCCGCGCTGAAGCTGTGGTCGCAGGACCTGGTGGGCAACTTCGCCAAGGCGCAGGCCGTGGTGTACGAGCGTGCCAAGGAAAATGGCCTGGCTGCGCAGGGCAAATGGGAAGGCTGATCGCCTGCGCCACCTGGAAGTAATTTCGACGCCGGCCTCGTGCCGGCGTCGTCGTTTCCGGGGGGCGGAATCCGGAATCAAGGAGCGCAACCGTCCCCTCGAACCGTCATTCCCGCCTGCGCGGGGATGACGACGTCCCTTCCATCGTCCCGGGCCGGGGCGCACTTCGGCCTGACGCGTGAGCAAGGGCAGCTTCGTCAACCAGGCGATCGGCCTGTTCAACCTTCAAGACGGGACCTTTGCCGAAAGCGCGGCTGAACAGAGTTCTCTGCCTTGAACATTATTGCCTAAGCAGCTATATCATAGGCACCCATGAGCAATGCAAACGGCAAGAGCACCATCGGTTACCTGATCGCGGACCTCAGCCGTTTGTTCGGCCGCGTGTTCGACCGGCGCGCCGCGCACCTGGGCCTGACCCGCGTGCAGTGGCGTGCGCTCAAGCGGATCCACCAGAGCGAAGGCATCACCCAGTCCGAGCTGGCCGACCTGCTCGACATGGAGCCGATCGCCGTCGGCCGCGTGCTGGACCGCCTGCAGAAGGCCGGCTTCATCGAGCGCCGCAGCGATCCGGACGACCGCCGCGTATGGCGCCTGCACCTGCTCCCGCAATCCGACGCGGTGATGCACGACATCGAAGCCGTGTCCGTGTCCGTGCGCGAGGACTGCCTGGCCGGCGTCGACGCCGACGAACTGGCGACGACGCTGAAGGTGCTCGGCCAGATCCGCGAAAACCTCTCCCTGCTCGACCGCGCAAGCCGCGGCGAGTCCTCCCTCCGCAAGAGCTGACTCCGACCATGACCAGCAAGATCAATGAAGCCGGCGAAAGCGCGGCCAAACCCTCCGCTCCCAAGCGCCGCCGCGTGCCGGTGTGGCTGTGGGTCGCCGGCCCGCTGGCGGTCGCCGGCTTCTTCGGCTGGGAATACGTCGCCTCGCAGCGCGAAGTGAGCACCGACAACGCCTATATCAAGGCCGAACGCATCCTGATCGCGCCGCAGGTCGGTGGCCGCGTGGTCGAAGTGGCCGTGCAGCAGAACCAGCCGGTGAAGAAGGGCGACCTGCTGTTCCGCATCGATGCCGATCCGCTGACGATCGCGGTGGCGCAGAACGAAGCGCTGGTCGCACGCATGGCCAATACGGCCAGTGCCAGCCGTGCAAAGGTGGTCGGTACCGGCACTTCGATCCAGGCCGCGCGAGAAACGCTGGCGTGGGCGCAGCGCGATCTCCAGCGCATGCAGCAGCTCGCCGGCCAGCAGCTCGTCTCGCGCAAGATGCTGGACGACGCGCGCCACGCGGTCGCCGAAGCGCGCACCGATCTGGGCGACGCCATCGCCACCCAATCCGAAGCCACCGCCTCGCTCAGCGGCAGCCCGGGCACGCCGACGCAGGACCTGCCCGAGTACCGCGCCGCGATGGCGATGCTGGCGAAGGCGCGGCTCGACCTGGCGCATGCCGAAGTGCGCGCGCCCGTGGACGGCATCGTCGGCCTGCACGACCTGCAGGTGGGCGAGTACATCAACGTCGGCCAGTCCGCCATGCCGCTGGTCGCCACCTCGCCGATCTGGGTGGAAGCCAACTTCAAGGAAACCGAGCTGACGAAGATGCAGGTCGGCCAGCCGGCGACCATCGAGGTCGACTCGTATCCCGGTGTGACATGGAAGGCGCATGTCGCTTCCATCGCACCCGCCTCGGGCGCCGAGTTCAGCGTCCTGCCGCCGCAGAACGCCACCGGCAACTGGGTGAAGATCGTGCAGCGCATCCCGGTGCGCCTCGAGATCGACAGCGCCGCCGCGGATGCCCCGCAACTGCGCGCCGGCATGAGCGCCGACGTGCATGTCGAGCTGCGCGACGGCGGTACCGCCTCCAGCCGCGCCACCGCCGCGCGCTGAGTTCCTGTTTCCATGTCATCCCGGGCGTGTGCGGACGCGGGTGAGGGCACTGTGGTGGGGCCCGGCCCCGCTGACGCCGCGCCCCGGGTGACCTCTGGATCGTCGCGCACCGCGGGCGTCGATCCCTTCCGGATTTCTCCATGAGCACGACTGCCGTCTCCCCTGCACCTGCGCACGACGACACCGGCAAGCGCACGCTGCTGGTCGGCTCGGTGATGCTGGCCACGCTGATGCAGGCGCTGGACACCACTATCGCCAACGTCGCGCTGCCCGACATGCAGGGTTCGCTGTCGGCTACCCAGGACCAGGTGTCGTGGGTGCTGACCAGCTACATCGTCGCCGCTGCGATCCTCACGCCGGTCACCGGCTGGCTGGCGGGCCGCCTCGGGCGCCGTCGCCTGCTGATCATCGCGGTCAGCGGCTTCACCGTCGCCTCGCTGCTGTGCGGCATCGCCAGCGGCATTGGCGAGATGGTGATGTTCCGCATCCTGCAGGGCGTGTTCGGCGCGTCGCTGGTGCCGATTTCGCAGTCGCTGCTGCTCGATGCCTTCCCGAAGGAAAAACACGGCGCCGCGATGGCGATGTGGGGCATGGGCATCATGGTCGGGCCCATCCTCGGTCCGCCCCTCGGTGGCTTCCTGACCCAGAACTACAGCTGGCACTGGGTGTTCCTGATCAACCTGCCGATCGGCATCCTCGCGCTGGTCGGCATCATGGCCAGCGTGAAGAAGGACGTGGTGCAGGAGCGCAAGCTCGACGGTGTCGGGCTGGGCCTGCTGGCGCTGGGCATTGGCGCGCTGCAGCTGTTCCTCGATCGTGGACAGAGCGAGGATTGGTTCGGCAGCGTCGAGATCCAGATCGAAGCCGCGCTCGCCTTCCTCGCGCTCTACATGTACGGCCTGTGGTGGTGGCGCAAGCGCGAGCACGCGCTGCTCGACCTGGGCCTGTTGAAGAACGCCAACTTCGCCGTCGGCTGCGCGCTGATCTTCGTCGTGGGCATCGTGCTGTTCGCCACGCTGGCGCTGCTTCCGCCGTACCTCAGCACGCTGATGAACTACCCGGTGCTGACCATCGGCCTGGTGCTGGCGCCACGTGGCGTCGGCACGATGTTCAGCATGATGGTGGTCGGTCGCCTGCTGGGCCGCATCGACGCGCGCTGGCCGATCCTGGTCGGCATGGGGCTGATGGTGTTCTCGCTGCACGGCATGACCCAGTTCGGGCCAAATGCGTCGATGGAATCCATTGTCTGGCTGGGCGTGGTGCAGGGCATGGGGCTGGGCCTGGTGTTCGTGCCGATCTCGACGGTCGCCTACGCAACCCTGGAACCGCACCAGCGCACCGAAGCCGCCGGCCTCTTCAGCCTGGTGCGCAACATCGGCTCGTCGGTCGGCATCTCGGTGGTGATGACGATGCTGTCGCGTGCGATGCAGGTGAACCATGCCGAGATCGGTGCGCGTATTCCCGCGTTCGGTGCGGAGACGACGCTGCTGCCCGCGGCGATGGATCCGTCCACGGCGACCGGCCTCGCATTGCTCAACGCCGAGGTCAACCGGCAGGCGGCGGCGATCGGCTACCTCAACGACTTCAAGCTGATGATGCTGCTGACGCTGGTGTCGATGCCGCTGGTGCTGTTGATGCGTGGCGGCAGGGCGCCGTCGGGTGGAAACGCCAGTGCGGACGCGGCTGCGGCGCATTGAATGGCGGGTCAGGCCCGCCTGCAGAGACTGCGGTACCTGCGCCTACAATGCCCGCATGAAGATAGAAGGCCTGCACCACGTTGCGATCATCGCGTCGGACTACGCGCGCTCGAAGCGCTTCTACGCCGACGTGCTCGGACTACGCGTGGTCGCCGAGCACTATCGTGCAGGACGTGACTCCTGGAAGCTCGATCTCGCGCTGCCTGATGGCACGCAGGTCGAGCTGTTCTCCTTTCCCTCGCCACCGCCGCGGGTGTCGCGTCCGGAAGCGTGTGGCCTTCGCCACCTCGCCCTGCGCGTCACGGACCTCGATGTCGCCGTCGCGCATCTTTACAGGCATGGCGTGGAATGCGAGCCGGTCCGCGTGGACGAGTACACGGGTCGCCGCTTCACCTTCTTCGCCGATCCGGACGATCTGCCGCTGGAGCTGTACGAGCAGTGATCCGCAGTGGCTTGCTGTAGGAGCGACCTGAGTCGCGACCGCGTGCCATCCATGTTGGGATCTCGCGGACAGCGCATCGTCTTGCCGCGCCCGGCTTGACCAAGGATATGTGTGGCCGACGACAGGCGGTCGCGACTGACGTCGCTCCTGCAGGACTCCGTACAAACGTGGATTCGCCCGCCTCGGCCTGCTAACGTGCGTGCCGTTCACTCGGGGGATGTCGGATGTTCTGCAGGCAATGCGGCCAGCAACTGGTCGACGAGGCGGTCGCGTGCCCGCAATGCGGCGTGGCGACGGGGTACTTCCCGCAGGCCGTGGCGCAGGGAAAAAGCCGCACCAACTTCATCCTGTTCGGTGCGTTGCTGGGGTTGATCGGCGTGCCGGGGGTGCACAATTTCTACGCCGGCTACAGCCAGAAGGGGTTGATCCAGCTGCTGGTCAGCGTGCTTTCGTGCTGGCTGCTCTGGTTGCCGATGTACATCTGGACGATCGTGGAGATATGTACCGTCACCGTCGACAGCGACGGCAAGCCGATGTATTGAGGCGTCACGTCGATGAGGGAAATGCCATGAAGCCAACCGTCCTGTGCATGACCGGCCTGCTGTTGTCGGTGGCATCCGGCGCACATGCCGGAGAACTGGATTGGCTGGCCGGCCACTGGTGCGGCCTGCGCGGCAAGACCTTCAGCGAGGAAACCTGGATGGCGCCGCGCGGGGGCCTTCTCGTCGGCATGCACCGCGACTCGCGCGATGGCAAGGCGACGGGCTTCGAGTTCATGCGCATCGCGCAGCAGGACGGGCGATGGGTGTTCCTGGCGCAGCCGGGCGGCGGCGCGGTCACCGCGTTCCCGGCGGCCAGCGTGGAGAAGGATCGTGTCGTGTTCGCCAATCCCGCGCACGACTTTCCGCGTCGTGTGATCTACCAGCGGCGGGACGTCGACACGCTGCATGCCCGCGTGGACGATGGCCGCGATGACGGCAAGGCGCTGGAATGGACGTGGCGGCGCGACTGCGACGCGCCGCCGGCCGATTGAACCTTACGGCAGCGCGGCCTCGCCCAGCGAGGCCAGCCAGTCGTCGTCCGAGCCTTCGTTGACGCCTTCGAACAGGGGCGTGGAGAAGTAGCGCTCGCCGGTATCCGGCAGCATCGCCAGCAGCACGTCGCCCGGCTTGGCCTTCTGTGCGACCTGCAACGCGGCCGCGACGGTGGCGCCGCCGGAGATGCCGACGAAGATGCCTTCTTCGGCCGCCAGGCGGCGCGCGGTGGCGATGGACTCCACGTCGGTGACCGGCAGGATCTCGTCGGCCACCTCGCGGTTCAGTACGTCCGGCACGAAGTCCGGGGTCCAGCCCTGGATCTTGTGCGGCTGCCACTCCTTGCCCTGCAACAGCGAGGCGCCGGCCGGTTCGGAGGCGGTGATGCGTACTTCCGGACGCGCGACCTTCAGCACTTCGCCGACGCCGGTGAGCGTGCCGCCCGTGCCCCAGCCCGTGACGAAGTGATCGAGTCGCTGGCCGGCGAAATCGCGCAGGATTTCCGCTGCCGTGGTCTGGCGATGGTAGGCGGGGTTGGCGGGATTGGCGAACTGGCGGGCGAGGAACCAGCCGTGCTGCTTCGCCAGTTCCTCGGCGCGGCGGACCATGCCGCTGCCGCGCTCGGCGGCCGGCGTCAGGATGACCTTGGCGCCATAGGCGCGCATCAGCTTGCGGCGTTCGATGGAGAAGGTTTCCACCATCGTGGCGACGAACTTGTAGCCGCGCGCGGCGGCGACCATGGCGAGCGCGACGCCGGTGTTGCCGGAGGTCGCCTCCACGATAGTGTCGCCCGGCTTCAGCAGGCCCTTGGCTTCGGCGTCGAGGATGATGGCCAGTGCCAGGCGGTCCTTCACCGAGCCACCGGGGTTGAACGATTCGACTTTGGCGTACAGCGTGACGTGCTCGGGCGCGATGCGGTGCAGTTTGACGACCGGGGTGCGGCCGATGGTGTCCAGGATGCTGTCGTAAACGGCCATGGGGTCTCCGTGGGTAAGCGGTGGATCAGGCGGCCTGCAGTGTGGGCGCCGGAAGGTTGCGGGATTGTGTGGGGACGGCCGCATCGACGGGTGGCGCACCGAACCAGTGCAGCGTGCCGGCGAGGGCGGCGACTTCGCCCAGGATCAGCAGGGCGGGCGAGCGCACCTGATGGGAACGCGCGATCTCCGGCAGATCGGCCAGCGTGCCGGTGACCACCCGCTGGTCGCGCCGCGAGCCGTTTTCGACCAGGGCGAACGGCGTGGACGGTGCGCGGCCATGGGCGACGAGCCGGTCGCGCAGTCCCTCCAGCCCGGCCACGCCCATGTAGACGGCGAGTGTCTGCCGCTCCTGCGCCAGCGCATGCCAGTCCAGCGTGTCGAACGAGTCCTTGCAATGCGCGGTCACCAGCCTGACCGCTTGCGCGTGGTCGCGATGGGTCAGTGGAATGCCGGCGTAGGCGGCGCAGGCGACGGCGGCGGTGATGCCGGGCACCACTTCGTAGGGAATGCCGTGCGCGCGCAGGAATTCCAGTTCTTCGCCGCCCCGGCCGAACACGAACGGATCGCCGCCCTTCAGCCGCACCACGCGCTTGCCCTTGCGCGCGTGTTCCAGCATCAGCGCATGGATGTCGTCCTGGCGGGTGCTGTGTCCCGTCGCCGACTTGCCCACTTCGATGTAGGTCGCGTCGCGACGGCCGAGGCGCAGCACATCCTCGCTGACCAGGCGGTCGTGCAGGATGACGTCGGCCTCGTTCATCGCCCGCAATGCGTTGAGCGTCAGCAGTCCGGCATCGCCGGGGCCGGCGCCGACCACCGCCACGGAACCGGCGTGCGTGGCGGCCGCGCGCTCATCCAGCATGGCCTGGAAATGCTGTTCGGCCTGCGCGTGCAACTGCTGGCGGAACAGGCGGGGCAAGGGACCCGCCAGCAGGGCCTCGAAGAAGCGGCGCCGCTCGCCGGGCTGCGGGAAGCGTTGGCGGATGCGCTGGCGCTGGCGGGTGAACAGGTTGGCCAGCGAGGCCCAGGAATCATCCAGCAGCGTTTCCAGTTGGCGACGCAGGTGGCGCGCCAGCATCGGCGCACCGCCGCCGCTGGAGATGGCGATCTGCAGCGGTCCGCGTTCGACGATGGCGGGCACGTGGAAGCTGGAAAGTTCACCGTCGTCCACGACATTGGCGAATACATGACGCGCTTCGGCGGCGGTGGCGACCGCGCGGTTGACCGCCGTGTCGTCGGTCGCGGCGACCACCAGCCACGCACCGGCAAGCCAATGGGCATCGAAGTGGCCGGGGATCCAGTCGATCCGGCCTTCCCCGTGCCAGGCGCGCAGGCGCGGGGTCAGGTCCGGCGCGCCGACACGCGGACGCGCGCCGGCATGCAGCAGCGCTTCGGTCTTCCGCTCCGCCACCGGCCCGCCGCCCACGACCAGTACCCGGCGGTCTTTCAGGTCGGCGAACAGGGGAAACAACGGAACGCTCACGGGCATCGGATGGATGGCGACTGGGCTGCTGACCGTACTGCCGCGCCAGGATGGTCGGAAATGACATCCCACCAAAACCATATAGCTTGCGGTTATAAGCTCCGACGGCTACGGTCCGGGCAAATCCTCTACAGTCCAAGGCCCCCTCCCGGCGGGCCGCCGTGCCCCCACGCCGATGACGCTGACCCAACTTCGTTACCTGGTGGCCATCGCCGACGCCGACCTCAACATCACGCTGGCGGCGGCGCGGGTGCATGCCACCCAACCCGGCCTGTCCAAGCAGTTGAAGCAGCTGGAAGACGAGCTGGGCTTCCTGCTGTTCGTGCGCAAGGGTCGCAGCCTGGAATCCGTGACGCCCGCCGGCCACGAAGTGATCGACCGGGCCCGTCTGGTGCTGGGCGAGGCCAACAACATCCGCACCTATGCCGCCAACCAGCGCCGCGAGAGCCAGGGCCAGCTGGTACTGGTCACCACCCATACGCAGGCGCGCTTCGTGCTGCCGCCGGCCATTGCGCAGATCAAGCGCGACTTCCCGCAGGTCAGCGTGCATCTTCAGCAGGCTCCGGAAAGCACGGCGCTGGACCTGCTGACCCAGGGTGATGCCGACATGGCCGTGGTCAGTACCGCCGGCGATCCGCCACAGGCGGGCATCGCCGTGCCGCTGTACCGCTGGCGAAGGCTGGTGCTTGTGCCTCGTGGCCATGCGCTGGAGCAGCTCGGTCGCGTGCCTGCGATGGCCGACCTCGCCGATCAGCCGTTGATCAGCTACGAGTCGTCCACCCGTCCGGGGTCGTCCTTGCAGCGTGCTTTCGCCAAGGTGGGGCTGGAGCCGAACATCGCCCTGACGGCGCTCGATGCCGACCTCATCAAGACCTACGTCCGCGCCGGCCTCGGCGTGGGCCTGCTGGCCGAGATGGCGGTGAATGCCACCGACACCGACCTGCGCGCCTGGCCGGCACCGCCCGAGGTGAAGGAGTGCATCGCCTGGGCCGTGCTGCCACGCGAGCGGGTGCTGCGCGACTACGCGCTGGACCTGGTGCGCGCGCTGGCGCCGCAGATCGACCGCCGCGACCTGCGGCGGGTGATCGACGGCAACCAGGACCCCGACTGGCCGGAGCCGCCCACCTGGCAGTCGTTGACGCAGACGATCACGAGCTGATGGTTCCCCCGATCGCGTGATTGACGCGGCCTGCCCGCGGGAGCGAGTCTGCACACCATCGCCCCCGCCTGATCCGCCATGAACCGCATCTCCCGGATGGTCGCCCGCATGTATGCCCCGGCCGCGGTGCTCGCGGTCGGCGGCTTTGCCACGGCGGAAGTGGTGACGCGCACCGGACGCGCGCTCGGCGACATCACGCCGCAGCGGTTGGCTTCGTTGTCGTTCCTGTTGGCCATCCTGCTCGGAACGGCGTGGGCATTGCATTCCAGTTGGCGCCTGTATCGCTGGGCGCGCGGCCGCGAGCTGCGCTGCGCCTGCGGCGGCATGATGTCGCGCGTGCGCTACAACCGGCAGCGGCAGAAGTACCGCAAGTGCCTGGCCTGTGGGGGCAAGACGCTGGAAGGTGCGCATTGCGGCAGCGCATGAGGTGGCGGTTCGACGCCGTCGCGGCGGCGTGGGCGGTCGGCGTGTTCGTGGTGCTCGTCCTGCTCGCCACGGTGGGTGACGGTTGGGGGTGGATACGCAGTTTCGTAGGCGACGTCATCGCCGTCGTCTGGGTGCACTGCGTGCTTGCCAGCGTCTTGTGGCTGCGTCCGCCGATGCGTCCGCTGCTGGCGCTCGCCCTCGGACTTGGTGTCGAGGCAGCGCAGTACGTCAGCCAGCTGACGGGCTGGCAGGTCGCATCACCGGTCCTGCGCATCGTGCTGGGCAGCACGCCGGACTGGCTTGACGTGGTCGCCTATCTGATCGGGTTCGTATTGGCGTGCCTGCTGGAACGGCGCTTGCCGGGCAGCAAGTGATACTGTAGTGTCACTTTCATGCGCACCGAACTCGTCACCACGCTGAAGCGCCAGGCCACCGATCTGCTGGCCGATGTCGAACGGGATCGCGAGCCGATCCTGATCACGCAGCACGGATTGCCCAGCGCGTATCTTGTCGACGTGGAAACCTACGAGACGCTGTTGTCGCGCATGGCCGTGCTGGAAGGCATCGCGCGCGGCGAACAGGCCGTCGCTGAAGGTCGGGCGGTCACCCATCGTCAAGCCAAGGACCGGCTTGCCAGATGGTTGAAATAGTCTGGTCGGAGCCGGCGCTGGCCGACCTCGACGCCATCGCCGACTACATCGCCCTGGACAATCGTGCGGCCGCCGTCGAGCTGGTCCGGCGCGTATTCGCGCATGTGGACCATCTGGCGGATCATCCCGACAGCGGCAGCCGACCTCCGGAGCTGAAGCGCGGCCGCTACCGCCAGATCGTCGAACCGCCGTGCCGCGTGTTCTATCGATCAGAGCCGGGGCGCGTGCTCCTCCTGCATGTCATGCGCAGTGAGCGACTGCTCCGGCCCGGCATGTTGCAAGCACGCAGGCCCATCAAACCACGCTGAAAGCCCTCAGGCGCCGCAGACGGCGTCTTTGTCGGCGTCCTGGGATACGCATTCCCGGAAATCCTGCGGCAGGCCACGGATCTCATGCGTCTTGCCGGGCGCCAGGCTGAAGTCCTCCAGCGGCGTGCGGGCGCAGGTCGCCGGGTTCTCGCCGGCCGCGGGCGCGGGGCAGCGTTCGGCATAAACGCGGTAATGGCACTGCCCGCTTTCGCTGGCGAAGCATTCGAACGTGGCCACGCCCTCGCGCAGCGTGGTCTTGCTGAAAAGCGTGTCCACGCCGTTGGCGCTGCTGTGGTGGATGGTGGTGACGCTGGGCTTCTCGTTGCATCCTGCCAGGGCCATCAGGCAGGACAGCAGGGAGGTGACGATGCGCATGGCGTTTCCTCTGGTGTTTCGATGGGCAAAGGCAAGCCATCCACGACGCAGATGCGCCGTGCCGGTGATGCCACGTTGGATGCCGCGCGGAGCGGGCGGGTTTAGAGCGGCGACTACATGTTGCGGAACAGGCTCATGAAGGGCTGGCTGACGGTCAGCGTTTCCGGCCGCGTCTTCAGCTTCAGCCGGCCACGGCCCGCGTCATCGCGACTGACCGATGCCACTGCCTTCATGTTGACGATGGTGGAGCGGTGGATCTGCTTGAACGTGTTGGCGTCCAGCGAATCGAGCAACTCGCGCAGCGGAGTGCGCAACAGCGATTCGCCTTCGGCGGTCATCACGGTGGTGTACTTGTTGTCGGCCTGGAAGTAGGCCACGTCATCCACCATGATCAGCCGGGTGTCCTTGCCCGCGCTGGCGGTGATCCACACCAGCGGCGGCTTCGACGACGTGACTTCCCGTGCCGACAGGTGGCGCAGCAGCGCTTCCAGCGTGGCGCCATCGGGATGCCCCGCCGCCGCGCGTGCCTGGATGCGCTGCACGGTGGCCAGCAGCCGTTCGCGCGTGATCGGCTTGAGCAGGTAGTCGATCGCGCCCTGTTCGAACGCATCGATCGCATACTGGTCGTAGGCGGTGACGAACACCACCTGCGTGCGCGGGCTCGCATCGGCCAGGCCGCGCGCGACCTCAATCCCGGTCAGGCCGGGCATGCGGATGTCGAGGAAGGCCAC
The DNA here is from genome assembly GCF_029542205.1 of Pseudoxanthomonas sp. SE1. NCBI lineage: Bacteria > Pseudomonadati > Pseudomonadota > Gammaproteobacteria > Lysobacterales > Lysobacteraceae > Pseudoxanthomonas > Pseudoxanthomonas sp. SE1. The sequence continues at coordinate 3,403,841 of NZ_CP113783.1, read as the reverse complement.
GTCCGGCTGCAGTTCGGCGATGGATTCCAGCGCGCTGGCGCCGTCCTCGCATTCGGCCACGATGTCCAACTGCGGCCAGGCCTCCTTCAGCAGCGAGGACAGCGCTGTGCGCAGCAGTTCCTCGTCTTCGGCGATCACGCCCCGGAAGTTCATGCGGCACCTGCCTTGCCGGCCAGCGGCAGCGTCAGCGTGGCGGCGACGCCACTGGGGAAGTTGGACACGATGGCGAACGAAGCCTCGCTGCCGAAGGTCAGGCGCAGGCGTTCGCGCAGGTTCTTCAGGCCGATGCCGGTACCGGTGCTCTGGCCGCCGAAGCCCTGGCCGTCGTCGGCGACGGTCAGCGTCGCATGATCGTCGTGCTGCCGCGCCAGGATCCAGATGGTGCCGCCGCCGGTCTTGGGCTCCAGCCCGTGCTTGATCGCGTTCTCCACCAGCGTCTGCAGCATCATCGACGGCATCGGCACCGCCTTCAGCGTATCCGGCACTTCCACCTGCACGTTGAGCCGTGTGCCCATGCGGATCTTCAGGATCTCCAGGTAGGCCCGGGTGCGCTCCAGTTCCTCGCCCAGCGTGGACAGGGCGTCGTCGGTGCGCGGCAGCGAGCTGCGCAGGTAGTGGATCAGGTGGCCGAGCATGATGTCGGCGCGCGGCGGATCGGTGCGGGTCAGCACCTGTGCGCTGGCCAGCGTGTTGTAGAGGAAGTGCGGCTCCACCTGCGCGTTGAGCAGGTTCAGGCGCGCCACGGTCAGCTCCTTCTCGCTGACGGTCTTCTCGACATCGGCCTGCTCCTGGCGGCGCTGGTCGGCGACGCGGCGGGTGATGGCGCGGGTGACGGCTTCCGCGTTTTCCACATTGACGCCGTCGTCCAGCACGAACAGGTCGAGCCACGCGCTGGCGTCGGGCCCCAGCATCAGGGTGATGCTGCTGGTGCCATTGCCGGGCGTGACGGTCGCCTGCACAAGGTCACGCTTCACCGCGAAGCGGGCCATGATGTTGAAGCGCGACGGCTGGCTGGGGCCGTCGAAGCTGTCCACGCGGCGCACCTTGACCCGCACCTGCAGGCTGTCGGGTGCGCTCTCTGCGTCCTCGGCGCGCGGCAGTTCGCGCAGCGCGCCTTCGATCAGGTCGAAGGCGGCGGCCGTATCCAGCGGCACTTCGATCTGCCGGCGCTGGCGGCTCGACAGCGTGGTGCTGTCCAGGCGCCCCGTGATCAGCCAGATCCGGCGCAGGTGGCTGATCGTGCCGATCAGTACCGAGATCATCACCAGCGTCGCTGCCAGGTTGAACAGCCAACTGGCGCCGCCGGACAGGAACGTGTGCTCGAAGAGGCCGTTCCACACGAAGCCCGCCATCAGGATCGCGCCGAACCAGGCGACGAGGATGCGGATGATCAGGAGCAGGCTGGGGAACACGTCGGGCACCGCGGCTTCGGGAGTGCCGTGGAGGATAGCCCGCCAGTCCCGGGAGGGAAGAGGGCGCGCGACGGACCCCGCGATGCGGCGACGAAACCGGGCTGGCCCGACGCGAATGCCTCAGGCTGCCGGGGCTGCCATCAGACGTCGATGTGGATGCCGCACTCGCGCTTGAGGCCGTTGAAGCGGGTGTCCTCCTCGCGCATGCCGGGCTCCCAGCGGCGCGTGGTGTGGAAGTCGCCGATCGACACGTACCCCTGCTCCCACAGCGGATGGTAGGGCAGGCCGTGCTGCTTCATGTACTGCCAGATGTCGCGGTCGGTCCAGTCGACGATCGGGTTGATCTTCCAACGGTCCTCGCGCTGCTGCAGCACGGGTGCGTTGGCCCGGCTGGTGGCCTGGCTGCGACGCAGGCCGGTGAACCAGGTGCCCACGCCCAGTTCCTTCAGGGCACGCTTCATCGGTTCGACCTTGCGCAGGCTGTTGTACTGCTCGATGCCGACCAGGCCCTGTTCCCACAGGCGGCCGTGGCGCGCTTCCATCCAGGCGCGGCTGACCAGCGGACGGAACACCTGCAGGTTGAGCTGCAGGCGTTCGGTCAGTTCGTCGGCGAAGCGGTAGGTCTCGGGGAACAGGTAGCCAGTGTCGATCAGCACCACGGGGATGTCCGGCTTCTGCCGGGTAACCATGTGCAGCAGCACGGCCGCCTGCGCGCCGAAGCTGGAGGACATCGCGGCTTCCGCGGGGCCGTGCTTGAGCGCCCAGGTGACGCGCTGCTCCGCCGTCTGCGTTTCCAGCCACGCGTTGTGCTCGGCGATCCGGTCGGTGTCCAGGGAAAGGGCGAGGGCGCTCATGCGTAAAGGTCCGGTGCGATCTGTCGGTGGGTGGGGTAGGCGGGCAGGGCGACCACGCCACTGCGGTGCAGGAAGTCGCCGAAGCCTTCGCCATCGGTGCGTTCGCCGGCATATCGCGCGAACAGCGCGTCCAGCGTGGCGAGGATGGCGGCCTCGTCGATGTTCTCGCGGTACAAGGTATTGAGCCGTTGGCCCCGCGCATCGCCGCCGAGCATCAGGTTGTAGCGGCCCGGCGCCTTGCCCACGAGGGCGATCTCGGCGAGGTAAGGACGCGAGCAGCCATTGGGGCAGCCGGAGATGCGCAGCAGGATCGGCGCATCGCGCAGGCCATGCTTCTCAAGCAGCGGTTGCAGGCGGGCGGTGAAGTCGGGCAGGTAGCGCTCGGCCTCTGCCATTGCCAGTCCGCAGGTGGGCAGGGCCACGCAGGCTACCGCCGCGCGCTGAAGGGCCGTGCCGAGGCGCTCGCCGGCGTCCAGCCCGTGCGTCTTCACCAGCGTGTCGATGCGCTCGCGCTCGCTGGCCGGCACGCCGGCGATGACGAGGTTCTGGTTCGCCGTCATGCGGAACTCGCCGCGATGCACGTTGGCGATCTCGCGCAGGCCGGTCAGGTGTGTCGCATGTGCGGTGTTGGCGATGCGACCGGCGAACAGGTGCAGGGTCAGGTGCCAGCGGCCGTCTTCGCCTTCCACCCAGCCATAGCGGTCGCCGTTGTGCTCGAAGCGGAACGCGCGCACCGGCTGCAGCGTCACGCCACTGCGGCGTTCGATCTCGCCGACCACGGTGTCCAGGCCGTGGTCGTCGATGGTGTACTTGAAGCGCGCACGCTTGCGCAGCTCGCGGTTGCCCAGGTCGCGCTGGGTGGTGACCACGGCCGTGGCGACATCGAGCAGGTGCTCTGGCGTGATGAAGCCGACCACGTTGCCGACGCGCGGGTAGGTCTCGGCATCGCCATGCGTGGCACCCATCCCGCCCCCGATCACCAGGTTGAAGCCGGCGAGTGCTCCGTCTTCGAGGACGGCGATGAAGCCGAGGTCGTTCGCGAACACATCCACGTCGTTGACCGGCGGCACGGCGAAGCCGATCTTGAACTTGCGCGGCAGATAGGTAGCGCCGTAGATCGGTTCTTCTTCCTCGCCGCTGCCGGCCACGCGCTCCTCGTCCAGCCAGATCTCGTAGTAGGCACGGGTGTTCGGCAGCAGGTGCTCGGACAGTTTCGCGGCCCAGGCCTGCACCTCGGCATGCGCGCGCGATTCCAGCGGGTTGGCCGCGACCAGCACGTTGCGGTTGACGTCGCCGCAGGCCGCCAGCGTGTCGATCAGCGTGGCGTTGATGGCCTGCATCGTCGCCTTGAGCTCGCGCTTGATCACGCCGTGGTACTGGAAGGCCTGGCGCGTGGTGATGCGCAACGAGTGGTTGGCGTACTGCGTGGCGATGGCATCCAGCTTCAACCATTGCGCCGGCGTCACCACGCCGCCGGGCGTGCGCGTGCGGATCATGAACTGGTAGGCCGGCTCCAGCTTCTGCCGGCGGCGCTCGTCGCGCAGGTCGCGGTCGTCCTGCTGATAGCTGCCGTGGTACTTGATCAGGGTCTGGTCCGATTCGCGCAGCGCGCCGGTGACCGGATCGGCCAGACTGTCGAGCAGGCTGCCGCGCAGGCGGTTGCTCTCGGATTTGATGTCTTCGACGGAATGGTTGGACATGGGTGTTCCACTGTAGGAGCGACGTGAGTCGCGACCGGAAGGTTGCAGGTCGCGACTCACGTCGCTCCTACAAAAGCGGAGGGTCGTCAGTACACGTCGCGGCTGTAGCGCCCCTCCGTCTGCAGGTTCACCAGGTACTCGCGGGCACCGTCTTCATCCAGGCCACCGTGCTCGACCACGATGGCCTGCAGCGCCGCATGCACGTCCTTGCCCATGCCGATGGCGCCGCACACATACAGGTGCGCGCCGTTCTGCAGCCAGTCGTAGACATCCCGGCCGCGCTCGCGCAGGCGGTCCTGCACGTAGATCTTGCGTGCCTGGTCGCGCGAGAACGCCAGGTCCAGGCGATGCAGTTCGCCGCTGCGCAGCGCGTCCTGCCATTCGCTCTGGTAGAAGAAGCCTTGGTTGAAGTGCTGGGCACCGAAGAACAGCCAGTTGCGGCCGCGAGCGCCTGTCTCGGCGCGTTCCTGCACGAAGCCACGGAACGGTGCCACGCCGGTTCCCGGGCCGATCATCAGGATGTCGCGGCTGCCGTCGGTGGGTACGCGGAAGCGTTCGTTGGCCTCGATGTAGACCGGCACCTGGTCGCCTTCCTCGCGTGCGGCGAGGAAGCCGCTGGCGGCACCGCCGTGCGCATGGCCGAAGGCGTCGTAGCCCAGCACGTCGACGGTCAGGTGGGCTTCTTCGCCCACACGCTTGCGGCTGGAGGCGATGGAATAGAGGCGCGGCGCGAGTGGGCGCAGCGCGGCGACCAGTTCCTGCGCGGACCAGCCCGCCGGCCAGCGACGCAGTACGTCGATCAGCTGGTGCGTGTTGAACAACTGCGTCAGTGCGGTGTTCTGAGCGGGCGCGAGCAGCGCATTGAGTTCGTCGGCCTGCGCATGGGCGGCATGCGTGGCCAGGAAGGGACGCGACAGCCGGGTCAGCTCGCGGCGCGCGGCCAGCCACTCGCGCAGGGGCAGGGCATCGCCGCCTTCGCTGACGGTGCCGTCGCCGTCCAGCCGCAGCGCTTCCAGTACGCCATCGACCAACGCGGCGGGATTGCGGTGGCGCACGCCCAGCGCATCACCTGGCTCGTAGTGCAGGCCGCTGCCTTCCAGCGACAGTTCGATGTGACGCACGTCCTTGTCGGCGACGCCGTGTTGGCCGAAGCGCGGGCCCTTGAAATCGCGGCCGCTGATGCGCTGGTTGAGCAGCAGTTCGGCGGGGAAGGGATGCTCGTGCGACCACAGGGCCGCATGGCCGGGGCGCAGCGGCGTGACCGTGGCCAGCGGAGCGGCGCCAGCGGCCGGCGTCTTCAGCAGGTCGCGCGCATGCGCCAGTGCCTGCTCGCGCCACGGGGTGGCGACCGTCTCGATGTCGAGGTCGGCCAGGCCGGCGGCGAACAGCCGGCTGGCGCCGAGTTCGGCCAGGCGCGCATCCAGTCGGGTGGCGATGCCGCAGAAATCGGCATAGCTGGAGTCGCCCAGGCCGAGCACGGCGTACTTCAGTTCGGGCAGCTTCGGCGCGCGCTTGCCACGCAGGAATTCGACCAGGCCGATGCTGTCATCCGGCGGGTCGCCTTCGCCCTGGGTGCTGATGACGATGTAGAGCAGGCGCTCGCTGGCCAGTTCGCGCTGCGGGTACGCATCGGCCCGCAGCAGGCGGACCGACAGGCCGGCGGCTTCGGCCTGCTGGGCCAGTACTTCGGCGGCACGGCGGGCATTGCCGGTCTGGCTGCCGTAGACGATGGTCAGGCGCTGCGCGGCCTGCACGCCTTGGGCGGGAAGGATGGTCCGGGATGGCGTGACGGCGGATGCGGCTTGCGGCGCCAGCTGTGCCTGTGCCAGGCCGGCGGCGTAGCCGGAGACCCACCACAGGCTGGCGCCGTCCAGGCCGGCCACCGCCTGGGCCAGCAGCGCCCGCCGCTCCTCCGCGAGGGGAATGGGGGCAAGGACAGGCTGGGTGGCGGACATCGGCGTGGCCCGTGGGCGCGACTGGGACGACCGATGGTAGGGATGGGCACTGACCGCCAGAAAGGACGCGTGGTTATGGGCTTATGGCCGCAGCTTATTTCGCCTGCATGAGCCACCGGCCGAATACTGCCGGCCTCCCGGACCCGTTGGCGACGCCCTGCTAGGCTAGTCCGTCCGGATCCACTGCCCTCTTTTGTCTGCCTCGATGACTGCCGTACCCCGCCTGTCCCACCTCGACCGCCTGGAAGCGGAAAGCATCCATATCCTGCGGGAGGTCGCCGCCGAATTCCGCAACCCGGTGCTGCTGTACTCGGTGGGCAAGGACAGTTCGGTGCTGCTGCACCTGCTGCTGAAGGCGTTCGCCCCGGCCCGGCCGCCGATCCCGCTGCTGCACGTGGACACCCGGTGGAAATTCCGCGAGATGATCGCCTTCCGCGACCGGCGCGCCGCCGAGACCGGTGTGGACCTGCGCGTGCACATCAATCCGGACGGCATCGCCCGCGACATCGGGCCGATCAGCCACGGCGCCACCGTGCACACCGACGTGATGAAGACCCAGGGCCTGAAGCAGGCGCTGGACCATTACCGCTTCGACGCGGCCATCGGCGGTGCCCGCCGCGACGAGGAGAAGTCGCGCGCCAAGGAGCGCGTGTTCTCGTTCCGCAACGACAGGCACCGCTGGGATCCGAAGAACCAGCGCCCCGAGCTGTGGAACCTATACAACGCCCGCATCAACACCGGTGAGAGCGTGCGCGTGTTCCCGCTGTCGAACTGGACCGAGCTGGACATCTGGCTCTACATCTACCGCGAGAACATCCCGGTGGTGCCGCTGTACTTCGCCGCCGAGCGGCCGGTGGTCGAGCGCGACGGCGCCCTGCTGATGGTGGATGACGAACGCCTGCCGCTGCGCGAGGGCGAAGTCCCGCAGCAGCGCCGCGTGCGCTTCCGCACACTGGGCTGCTATCCGCTGACCGGCGCGATCGAGTCCGAGGCCGACTCGCTGGAGAAGATCATCGCCGAGATGCTGGTGACCACCAGTTCCGAACGGCAGGGCCGGGTGATCGACCACGACCCGGGCGCGTCGATGGAGAAGAAGAAGCTGGAGGGGTATTTCTGATGTTCCCGGTGATCGCCGTTGTAGGAGCGGGCCATGCCCGCGATGCGTTTGCGCGGCGTGGAAAAAAGCATCGCGCCCATGGGGCGCTCCTACAGGAGCTCCACCATGTCTGACATCTCGGATTACCTCAAGCAGCACGAATCCAAGCCCCTGCTGCGCTTCATCACCTGCGGCAGCGTGGACGATGGCAAGAGCACCCTGATAGGCCGCCTGCTGTACGACAGCAAGCGCCTGTTCGACGACCAGCTGGCCGCGTTGGAGAAGGACAGCCGCAAGCACGGCACCCAGGGCGAGCGCATCGATTACGCGCTGTTGCTGGACGGGTTGGCTGCCGAACGCGAGCAGGGCATCACCATCGATGTGGCCTACCGCTACTTCGACACGGACAAGCGCAAGTTCATCGTCGCCGACTGCCCCGGGCACGAGCAGTACACGCGCAACATGGCCACCGGCGCATCCACTGCGGACCTGGCCGTGGTACTGGTGGATGCGCGCAAGGGCCTGCTCACGCAGACCCACCGGCACAGCTACATCGTCTCGCTGCTCGGCATCCGCCACGTGGTGCTGGCGGTGAACAAGATGGACCTGGTGGACTTCGACCAGGACGTGTTCGAACGCATCGCCGCCGATTACCGTGCGCTCGCGCAGCGGCTCGGCATTGCATCGATCACCTGCATCCCGCTGTCGGCGCTGGAAGGCGACAACCTGTCCTCGCGCTCCACGCGCACGCCCTGGTACACCGGCCCCGCCTTGCTGGAACACCTGGAAAGCGTGCAGGTCGATACGCACGATACCGGCGCAGGCCTGCGCCTGCCGGTGCAATGGGTCAACCGCCCGCACCAGAATTTCCGTGGCTATGCAGGCACCATCGCGGCCGGCGAGGTGAAGCCGGGCGACGAGGTGGTGGTGCTGCCGTCCGCGCGCCGTTCGCGTGTCGGGCAGGTGCTCGGCCCGGATGGCGAAGTCGCCACGGCGCACGCCGGCCAGGCCGTGACGCTGACCCTGGTGGACGAAATCGACATCAGCCGTGGCGACGTGATCGCGGCCGCAGGCGATCCGCCGGAAGTCGCCGACCAGTTCGCCGCGCACCTGCTGTGGATGTCCGACGCGCCGTTGCTGCCCGGCCGGCCGTACTGGCTGAAGATCGGTGCGCGGACCGTTTCCGCCACCGTCACCGAGATCAAGCACCGCATCGACGTGAACACGCAGGAGCACCTCGCGGCCAAGCGGCTGGAGCTCAACGAGGTCGGCTACTGCAACCTCAGCCTGGACGAACCGGTCGCCTTCGACACCTACGCGCGCAACCGCGCGCTGGGCAGCTTCATCCTGATCGACCGCTACGACAACGGCACGGCCGCCGCGGGCACGCTGGACTTCGCGCTGCGGCGCGCGGGCAACGTGCACTGGCAGCATGTTGATGTCGACAAGGCCGCGCGTGCGCGCCAGAAAGGCCAGGTGCCGAAGGTCCTGTGGTTCACCGGCCTGTCCGGCGCGGGCAAGTCGACCATCGCCAATCTGGTGGACAAGCGCCTGCATGCGCTTGGCTACCACAGCTTCCTGCTGGACGGCGACAACGTGCGCCACGGGCTGAACCGCGACCTGGGCTTCACCGACGAGGACCGCGTGGAGAACATCCGCCGCGTGGCCGAGGTGGCGAAGCTCATGACCGATGCCGGCCTGATCGTGCTGGTCAGTTTCATCTCTCCGTTCCGTGCGGAGCGGCGGATGGCGCGCGACCGGTTCGCCGATGGCGAGTTCATCGAGGTTTTCGTCGACGTGCCCCTCGCTCTTGCCGAGGCACGCGATGTGAAGGGCCTGTACCGCAAGGCCCGCGCCGGGTTGATCCCGAATTTCACCGGCATCGATTCGCCATACGAGACCCCGGAGCACCCCGACGTGCACCTGCACGCGGGCGAGCAGGACCCGCAGGCCCTGGCGCTCCAGGTGCTGGCGAAGCTGGGCCTGGAATAACGCCGGGACCGGTCCCGCTGCGGCGGCAAGGGTCATAGGTCATGGTCGGGTGTGTGCACCGCATGCCCTTTGGCGCGTTTCCCGCACGAACTGCCGCATCCGCGGCAGCGTGTTTCACGTACGGCCGGTAGACTGCGTGAATAATGAAAATTACGGGATGGTCCATGCTCAACCGATTCGCCCCCCGCGTCCTGTTGGTCGCGCTGCCCTTCCTGCTGCTCGCCGCCTGTGGCGGCGACAAGGGCGCGCAGGCGAAGGGCAATGGCAATGCGGGCGAGCGCCCCATCCCGGTCACCACCCAGGTCGTCCAGCCGGGCGCGTGGAACGACACCCTGCAGGCGCTGGGTACGGCGAAGGCGCGTGAATCGGTCACCCTGACCGCGAAGGTCAGCGAGATCGTGCAGGACGTGCACTTCGAAAGCGGCCAGGATGTCGCCGCCGGGCAGAAGCTGATCACGTTGAAAGGCGACGCCGCGCAGGCCGCACTGGTGCAGGCCGAGGCGACCTACGCGGAGGCCGAGCGTCTTTACCGCCGGCAGAAGGAACTCGCCGACCAGCAGTTGATCGCCCGCTCCGGACTGGATACGCAGCTGGCGTTGCGCAATGTGGCCGCGGCCCGCGTGCGCCAGGCGAAGGCCGACATCGGCGACCGCAGCATCCGTGCACCGTTCGCGGGCGTGCTGGGCATCCGCCAGGTCAGCCCCGGTTCGCTGATCACCGCCAACAGCGCCATCGCCACACTCGACGACATCTCGCGCATGTACGTGGATTTCCAGATGCCCGAGGTGGCGTTGGCGACGGTCGGCGTGGGCAATACGGTGACGGCCACGGCCGCGGCGTATCCGGGCGAGACGTTCGAAGGGCGGGTGGAAACGATCGATGCGCGCATCGACGCGACCACGCGCGCCGTGACCGTACGCGCGGTGTTCCCGAATGCCGGGCGCAAGTTGCGCCCCGGCATGCTGCTGGACGTGCGCCTGTTCCGCCCCGAGCGGCAGGCACTGGTGATCCCCGAGATCGCCGTGGTGCAGGTGGGCCGTGATTCGTTCGTCTACCGCGTCAAGCCGGATGGCAGCGTCGAGCAGGCGCCGGTGACCGCCGGCGTGCGCCGCGACGGCCAGGTCGAGATCGTGAAGGGTGTCGCCGCCGGCGACCGCATCGTCATCGATGGCACCGGCAAGCTGCGCCCCGGCGTGAAGGTGGCCGACACCGCGCGGACCCCCGCGAAGCAGGACGTGCCCGCCGCCGACGGCAAGGGCTGAGCGCCATGAAACTTTCCGACCTGTCGATCAAGCGCCCCGTCTTCGCGGTGGTGGTCAGCCTGCTGCTGGTGGTGCTGGGCGTGATGTCGTTCCTGCGCCTGACCCTGCGCGAACTGCCCAACATCGACCCGCCCATCGTGTCGGTGGAAGTGAACTATCCGGGCGCATCGGCTGCCGTCGTGGAGACGCGCGTCACCCAGATTCTCGAGGACGGCCTGTCGGGCATCGAGGGCATCAAGACCATCCAGTCCAGCAGCCGCAACGGCCGCTCCGACGTGACCATCGAATTCAACCTCAGCCGCGACATTGAGGCCGCCGCCAACGACGTGCGCGACCGCGTCAGCCGGGTGATGGACCGCATGCCCGACGAGGCCGATCCGCCGGAGATCTCCAAGGTCGAGGCCGACGCCGACGTCATCATCTGGTTGAACATGCGCTCCACCGTGATGGACACGATGGAGCTGACCGACTACGCCGATCGCTACGTGCTGGACCGGCTGTCCTCGCTGGACGGCGTGGCGCGCGTGCAACTGGGTGGCGGCCAGCGCTACGCCATGCGCATCTGGCTGGACCGCGAGGCGATGGCCGCGCGTGGCGTGACCACCAGCGATGTCGAGGCCGCACTGCGGGCGCAGAACGTCGAACTGCCGGCGGGTCGCATCGAATCCGCCACCCGCGACTTCACCCTGCGCGTGGAGCGCGGCTACCAGCGGCCGGAACAGTTCTCGCAGTTGCCGTTGCGCAAGGGCGAAGACGGTTACGTGGTGCGGCTGGGCGACGTGGCGCAAGTGGAACTGGGCGCCGAGGAGCGCCGTTCCTACCTGCGCAGCAATGCCGTGCCGAACGTCGGCCTGGGCATCGTGCGCACCTCCACCGCGAACGCGCTGGACGTGGCCCGCGCGGCGCGCGCCGAAGCGGAGGTCATCCAGCAGACCCTGCCCGAAGGCACCGAGATCTTCATCGCCTACGACAGCACCACCTTCATCGAAGCCTCCATCGAGCGCGTGTACTGGACGCTGGGTGAGGCGATGGTGCTGGTGTTCCTGGTCATCTGGCTGTTCCTGGGCAGCCTGCGCGCGGCGCTGATCCCGGCCGTGACGGTGCCGGTGTGCCTGATCGCCGCCTTCATCGCGCTGTACGCCTTCGGCTTTTCGATCAACCTGCTCACGCTGCTGGCGCTGGTGCTCTGCATCGGCCTGGTGGTGGACGATGCCATCGTGGTGCTGGAGAACGTGCAGCGCCGCGCGGACCTGGGCGAGCCGCCGCTGGTGGCGGCACGGCGCGGCACCTCGCAGGTGGCATTCGCGGTGATGGCCACCACGGCGGTGCTGGTGGCGGTGTTCCTGCCCGTGGGCTTCATGGAGGGCAACACCGGGCGCCTGTTCCGCGAGCTTTCCGTCGCCCTCGCGGCGGCGGTCGCCATCTCGGCCTTCGTCGCGCTGACGCTCACGCCGATGATGTCGTCCAAGCTGGTGCGGCCACATACCGAGCCGCGTGGGCTCAATGCGTGGACCAACCGCACGCTCACCCGTGTCAGCGACGGTTACGCGCGGCACGTCGAACGGCTTGTCGCCCTGCCGGGCAAACGCATCCTCGCCATGGTGCTCGTGGCGATGGCGGTCTGCGGCATCGCCATCGTCGCGCTTGGCCTGCGCGTTCCCAGCGAACTGGCGCCGGCCGAGGACCGCGGGCGCTTCTTCGTGATGGTCGATGGCCCGGAGGGTGCCGGCTTCGACTACATGGTCGGCCAAATGCAGCAGGTCGAGAAGATCGTCATGGCGCAGGTGGGCGGGGACAAGCCCGTCGACCGCGCCAACTCGCGCACGCCGCGCGGTTTTGGCGGCAGCGAGGAAATGCACACCGGCCAGGTGATCGTGTTCCTGCACGACTGGCACGAGCGCGATGTGGCCACGGACGACGTGGTGGCGCAGCTGCGCGGCGAGTTGTCCAAGCTGCCCGGCGTACAGGCGCGCGCCAACGTGCCCGGCGGCCTGGTCGGCAGTCGCGGCCAGCGCTACCAACTGGTGCTGGGTGGCCCGGACTACGCCGAGCTGGCGCAATGGCGCGACCGCATCCTGCAGCGGCTGGAATCCAACCCGGGCATCCAGGATCCGGATTCGGACTACAAGGAAACGCGCCCGCAGATGCGCGTGAACATCGACCGCGACCGCGCCGCCGACCTCGGCGTGTCGGTGCAGGAGATCGGCCGCACACTGGAAACGATGATGGGGTCGCGCCAGGTGACCACCTACGTGGACAGTGGCGAGGAATACGACGTCATGCTGCAGGCCGGCCGCGAGCGTCGCGCCAATCCCGAGGACCTGGCGAACACCTACGTGCGCGGCGGCAATGGCGCGCTGATCCCGCTGTCCAACCTGGTGACGCTGAGCGAGATCGCCGAACCTGGCAGCCTCAACCGGTTCAACCGCCTGCGCGCGATCACCATCAGCGCCGGTCTGGCGCCCGGGTACAGCATGGGCGAGGCGCTCGAATGGACGCGCCAGGTCGTGGAGGAGGAACTGCCGGATTACGCGCAGATCGACTGGAAGGGCGAGTCGCGCGAGTACCAGGAAGCCGGTGGCGCCATCCTGCTGACTTTCACCCTGGCGCTGCTGATCGTGTATCTGGTGCTGGCGGCGCAGTTCGAGAGCTTCATCCATCCGCTGGTCATCATGCTGACCGTGCCGCTGGCGGTGCTCGGCGCGCTGATCGGTCTCTGGGTCACCGGCGGCACGCTGAACCTCTTCAGCCAGATCGGCATCGTGATGCTGATCGGCCTGGCGGCGAAGAACGGCATCCTGATCGTCGAATTCGCCAACCAGCTGCGCGACGACGGTGCGAACGTGGCACGCGCCATCGCCGAATCGGCGCGCGTGCGCCTGCGCCCCATCCTGATGACGTCGGTGGCCACGGTGATGGGCGCGGTGCCGCTGGTGCTCTCCGGTGGCCCGGGTTCGGCCAGCCGGGCGACCATCGGCATCGTGGTGATCTTCGGCGTGACCTTCTCCACGCTGCTGTCGCTGTACGTGGTTCCCGCGTTCTACGCACTGCTGGCGCCCTACACGCGCTCGCCCGAAGCCGTCGCGCACGAGCTCAGCAAGCTGGAAGCGGAAACCCCCTCCGTGGGCGGCCATGGCTGAGTCCGGCGGACGTCCGTTCGCCGGCGTCTGTCTGGAGGGCGGGGGATTCGCGCTGCGGGCATGGCGGCACGATGACCTGGACGCGCTGGTGCTTCATGCGGATGACCCGCTGGTGCCGCGCGGGTTGAGCGACCGCTTCCCGCATCCTTATACACGCGCGGATGGCGAAGCCTTCCTTGCCGGCCGCGTGGTCGATCTCGACCATCCCGTGCTCGCCATCGAGATCGGCGGCGAGGCCTGCGGCGGCATTGCGGTGCGTCCGCGGCTGGGCGAGAAGGCGCACGGCGCCGAACTGGGCTACTGGCTGGGGCGCCGCCATTGGGGGCAGGGATACATGACCCACGTGGTCGCGGTCTACCTGGACTGGGTGGTGCCAGCGCTGGAACTGCGCCGGGTCGAGGCCAACGTACTGGACGTCAATCCCGCCTCGGCACGCGTGCTGGAGAAGAACGGGTTCCAGCAGGAAGGCGTGCGCCGGGCAGCCGTGCGCAAGCCCGACGGCCTGCACGACCTCCGGCTTTTTGGCCGCATCTGGCCCTGAATCCACACCGGGACTGCGCAGCGGCGCAGGTTACGGGTATCTTTCAGGGACCTGGCAGCGTTCGGCCGCCGCTTTCCCGTACCCCGCACCAACGACCGGAGACTCATCCCCGTGGAAGCCTTTTTTGCCTGGTTGAACGGCATCATCTGGAGCAACGCGCTGATCGCGCTGTGCCTGGGTGCCGGCCTGTGGTTCACCGTCCGCACCCGCGTCATGCAGGTGCGCGGTTTTGCCGAGATGTGCCGGCTGACCGTCACCGGGCAGAAGTCGGATGCCGGCGTGTCCTCGTTCCAGGCCCTGGCCATCTCGATGGCCGGCCGCATGGGCATCGGCAACATCGCCGGCGTCGCCACCGCGATCGCCTATGGTGGACCGGGTGCGGTGTTCTGGATGTGGGTGATGGGCTTTCTGGGTGCGTCGACCTCGTACATCGAGTGCACGCTGGCCCAGATCTACAAGGAAAAGGACGCCGAGGGCCGTTACCGCGGCGGTCCCGCCTACTACATCGAGAAGGCGATGGGCCTGAAGTGGTACGCAGTGACCTTCGCCGTGGCCACGGTCATCGCCACCGGCCTGCTGCTGCCCGGTGTACAGGCGAACGCCATCGCCGACAGCGCCAGCAACGTGCTGTGCGGCGCCGCCGGTTGTGAAGCGGTAGGCGGCGTCGGTGCCCTGAAGCTGTGGATCGGCCTGGGCGTGGCGGCGGTGCTGGCGCTTATCATTTTCGGCGGCATCAAGCGCATCGCCACGTTCGCCGAGATCGTGGTGCCGTTCATGGCGCTGGCGTTCATCCTGATGGCGGTGACGGTCATGATCGTCAATGCCGGCAAGGTGCCGGCGATGTTCGCCGACATCTTCTCCAGCGCGTTCGGCGCGCACGCCGCGTTCGGCGCGATCATCGGCCAGGCCATCGCCTGGGGTGTGAAGCGTGGCATCTACGCCAACGAGGCCGGCCAGGGCACCGGCCCGCACGCCGCCGCCGCCGCCGAGGTCTCGCATCCGGCCAAGCAGGGCTACGTGCAGGCATTCGCGATCTACTTCGACACCATGCTGGTGTGCACGTCGACGGCGTTCCTGCTGCTGTCCACGGGCATGTACAACACCTTCAGGACGGTCACCGAGAACGGAAAGGACACGCTAGTCGCCATCGTGTCCGGCGTTCCCGGCCTCCAGCCCTCCGAGGGCGCGCAGTTCACCCAGGCGGCGGTGGAATCGGTGCTGCCGGGCTGGGGTGCGGGCTTCGTGGCGCTGGCGCTGTTCTTCTTCGCCTTCACCACCATCATGGCCTACTACTACATGGCCGAAACCAACCTGACCTACCTGGCCGGCGTGAAGAAAACGCATCCGCTGGCGACACTGCTGCTGCGCCTGGGCATCGTGGGCATGGTGGTGTTCGGCGCGTACCACAATGCCGCGATGGCGTGGACGCTGGGCGACATCGGCGTGGGCCTGATGGCGTGGCTGAACGTCATCGCCATCCTGATCCTGCAGAAGCCGGCGCTGATCGCGTTGCGCGACTACGAGCGGCAGAAAAAGCTGGGGCTGGACCCGACCTTCGATCCGGACGCGCTGGGCATCCGCAACGCGCACTTCTGGAAGAAGCAGGCCTGACGTGAGCAATCCCTGGAACAACCGTCCGCCGCGTCCGCCGCGTCCGCCCGGTGCACCGGATCGGCGGCGACCGCAGCGCACGCAGGACGAGCGTCCCGTGCGCGAGCAGGCGTCGCGGGACGAGCGCGTCACGGGCGCGGCCCGCAGTGAGTTGCGACTGTATGGCCTCAACGCCGTGCACGCGGTGTTCGCACGCCGTCCCGAGGCCATCCGCAAGGTCTACCTGACCGAGTCGCGCATCCCGGCGTTGAAGCCGTTGCTGGCGTGGTGCGTCAAGCAGCGCGTCGGCTATCGGGTGGTGGAAGAGGGCGACCTGGACCGCCTGGCCGCCAGCACGCACCACGAGGGCGTGGTGGCCGACGTGTTGAAGGTCGAGCCGGTGCCGATGTCCGACTGGCTGCGCGCGCTGCCGGACGGCAGGCCCGTCGCGGCGCTATGGCTGGACGGCGTGGGCAATCCGCACAACTTCGGTGCGATCCTGCGCTCGGCCGCGCATTTCGGCGTGGCGGGCATCCTGCTACCTCGCGAGTCCACGCTGGCGTTGTCCGGCGCGGCGGCGCGCGTGGCCGAAGGCGGTGCCGAACGGGTGCCGCTGGTGCGCATGGGGCAGGCTGACAATGCGGCCGCCCAGCTGCGCAACGCGGGCTTTTCGCTGGCCGCCACGGTCGTGCGCGGCGGCGATGACCTGTTCGCGGCGAAGCTGCCGCCGCGACTGGTGTACGTGATGGGGGCGGAGGGCGAGGGCATGGATGCACGCCTGGCCGATGCCTGCGATATGCGCCTGTCGATTCCCGGCACGGGTGCTGTCGAAAGCCTCAACGTCGCTGCCGCGACCGCGGTGTTCCTGGCGCAGTGGAAGCAGCGCAACGGCTGAAATGGTGGAGCGAGGCGCCGCAATCAGGTGTGGGAGCGACGTGAGTCGCGAAGATCGGCGCCGGCATCTGTGCCGGCCGATGATGGGCGATAGAAGCGGCTGAGCCATGTGGCGGCACCGATGACCCGTCGCGACTCACGTCGCTCCCACAACTGACTCTATTCCTTCAGGCGGCTGCCGAAGTCGCCCTCGGCTTCTGCCGCCAGGTATGCGAACACCGTGTACGCCGCCACGTTCTGCGCCAGCGCGGCCGGGTCGATCTTGTCCAGTGTGTCGTCGGCGTTGTGGTGCAGGTCGAAGTAGTCGCTGCCATCCTGCGCCAGCCATGCCCACGCCATGCCCTTCGCGGCGAATGGACTGATGTCCGGGCCCGCGCTGCCCTTGCCGGGCGCGTACTCGATGCCCAGCGGCGCCAGCGCCTGTGCGATCTGTTCGGTGGCCTTGCGCGCGTGTTCCGGCGCGCCGGTATTGAAGGCGTAGATGCGGCCCGCGCCGAAGTCGCTTTCGGCGGCGATCTGGTGGCGCGTGATGTCGCCCAGGTGCTTCTCCGCATACGCCTTGCCACCGTAGAGACCCTGTTCCTCGTTGGCGAACGCGATCACGCGGATGGTGCGCTTCGGCGCCTGCTTCAGCTGGCCGATCAGATGGCCGGCGGCCATGGTGATGCCGATGCCGGCGCCATCGTCGATCGCGCCGGTGCCCAGGTCCCACGAATCCAGATGGCCGCCGATCACCACGACTTCCTTCGGCAGGCTGCGCCCGGTGATCTCCCCA
Organism: Pseudoxanthomonas sp. SE1; assembly: GCF_029542205.1. Taxonomy (NCBI): domain Bacteria; kingdom Pseudomonadati; phylum Pseudomonadota; class Gammaproteobacteria; order Lysobacterales; family Lysobacteraceae; genus Pseudoxanthomonas; species Pseudoxanthomonas sp. SE1. Next base: position 3,386,630 of record NZ_CP113783.1, on the reverse strand, counting down.
ATGACATTGTGCGAGGTGTACTCGCCGTCCCAGCCGCAATCCAGCGCGAGCGACACGCGTACCGGGCCGCGCTGCAGCAGGCGCGCCAGCTGGTCGGCATCGGGAATGGTCAACGACGCCGATGGAACCGGCGTCAGTCCTTCGTCGAAGCGCGTGATCCCGGTATGCGCGACGCGGTGGTTATCGGTGCCGGCTGAGCGCATCAGAAAGGCGATGGCGCCCTTGCGGATCGCCGCCGACGGTCCCTTCGAACGGATCGCGCCACCGTTGCGGTAGTCGCTGCCATCGCGCGCAGCCTTCATCGGATAATCGACGAAGGCGATCTTGCCGGCCAGCGAACCGTCCGGCGCCGCCTCCAGCGCGGCGAGATCGGCGAAACGGACGATCTCCGCTTCCACCTTGCCTGCCGGGCTTCCGCCCAGGGCGGTGATCGTCAGTGGCTGTGCGTGCGCCCCGAGTACCGCCGCGCTTTCGCTGCGGCGCACCCACTTCGGGAACGTCACCGGTTCGAGCCACACCTTGTCGAAACCCAATGCCTTGAACTTCGTCTCCGCCCATGCGACCGCTTTCGCATCCGCGTCGCTGCCGGCCAGGCGCGGGCCGATCTCGGTGGTCAGCGATTCGACGACCTTCCAGCCCGTATCGTCGGCCAATGCCTGTTCGCGCAGCGATGCGGCGGTGGCGAGCGAGGACTCGGGAATGCGCGTCTCGCGCGCGAAGGCAACGGAGGGAATGGCAAGGGCGAGGGCCAGCAACGACGGAACGAGGTGCATGGGGTGTCCCGGAAAAGACGAAGCCGCGAGCTTAACAGCCCGCGGCTCCCTGATCGCTTTGCCGATGTTGCGGTTCGGGAAAGCTGTGTGCCGCTATTTCTTCAGCGCGTCGCGGATCTCGCGCAGCAGCACGATGTCTTCAGGCGTGGCGGCTTCCGGTGCCGGTGCGCGGACGCGGTTGTAGGCCTTCAGGAACAGGAAGATCACGAAGGCGATGATCAGGAAGTCGATCGCCGTCTGCAGGAAAGCGCCGTACTTCAACAGCAGCGCCGGCACGATCTCCTTGCCCGCCGCATCCACTTCGGCAGCGCGCAGCGTCACCGCCAGGTCGCTGAACTTCACGCCTCCCATCATCAGGCCGACCAGCGGCATGACGATGCCGTCGACCAAGCTGCTGACGATCTTGCCGAAGGCCGCGCCGATGACGACGCCCACGGCCAGGTCGACCACGTTGCCGCGCGACACGAATTCCTTGAACTCGCTGATCATGCCCATCCCATGTCCTCGTCAGTCGGCGCCGACACGCCATCGGCGCCGACTATATCGCACGCGCCGCCGATCAGCCGGTAACGCGGCCGCGCAGCTCCACCACGCCATCGAGTGTGGCAACGAACGCATCGCCGGGGACCAGCGCGGCCACACCGGCCGGGGTGCCCATGAAGACCAGGTCGCCGGCTTTCAGGGCGTAGAGCGTGGACAATTCGTGCAGGATGTCGGGCACGTCCCAGATGAGGTCGTGCAGCGCGCCGTGCTGGCGCACTTCGCCGTTGACCTGCAGCGTGAGCGTGCGATCTTCCAGCCCTCCGACATCCGCCGCGTGGACCAGCTCACTGACCGGGGCGGAGTGATCGAATCCCTTGCCGGTGTCCCAGGGCAGGCCCTTGGCCTTGGCCGCGCCTTGCAGGTCGCGGCGCGTCAGGTCCAGGCCGACGCCATAGGCGATCACCAGCGCCTTGGCGGCCTCGGGAGCGAGTGGACCGGGCGCCGCATCGGCGCCCAGTGCGACGACCAGTTCCACTTCGTGGTGCAGATCGCGCGTGCCCGGCGGGTAGGGGATATCCGCATTCCCGGTGACGATCGCGTCGCCCGGTTTGTGGAAGAACACGGGGCTACCGCGCTCGGCCTTCGAAGCGGGTGCGGTCGCGCCCATCTCGCGCGCGTGGTCGGCGAAGTTGCGACCCACGCAGAAGATGCGGCGCACCGGGAACGTGCCGCCACCGCGTACCGGAACGCGAGGTACGGGCGGGGCAGGGATGATGTCGGTCATGTCGGCGACCCGTGGGAGGTGGCCGCAGAGTTTAGGCGGGAACGCGGGCGCCCCGCCAAGGCACTCAGTGCGAGAGGGGCAATACCGGCTTGCGGACCACGCGATACTCCGCATCCACAACCCGTGCATCGCGGGCGTTGGGCTTGCCGCGCTGGCGCAGGAGTTTGTATGCCAGGCCGCCGGCGATCATCGCGGCACCGACGAACACGCTGAAGAACACCAGCACCCCGAGCAGCAGCACGCCCAGCAGACCCAGGCCGACCCGCAGCAGCGGATGGCGCGGCTTGCGCGGGGCGAACACATGGCGGAAGGCGTTGAACTGGAAATGGCGTGCGTACATGGCGTTGCGTCGTGACAGAATGCGGCCGGAGCCGGTACGCGCAGTATCGGATGACCGTTTCATGACCGTGTGAGGACTTCGTTAAGCGACATGCGACTGAGCGCACTGAATGACATCGCCAATGGCGGTTTCGCCGAGGTAGAAGCCATGATCGGCGACGATGCCGAGTCGTTGATCCTGCATCGCGATGGCGACGAGGTGCGTGCCTGGCTCAATGTCTGTCCCCACGCAGGCAGGCGGCTGGACTGGGCGCCTGGTCAATTCCTCAAGAGCAAGGACGGCCACCTTGTCTGTGCCGCCCATGGGGCTTCGTTCGAACTCGCGCGCGGTGATTGCGTCGCCGGGCCCTGCCGCGGCGATTCGCTGCGTGCCGTCGCCGTGCAGGTGCGCGACGGCGAGGTGTGGCTGGACTGAGTTGCTGCTGCGCGGACGTCAGTCCACGCCCTGCAGGATCACGCAATGCCAGCCCGTGCGGTACGTTTCATAGCCGGGTGAGGCGGCCTGTGCCACGCAGTGCGTGCGGCCGTCGATGGAGATGTCGATCGCCCCGCGGGGCTGGGCGAACAGGGGCGCACGGCCAGGGAAATCGAGCCGCGGGGCATCCGCGCCGGCCTGCGTATCGGCCAGCAACCGGCCCTGCGCATCGACGATGCAGACCCGGCTGCGGCGCCATTCCGCTTCCGACAACGGCGTCCGTTCCACGATGGTCTGCGCCAGCGCATCCCAGCGGAACACGATGCCGAGCACGCCCAGCACACGTCCCTGTACGCGACCGCCTTCGCGCACCGTGCAGGCGTAGACCAGCACGCGCTCACCGCCCGCGAGCGTGCTCGCATGCATGGACTGGAAGCCGAACTCTTCGCCATTGCGCGTGGCCATGGCCGATTGGAACCAGTCCTGTTGTGCCACCGAATGACCGGCTGACGGGTACTGGCGTGGACGGCCATTCGTCAGCACGTTGCCTTGCAGGTCGGTGAGCACGAGGTCGAAATAGACCGTGTAGGAATCCAGTATCTGGCCGAGCCGCTGGCTGGCATGCGCGAGCGCCGCCGGCTGCGGGTCATGTGCGGCAGCGACGATCGCCGCATCGGTGGCCCACCAGCGCACATCGCAACTCCGCTCGTACAGGTTGCGATCGATCAGGTCGATGTTGGCCAGCGCCAGGTCGGTCAGCCGGGTACGGCGCACGTCGGTCTGCAACTGGTCCAGGCGCCCGCGCAGGTCGGTGCTCGTGCGGGCCGCCATGCGGTCGATCTCCTGGGCGGTGTCGCTGACCCGGCGCGACAGCGTATCCATCTCTTCGGCGATCACGCCGAAGCTGCGGCCTGCGGTGCCGATGCGCACCGCCTCGATGCGTGCATTCATCGAGATGATGCGGGTGATGCGGTTGATCTCGTCGATCTTCTGCAGCGATTGCCGCAGTTGCTTCAGCAGCGCGTCCGACAGCCCCGATACGGACTGTATGTGGTCGTCGATGCCGGCGTCGTCGGTGGGGGCGGCGGCGCGTGCGTTCATGGAGCTCCTAATGGGAAAGGGAAGGGCAGGCGCGACGCAGGTGCTTGCGGCAGCGTGAAGTCGGTTCCGTTGTTGAGGCGCTATCGGCGCGCACGGCGAACGCTTTAATCTGCACCGTCGCGGTGCGTGTTGTCCCCCGGATGGGGCGATTGCGGTGTCTCGTCTTGGACGCGTGTCCAGCGTTGGCCCAAACCTTGCGGCCCCGGGCAGGGGACCCGTGTGTGACGTGAGCAAATGCATCGGCTGTGGCTGCAGCCCTGCTGTCTGCATGGGCGGCCACGTCCAGGTCGATCAGTGACTGCATGAGCGCCTGTTTCGCAGTAGCGGCGGTTCCCGCTTCCGTCAGAAGCGGAGGCGCCCCGGCTGGCCTCTCATCGCGCCGGTTCGTTGAACCATCCGGCATGGCGGGTGGCAGCCGCATTCCTGACCGTCCAGACCTTCGTCGACTCGTCGGTCGTGTCGCTGCTGCAACGCGGGGCCGCGGGTTGAACGCGCAGACCGGGCGCGCGGCAGCCGGCCACAGACGAGAACGCCGGCACTGGGCCGGCGTTCTCGTTGGGCAGGATCAATGACGGGCGCGCACCGTTGCGCGCGACCGCATCACTTCAGCGCCTTGAACCGCAAGCGGTGCGGACGGGCGCCTTCTTCGCCCAGGCGACGCTTCTTGTCTTCCTCGTACTCGCGGTAGTTGCCCTGGAAGAACTCCACGTGCGAGTCGCCCTCGAACGCGAGGATGTGCGTGGCAATGCGGTCCAGGAACCAGCGGTCATGCGAAATGACGAAGGTATTGCCGGGGAACTCCAGCAGCGCATCTTCCAGCGCACGCAGGGTTTCGATGTCCAGATCGTTCGACGGTTCGTCGAGCAGCAGCACGTTGCCGCCCTGCAGCAGCGTCTTGGCCATGTGCAGGCGGCCGCGTTCACCGCCCGACAACGAGCCGACCAGCTTCTGCTGGTCCTGGCCCTTGAAGTTGAAGCGGCCGATGTACGCGCGCGACTGGATCTCCACGCCGTTGATGTTGAGGATGTCCAGGCCGCCGGAAATCTCCTGGAAGACGTTGTGGTTGCCTTCCAGCTTCTCGCGGCTCTGGTCCACGTAGGCCAGCTGCACGGTCGGGCCGGTGGTGATGGTGCCGGAGTCCGGTTTTTCCTGGCCGGTGATCATCTTGAACAGCGTCGACTTGCCCGCGCCGTTCGGACCGATGATGCCGACAATCGCGCCACCCGGCACCAGGAAGCTCAGGTTGTCGATCAGCAGGCGGTCGCCGAACTTCTTCGAGACGTTCTTGAACTCGATGACGTTGTTGCCCAGGCGCTCGCCCGGCGGGATGAAGATCTCGTTGGTTTCGTTGCGACGCTGGTAGTCGACCGACTGCAGTTCTTCCAGGCGGGCCAGACGGGCCTTGCCCTTCGAGCGGCCGCCCTTGGCGTTCTGGCGCGACCATTCCAGCTCCTTCTGGATCGCTTTCTGCCGGGCCTTTTCCTGGTTGTCTTCCTGCTTCAGGCGCTCGTCCTTCTGCACCAGCCAGTCGGTGTAGTTGCCTTTCCACGGAATGCCGCGGCCACGGTCGAGTTCCAGGATCCATTCGGCGGCGTTGTCGAGGAAGTAGCGGTCATGGGTGACGGCCACGACAGTGCCGGTGTAGCGGGCGAGGAACTGTTCCAGCCATTCGACGGATTCGGCGTCCAGATGGTTGGTCGGTTCGTCGAGCAGCAGCATGTCCGGCTTCTGCAGCAGCAGGCGGCACAGCGCCACGCGGCGCTTCTCGCCGCCGGACAGCTTGCCGACGATGGCATCCCACGGCGGCAGGCGCAGCGCGTCGGCGGCCACGTCCAGCTGGTTTTCCAGCGTGTGCGCGTCGCCGGCAGCGAGGATCGCCTCCAGACGCTCCTGCTCCTTGGCCAGCGCGTCGAAATCGGCGCCTTCTTCGGCGTAGGCGGCGTACACGGCTTCAAGGGCGGCCTGCGCCTGCAGCACGTCGCCCACGCCTTCCTCGACGGCCTGGCGGACGGTGTGCTCCGGGTTGAGCTCCGGCTCCTGCGCCAGGTAGCCGACCTTGATGCCGGGCTGCGGACGGGCTTCGCCTTCGAAGTCCTTGTCCACGCCCGCCATGATCTTCAGCACGGTGGACTTGCCTGCGCCGTTCAGGCCCAGCAGGCCGATCTTGGCGCCCGGATAGAAGGACAGCGAGATGTCCTTGATGATCTGCCGCTTGGGCGGGACCACCTTGCTGACCCGGTTCATGGTGTAGATGTATTGCGAGGACATGCAGGCTCCGGTACGCAGGCCCCGGCGCCCGGCCGGGGACGGCGGACGAGGAGGCAAATTGGGAATGCGCCGATTATAGCCGTTCCGGCCCGACCGACCGCTGGCTGAATACGTTCCCTCAACCTGTCTTTGACACGGCCGTAACCGTTTTCCAGCGGGAATCGGTTCAGATGCGATAGGCATCATGGGCTCACGTGCCACACAGAGGGGTTTCCATGAACACCAAGCGCCTTTTCCAGAGCCTGGCCTGTGCCGTCCTGGCCTTCGCCGTCACCGCCCCCGTGCTTGCACGCGACAATGATCGCGGTCGGGACCGGGACCGTTCGCACCACTATGACCGTCGCGACGACCGCCGTGACGATCGCCGGGATGACCGTCGCGAATGGCGTGACGACCGCCGCGACCAGCGTCAGGCCTACCGTCACGGCTACCATGATGGCCGCCGTTACGACGACCGTCGGTACTACGCGCCGCCGCGCGTCGTGTACCGCCCGGCCCCCAGCTACCACCGTTGGGCGAGGGGTCAGCGCTACCGCGATCACTACCGTGGCCCGGTCTACGTGGTGAATGACTACAGCCACTACCACGTGCGTCGTCCGCCCCGCGGTTACCACTGGGTGCGTGACGATCGCGGCAACCTGCTGATGGTCGCCATCGCCACCGGCATCATCGCCGACCTGCTGCTGCATCACTGAGCCAGCAGGCCCGATGCCCCGAAAAGCGCGCTCCGGCGCGCTTTTCGCTTTCAGGGGTCGGGTGGCAGCGGCCGGTACGGCTTCGTCCGAGGGGTCCCCGGCGGGCTACAATCGGGCCTCCCGCCCGACCTGCCCCGGAGACCCGATGTTCCCGCGCGACGCCCGCATCGAAACCTACGATCCCGAACTGGCCCAGGCCATCGCCAACGAGGCGCGCCGGCAGGAGGATCACGTCGAGCTGATCGCCAGCGAGAACTACGCCAGCCCCCGCGTGCTGGAGGCCCAGGGCAGCGTGCTGACCAACAAATACGCAGAGGGCTACCCGCACAAGCGCTATTACGGTGGTTGCGAGTACGTGGACATCGCCGAGCAGCTGGCGATCGACCGCGTGAAGCAGCTGTTCGGCGCCGACTACGCCAACGTGCAGCCGCACTCCGGCTCGCAGGCCAACCAGGCCGTGTATTTCGCGCTGCTGAACCCCGGCGACACCATCCTGGGCATGAGCCTGGCCCACGGCGGCCACCTGACCCACGGCGCCAAAGTCAACGCGTCGGGCAAGCTGTTCAACGCCATCCAGTACGGGGTGAACGATCAGGGCCTGATCGATTACGACGAAGTCGAGAAGCTGGCGCTGGAGCACAAGCCGAAGATGGTCGTGGCCGGCTTCTCGGCCTACTCGCAGGTCGTCGACTGGGCACGCTTCCGCGCCATCGCCGACAAGGTCGGCGCCTACCTGTTCGTCGACATGGCGCACGTGGCGGGGCTGGTTGCCGCCGGCGTCTACCCGAACCCGCTGCCGCATGCCCACGTGGTCACCTCGACCACCCACAAGACGCTGCGCGGTCCGCGCGGCGGCATCATCCTCGCGAAGGGTGCCGGCGAAGAGATCGAGAAGAAGCTGCAGAGCATCGTCTTCCCGGGCATCCAGGGTGGTCCGCTGATGCACGTCATCGCGGCCAAGGCCGTGGCTTTCAAGGAAGCGCTGGAGCCGGAGTTCAAAAGCTACCAGGCGCAGGTGGTGAAGAACGCGCAGGCGATGGCGAAGACGATCATCGCGCGCGGCTACAAGATCGTGTCCGGCGGCACCGAGAACCACCTGATGCTGGTCGACATGATCGGCAAGGACGTCAGCGGCAAGGATGCGGAAGAGGCGCTGGGCAAGGCGCACATCACCGTCAACAAGAACTCCGTGCCGAACGACCCGCGCAAGCCCTTCGTGACCTCGGGCCTGCGCATCGGCACGCCGGCGGTGACCACGCGCGGCTACGGCGAGCAGGACTGCATCGACCTGGCCAACTGGATCTGCGACGTGCTGGATGCGCCGGGCGACGAGGCCGTGCTGGCCAAGGTGCGCGACAGCGTCACTGCGCAGTGCCGGAAGTACCCGGTTTACGGCTGAGAGCGAGAAACGAGTGAAGAGGAGTGAGAAACGAGTGAACGCAGCAGCGCATCGAGTAGCGGCAAGCCCCGCTTCTACTCGTTTCTCGTTCCTCTCCACTCGTTCCTGATCCCATGCACTGTCCCTTCTGCCAGCACACCGACACGCGCGTCATCGATTCGCGCGTGTCCGAAGACGGCGCGACTATCCGTCGTCGCCGTGAGTGCGAGGCGTGCGGGGAACGGTTCTCCACGCTGGAGAACATCGAGATCAAGCTGCCGGCGGTCATCAAGGGCGACGGCCGCCGCGACACCTTCGATGCGCGCAAGCTGCGTGCCGGTTTCGACCGTGCGCTGCAGAAACGGCCGGTTTCAGAAGAACAGATCGAGGCGGCGGTGCGTGCGGTGATCCACGCCATCCGCATGAGTGGCGAGCGCGAGATCGCCTCGCGCAAGATCGGCGAGTTCGTCATGAACGAGTTGCGCAAGCTCGACCATGTGGGCTATGTGCGCTTCGCCTCGGTCTATCGCAGTTTCGAGGACGTGGCCGATTTCCGCGAGGAGATCGAGAAGTTGGAACGCGACCTGCCGCCGGGCGCCGGCCAGCTCTCGCTGCTGGGCGGCGACGTCGTTCCGTTCGACAAGCACGCGGACAAGAACAAGAAGCGCTGAGTCGTGCGTATCGAGTGGATCGGACGGCACCCCGGGTGTATCGAACTGCTCGCGCGCTGGCACCACCAGGAGTGGGGCGCGCTCTATGACGACTGGACGCTGGACGCCGCGACCGCCGAACTGCGCGACCACGCCACGCGCACGTCGCTGCCGACCACGCTGTTGCTGATGGAGGGCGATGATCTGCTGGGGTCGGTCAGCCTGCTGATCGAAGATGCGCCCGCGTTGCAGGATCGCGGCAGTCCGTGGTTGGGCAGCCTGTTCGTGCTGCCGGATGCGCGCGGCCAAGGGGGCGGGCGCATCCTCGTCGAGGCGGCGGTGGCGCATGCGGCGCACCAAGGTGTCGCGCTGTTGCGCCTGTTCACGCTGTGGCATGAGGAATTCTACGCATCGCTGGGCTGGCAGGTGGAGGAGCGTACGTCCCTGCACGGGACACCGGTGGTGATCATGTCGATCCGTCCCGCACGGCGCGTGGCGCATACTGGCTCTCCTTCCGATGCCGCGTGGGCGATGCATGACTGATACCGCTTTCTCTGCGTTCGATCACCAGTGCATGGCGCGTGCGTTGCGACTGGCCGAGCGGGGTGCGTACACGACCCGGCCGAACCCGATGGTTGGCAGCGTCATCGTGCAGGGCACTGAAATCGTCGGTGAAGGTTGGCACCAGAAGGCCGGAGGCCCGCACGCGGAGGTGTTCGCGCTGCAGGCGGCGGGCGAGCGCGCGAAGGGCGCGACGGCCTACGTCACGCTGGAGCCGTGCGCGCATACCGGCCGCACCGGTCCCTGTGCGGAGGCGTTGGTCGCTGCTGGCGTGACGCGCGTGGTCGCCGCGATGCGCGACCCCTTCCCGCAAGTCGACGGAGCCGGTTTCGACCGGCTGCACGCGGCCGGCATCGAGGTGCAGGCCGGGTTGATGGAGGCGCAGGCGCGCCGGTTGAACCGGGGTTTCCTGTCGCGCGTGGAGCGTGGCCGGCCGTGGATGCGGGTAAAGCTGGCGACCAGCTTGGATGGCCGCACGGCGATGGCGAACGGCGACTCCAAGTGGATCAGTGGCGAAGCCTCCCGCCGCGACGTGATGCGCTGGCGCGCCCGTGCCGGGGCCATCCTGACGGGCGCCGGCACCGTACTGGCGGATGATCCGTCGCTGACCGTGCGCTTCGGCGACGACACGGCATTCGAGCCCCCGCTGCGGGTGGTGCTCGATCCCGGGCTCGCTACCGTGGCGCGCGGCAATGTGCGGCAGGGCGGGGCGCCTACGCTCTACATCCATGCGGCTGACGCCAAGCCCCCCCGCGATGTCGACGTACCGCGCGTGGTGGCGCCCGCGACCGGCAGCAACTTCGACCTGAAGGCAGTGCTGGAGCTGCTGGCCCAGCGCGGCATCAACGAGGTTCACGCCGAGGCAGGCGCCACGCTGGCGGGCGCTTTCCTCGCCGCAGGCCTGGCAGACGAGGTGCTGCTGTACGTTGCGCCGATGCTGCTGGGCGACCAGGCCCGGCCCCTGTTCGGCGGGCTGGGCATCCAGACGATGGCGGAGCACCTGAAGCTGGAGATTGTGGACAGCCGCATGATTGGCGAAGATCACCGCCTCCTGCTGCAACCCGCCCGCTGACCGCCCGCCAGAATGGCTTTCAAGGATCATTTTTCCGGCGTCGCCGACGTCTATCTCACCTCGCGGCCCACCTACCCGGAGGCGCTGTATGACGTGATCGCCTCGGCCGTGCCGGCCAGCGCGCAGGTATGGGAGCCGGGCGCCGGCAGCGGACAGGCCACGCGCGGCCTCGCGGCGCGCTTCGCCCATGTGCATGCCACTGATCCCAGCGCGGCGCAGATCGAGCGCCATTGGGCGCAGGGCCAGGCCGGCAGCAACGTCAGTCTGGCGGTCGAACCTGCCGAAGACACCCTTTTGCCGGATATCAGCGTGGACCTGGTCGCCGTTGCGCAGGCGCTGCACTGGTTCGACCGCTACCGCTTCTTCGCGACCTGCGAGCGCGTATTGCGGCCGGGCGGCGTGCTCGCGGCATGGACCTACCAGGACATCATTTTCGAGGACGATCTGGCCGAGGTGGCCGAGAAGGTCCGCGACGACATCGACCCGTACTGGCCGCCGGAGCGCGCCGACGTGGACATGGGGTATGGCGACTACGTGTGGCCGTTCGAGATCTTGCCCACGCCGCGCCTGTGGCTGACCGCAGAATGGAACCTGCCCACGTTGCTGGGCTATTTCGGCAGCCTGTCGGCCACCGGCAGCTATCGTGCCGCGACCGGCGAGGACCCGGTCTACGCCCATACCCCGGCGCTGGCCGAGGTCTGGGGCGACCCGCAGCGGGTGCGCACCATGCGCTGGCCGCTGATCCTGCACCTGCGCCGGAAGGCGCTGTAGAACAGATCGTCTTGGCTGCAAGCACAAACAGCGGTGATTCGCTTTTCGGGCGCGCTGCGGCGCGTTCATCCTCTTGCAGCCTGCTGGTCAGCGGGGCGCGGTGTAGAATGCGCGGGCCGGTCCGCCGGCACACCACCAACGACGTCTTCAGGGCGGGGTGAAATTCCCCACCGGCGGTAGGTCGCCCAGCGACGAGCCCGCGAGCGCCTGGGTGACATGCGAGTCCCTCGCAAGAGCCCGCACATCCGTGTGCGGACTTTCCAATGTCGCCGAAGGGTCAGCAGATCCGGTCCGATGCCGGAGCCGACGGTCATAGTCCGGATGAAAGAAGACGGCATCGCCGAACCGCGCGGAAGCGCGGCGTCGTGCGCCTGCCTTCGCGCCCGGAGGCGTCTCCGCTTTGCTGCCGCGAGAGACGTTCCATGCCTTCCACGATTCCCCGTGCTTTCCCCGTCCTCCTGCTGGAGGCCTGCTGATGTTCACCGGCATCATCGAAGGCGTAGGCCGCATCGCCGCGCTGGAATCCGTGGGCGGCGACGTCCGCCTGACCGTGGCCGTCGGCACGTTGCCGTTCGACGCCGTGCAACTCGGCGAGAGCATCGCGGTGAATGGCGTGTGCCTGACTGTCATCGCCTTCGATGCATCGAGCTTCCAGGCCGATGCGTCCACCGAAACCCTGTCGCTGACCACGCTCGGCAGTCTGGGCGAAGGCGCGCTGGTCAACCTGGAGCGCGCGATGCGCCCGACCGACCGCCTGGGTGGTCACCTGGTCAGCGGTCATGTCGACGGCGTCGGCCGCGTGCTGTCGATCCATGAAGATGCGCGCGCGCAGCGCTGGCGTTTCCGCGCGCCGGCGCCCCTGCTGAAGTACATCGCGAAGAAGGGCTCGATCTGCGTGGACGGGGTGAGCCTGACCGTCAACGAGGTGGACGGCGAGGGCTTCGAGGTCGCGCTGATCCCGCACACCGTCTCTCACACCGCCTTCTCGCAGACCGCCGTCGGCGATGCGGTGAACCTGGAAATCGATCTGGTGGCGCGCTACGTGGAGCGTTTGCTGGGCGCGCGCTGAGTGGCATCCAGGCCCCGTGCGTCATGCCTCACCGTCATCCCGGCGAAGGTCGGGATCCGTCTTGATCCTGATTCTCCGTATCTCTTCCGCTATCCGAGTATCGAACCGATGTCTTTTTCCCCCATTCCCGAACTGCTGGAAGAAATCCGCAACGGCCGCATGGTCGTCATCGTCGATGACGAGGACCGCGAGAACGAAGGCGACCTGATCATGGCCGCCGAGCTGGTGAAACCGACCGACATCAACTTCATGGTCACGCATGCGCGCGGCCTGGTCTGCCTGTCGCTGACGCGCGAGCGTTGCGCGCAACTCGGCCTGGCGCCGATGGTCCAGCACAACACCGCGCAGTTCCACACCAACTTCACCGTCAGCATCGAGGCGGCCGAGGGCGTCACCACCGGCATTTCCGCGTATGACCGCGCGCATACCGTGCGTACCGCCGTGCGGCCGGATGCGAAGCCGAGCGACCTCAGCCAGCCCGGCCACATCTTCCCGCTGATCGCCCAGCCCGGTGGCGTGCTGACGCGTGCCGGCCACACCGAGGCCGCCAATGACCTGCCGATGCTCGCCGGGCTGGAGCCGGCCGGCGTGCTGGTGGAAGTGCTGAATCCCGACGGCAGCATGGCGCGTCGCCCGCAACTGGAAGTGTTCGCGCGCGAGCATGGCCTGAAGATGGGCTCCATCGCCGACCTGATCGCCTACCGGCTGGCCACCGAACACACGGTGGAGCGCATCGACGAGCGCGACATCGAGACCGAGTTCGGCCCGTTCCGGCTGGTCACCTACCGCGACCGTATCGCGCACGACCTGCACTTCGCGCTGGTCCGTGGAACGCCGGACAAGACGACGCCCACGCTGGTGCGCGTGCAGGTGGAGAACCCGCTGAGCGACCTGCTGCACTGGCGGCGCGACGACTTCGGTGTGCACGCCACCGACGCACTGCGCGCGATCGCGGCCGAAGGGCAGGGCGTGATGGTCGTACTGGCCGAACCGCGCAGCGCCGAGGCTCTGCTGGCGCGCCTGCGCAAGCAACCCGATGTGCAGGCCAACGCCAAGGACGTGGGCCAGTGGCGCCGCAACGGCGCCGGCGCGCAGATCCTGGCCGACCTCGGCCTGGGCCGGTTGCGCGTGCTGGGCACGCCACGCAGGCAGGTCGGCCTGGCCGGTTTCGGCCTGGACGTGGTCGAGTACGTCCAACCCTGACCCGCCGGAACGGACCCGCCGCCGCCCCGGCTGGTAGACTTGCCCACCCCCAAGGAACCCGCCATGTCCCACTATGAAGGCGATCTGCGCGCGCCCGAAGGCGCCCGCTTCGCGATCATCGCCAGCCGCTGGAACCCGCGCATCACCGATGTGCTGGTGGCCGGTGCGCGCCAGAGCTTGGCCGGCAACGGCGTGGGCGAGGACATGATCGACGTTGTGCGGGTGCCGGGCGCGTGGGAAATCCCGCTGGCCGCCTCGCGGCTGGCCGCCACCGGGAACCATGCCGCGATCATCGCGCTGGGTTGCGTGATCCGTGGCGACACCCGCCACTACGAGCACGTCGCCGACCGCTGCGCCGAAGGCCTGATGCGCGTGCAGTTGGACACCGGCGTGCCGGTGATGAACGGCGTGCTGGCGGTGGAACGCATCGAGGATGCCGAGGCCCGCGCCGGCGGCAGCCATGGCAACAAGGGCGAAGAAGCCGCGCTGGCCGCCATCGAGATGGCACAGTTGCTGGAACAGTTGCCGTAACCCAAGAACCGCAGGAGCCGACGTGAGCCGACAACATCATCCCCAGCGCAAGGACGGCGTCGATCCGGTCACGCGCGCGCGCGCGCGCCGTCGTGCGCTGCAGGCCGTGTACGCGTGGCAGATGTCGGGCGGCGAAGTGGGCCAGGTGATCGCGCAGTTCGCGCACGAGCAGGCGCACGAGATCGCCGACCTGGAGTATTTCGAAGACCTGGTGCGTGGCGTGGTGCGGCATCGCGCGTCGCTGGACGAGGCACTGCTGCCGTTCCTCGACCGCACGGTGGAAGAAGTCGATCCCATCGAGCGCGCGGTGCTGCGCATCGCAGCCTACGAACTGATCCACCGCCTCGACGTGCCGTACCGCGTGGTGCTGAACGAGGCCATCGAGACCGCCAAGCGCTTCGGTTCCGAACACGGGCACACGTACATCAACGGTGTGCTCGATCACGCCGCCGTCGAATGGCGACCCGCCGAGGCGCAGGCGCGACGCTGACGTGTCGGGTAGCGACGCACGGTTTCCCCCGGAAGAGCGCGATGCCTTGCTCGCGCTGAAGGGTGTCGGTCCCACCGTCGTGCAACGGCTGGAGCAGATGGGCATCGCTTCGTTGCGGCAACTGGCCGCCGCCGAACCGTCGGAGATCGTCGCCAATGCGGCCGGGCTGACGGGTTCCAGCTGCTGGAAGAACAGCCCGCAGGCACGCGCGGCGATCCAGTCCGCCGTCGACTTCGCGCGATCGCGCGCCTGATGCCGCCATGAGTGTCGGCGAGTTCGACCTGATCGCCCGCATCCGTGCCCGCGCGGGGACGCGCGCCGACATCGTGCTCGGCATCGGCGACGACGCTGCGCTGTTGGCGCCGACGCCGGGCCTGCAGCTCGTCGTCACCGCCGACACCTTGAATGCCGGCATCCATTTTCCCGACGGCAGCGCAGCGGCCGACATCGGCTGGAAGGCGCTGGCGGTGAACCTGTCCGATCTCGCCGCAATGGGCGCCGAACCCGCCTGGTGCACGCTGTCGCTGTCGTTGCCGCAATCGGATGCGGCGTGGATCGACGGCTTTCTCGATGGCTTCCTGGATCTTGCAGGGCGCCACGGCATCGCGCTGGTGGGGGGCGACACCACGCGGGGGCCGCTGTCGATCTCGGTGACGGCGATGGGCATGGTCGAGCCCGGCGGCGCCTTGCGCCGCGACGGCGCGCGCATTGGCGATGACGTCTGGGTCACCGGCACGCTCGGCGATGCGGCGGGCGGCCTGGCGTTGCTCGACCGCGGACCGGTTCATGCGCTGCGTGCGCGACTGGATCGTCCCACGCCACGCGTGGAGGCGGGTCGCGCGCTGCGGGGCATCGCCACCGCCTGCGTCGATGTCTCCGACGGACTGCTGGCCGATCTCGGCCATGTCTCGTCGCGGAGCGGTGTGGGCGTGCAGGTCGACATCGACGCGTTGCCGGCGTCGGATGCATTGATGGCGACGTTCGATGAAGCCACGCGCGTGCCGTTGCAGGCCAGCGGTGGCGACGACTACGAACTTTGCTTCACCGCGCCTGACGATGCGCGCGCACGCATCGATGCCGTGTTCTCGAAGCTCGATCTGCGGATCACGCGGATAGGACGCATCATGGCGGGCGAGGGGGTGCAGCCGATGCGTTCCGATGGCACGCCGTGGTCTTCACAGCGCCGCGGTTACGACCACTTTGCGAAGTCCTGAGGCTGTTGCAGGAGCGACGTGAGTCGCGACCGCACGTCGTCGGCGTTCGTGGCCCGGCATCAAACGCAAGAGGGAACGGCAGACGTCTGTCGGTGGCTTTCCCGGCGCGCATGGCGCGCGGTCGCGACTCACGTCGCTCCTACATGGGCTTCCGCGGTGGCAGGACCTTGCCGGGGTTCAGGATGTCGTCGGGATCGAGCGCGGCTTTGATCGCGCGCATCGCGTCGAGCGTCGCCACGTTGAACGCGTCCGCCATGAAATCCCGCTTGCTCAGGCCGATGCCGTGTTCGCCGGACAGCGTGCCGCCCAGCGCCAGCACGTGCGCGAAGACCTTCGGCAAGGCCGCATGTGCGCGTGCCGTCTCGGCGGCGTCCCCGTCGTCGTACATGATGTTGACGTGCAGGTTGCCGTTGCCGGCATGGCCGAACACGACGATCGGCAGCGAGGCTTCGACCGACAGTGCTTCCATGGCCGCCACCAGATCCGGAATGCGCGACACCGGCACCACCACGTCCTCGTTGATCTTGCCCGGTTTGATCGTGCGCAGCGCCGGCGACAGGGCGCGTCGCGCGGCCCAGAGCCGGTCGCGCGCGGTACCGTCCTGCGCGACGTCCAGCGTGAGCATGCCATCGCCTTCGGCGGCGTCGGCCAATGCCTGCAGCGAATACGGCAGCGTGTCCTCATCGCCGTCGGCGTCGACCAGCAGCATCGCACCCGCCTCGGGTACATCGCTGCCGTTGCGCCGGATCAGCGCGAGGGCGCTGCGGTCCATGAATTCCAGCATGGCCGGCGTCGCCGGGCGGGCCATGATGCGCGACACTGCCGCCGCGGCTGTGATGGCATCGCGGTAGAGCACGCGCAGTCCGGCCTGCGCACGCGGTCGCGGCGCCAGCTTCAGGGTTGCTTCCACGATCAGCGCCAGGGTGCCCTCGCTGCCGACGAGCAGGTGGGTGAGGTCGTAACCCGTCGCATCCTTGGTGTAGGCACCGCCGCAGCGGATCAGTTCACCCGCACCGGTCACGGCGACCAGGCCGAGCACGTTGTCGCGTGCGGTGCCGTACTTCACCGCGCGCGGTCCGCCCGCATTCGTGGCGAGATTGCCGCCCACGCTGCAGAGGTCGGCGCTGGAGGGGTCGGGTGGCCAGAACAGGCCATGCGGTGCGAGCACCTGCTGCAGGTCGCCATTGAGCACGCCTGGCTGCACCACCACGCAGCGGTCGGCGGCGCGCACCTCGACGATACGATCCATGCGTTCGAACGAAACCACCACGCCCCCCTGCGTGGGTACGGCCGCACCGGTGGTCCCCGTGCCGGCACCGCGCGCGACGATGGCGATGCGGTGAGCGCGGCATGCGCGCACCACGGCTACCACGTCTTCGCAAGTGCGCGGCAAGGCGACGGCCCATGGCATGGCCCATTGGCGCGAATCGTCGCCGCCATAAGGGCGGCAGGCGTCGCCGGTGAGCCAACCGTCCCCCAGGCGGGCGGACAGGGCTTCGTGCAGGTCGATGGGCAGGGCTGGATTCACGCCGTCATTGTAGGCGCGGCCTGTACGGCTCAGATTTCGTCGGCGCGGAACGCGTCGCGGATCCAGGTGAGCCGGGGCGCGGCGGGATCGCCCTGCGCGTCGATCACGTCGAACCTGCAGGGGGCGTCTGCGAGGGCGGGGTGCTCCTGCAGAAAGCGCAGGGCCGCATGCACCAGGCGGCGGCGCTTGCCGGCATCGACCGATGCCGCGCCTCCACCGAAGAGCTGCGATTGGCGGTAGCGCACTTCCACGAACACCACGGTCGGTGTGCCGGGGCGCGTGGCATCCCGCATCACCAGATCCAGTTCACCGACGCGGTAAAGGGCGTTGGCAGCCAGATCGGTCAGGCCGGCGCGACGCAGCAACTCGCGCGCCGCCGCTTCGACGGCTTGCCCGCGTTTCCTGCGGTCAACCGCCATCCGCCACGGGCACGGCCTGGCCGCCACTGAACACCGACCACGAAGGTGTACGCACCACGTTGCCGAAGCCGTCCAGTTGCAGGCGCCCGGTGGCACCGCGGATCTCGGTGTTCACCCCCAGCGCCAACTTCTCCAGATAGGCCGTCAGCAGCCAGGCGTCATAGCCGAACGCGAACAGGCGTGCGGCGGGACCACGTGCGGTCGGCACGCGTTCACCGGTCACGCTGGCCGCGGGCAGCGCCGGCACGCCGCGCGAGGTCCAGGTTTCGGTCGGGAAGGCGATGCCGTCCAGCGCCATGTCTTCCACCGGCTTGCCGGTGCCCGACGTCAGCTGCGAGGTGCCTACGCGCGTCTTGCCACCCAGGCCGGCCAGCGCCAGTTGCGGGGTCAGGACGCGCGCCGTGCTGCCGCGTACCGCAAGGAAAACCGAATCGACGCCCTCCTGCGAAGCGGTCGCAAGGAGGGTCGACAGGTCGCCGGGGGTTTCCGCCACGCTGATCACCCGCGTGACCTTGCCGCCGCGTTCGCTGAAGCGCTCGCGGAACGCCTGGGATGCACGGCGTCCATTGTCGTCGCTGCCTTCGATGATCAGCGTCATGCGGCGCTCACGCGCCAGCAGATACTCCGCTGCGGCCAGGCCATCGTCTTCCGGCGCCAGCGAGAAGCCCGCCTTGCCGTCGGGCGGTGCCACCGTGCCGCGATTCAGCACCAGCATCGGGACAGCGAGCTGCGGTTGCTGGAAGAGCGCACTGACTTCGTCCCGGCCGAGCGGACCGATCACGAAATCCGCACCTTCGGCCGCCGCGCGCGCATAGGCGGCGGTTGCACCGGCCGCTGTACCGGTGGTGTCGTAGAACTGCACGTCGGGGCGGCGGCGGTGTTCGCCGTAGTAACCCGCCAGCAGGCCGTCGCGGACCGGCGCCGCGGCGGTGGCGAGGTTGCCGGAAAGCGGGAGCAGGACGGCCACTTTCATGGGAGGCCGGTAGCCGTCGGCTTCCGCAGGCGGGCGGTTGCCTGCGTCGAAATGCCATTGCGTGCCGCGGTCGAACGGGCGCGGCAGCGGCAGGCCACGGCGCTGCAACGCGCGACCGGCGAAGTTGTACAGCGGATCCCCGGCCGGCAAAGCCGCGGCGTCGCGCGCGAGCGTGGCGTCGTCCAGCGTAGCGAGCAGGCGGTCGATCTCGCGCGCATTGTCGCTGCGCGCCTGCCCGCTCAGGATGGCGTCCTGCCGGGCCAGTGTCGCGGCGTTGCCGAAGGCCGGGGCGAAGCGCACTGCGGCGGGCGTGGGTCCGGCGCCGGGCGTGGTGGCACAACTGGCCAGCAACACGGTCAGCAGCAGCGCGAGCAGGGCCCTTGCGGGGCGGATGCGTACGGAAAGCATGCTTGCAACAGGCGGGTTCATGGGCGGCATCGGCGTTCGGGCAGGGGAACCGGCTACGATTCTACCCTCAGCCATCGAACCCCACTGGAATGCCTGCCGGAACCTTGTTCATCGTCGCCACGCCGATCGGCAATCTCGGCGACCTCACGCCACGCGCGCTGGAGACGCTTCGCAGCGTTGCGGCGATCTGCGCGGAAGACACCCGGCGCAGTGGCCAGTTGCTGTCGCATTTCGGCGTTTCCACCCCGCTGGTCGCACTGCACGAACACAACGAGGACGCACTGTCGCAGCGCGTGGTCGAGCGCTTGCTGGCCGGCGACTCGCTGGCGCTGGTCAGCGATGCCGGTACGCCACTCGTCAGCGATCCGGGTTTCCGCCTGGTGCGCGCGGCGCGTGCGGCGGGCATCAAGGTCAGTCCGTTGCCGGGCGCGTGCGCGGCCATCGCGGCGCTGAGCGTGGCCGGGCTGCCCAGCGACCGCTTCACGTTTGAAGGTTTCCTGCCTGCCAAGGCGTCCGCGCGGCGGGAGCAACTGCAGCGTCTGGCGGGCGAGGCGCGCACGCTGGTGTTCTATGAGTCCTCGCACCGCATCGCCGAATCGCTCGCGGACATGGGCATGGCCTTTGGTGCCGACCGCCCCGCCGTGATCGCGCGTGAGCTGACCAAACTGTTCGAGACCGTACTGGATGGCACGCTCGCCGAGCTGCAGGCGCGGGTCGATGCCGATGACAACCAGCGCAAGGGTGAGTTCGTGGTGATGGTCCAAGGCGCCGCGAACGATGAAAGTGCGCAGCTCGTGGAAGGGCGCCGCGTCTATGCCCTGCTCAACGCGCACCTGCCGCCGTCCGCCGCGGCCAAGCTCGCCGCGGAGATCACTGGCGCCCCTCGCAAGGCGCTGTACGGGATGAAGGCCGGCGCAGAATGACGGCGTGCGGCCGACGCGGCTGACGTGATGGAGGCCTGGCGCGTCTTTCTGGTCTTCCTGCGCCTGGGCCTGACCTCGTTCGGGGGGCCCATCGCGCACTTGGGATATTTCCGGGAAGCCTTCGTCGTGCGCCGCCGGTGGCTGGGCGAGGCCGAGTACGCCGATATCGTCGCCCTGTGCCAGGTGCTGCCCGGACCTGCCAGCAGCCAGGTGGGAATGGTGGTGGGATTGGGCCGTGCCGGCCTGCCTGGCGCGCTGGCTGCCTGGTGTGGCTTCACGCTTCCCTCCGCGCTGCTGATGGTGGCGCTGGGCGCCAGCCTGTCGCAGTGGCGCGACGTGGTGCCGGAGGGCCTCATCCACGGTTTCAAGTTGCTGGCGGTCGTCGTTGTCGCGCAGGCGGTGTGGGGCATGGCGCGCGCGTTTTGCCAGCGCACCGCCACGCGGCTGCTGATGCTGGCGTGCGCGGCGGCACTGGTCGCCTGGCCGATGGCAGGCATGCAGGTGGCGGTGATCGTCGTCGGTGCGCTGGTGGGGCTGGGGCTTCAGGTTGGCGAAACCACTCCGTCGTCGGTGTGCATGCAGGGCGTGCCGTCGCGACGGGTGGGCGTGCTGGCGCTGGTGGCGTTCGCCGGGTTGCTGGCGGCGTCGTGGTGGGGGGCGGACTCGCTGGCGGGCGTGTCCGGTGTGTTCTATCGCGCGGGTGCACTGGTGTTCGGCGGTGGCCACGTGGTGATGCCCCTGCTGCAATCGGGTGTGGTGGTGCCGGGCTGGCTGTCGCAGGACGCCTTCCTCGCCGGCTACGGTGCCGTGCAGGCGGTGCCGGGACCCATGTTCACCTTCGCCGGCTATCTCGGGGCCGCGATGGATGCCGGTCCCGGAGGATGGGCGGGTGGGGCGCTGGCCCTGATCGCGGTCTTCCTGCCGGCGTTGCTGTTGGTGCTCGGTGTGTTGCCGTTCTGGCAGCGGATCGTCGGCTTGCCCGGGATGCGGCGTGCGCTGGCAGGCGTCAATGCCGCCGTGGTCGGCCTGCTGCTCGCGGCGTTGTGCGGTCCGCTGTGGTCCGGCGCGGTGTCGGGTGTCGCCGATGTCGTGGCCGTCGTTGCGGGCTTCGCTGCGCTGGTGTGGGGTCGCCTGCCGGTGGGCTGGATGGTCGTGGCGATGCCGCTTGCCGGGATGGCGTTGCATGCATTGCGATGATCGCGACGGCCGGGCAGGCGGGTGGTCTGTGCGACAATGCGCGTGGCGGAGCCGGCCAGACAGTCGCGTCATTGGAAACAATGCCGAGGAAAGTCCGGGCTCCACAGGGCACGGTGCCAGGTAACGCCTGGGCGGCGCGAGCCGACGGAAAGTGCAACAGAAAGATACCGCCTAAGACTGTTTCGACAGGACGGCAAGGGTGAAATGGTGCGGTAAGAGCGCACCGCGAGTCCGGCAACGGACCGGCACGGCAAACCCCACCGGGAGCAAGACCAAATAGGGACCTCATGGCGCGGCCCGCGTCGGGTCCGGGTAGGTTGCTTGAGCGTAACGGTGACGTTGCGCCTAGAGGAATGACTGTCCACGACAGAACCCGGCTTATCGGCCGGCTCCGCCGCTGACTTTCCTGCGCAAGCGCAGGAAAGCCCCCAAAGTTTGCGGACGCAAACTTTGGGCCCCGAGCCTTGCTGCCACACCCCCATCCGCACCTGCGGTGCGGATCGCCCCCTGACTCAGGGGGCTGGTAAGCGGGTATTCGCTGATTTTTCCTTGCAGGAGCGACGTCAGTCGCGACCGCACGACTTCAGGCGTGGACGGGTTGACTACCCGCCCGTTCCTATCCGCAACGTCGTTTCACCCTCGAACACCCCCTCCGGACCGAACCGGCGCTCGCTGATCCAGCCATGTCCGGCGTGGTCGATGGCGATCAGGGTGCTGGCGCGGGTGCCGTAGCGGGTGTCGCGGATGAAGGCGGAGGACAGCATGCGTTCCAGGTCCAGGCCCACTCCGGTGTCGGGCAGGCGTGTATCCGGGGCGCGGGTTTCGTCCGACAGGGCCTGCCACAAGGGCGTCACGTCATCTTCCCCGGAGGCCACCCAAGCGGCCAGGCGCTCCTTCAGTGTCATCGTCTTGGGCCAGGGTTCGTCCAGATCCCCATTGGAGACGGCGTGCAGGCCGGGTGCCAGCGGGATCCGGCGCGGCGTCGGGTAGTTGCTGAGGTATTCGCATGCGACCGCATCGGCCAGCAGCAGATTGAACGGGGCGAATCCTTCCGCCGCCGCCAACAGGCCTGCCGTGCGGTGGTCGGCGCTGTCGGGCGAGCCCAGGAATCCCGCCGCGAGTTGGCCCCGGGAGGGCGCCCCCGGCACCTGGATGGCCGGGTCGCGGACGTTGGTCACCACCGCCATCCGGCCCTGCTGGTCCACGCCGGCCCAGGTGCCGCCCGACTGCAGGTCGCGGCCTGCCATGACACCGGGCGCCTCGGCCCAGATCGCCAGCGCGGCGGTCGGGCGCGCGTGGAACTCGTCACGGTTGCCCGCCAGCAGCAGTCGCCAGCGGGGATGGACGTTCCATGCGAGCGCGACAAGACACATGGGGGGATTCTGGACCGGCGGTTTGCGCAGTTCCACTCCGCTCCGCATGTCGCGGCCGGCCCGCATGTGAAACGGCGATCACCTCACTGAATCCTTCCTCAATCTCAAAATTTGAGACGAAACAGCAACTTGTGGATAAGGCTTGAACAAGTCTCTGAAGTTTGCTGCAAGCCATTGATCCGCCAAGCGATTTCCCGTCCGCTTCCCTGTTGACAACCTTGTGCGCAGTGCTAAGGTGGGTAGCAGAGGGAAAACCGGGTTTTTAGTGGTTTTCCGTGGTTCAATTGATCGCTCTTTTAGCGAACCGGGAAGGCAGGGGCTGTGTTTCAGGGTGAGACCGCCATCACAGTGGACGACAAGGGACGGCTCGCGGTGCCCACCGCGTACCGCGACCTCGTCGCGCGCGAGTGCGGCAACCGTCTGGTCATCACCTACAACCCCTTTGAAGCCGGCAGCCTCTACCTCTACCCGGAACAGGTCTGGCAGCGCGTACGCGACGACGTCAACAAGCTGCCCAGCACCCAGCGCGCGCACCGCAATCTGCAACTGAAGCTGGTCGGTGCCGCCTCGCCCGTGGAGCTGGATGGCAATGGGCGCATCAGCATCCCGGCCAGCCATCGCAGTGCGGTAGGCATCGAGAAGAAGGCCGTGCTGCTCGGCATGGGCGAGAAGTTCGAACTCTGGAGCGAACAGGCGCATCACGCGCAGATCCGTCAGACCCTCACTGACGACGATCTGAGCGCACACATGCTCGAGCTGCGCTTGTGAGCAAGGGTGACGGCAAGCGGCAGTCCGCGCCGGCCGGTCACCTCCCAGCGCTGCACTTGCCGGTGTTGTACACGCAGGTCATGGAAGGGCTGCAGGTGAAAGAGGACGGAACATACCTGGACGGCACCTTGGGGCGCGGAGGCCACGCGCGCGGCGTGCTGCAACAACTCGGCCCGGGAGGCCGGCTGCTGTTGATGGACAAGGATCCCGACGCGATCGCGCATGCCGAACAGATGTTCGCGGGCGACGCGCGCGTGGCGATCCGGCGCGGCAGCTTCGCGTCGATGGCGCAGTGGGCTGAAACCGCCGCGGGCCTGGACGGCGTGCTGCTCGACCTGGGCGTATCGTCGCCCCAGCTCGATGTCGCCGAACGCGGCTTCAGCTTCGGCAAGGATGGTCCGCTGGACATGCGCATGGATCCCGACGCGGGCGAGAGCGCCGCCGACTGGATCGCCCGCGCCGACGAACGCGAGATCGCCGACATCCTGTGGACCTACGGCGAAGAGAAGCAGAGCCGCCGCATCGCGCGTGCCCTGGTGGCGCGCCGCGCCACCCAGCCGTTCCTGCGTACCGCCGACCTGGCGGCCGCGATCGCGGCCGTGATGCCGCGCGGCGACAAGATCCATCCGGCCACGCGTAGCTTCCAGGCCATCCGCATCCACATCAATCGCGAACTGGCCGACCTCGAGGCCGGGCTGGACGCCGCGCTGGCGCGGCTCAAGGTGGGTGGCCGGTTGGCGGTGATCAGCTTCCATTCGCTGGAAGACCGCATCGTCAAGCAGTTCATCAGCCGGCATGCGAAGGCGCCGCCAGCCAATCGACGCCTGCCCATGGCGGATACCTTCGTGCCCACGCTGCGTGCGATCGGCGGCGGGCAGAAGGGCGAACCCGACGAGGTCTCCTCCAACCCGCGCGCACGCAGCGCGGTGTTGCGCGTGGCGGAGAAGCTGGAGGTCGCGGCATGACGCGCTTCCTGATGATCGTGCTGGCGCTGGCCAGCATCGCCTCGGCGATCGGCGTGGTGTACGCGCGCCACCGCCATCGCGTGCTGTTCGATGAAGTGACGCGGCTGGAGCGCGCCCGCGACGAACTGAACGTCGAGTTCGGGCGCCTGCAGCTGGAGCAGGCCACCGTCGCCGAGGCCACGCGGATCGACCAGGTGGCGCGTGTCCGCCTGGGCATGAAGTTCCCGGAGACGGCCGACGTGGTGGTGATCAGGCCATGAACGCCGCACCCACGAAAAACCGCAACCGCGCCCGGTTCAACCTGCGCGGACGCCTTGCGCTGGTACTGGGCGCGATGGGCCTGTGCTCGATCAGCCTGGTCGGTCGCGCGGCCTATGTGCAGTTGATCAACCACGACTTCTATCAGCGCCAGGGCGACGCGCGTTTCCTGCGCGAGATTCCCATCCCCACCTCGCGTGGCATGATCACCGACCGCAATGGCGAGCCGGTCGCGGTGTCGTCCCCGGTGGAATCGGTATGGGGCAATCCGCAGGAGCTGTTGAAGGCCCCGGATCGTCTGCCCGAACTGGCGAAGGCACTGGGCGTGCCGGTCGAGCACCTGACCCATCGCCTGTCGCAGCGCGCCGACAAGGAGTTCCTGTACCTCAAGCGCCGGATCAATCCGGACGAGGCGCAGCGGATACTCGCGCACAAGATTCCCGGCGTGTTCTCGCAGCGCGAGTTCCGCCGCTTCTACCCGCAGGGGCCGGCGATGGCCCATGTGCTGGGGTTCACCAACGTCGACGATCGTGGCCAGGAAGGGCTTGAGCTGGCGTTCGACGAATGGCTGAGTGGTACGCCGGGCGCGCAGAAAGTGATCCGCGACAACCGCGGCCGCATCGTCGAGAACGTCGACCTGATCCGCTCCGCGCAGCCGGGCAAGGACCTGACCCTCAGCATCGATCGCCGCATCCAGTATCTCGCGCATCGCGAGCTGCGCAACGCGTTGCTGGAACACCAGGCCAGCAGCGGTTCGATCGTGATCATGGACGTGGCCACGGGCGAAGTGCTCGCCATGGTCAACCTGCCGACCTACAACCCGAATGCGATCGACCGCGTGAAGCCGGACGCGCGCCGCAACCGCGCGCTGACCGACATGATCGAACCGGGTTCGACGATGAAGCCCCTGACCGTGCTGACCGCACTGAAGGCCGGCGTGGTCACGCCGTCGACGTTGATCAACACCAATCCGGGCTACATGGCGCTGAACAGCCGCTACACCATCAAGGACGTTCCGCGGAACAATGGCGTGCTGACCGTCACCGGCGTCATCACCAAGAGCTCGAACATCGGCTCTATCAAGATCGCAGAGAAGCTGTCTAACGCCTATTTCTACGAGAGCATCCAGAGCTTCGGCTACGGCCAGAAGCCCGGCAGCGGCTTCCCGGGCGAGTCCGCCGGCATGCTGGCGCCGCCGGATCGCTGGAACGGCCTGCAGAAGGCCACGATGTCGTACGGCTATGGCCTCGCAGTGACGCCGTTGCAGATCGCGCGCGCCTACTCGGCGCTGGGCAATGGCGGCAGGTTGGTGACGCCGACCTTCGTCAAGGGCCAGCGGGGCGAAGCGCCGCAGGTGCTGGATCCGGCGATCGCGCGGGAAGTCGTCGGCATGATGGAAACGGTGGTGACGCAAGGCGGCGCCAAGCGGGCCGGCGTACTGGGCTACCGCGTCGCGGGAAAGACCGGCACTGCCCGCATCGCCTCGGGCGGCGGTTACGCGAAAGGCCGGTACGCGTCATTCTTCGCCGGCCTGGTGCCGGCCAGCAATCCGCGTTTCGCTGCCGTCGTGGTGATCAACGACTCGCAGGAGGGCGGCTACTACGGTGGCCTGGTGGCGGCCCCCGTGTTCCATGACGTGATGGACGGCGCGCTGCGCCTGATGGACGTGCCGCCTGACGACATCGAAGCGTGGCTCGCTGCGCAGGCCAGGAATACGTCCAACCCGAATGGCGGCGCGCCTGCGCCGGCCCCCGTCGTCGACGATGCCGTCGACACTGCCGATCCGTCTGCGTTCGGTGCTCCGCGGGCGGCGCTGCCGTCGACGGGAGCGGCGCGATGAGGCGGATGATGGCCCTCGCCGAACTGCTGCCCGACGTGGATGTGCCGCGCGATATCGTCGTGCGCGGACTCACCCTGGACAGTCGGAGCGTGCAGCCGGGAGATGCGTTCGTCGCCATCGCCGGATTCGGCGCGCACGGGCTCAACTTCGTCGCGCAAGCGCGCGAGAACGGTGCGAGCGCGATCCTGTTCGAACCGCCGGTGCCGGATGGACTGGAGGCGCCGAGGGACGCCATCGCCGTCGCGGGATTGCGCGCGCGCATGGGCGCGCTGGCCGACCGCTTCCATGCCGCGCCATCGCACGACATGAAGATGGTGGGTGTCACCGGGACCAACGGCAAGACCTCCACGGTGCAGTTGCTGGCGCAGGCCTGGCATCTGCGCGGCATCCGCTGCGCGACGGTCGGCACGCTGGGGGCCGGCATGTACGGCGAAGTGGTGCCCACCGGCTTCACCACGCCGCTGGTGCTGCAGATGCACGCGCTGCTGGCGCAGTTCCGCGATGCCGGTGCCAAGGCCGTGGCGATGGAAGTCAGTTCGCATGCGCTGGACCAGGGTCGCGTGGACGCGGTGCATTTCGACGTGGGCGTGTTCACCAACCTCACACGCGACCATCTGGACTACCACGGCGACATGGAGCGCTATGGTGCGGCCAAGTCGCTGCTGTTCTCGCGCCCGGGGCTCAAGGCTGGCGTCGTCAATCTCGACGATGCCTACGGCGCGGACCTCTTCGCTCGCCTGCCGCATGGGGTGCAGCGCATCGGGTTGAGTTCTCGTGGGCAGCCCGAGGCCAGCGTGCGCGCTGAGGCGTTGCGCCTGGACGGCGCCGGCATCGCCTTCGATCTGGTCATCGGCGAAGAACGGCAGCCGGTGCAGTCGCGGCTGCTGGGTCGCTTCAACGTGGACAACCTGCTCGCGGTGGCCGGTGCGCTGCATGCGCTGGGCGACACCACAGTCGATATCGCGCGCACGCTGTCCCGATTGGCGCCTATCCACGGTCGCATGAATCGCCTTGGCGGCGACGGCAAGGCGCCTCTCGTCGTGATCGACTACGCGCACACGCCGGATGCGCTGGAACAGGCTCTGGCCAGTCTGCGCGACCACGTGCAGGGCAGGTTGTTCTGCGTGTTCGGCTGCGGTGGCGATCGGGATGCGGGCAAGCGTCCGCAGATGGCCGCGATTGCCGAGCGCCTGGCGGATGTGGTGCTGGTCACCGACGACAATCCGCGCACCGAAGATGGCGATCGCATCGTGGCGGACATCATGGCGGGCTTCTCCCGGCCGGGCGCCATCACCGTGCAGCGCGACCGTGCGCAGGCGATCACGCAGGCGATCACGCAGGCCGGGGCCGACGACATCGTGCTGGTCGCGGGCAAGGGTCACGAGCCTTACCAGGAAATCCATGGCGTGAAGCACCCGTTCGATGACACCGCCGTGTCGCGCCAGGCACTGGAGGAGCGTCGATGAAGCGTCTTCCCCTTTCCCTGCTGGCGCACTGGGCGGGTGGTGAACTGCTGGGCGATGACCTGGTGATCGGCTCGCTGACCCACGACACGCGCACGCTGGTGCCGGGCAGCCTGTACGTCGCCCTGCGCGGCGAGCGGTTCGATGGCCATGATTTCGCCTACGACGCATCGATGCGCGGCGCTGCCGCAGTGCTGGTCGACCACGAAGTAAAGGTGGACGTGCCGCAGGTCGTCGTGCCGGACACGCTGCTGGCGATCGCGCGCATCGCCGCCGGCCTGCAGCGCGACCGGGTGGAGAAGACCGTCGCCATCACCGGCAGCAACGGCAAGACCACGGTCAAGACGCTGGTGGTGTCCATCCTGCAGCGCGCCGGCGTCACCTACTTCAACCCCGGCAACCGCAACAACGAGATCGGTCTGCCGATGGCCGTCATCGACGCGCCCGACGATGCCGACTTCTCGGTCTACGAGATGGGCGCGGGCAAGCCGGGCGACATCGCCTACCTGACCGACATCGTCACGCCGGAAGTGGCGCTGGTGAACAACATCGCGGCCGCCCATCTGGAGCGCATGGGTTCCTTGATGGGCGTGGCGGAAACCAAGGGCGCGATCTACGACGCCCTGCCGGCCGACGGTACCGCGGTCATCAATGCCGACGATGCCTTCGCCGAGTATTTCGCCAGCCGTGTGCCTGATCGGCGGATCCTGCGCTTCGGCCTGGAGACCACGGCCGACCTTACCGCGCGTGATATCCGCGCGACGGCGGAGGGTTCGGATTTCGTACTGGTCGCTCCACACGGCGAGGTGGCCGTGAGCCTGCGTCTGCCGGGGCGCCACAACGTGCTGAACGCGCTGGCGGCTGCTGGTGTCGCGATGGCCTGCGGCGTGTCCCTCGCCATCATCGCCGAGGGACTGTCGGCCGCGCAGCCGGTGGCGGGTCGCCAGGTGGCGCATGCGCTCGCCAATGGCGCGGTGCTGATCGACGACAGCTACAACGCCAATCCAGGCTCGCTGGTGGCCGCCATCGACACGCTGGCCGCGGCGAGCGCACAGGCCGGTGGCGAAGGTTGGCTGGTGCTCGGGGACATGCGCGAACTGGGCGACGATGCCGAGGCGCTGCATGCCGATGCCGGGCGTCGCGCCAGGGCCGCCGGGATCCGTCGCCTGTACACGCTGGGTCCACTCAGCGCCGCTGCCGCCGCTGCCTTCGGCGAAGGCGCGTATGCGTTCGACAGCCACGCTGCGCTGGCCGGCGCTTTGGGCGCCGATCTGCGGCCCGGCGTGCGCTGTCTGGTCAAGGGCTCGCGCGGCAGCGCGATGGACCGGATCGTCGCCACCTTGCTGTCCACCGGGGAGGACACATCGCATGTTGCTTGAGCTGGCTCGCTGGTTGCAGAGCCTGGAGAATTTCTTCGGCCTGTTCGGCTACCTGACGTTCCGCGGCATCCTCGCCGCGCTGACGTCGCTGTTCCTGTCGCTGTGGCTGGGTCCGGCGGTGATCCGCAAGCTCGGCCAGCTGAAGGGCGGGCAGCCGATCCGCAAGGATGGCCCGCAGTCCCACTTCTCCAAGGCCGGCACGCCGACGATGGGCGGCGCGCTGATCCTGATGACAGTGCTGCTGTCGGTGCTGCTGTGGGGCGATCTGCGCAACAAGTACGTATGGGTGGTGCTGCTGGTGATGCTGACGTTCGGCGCCATCGGCTGGTACGACGACTGGATCAAGATCGTCAAGCGCGACCCCAACGGCCTGAAGTCGCGCTGGAAGTACCTGCTGCAGTCGATCTTCGGCCTCGCTGCCGGCCTGTATCTCTACCTGTACGCCGACGTGCCGGCGGCGACGACCTTCTACGTGCCATTCTTCAAGTCGATCGCGCTGCCGCTGGCGGGCGTCGGCTTCGTCGCCATCGCGTACTTCTGGATCGTGGGCTTCTCCAACGCCGTCAACCTGACCGATGGGCTGGATGGCCTGGCGATCATGCCCACGGTGCTGGTGGCCTGTGCGCTGGGCGTGTTCGCCTACGCCTCGGGCAACGCGGTGTTCTCCAGCTATCTGCAGATCCCGCAGGTGCCGGGCGCGGGCGAGCTGACGATCATCTGCGCCGCCATTGCGGGCGCGGGCCTGGGATTCCTGTGGTTCAACACGTATCCGGCCATGGTCTTCATGGGCGACATCGGCGCGCTGGCGCTGGGTGCGGTGCTGGGCACCATCGCGGTGATCGTGCGGCAGGAGCTGGTGCTGGTGATCATGGGCGGCATCTTCGTCATCGAGACGCTGTCGGTGATGATCCAGGTGGCGTCGTTCAAGCTCACCGGCAAGCGCGTGTTCCGCATGGCGCCCATCCACCACCACTTCGAACTGAAGGGCTGGCCGGAGCCGCGCGTGATCGTGCGCTTCTGGATCATTTCCGTCGTGCTCGTCCTCGTCGGCCTGGCCACGTTGAAGGTGCGCTGATGAACGACACGCCGCGCCAGGCCACACGTCTTGAAGCCATCGGGGGCCGCTTCGACCCCTGGTTGCTCGGCGCCATGCTGGCGCTGGCGTCGTTGGGCGTGGTGATGGTGGCGTCGGCGTCGATCTACCAGCACGGCAACCCGTTCCACTATCTGGTCCGCCATGGCCTGTTCCTGGTGGCGGGTGCAGGCCTGGCGTGGTGGGTGACGCGCACCGAGCTGAAGAGCATCGAGGCGCGCAATCACCTGTTGCTGTTGGGGTGCGTGGTGCTGCTGTTGCTCGTGTTCGTGCCCGGACTGGGCGTGAGCGTCAAGGGCGCGCACCGCTGGATCAACCTGGGCGTGTCCAACTTCCAGGTGGTGGAAGCGGTGAAGGTCTTCTTCATTGTCTGGCTGGCCAGCTACCTGGTGCGCTTCCGCGATGAAGTCAACGCGACCTGGGCTGCGATGCTCAAGCCGTTGGGCGTGGTGGTGGTGCTGGTCGCGCTGCTGCTGATGCAGCCGGACTTCGGTTCGTCCTCGCTGCTGCTCGCGATCACCGCCGGCATGCTGGTGCTGGGCGGCGTGAACATGCCGCGCATGTTCGGCCCGGTGCTGGTCGGTCTGCCGATCCTCGCGGTAATCGCGATCGCCGAGCCCTACCGCATGCGCCGGCTGACCTCGTTCTCCGATCCGTGGGCAGATCCGTTCGGCAGCGGCTACCAGCTGACCAACGCGCTGATGGCGATCGGCCGGGGCGAGTGGGGTGGTATCGGTCTTGGCGGTTCGGTGCTGAAGCTCAACTACCTGCCGGAAGTGCATACCGATTTCATCTTCTCGGTGATCGGCGAGGAACTCGGCTTCGTCGGCATTTGCCTGGTGGTCGCGCTGTATGCACTGCTGGTGGGGCGCGCCTTCGTCATCGGCCTGCGCTGCGTGGAGATGCGCCGCCACTTCGCGGGCTACATTGCGTTCGGCGTCGCGCTGTGGATCGGCATGCAGAGCTTCGTGTCGATGGGCGTGAACCTGGGCCTGCTGCCGACCAAGGGCCTGACCCTGCCGCTGATCTCGTCGGGTGGCTCCAGCATACTGATGACCTGCGTGGCGATGGGCCTGCTGCTGCGCGTGTCCTACGAACTGGAACGCACACAGCGCCAGGTAGCGTTGCGCGGGGAGGTGATGCAGGGCGCGGGTGAATCGCCTGCACCGGTCGACCCGCGTCCGGTGCCCGCCGCGACCGCCTCGTTCTCGCAGACGCTGCGCGGCACCAGCCGCCTGCAGCAACGCGTCGAGCCCACGTTCGAGAGGATCGCATGAGCACTGCGGGCGCTCCCGTCATGATCATGGCCGGCGGTACCGGCGGGCACATCTTCCCCGCGCTGGCCGTGGCGAAGGTGCTGCGCGCGCGCGGCGTGCCGGTGGTCTGGCTGGGTGCCGACGGCGCCATGGAAACGCGCCTGGTGCCACCGCACGGCATCCCACTGGACACGCTGGCCATCACCGGCCTGCGCGGCAAAGGCAAGTTGGCGTTGCTGGGCGCGCCCGTGCGCGTGCTGCGTGCGATCCGCGCCGCCGGCTTCGTGCTGCGTCGCCGTGCCCCGCGGTCGGTGGTGAGTTTCGGTGGCTTCGCTGCCGGTCCCGGCGGGGTCGCCGCGCGCCTGATGGGCTTGCCACTGCTGGTGCACGAACAGAACCGCGCGGCCGGTTTCACCAATCGGATGCTGGTGAAGGTCGCGCGGCGCGTGATGACCGGTTTCCCCGGCGCGTTCCCGTCGCGCGAGGAAGTGGTCGGCAATCCGGTGCGCGACGACATCGCCGCCGTCGTGCCGCCACCCGAACGCTTCGCCGGGCGGGCAGGTCCACTGCGCGTGCTGGTACTCGGGGGAAGCCAAGGCGCCCGGGCTTTGAACCTCGCCGTGCCGAAAGCCATCGCTTCGTTGTCGGGTGTCGCCGTCGAGGTGCGTCACCAGTGCGGCGAGAAGCTGCGCGACGAAGCCGCCCACGCCTACGCGGACGCCGCCGTGCCCGCGAGCGTTGAAGCCTTCATCACCGACATGGCGGCCGCGTACGCGTGGGCCGACCTGGTGGTCTGCCGCGCCGGCGCATCGACCCTGGCCGAACTGTGTGCCGTGGGCGTCGGCAGCGTGCTGGTGCCGTTCCCACAGGCCGTCGACGACCATCAGACCCGCAACGCCGATTACCTGGTCGAGCGCGGCGCGGCCCTGCTGCTGAAGCAGGACGACACGCTGGCCGGCGCGCTGGCCAACACGCTGCGCCAGCTGGCGGGTGACGGCGACAAGCGGCTTGCCATGGCGCAGGCCGCGCGCGCGCTGGCGAAGACGGACGCGGCCGACCGCATCGCCGACATCATTCTCGAGGAAGCAATGAACATGAGGACGCAGGCATGATGATGGCTGCTGCACGCGAGCGCCGCCTGCAACACACCGGCAACCTGGCGAAGGAATTCCGCCGGGTGCACTTCGTCGGCATCGGCGGTTCCGGCATGAGCGGTATCGCCGAAGTGCTGTGCACGCTGGGTTACGAGGTCTCCGGCTCGGACAACGCCGACAACGCCGCGACCCGCCGCCTGGCGTCGCTCGGTGCGCGCGTGATGCGTGGCCACAACGCCTCCAACGTGCTGGGCACGGACTGCGTGGTGGTCTCCAGTGCGATCAGGCAGGACAACCCCGAACTGATGGAAGCGCGCAGCCAGCGCATTCCGATCGTCCCGCGTGCGGCGATGCTGGCCGAGCTGATGCGCTTCCGTCGCGGCATCGCGGTCGCCGGCACGCATGGCAAGACCACCACGACGAGCCTCACGGCCGCCGTGCTGAGCGAGGGCGGACTGGACCCGACCTTCGTCATCGGTGGCCAGCTGCTTGCGGCCGGTGCGAACGCCAAGCTCGGCGACGGGCAGTGGCTGGTGGCAGAGGCAGACGAAAGCGACGGCAGCTTCCTGCGCCTGAATCCGCTGATCTCCATCGTCACCAACATCGACGCGGACCATCTGGAGAACTACGGCAACGACTTCGAGCGCGTGAAGGCGGCCTTCGCCGAATTCCTGCAGCGCCTGCCGTTCTACGGCCTGGCGGTGCTGTGCATCGACGATCCGGAAGTCGCCGCCATCGCCGCGGAGACGCCGCGTCACGTGATGAGCTATGGCTTCGCGGAGAACGCCGATGTGCGTGCCGAAGACGTGGAGCAGGACGGCGGCCGCATGCATTTCACCCTGCGGCTGCCGGAGGACGCGAGCATCCGCGTCAGCTTGGCATTGCCGGGGCGCCACAACGTGCAGAACGCGCTTGCCGCGGCGGCCATCGGGTGGCAGCTTGGCGTGTCGCCGGAGAACATCGCGACGGCGCTGGAGAAGTTCGCCGGCATCGGTCGCCGCTTCAACGACCTGGGCGAGATCGTCACGCCGCAGGGCGCGCGCGTGCAGCTCGTCGATGACTACGGCCATCATCCGAAGGAACTGGCGGCGGTGTTCGCCGCCGCACGCGGTGGCTGGCCGCACAAGCGGCTGGTCGTGGCGTTCCAGCCGCATCGTTACAGCCGCACGCGCGACCAGTTCGACGCGTTCGCCGCGGTCCTGTCGGAGGTCGATGCGCTGGTGCTGAGCGAGGTGTACCCCGCCGGTGAGCAGCCGATCGCAGGCGCCGACTCGAAATCGCTGGCGCGCGCCATCCGTGCGCGCGGCCGCAACGAACCCGTGGTGGTCAGCCAGGTCGCGGACCTGGTCGACGTGCTGCCGGACGTGCTGCAGGACGGTGACCTGTTGCTGCTGATGGGGGCCGGCGACATCGGCCACATGTCGCAACACATCGCCGCGCATGGCTTCACTGCGAAGGATCCGGCATGACCACCGTGACCGTGCAACCGCCGCGTTTCAAGGATCCTGCCCGTTTCGGTCGCGTCGCCGTGCTGATGGGAGGTGTGTCCAGCGAGCGCGAAGTGTCGTTGAACTCGGGCCAGAACGTGCTGGCCGCGCTGCTGTCGCGTGGCGTGCAGGCGTTTGCCATCGACGGCGTGCCGGCCCTCATCGAAGCGATCCGCGCGGGCAAGGTGGACAGGGTGTTCAACATCCTGCATGGCGGCGACGGCGAGAACGGCGTGCTGCAGGGGCTGCTGCAGTCGCTCGGTGTGCCGTACACCGGCCCGGGCGTGCTGGGTTCTGCGCTGACCATGGACAAGATCCGCACCAAGCAGGTGTGGCAGGCGGCCGGTCTGCCGACCGCGGGCTTCGTGCGGATTCCGCAGGGTGGTGATCTCGCGGCCGCGGTGCGAACGCTGGGCTTCCCCGTGTTCGTGAAGCCGAGCGCGGAAGGGTCCAGTGTCGGCGTGTTTCGCATCCTGGGCGAAGACGACCTCGTGCCCGCCGCGACGTTCGCATCCACCTACCCCGGCGAGCTGCTGGCGGAGCAGATGCTGACCGGCGGCGAGTTCACCGTCGCTATCCTGGGCGACCTCGCACTGCCGTCGGTGCGTATCGTGCCGGCGCAGGGCTGGTACGACTACCACGCCAAGTACATCGCCGACGATACGCAGTATCTCTGTCCCGGCCTGGATGACGCGGCCGGGGAAGCGCAGATCCGTGCACTGGCGCTCGAGGGCTTCCGCGCGGCCGGCTGCAGCGGCTGGGGGCGTGTGGACGTAATGCGTCACGCGGACGGACGTTTCCTGCTGATGGAGGTCAACACCGCCCCCGGCATGACGAGTCATTCGCTGGTGCCCAAGGAGGCGGCGCAGGTCGGCATCGGGTTCGAGGAACTGTGCTGGCGCATCCTGGAGCAGACCGTGCCGGAGGTCGCCGGCTGATGAACGCCGCTCTGCGCATCATGGCCTGGTTGCTGGCGCTGGCGCTGGTCGCGCTGCCGGTCGTGGCCGTGGTCAACGGCTGGATCGGCGCCGACCGGTGGCCGTTGTCCAGGCTGCGCGTGCAGGGCGAATTCGAACGCGTGGATGCGGCGCAGTTGCAGGCCGCCGTGCTGCCGTACGCGAAGCGCGGTTTCTTCGCCGTCCAACTGGAAGATGCCAAGCACGCGGTCGAGCGGCTGCCGTGGGTGGAACGCGCGGACGTGCGCAAGCGCTGGCCGGACGTGCTGGAAGTGCGCATCACCGAGCACAAACCGTTCGCGCGCTGGGGCGACGACAAACTGCTGTCCGAGCACGGGCGCCTGTTCCCGATGCCGAAGGAGCTCACGGGCCTGGATCTGCCGCAACTGGGTGGGCCGGACTCCCAGGTGCAGGAAGTGACCGCGCTCTACAACGAATCGCGCCAGCTGTTCGCGCCGATGGGCCTGGAGGTCACCACGCTGGTGATGGATGCGCGCGGCAGCTGGTCTTTGCTGCTGGCCAACGGCACCCAGGTGGTCGTCGGTCGCACCGACGCGCGCCCGCGCCTGGGCCGCTTCGCGCGGATGCTGCCGCAGCTGCTGGCGGCCGCGCAGGCACAGCCGCTGGTGCGCGCGGACCTGCGCTACACCAACGGATTCGCACTCAGCTGGGGCGAAGCGCCCAAGGCGCCGCCGCCGGCCTCCACACCGTCTCCATTGCCTGCGCCGATCGCGGTCGCAGGTCGTCTTCTGCAGGGCATTACATGAATCGCAAGGGTGACAAATCGCTGATCGTCGGGCTGGACATCGGCACCTCCAAGGTGACGGCGCTGGTCGGCGAGTACGCACCGGGCAATCCGATCGAGGTGATCGGCATCGGCTCGCACGAGTCGCGCGGCCTCAAGCGCGGCGTCGTGGTGGACATCGAGTCCACGGTGCAGTCGATCCAGCGCGCAATAGAGGAAGCCGAGCTGATGGCCGGCTGCGAGATCCGCTCGGTGTACGCGTCGATCTCCGGCAACCACGTGCAGTGCCGCAACTCGCCCGGCATCGTGCCGATCCGCGACGGCGAAGTGACCTGGGGCGACCTGGACCGCGTGCTGGAAGCGGCGAAGGCCGTCGCGATCCCGGCCGACCAGAAGATCCTCCACGCCATCCCGCGCGAATACAAGCTGGACAACTCGCAGGAAGGCATCCGCAATCCGGTCGGCATGACCGGGGTGCGCCTGGAAGTGGACGCGCACCTCGTGTTCTGCGCGCAGTCCGCCGCCGCGAACATCAGCAAGTGCGTGCAGCGCTG
Organism: Pseudoxanthomonas sp. SE1; assembly: GCF_029542205.1. Classification (NCBI taxonomy): domain Bacteria; kingdom Pseudomonadati; phylum Pseudomonadota; class Gammaproteobacteria; order Lysobacterales; family Lysobacteraceae; genus Pseudoxanthomonas; species Pseudoxanthomonas sp. SE1. The sequence goes on along the minus strand of NZ_CP113783.1, from coordinate 3,350,154 downwards.
CGGCCTGCAGATCGATGACCTGATCTTCTCTTCGCTGGCCTCCAGCGTGGCCGTGCTGACCAGCGACGAGCGCGAGCTGGGCGTGGTGCTGGTCGACATGGGCGCGGGCACCACCGACCTGGCGGTGTTCGTGCAGGGCGCGATCTGCCACACGGCCTCGCTGCCCATCGCCGGCGACCAGGTGACCAACGACATCGCGCACATGCTGCGCACGCCAACACCGGAAGCCGAGCAGATCAAGGTGCGCTATGCCTGCGCGCTGGCGCAGCTGGCGACGGCGGAAGAGAGCATCCAGGTGCCCAGCGTCGGCGACCGCCCGCCGCGCCGCCTGCCGCGCCATGCGCTGGCGCAGGCGGTGCAGCAGCGTTACGAGGAAATCTTCGAGATGGTGCAGGCGGAACTGCGCCGTTCCGGCTTCGAGGAGCGCGTGCGCGCCGGCATGGTGCTGACGGGCGGTGCGTCGAAGATGGAAGGCGTGGTCGAACTGGCCGAGGAAATGCTGCAGATGCCCGTGCGCGTCGGCATCCCGCAGCACGTCACCGGTCTGGGCGAAGTGGTCGGCAATCCGGTGCATGCCACCGGCGTCGGCCTGCTGCTGATGGGCAGCCAGATCGAACATCCACGTCGCCCGTCGTTGCCCACGGGCAAGGCAGGGAGTTGGTTCAAGAAACTGCAGAACTGGTATCGCGGCGAGTTCTGAGTGAGGCGACACCTACCGCGAAGTTGAAGGCATCACGACGTTCGTTCCACCCAGCAACACATAACTAAATAAACGAGGACAAGGACATGGCACATTTCGAACTGGTTGAAAAGATGGCCCCGAATGCGGTGATCAAGGTGGTTGGCGTGGGCGGCGGCGGTGGCAACGCCGTGGCGCACATGGTCAACGGCAGCGTGGATGGCGTGGAGTTCATCACCGCCAACACCGATTCGCAGGCGATCAAGAACTGCGGCGCCAAGCTGCAGCTGCAGTTGGGCAGCAACGTCACCAAGGGCCTGGGCGCGGGCGCGAATCCGGAAGTCGGCCGCCAGGCCGCGCTGGAAGACCGCGAGCGCATCATCGACGCCCTCGACGGCGCCGACATGGTGTTCATCACCGCCGGCATGGGCGGCGGCACCGGCACCGGCGCCGCGCCGGTCGTGGCGCAGCTGGCCAAGGAGATGGGCATCCTGACGGTGGCCGTGGTCACCAAGCCGTTCCCGTTCGAAGGCCGTCGTCGCATGCAGGTCGCGCTGAAGGGCATCGAGGAACTGAGCCACCACTGCGACTCGCTGATCACCATCCCGAACGAAAAGCTGATCACCGTGCTGGGCCGTAACGCCACGATGATCCAGGCGTTCCGCGCCGCCAACGACGTGCTGCTGGGCGCCGTGCAGGGCATCGCCGACCTGATCGTCCGCCCCGGCCTGATCAACGTCGACTTCGCCGACGTGCGCACCGTGATGAGCGAGATGGGCCTGGCCATGATGGGCACCGGTTCGGCACGCGGCGACGATCGCGCGCAGGCCGCCGCCGAGGCCGCCATCCAGAACCCGCTGCTGGACGACGTCAACCTCAACGGCGCCAACGGCATCCTGGTCAACATCACCGCCGGCCCGGACTTCACCATGGCCGAGTTCGACGAAGTGGGCCGCACCATCGAAGGCTTCGCGTCGGAAGACGCGACCGTGGTCGTCGGCACCGTGCTGGACCCGGACATGCAGGACGAAGTGCGCGTGACCGTGGTGGCGACCGGCCTGAACCGCAACGCCGCCCGCCAGCCGGTCGGCCGTGGCGGCGACCTGCGCGAGCCGATGCGCGCGCCGATCAAGCTGGTCCGCGACGCCACCACCGGCATGCCGATCGACGACGGCTTCGCCGTGGACCCGATCAGCGCCGCCACCAGCGGCATGGGTCTGCGTCGTGGTTCGGCCGCACCGGCATCGTCCGCACCGGCTTCGGCCCCGATCGCGGCCGACCTGCCGCCGGACTACCTGGACATCCCGGCGTTCCTGCGCCGCCAGGCGGACTGATCGCGTAGAAGTGGAACCCTCCTCCGCTTGCGGGGGAGGGCAGGGTGGGGGCAAGCGGAGTCGGTCGACGCGAATGCCATCCCGTGGGTTCGAGTAAGTGGTCTTCGACGCCCCCATCCCAACCTTCCCCCGCATGCGGGGGAAGGGGCTGTGCACTGCCATGTCCCTTCGCTGCCGGACCTTCGCCGGTCCGGCAGCCCTTTCACGACGTCCCTATCAGGTCGTTGTTGCAGGAACGGGACACACAGGTTCTTCCGTTAAGATTCAGTGGCCTGCGTGATATTCTCGCTGCCCGCTCAGGTTCCCCCCTACCTGCGATTCCTTCGAATGGCCCAGCAACGCACCCTCAAGAACGTGATCCGCGCGACGGGCGTGGGGCTGCACAGTGGCGAAAAGGTCTACATGACCCTGCGCCCGGCCCCCGTGAACACCGGTATCGTGTTCCGGCGCGTCGACCTGGAGCCGGTGGTGGAGATTCCCGCCAGTGCGGGCCTCGTCACCGAGACCACGCTGTGCACCGGGCTGACCTGCGAAGGCGCCAAGGTGCAGACCGTCGAACACCTGATGTCGGCGATGGCCGGCCTCGGAGTAGACAATGCCTACGTGGAACTGTCCTCCGCGGAACTGCCGATCATGGACGGCTCCGCAGGCCCGTTCGTGTTCCTGATCCAGTCCGCCGGCATCACCGAGCAGGATGCGCCCAAGCGTTTCATCCGCATCACGCGTCCCATCGAAGTGACCGAGGGCGACAAGGTGGCGCGCTTCGAGCCCTATGACGGCTTCAAGCTGGGCTTCACGGTGAAGTTCGACCATCCGATGATCCCGACGTCGCAGTCGCGGGCCGAAGTGGACTTCTCCACGGGCGCCTACATCAAGGAGGTCGCCCGCGCACGCACGTTCGGTTTCATGCGCGACCTGGAATACATGCGCGAGCGCAACCTCGGCCTGGGTGGTTCGATGGACAACGCCATCGTGCTGGACGAGTTCCGGGTGTTGAACGAGGACGGCCTGCGCTACACGGATGAATTCGTCCGCCACAAGATCCTGGACGCCATCGGCGACCTGTACCTCGCCGGACGCCCGATCCTGGGGGCGTACGAAGGCTTCAAATCGGGCCATGCCCTGAACAACAAGCTGGTCCGCGCCCTGCTGGCCGAGACCACTGCCTGGGAAGAAGTGACGTTCGAGGACCGCGCCATGCCGTCCCCGGTCGTCTACGCAACGCCTGCCCTGGCGATCTGAGACGCCCGTCCTCTGCGGACGGTGACCCCGCTGTCGACCGGTTTCCCACCACCATCACGCAGTGGTGTGCGAATGGTTACGCCTTGGCGAAAGTGTGAACTTGGTCAGGAAATCGGGCCGGAAATAACATTTTTCTAACCTCTGACTAACGACCCGACGGGCGGTGGCCGGTACCATGCCCCGTCCCTCGTGATGGTCGAATCACATTTTTCGCCTCCCACGATGACCACCCCCCGGGGTGGGAGCACCCGCGGAGTCCGGGGTGGACAGGAGGTCGAGGGCCGCTTGCAGCCCTTTGCGGGAGGCCTCCGACACAGGTACGACCGGATCTTGCGCAGGCTCCACGGGATGGAGCGGCGCGAGGCTCGTCTTGGCGGTGACTTCGGTGACCGTCAGTCCGATGGATTGGGCCGCGTTGATCAGTTCGGGTGCGGCGAGGCGAAGCCTGGCATGCCATACCGGGGAATCGACGATAAAAACGAGCCGCTTGCCTGCCACGTTCGCCAACCGGCAATGCGGCGCCAAGGCAGGCGGCAGGCAGGGGCGAAGCTGCTGTTCCAAGGCGTCGAGCCACATGGCACGACGCACCGGGTCGGTAGCGGCATCCGTCAGGGCAGCCTGCAGGGCAGGTTGCGCGGTGCCGGTACGGCGCGGCTTGGACTTCGAATCAGACATCGGTATCTATGAGCTTTAAAACCATCGTCAACAATACGCGTACCTGGTGGGCCCATGCATCGGCCCATGGTGCCTATCGAATCCGCCTCGCGTTCCATGCCCGGCCGCTCGCCAGCGCTGCGGTGCTTGTCGCTGCCGGCCTGCTGGTCGGCGTGGGGGGGCGCAGCGCCCTCGGCATGGCGCAGGTCTCGATGCTGCAGGCCAAGGCCGAGCAGCGCGACACCGAGCTTGAGCAGGTCCGCCGTGGTGCCCAGCAGGAAATCAACGCCATGGCCGCGCGTCTCGGCGAACTGCAGGCACAGGCGAACCGCCTGAACGCACTCGGTGAGCGCCTCACCCGCGTGGGCCAGCTGCAGGACGGCGAGTTCGACTTCAACGAGCCGGTCGGCGTGGGCGGCAACGACGTGTCCTACGACATGAAGCCGGCCGACCTGACCGCGGGCGTGGACAAGCTGGAGCAGCAGTTCGCCGCCTCCGGGCGCCAGCTGTCCGTGTTGGAAGCGCTGCTGTTCAACCGCGAACTGGACAGGAACGCCACCCCGGGCCGCATGCCGATCGCCAACAGCTACATCACGTCCGGCTTCGGCGGTCGTGCCGATCCGTTCGGCGGCGGCGGCCAGAACCACAAGGGCATCGACTTCAAGGCGCGCGTGGGCGATCCGGTGTTGTCGGTGGCCGACGGCGTGGTCAGCTTCGCCGGCGTGAAGGGCGGCTACGGCAACGTCATCGACGTCGATCACGGCAATGGCTACGTGACCCGCTATGCGCACAACTCGCGTCTCAGCGTGCGGGCCGGCGACCTGGTGCGCGTGGGCCAGGAAGTGGCCAAGGCCGGCTCGACCGGTCGCTCCACGGGCGCGCACGTGCATTTCGAAGTGTGGGAGAACGGACGCGTGGTCAATCCGCGCAAGTTCCTGGGCGAAGGCCCGACGCCGGTAGGGCAGATCAAGCGCGGGTAACCGCGACCAGAAGTAGAGCGGAGCTTGCTCCGCTGCTTTCCGGTCCGGGGCCTGCGACAGATGCCGTGCGTCGCCGAGCAAGCGCGACGCTACTGCCTGTGTCCGGGAACCATCCGGTGTCCAGCCGGTCTGACGGCCCGCCTTGATTCCCCGGGCGGCGCCCCAAGCTACAATACGGTGTTGCCAGACAGGGCGCCTTGCGCCCTGTTTCGTTTTGGGCCCGCCGAAGTCGCGCGGCCCCGGTGTCCTTTTCCTTTCCGGTTCCCTACATGATCAACAGCCTGCTTACCCGTGTCTTCGGCAGTCGCAACGAGCGCCTGCTCAAGCAACTGCACCGCACCGTCGACAAGATCAACGCCCTGGAAGCGGAGCTGCAGCAGCTCACCGACGAGCAGCTGAAGGCGAAGACGCCGGAGTTCCAGCAGCGCATCGCCGGCGGGGAAGCCCTGGACAAGATCCTTCCCGAAGCCTTCGCGGTCTGCCGCGAAGCCAGCCGTCGCGTGCTGGGCATGCGCCACTACGACGTGCAGCTGATCGGCGGCATGGTGCTGCACCTGGGCAAGATCGCCGAAATGCGCACCGGCGAAGGCAAGACGCTGGTCGCCACCCTGCCGACCTACCTCAATGCGCTGGAAGGCAAGGGCGTGCACGTCGTCACCGTGAACGACTACCTGGCCCGCCGCGACTCCGCCTGGATGGGCCGCCTGTACAACTGGCTGGGCCTGAGCGTGGGCGTCGTCTACCCCGGCATGCCGCACGGCGACAAGAGCGCCGCCTATGCCGCCGACATCACCTACGGCACCAACAACGAATTCGGCTTCGACTACCTGCGCGACAACATGGCGATGTCGCGCGCCGACCGCTTCCAGCGCGGCCTGCACTACGCCATCGTCGACGAAGTCGACTCCATCCTGATCGACGAGGCGCGTACCCCGCTGATCATTTCCGGCCCGGCCGACGAATCGCCCGAGCTGTACATCCGCGTCAACCGCATCGTCCCCCAGCTGATCAAGCAGGAGAACGAGGAAGCCGAGGGCGACTACTGGGTCGACGAAAAGGGCAAGCAGGTGCACCTGTCCGAAGCCGGCATGGAGCACGCCGAGGAACTGCTGCTGCAGGCCGGCATCATCAGCGAGGAAGAACCGCTGTACGGCGCCAACAACCTGTCGGTCGTGCACCACCTCAACGCCGCGCTGCGCGCGCACGCCATCTACCAGCGCGACGTGGACTACATCGTGCGCGATGGCGAAGTGGTCATCGTCGATGAGTTCACCGGCCGCACGCTGACCGGTCGCCGCTGGTCCGACGGCCTGCACCAGGCGGTCGAGGCGAAGGAAGGCGTACCGGTCCAGCGCGAGAACCAGACGCTGGCCAGCGTGACGTTCCAGAACCTGTTCCGCATGTACAGGAAGCTGTCCGGCATGACCGGCACGGCCGATACCGAAGCCTTCGAGTTCCAGAGCATCTATGGCCTGGAAGTCATCGTCATCCCGACCAACCGCCCGACCGTGCGCAAGGATTCGCCCGACCAGGTGTTCCTCAACCGCCAGGGCAAGTTCAAGGCGGTGCTGGCCGACATCCAGGACTGCTACCAGCGCGGCCAGCCGGTGCTGGTGGGCACCACGTCCATCGAGACGTCGGAAATGCTGTCCGAGTTCCTCACCAAGGCCGGCGTGCCGCACGAAGTGCTCAACGCCAAGCAGCACGAGCGCGAAGCGCACATCGTGGCGCAGGCCGGTCGTCCGGGCGCGATCACCATCGCCACCAACATGGCGGGCCGCGGTACCGACATCGTGCTGGGCGGTTCGCTGGAAGCCGAATACGAGACGCTGCCGGAAGACGCCAGCGACGCCGACCGCGCCGCGGTGAAGGCCGAATGGCAGAAGCGCCACGACGAAGTGAAGGCCGCCGGTGGCCTGCACATCGTCGGCACCGAACGCCACGAATCGCGCCGCATCGACAACCAGCTGCGTGGCCGTTCCGGCCGCCAGGGCGATCCGGGTTCGTCCCGCTTCTACCTGTCGCTGGAAGACAACCTGATGCGCATCTTCGCCTCGGACTGGGTCCAGAAGGCGATGAAGCTGATCGGCATGAAGGAAGACGACGTCATCGAGGACAAGCTGGTCAGCCGCCAGATCGAGAAGGCGCAGCGCAAGGTGGAAGCGCACAACTTCGACATCCGCAAGAACCTGCTCGACTTCGACGACGTCAACAACGACCAGCGCAAGGTGATCTACGCGCAGCGCGACGAATTGCTCGACGCCGATTCGGTGAAGGACAACATCGACGGCATCCGCGGCGACGTGGTAGCCGAAACGGTGGCGCGCTTCGTGCCGCTGAACTCGGTGGACGAACAGTGGGACCTGCAGGGTCTGGAGCGCGAACTCGGCGAGGAAATGGGCGTGGAGCTGCCCGTGAGCCGCTGGCGCGAGGACGCCGAGGAGCTCGATGCCGAGACCATCGAGCGTCGCGTGCAGGAAGCGATGGACAAGCACTTCGCCGACAAGGAAGCGGTGATCGGCGACGAGACCATGCGGGCGCTTGAAAAGCACATCATGCTGACGGTGCTGGACAAGAACTGGAAGGAACACCTGGCGCGCATGGACTATCTGCGCCAGGGCATCCACCTGCGCGGCTACGCGCAGAAGCAGCCGAAGCAGGAGTACAAGAAGGAAGCCTTCGAACTGTTCTCCGGCATGCTGGAACGGGTGAAGAGCGAAGTGGTGACCCTGCTGTCGCGCGTCCGCATCCGCAGCGAGGAGGAAGTCGCCGCGCTGGAAGCGCAGGAGCGCGCCATGGCCGAGGCGCAGGCCCGGCAGATGCAGTTCCAGCACCAGGATGCCGGCGGCTACAGCGCCGACGAGGAAGCCGAGCAGGCCCGGCAGCTGGCTGCGGCGCAGGGCGGCTACGTGCAGTCGGGCCCGATGCCGGCACACCGCGACGCTCCCAAGGTCGGCCGCAACGATCCGTGCCCCTGCGGCAGCGGCAAGAAGTACAAGCACTGCCACGGCCAGCTCGGCTGAGGCGGCGCCGCACCTCGCCTGACGGAAAAGCCGCGCGTCGCGCGGCTTTTTCTTTGCGCGCGGCATCGTGTCCGGGCGAGACTATTTGCGTCTACCTGACCGTTCCCGGCAAGCTTCTTCCATGCTCACTCCGTTGCGCTCCATCCACGTCATGGCCGCCGTCATCACCGATGCACGCGGCCGCATCCTGCTGACCCGCCGGACGGAAGGGCGCGACCTGGCGGGGCGCTGGGAGTTTCCCGGAGGCAAGCAGGAACCCGGGGAAAGCCCCGAGGATGCCCTGGTGCGCGAACTGCGCGAGGAACTGGGCATCGAGGCCCGGGTCGGCGATCACCTCATCAGCGTGCCCCAGCAATACCCCGACAAGCGCCTGTGCCTGGAAGTGCGGCACCTGACCGGATGGGAAGGCGCGCCGCGCGGGCACGAGGGCCAGGCGCTGGCCTGGGTCGCACCGGACAAACTGATGCGCTACGACATGCCGCCGGCGGATCGCCCGGTGGTGGCGGCGCTCATGCAGCCGGACCGTTACCTGGTCACGCCGGAACCCGAGGATCCGCCTCGCTGGCTGGCCTCGCTGGATGATGCGTTGTCGCGGGGTATCCGCCGCGTGCAGGTGCGTGCGCGCAGCGTGTCGGGCGACGCCTGGCGATCGCTGGCGAAGGAAGCTGTCGCGCGCTGCCGCACGACCGGCGCCGAGGTGCTGCTGAACGGCGACGTGGACCTGGCGCGCGAACTGCAGGTCGGCGTCCATCTGCGTGCCTCGCAACTGGCGGCGCTGTCGGAGCGGCCGCTGCCGGAGGGATTACCCGTCGCGGCGTCCTGCCATGCCGCATCGGAGCTGCGGCAGGCGGAGGCGCTGGGATGCGATTTCGCGGTGGTGGGCAGCGTCTACCCGACCCTCAGCCATCCCGGCGGCGAGTCGCTGGGATGGCCGGGCTTCGCCCGTCTGCGCGAGGGTGTGTCCTTGCCGATCTACGCCATCGGCGGCATGGCGGACGACGACATCGCCGACGCGCGCCGGCATGGGGCGCAAGGCATCGCGGCCATTCGCGGGCTGTGGCTTTCGGCGGCGTAACGCATCGCGGGCATGGCCCGCTCCTACAAGGCTGTGCGGCGTGCCCTGTAGGAGCGCCCTCGGGCGCGATGCTTTCCGGTCTGTGCTCGAAGAGCATCGCGGGCATGGCCCGCTCCTACAAAGCGGCGCGGCGAGCTCTGTAGGAGCGCCCTCGGGCGCGATGCTTTGCTGTCCGGCCTGGAAGAGCATCGTGGCAGGGTTCGCTCCGACCTCTGACGGTTAGGCGCGGCGATGCCTGATGTGCATGTCGGACGCAAGCCAGCAAGCTGGCTCGCATGCCCCGTCCCGTTTTCCCGCATGCCGGTCATGCGGCGCTCCGGCGCCATCGCCTCCATCTGCCAGGTCATGTGTACCTGATAACCGCGACCACCGTTGGGCGCCAACCCTTCTTCAAGGAATTCGCACCCGCTTGCAGGGCCGCGCGCTGCCATCTCGACCCCGACGTCTACCGCGAATCGCGGCTGCTGGCGTGAGTGTTGATGCCGGACCACGGACATTGGTTGGTCCAGGTTGGCGACGACAATCACCTTGCGTCGATCATGAACCGGATCAAGTCCGCCACAGCGCGCGCCTACAACGGAGATGCGGGGCGTACCGGTGCGCTCTGGGCGCGGGCGTATCACGAGCGCTTGTTGCGCGGGGAGAACGACGTGAGGGCTGCGGCGCGTTACCTGGTCGCGAATCCCGTCAGGGCAGGGTGGGTGAAACGCGTGGGCGACTACCCGTTCTGGGACGCCGTGTGGATCGCGGATCGCATTCCGAAGGCGTTGTAGGAGCGCCCTTGGGCGCGATGCTTTCCGGTCCGTGTCCCAAGAGCATGGCGGGCATGGCCCGCTCCTACAAAGCGGCGCGACGTGCTCTGTACGAGCCCCCTTGGGCGCGATGCTTTGCTGTCCGGCCAGGGAAGAGCATCGCGGGCATGGCCCGCTCCTACAGGGGGCGATTGTTCGCCATGGAATGCATGTTTCCGGCGTCCGCCAGCGCCAGATAGCGTCGGTGCAGGTCATCGGCGGCGCGCTGCAGGTGGGTGATATCACCATCGTTGACGACGATATCGTCCGCCAGCGCCAGCCGGTCTGCACGCGAGGCCTGGGCTGCCATCATCTTGTCCGCCAGGACTGCATCGATGCCGTCGCGCTGCATCAGCCGCTGTTTCTGCACTTCGGTGGGTGTGTCGACCACCAGGATCCGGTGCAGCCACGGGTAGGCCGCGCGTCCACCGCCTTCGGTGAGCAGCGGGATCGTCGCGATGGCGTAGGGACTCGTGGCTTGCCGGCAGATCTCTTCCAGCCGCCGACGGATGGCGGGGTGCACGATCGCTTCCAGTGCGCGCCGCTCTTCCTCGTTCCCGAATACGCGTACACGCAACGCCGCCCGGTCCAGTTGGCCATCCGCCATCAGCACATCGCGCCCGAAGCGCTCCGCCACGGCGGCCAGCGCGGGTTCGCCGGGCCGGACCACCTCGCGCGCCAGCAGATCGGCATCGGCCACCGCGATGCCGCGTGCGGCAAATGCTCGCTCAAGCGCACTTTTCCCGGAGGCAATGCCGCCGGTCAGGCCGATGAAGTAATCGCTCATGGGGGGATTATGTACGAGCGCATTCGGTCGAGATGCTCATGCTCTCCACAACGTGCGGGGAAACGCATCGCCCGCGGGGCGCACCTACTTCAGGCCGGCGAAACGCAGGTAGGTGTCCACGATCTGCTGGCCCCAGAAGAACACGATCCAGCCCGCGATGGCCAGATAGGGGCCGAACGGGATCGGCGTGGCGCGGTCGCGGCCCCGCACCGCCAGCCAGGCCGAACCGACCACGGCACCCACGAGCGAGGAGATCAGAATGATGGGCAGCACGCCATTCAATCCCACCCAGGCGCCGAGGGCCGCAAGGAGCTTGAAGTCGCCCCGGCCCATGCCTTCCTTGCCGGTGATCTGTTTGAACAGCCACCACACCAGCCACAGCGACACATAGCCGGCGATGGCGCCCAGCAGTGCCGGCTTGGCGGGCATGTAGAGGTTGTCGAGGCTGCCGATCAGGCCCAGCCACATCAACGGCAGCGTCAGCTGGTCGGGCAGCAACCGCGTGCGCAGGTCGATGCCGCTCAGCGCCACCAGGTAGCAGCTCAGCAGCGCCGCGCCAAAGCCCTGCCAGCCAAAGCCGAACCGCCATACCGAGGCGACCGCCAGCAACGCGGTCAGCAGCTCGACGAGCGGGTACTGCGGCGAGATCGGGGCCTTGCAGTGGCGGCAATTGCCGCGCAGGGCCAGCCAGCTGAACAGCGGGATGTTCTCGTACCAGGACAGCGCCGTTTTGCAGTGCGGGCAGTGCGAGCGTTCCACCACGATGCCGGGAGGCGGCGGATCGTAGATCTCCGGCTCTTCCAGCACCTCGCGGGCGTCACGCTTCCACTCCCACTCCAGCCGCCGCGGCAGTCGCAGGATGACCACATTGAGAAAGCTGCCCACCAGCAGGCCCAGGCCTGCCACCACCGGGTACCCCAGTTCGGGGTGTTGATCCAGAAACGCCATGGATCAGCCGACCACCGTCGCCGCGATCTTGAAGATGGGCAGGTACATGCCAACAACGAGGCCACCGACCAGCACGCCGATGATGACCATGATGAAGGGCTCGATCAGGCTGGACAGCGCATCCACCGCGTTGTTGACCTCCTGCTCGAAGTACTCGGCCACCTTGAACAGCATGGTGTCCAGTGCACCGGCTTCCTCGCCGATGGCGGTCATCTGCACCACCATGTGCGGGAACAGCTGGGTCTGCTTCATCGCCATGTTCAGCGGGTAGCCCACCGACACGTCATCGCGCATGCGGTGTACGGCCTTTTCGTACACGGTGTTGCCGGTGGCGCCGGCCACGGTGTCCAGGGCTTCGACCAGCGGCACGCCGGCCTTGAAGGTCACGGCGGTGGTGCGGGCGAAGCGGGCGACGGCCGAGTTATGCATGATCTGGCCGATCACCGGCACCTTCAGGATCAACTTGTCCACCGCATGCTGGAAAGCGGGAGACCGCTTGAAGAGGAACAGCGTCCCGAAAATGCTGCCAGCTACAACGAGCAACATTGCCCACCACCAACTGACCATGATGCGTGAGGCAGCCATGATCATCTGGGTGAACGCGGGCAGTTCGGTGCCGAAGCTGGAGAAGGTCTTCTCGAATTCCGGGATCACGAACATCAGGATCACAGAGGTGACCAGAATGGCGACCGCGATCACCGCCGCGGGGTAGAACAGCGCCTTCTTGATCTTGCCCTTGAGGGCTTCGATGTTTTCCTTGTAGTTGGCGATGGTCTCCAGCACCGTCTCCAGCACACCGGCCGACTCGCCTGCCCGTACCAGGTTGCGGTACAGCTCGTCGAACTGAACGGGATGCTTGCTGATCGCTTCGTGCAGCGAGGAGCCGCCTTCGATGTCGAAACGGATCTGCTCGACCATCTTCTTCATGCGGATGTTTTTCTGCCCGCTTTCGATGATCTCCAGCGACGACACGATCGGCACGCCGGATTTCATCATCGTCGCCATCTGGCGGCTGAAGAAGGCGATGTCCTTCGGCGTTACCGGCTTGCCGGCGGAGCCGAACAGCGGCTTCCCCTTCACCTTGACCACGTTGGGCGTGATGCCCTGCTTGCGCAGCTCGGCGCGCAGGAAGTTGGCGTTCTTTGACTGCTGCTCGCCCTTCATCTTGACGCCGCGCTTGTCGGTGCCCTCCCAGACGAACAGGTTCAGCGGGTTCTCGCGGACGGGCGCGGAGGCGGCTTTCTTGGCGGCGGAACGGGTCACGGCCATCGGATTTCCCCTGTCCGGCTTTCCCCATCCGGACTTCATCGCCCCATGTTAGCCGGTTATCCGCCCAAGGGAAGCGCCGTGCCTGTGACGGCGGCCGGGTTTCGGTGATATGGCAGGGGCTGGGCGGCTCCCGGGCGGGACCCCATCTTGCATCTGTAGGAGCGCCTTCAGGCGCGATGCTCTTGCCCGAAGCGCATCACAGACAAGGCTGCCAGCCCAGCCCAGCTCATTTGTAGGGAGACGCTTCGGCGAGACGCCTTCGAGTCTGGTCCGAACGAAAAGCATCGCGCCTGAAGGCGCTCCTACAAAAGCGAGGGAGCGGGACATCAGGTGCGGAATACGGGGCGGGGGCCAGTGTCTCCCGCCTCAATCCTTGGTGACGCGGTTGATCTCGGCCAGGCTGGTGATGCCGTTGCGCACTTTCATCAACGCCGACTGGCGCAGGTCGCGGATGCCGGCTTTCTGGGCCTTTTCCGCGATCTGCATGGCATTGCCGCCTTCCAGCACGATCTCCTGGATCGCGTCGTTCATCGGCATGACCTGGTAGATGCCGGTACGGCCCTTGTAGCCACTGGTGCACTCGTCGCAGCCCACGGCCTCGTAAACGGTGAAGCCGGCGGCGATCTCGGCCTCGCTGAAGCCTTCCGCCAGCAGCGCCTGCGGGGGCAGTTGCACCGGGCGCTTGCACTTCGAACACAGCCGGCGTGCCAGGCGTTGCGCGATGATCAGGGTCACCGAGCTGGTGATGTTGTAGGGCGCGATGCCCATGTTCATCAGGCGGGCGATGGTCTGCGGTGCGTCGTTGGTGTGCAGCGTGGACAGCACCATGTGGCCGGTCTGCGCGGCCTTGATCGCGATCTCGGCCGTTTCCAGGTCGCGGATTTCGCCGACCATGATGATGTCCGGATCCTGGCGCAGGAAGCTGCGCAGCGCGGCGGCGAAGGTCATGCCGCGGCGGTTGTTCTGCTGCACCTGGTTCACGCCGGGCAGGCGGATTTCCACCGGGTCTTCGGCGGTGGAGATGTTGCGCGTCTCGTCGTTGAGGATGCCCAGTGCGGTGTACAGCGATACGGTCTTGCCCGAGCCGGTGGGGCCGGTGACCAGCACCATGCCGTAGGGCTTCTGGATGGCATCCTCGAACAGCTTCTGCTGGTCGGGCTCGTAGCCCAGCTTGTCGATGCCCAGCTTGGCGGCGCTGCCGTCCAGGATACGCAGCACCACCTTCTCGCCGAACAGCGTGGGCAGCGTGCTGACGCGGAAGTCCATCTGCTTGCTCTTGGACAGGTTCAGCTTGATGCGGCCGTCCTGCGGTACGCGCTTCTCGGCGATGTCCAGCTGCGCCATCACCTTGATGCGCGCGGCAATGCGGTCCTTCAGCTTGGTCGGCGCCTTGGCGACCTGCTTCAGGATGCCGTCCACGCGCAGCCGCACGCGGTAGTCGGTCTCGTACGGCTCGAAGTGGATGTCCGAGGCGCCGCGCTTTATGGCATCCACCAGGACCTTGTTGACGAACTTCACGACCGGCGTGTCATCGCCCTTCGAGTCGACCGCATTGTCGGTACCGCCGTCCTCATCGGAAGCATCCACCTCCAGGCTTTCCAGCCCGTCGTCGTCGTCGCCGAAGTTGCTGGACAGGGTGTTGGCGGCGTTCTGCCACTGGTCCAGGGTGCGGCGCAGCTGGTCCTCGTCCACCAGCACCGGTTCGACGATCAGGTTGGTGTGGAACTTGATCTCGTCCAGTGCGCCATGGCTGCGGGTGGGGTCGGCGACACCGACGAAGAGCTTGTTGCCGCGTTTGAAGAGGGGGAGCACCTGGTGCTTCTGCACCAGTTCCTCGCTGACCAGCTTGAGTGCGCTGTGGGTCGGGTCGAATGCCGTTGCATCCAGCAGCGGCATGCCGAATTCCATGGCATTGGCGGCTGCCAATTGCGGCGCGGTGACCAACCGCTTCTCGGCTATCCATTGAGGCAACGGAATCTTGGCTTCGGCAGCGCTTGTCATCGCGGCCCGGGCGATGGTTTCGTCGAGGGCCCCGTCTTGAACCAAGCGGCGTGCAAGACCGGTGATGCCAACGAGATTGACACTGGCAGCTGCATTCATGACGCGTGATTCCTTAGTGCAAGTACCGAGAATGTAGTGTAGTTGTGACTTGGGCGCACATGCGGAAACGCGTAGCTTCGGGCCGAACGAACGAAATAATCTTCAAGGAAAGCTCAGAGCGCACTCACGTACTCTCACTTCTGATCACAATCAGACTTCGTTACTCCAGCACACAGCTGCCGCTGTTCATGTCACAGACGACGCCGCGTTGGCCGGGGGCGCGGGGCTCGCCGGTTATGTTCACGCCTACCAGCGTTGCATCTTCCGCGCTTTCGCAAGCGCTACGCGGTGCAGGCACAACAGCATCGTCGTTCTGCAGGATTGCGAAGGACATTCCGGCGTAGCTTCTCATTTCTGCAAGGCAGGCATTCTCGGCAGCAGTGACGCGATAATTGTTGTATGTCGGCAGTGCGATGGAGGCGAGAATGCCGATGATCGCGACGACGACCATCAGTTCGATCAATGTGAAGCCTTCCGCGCGACGATTCATGTCAGCCCCTGTCTTTCGTGAGTTCCCCTGGTTGCACTAGAGCAAGGAGCGCGCCAATCAGAGTGAAATGGCAGGAATAGCCTGCCTCTACTGGATGTTATGTGATCTACCGCACATCTTGTCCTGCAGACAAGAAGTTGATGGTCACGGAATTGACATCTTCGCAAAAAACGAACCCCGCCTAGGCGGGGTTCGTTGTGCGGAAAGCGGTGACCGTTACTACGGCATGCGCCTACTGCGGTTGTTGTCGAGCAATTACGGGGTAGCAGTGGTGCAGGTGCCCGATTCCAGGCTGCAGGTGGTCGTCGCGGCAGCGCGGCCCGGCTCGTTCGGAACGAACACGGTCTGCGCGCCGGCGGCAACTTCTGCGCCGGTGGTGTGACCGGTGTGGCTGCCAGTTGCAGACGCGCAGGCGGTGGTGGCGCTAGCGGCGGGGTTGGGCAGTGCCATCTCGGAATGATTGGCGGCGATCCAAGCATTCGCCCATGCCTTTGCTTCACCCGCACAAGCATTTTCAGCCGAGCGCACGCGGTAGTTGTTGTAAGCCGGCAGCGCGATGGCGGCCAGGATGGCGATGATCGCGACGACGATCATCAGTTCGATCAGGGTGAAGCCCTGGGCGTTCTTCTTCATGGTGTTTCCCCTTTCAGGATTGGCTTGATGGTTAGGGACACAAGCCCCGTGTCCCTACATGGACCGTGGGCGCCGCGTACAACGTTACGACGCGTGCACAGGATGTAGAGCAGGTTGCGTGCCAACTTCTGATACCCCCAGCGATTCCCCCACACTTCCCCGGAAGGAAACCCTGACGCCGAAGTCGGGCGGGACTATCGCATCATTCCCGGCCGTTGTGTATCGGGAATCGTGGCCAATGCCGGCGGAGTTCACAGATTGCGACATCGGCCCCGCGTAGCGACACGCGTCAATCCAGTGACGCTCGCATGGCGAGGTGACTGTCTGTGTCAGAAAGTGACGCAGCAGGTCACCCGGGTCACTGTGGGATGCGGAGCACGTTTGCGCGGGACGCACATATAAGGTGTCTCCGCGGGCTGCGCAGCGCGCATGCGCGCCCGGGCCTACTCCATCCCCAGCTTCTTCAGCTTGTAACGCAGCGCCCGGAAGGTGATGCCCAGCTGGGCGGCGGCCTTGGTCTTGTTCCAGCGGTTCTCTTCCAGCGCCTTCTGGATCGCCGCGCGCTCCAGTTGCTCGATGTAGTCGGGCAGGGCGCCGGCAGCAGGGTCCACGTCCACCGCGCCCGGAACATCGCGGATCACTTCCCCCGGGCTGAAATCGCCACCGAACTTCTTGCCGGCGGGCGCCTGCGGCAGATACAGGTCGTCGATCTCGATGCTGTGGCCTTCGGACATGGCCAGCGCGCGCTCCAGGATGTTCTCCAGTTCGCGCACGTTGCCCGGGAACGGATAACGGCCCAGCGCTTCCATCGCCTCCGGCGACACCGATGGCGCCATGCGGCCGTGCTGGGCGGCCAGGCGTTCCAGCACGGCGCTGGTCAGCTGGGCCAGGTCGCCGGTGCGCTCGCGCAGCGGCGGCACCCGCAGTTCGATCACGTTGATGCGGTAGTACAGGTCATGGCGGAAGCGGCCATCGGCGGCCAGCTCGCCAAGATCCTTGTGGGTGGCCGACAGGATGCGCACGTCCACCTGCGCTTCGCCGGACGCACCCACCGGGCGTACCGCTTTTTCCTGGATGGCCCGCAGCAGCTTGACCTGCATGGGCAGTGGCAGCTCGGCCACCTCATCCAGGAACAGCGTGCCGCCACTGGCGGCCTGGAACAGGCCCTGCTTGTCGGCGTGCGCGCCGGTGAAGCTGCCCTTCTTGTGGCCGAAGAACTCGCTTTCCATCAGCTCGGCGGGAATCGCGCCACAGTTGACCGGAATGAACGGGCCGGCCGCGCGGGCGCCCTGCTCATGGATGGTGCGGGCCACCAGCTCCTTGCCGGTACCGGACTCGCCCATGATGTAGACCGGCGCCTGGCTGCGCGCCACCTTGCCGATGGTCTCGCGCAACGCATCCATTGCCGCCGACGTACCCAGCAGGCGGCTGGCCTGTTCGGGCGGGGGGGCGGGGGGGGGGGGGGGCGCGGTCGGTGTTGTTCAGTTCCAGCGCGTGCTTGACCAGCCCGCGCAGGACGGCGAGGTCCACGGGCTTGCTGACGAAGTCGAAGGCGCCGGCCTTCAGGGCTTCCACCGCCAGCTCGATGTTGCCGAACGCCGTGATCATGGCGACCGGCGTATTGGGATAGTTGCGGGAGATCTCGCCGACCAGGTCGATGCCGTTGCCGTCGGGCAGGCGCATGTCGGTGAAGCAGAGGTCGTAGGTGTTGCGGGCCAGCAGCTCGCGGGCTTCACCTACATTGGCGGCGGTATCGATGCGCAGGCCCATGCGGCCCAGCGTCAGCGTCAGCAGTTCGCGGATGTCGCGCTCGTCGTCGACGATCAGGGCGCTACGGCTTTGATTCATGCATCCCCCCTATTGCCCCTGTGCGGGCAGTGTACCGGCTGAATGTGAATCATGGTAGGCAACGGTCCGTGATCGTGGCGTGGCATGCGCGCGCTGCGTCCGGGAGCCTTCCCGGAGCAGCAGGCCAGGGCGTGATGCGTCCTTGCGTGAGCCTCCGGATGCATCTTGGCCCTGCAGCCCGCTGGAGCATGAGTGGTGGTGCACGGTTTCTGGCGGCGTTGCCCGTCGGGCCTACGCCGGCAGCAGGGCGTGCGGGCCGGGCAGGATGATGCGGAAACAGGCGCCGCCGCCCGGTACCGGGACGTATTCGATCGTGGCCTGGTTGGCCCGGCACAGCTCGCGGGCGATGTAGAGCCCAAGGCCGGTGCCGTGCTCGGAGGTGGTGAAGAAGGGCCGGAACAGTTGCGCGGCCACGGCCTCGGGGATGCCGGGGCCGCGGTCCATCACGTCGATGGTCGGGCGCCCCTCGGCATTGAATACGCGTATGCGGACACGCGCCGATTCGCCCGGCAGGCGCCCGTAGTTCAGCGCGTTCTGCACCAGCACCGTGACCACCTGCTGCAGGTGGCGCGAATCGACCAGCGCAGGCACCGGCTTGGCGCCGATGATGGTTTCCAGCGTGTCGGTCTCGATGGAGAGCGTCTGCTGGTATTCGTCCACGAAGCGCCGGGCGAAGGTGTTGAGGTCCACGTGTTCGGGCGTGGCGCGTTCCCGGCGGGCCAGTCCCAGCACGCTCTCGACGATGCCGTTGGTGCGCTGGCACTGCTGGTGGATGATCTGCAGCAGCCGGCGGTCGCCATCGCTGACCTGCTGGGATTCCTCCAGCAGCTGCACGGCGTAGTTGATCGCGGCCAGCGGGTTGCGGATCTCGTGCGCCAGGCTGGCCGAAAAACGGCCGAGTGCGGCCAGGGTCAGGGATTCGGCCCGGCGCGAGACCACCGTGGCGTCGTCCAGGAAGATCAACGAGGTGTCGCTGTCGGCCAGCAGGCGGGCGAAGCGGGGCTGCACTTCCGGCTGGTCGGGCGAGAACTGCATCGGGGTCTCGTCGGTCTGCCAGCCATTGCGCCAGCGCTGCAGGCGGCGGGCGAGTTCGGGCGCCGCGTGCAGCAGCGACACCCCCTTGCCGTCGACGCCCTTGCCGTCGCCACCGTCGCCGAGCAGCAGGCTGGCGGCCTCGTTGGACAGCTTGATGTGGTTGTCGGCGTCCACCACCAGCACGCCGGTGCGCATGCGGCGGATGATCAGCTCGTTGACTTCGAACAGGTTGGCGACTTCCTCGCCGCGCTTCTCGGCCAGCGCCTGGCTGATGCGCGCCTTCTGCCCGGCCTGGTGGGCGAGGTAGGCCAGGGCCAGGTAACTGACCGCGAACATGATGACTTCGGCCAGCGAGCGGCTGCTGTTCTGGTCGTGGAAGAAGGTGAAGAAGTACTCGCCGAACAGCGCGGCAATGGCGATCAGCGCCACCACCAGCGCCATCCGGGTGGACGGCAGCAGCAGGGCCGCCGCGGACACGTTGAACAGCAGCATCATCGCCACGCCGGCGGTGGCGCCGGGCAGGGCGTGGGTGATCAGCGCGGCGACAAGCACGTCCAGGCAGACGCTGATGAACACGATCCACACCAGCCAGTGCACACTGCGGCCGACGAAGAACAGCACCAGCGCCAGCACCAGGTAGCCGACGGCCACCGCCGTGCCGAGGTCTCCATGGCGGGGCTCGCCGAGCAGGTCGCCCAACGGACTGAACATCAGTGCGGCCAGGATGCCGGCTTCCAGCACGCGGTACAGCGCGAAGAAGTACAGCTCGCGGCGCGGTACCGATTCGATGCGGGACAGGAGCGACTGGGCCTGACGCAAGACTCGTACTTCCCCGTGACGAGGCGGCCAGTATAGGCAGGCCGGCCCCGGGCTGCGCGTCGGAACCCTGTTCCCGCCTGTTCCACCAAAGGCTTAGGTGCCGGGTTTTGCGCCATCCGGCCCGGTCGGCGACAATAGGGGGCTCGCCCGCGCCGCCGCCCCCGTGGCCCCGGCCGTGGGCGATGTCTTCTGTTCCCTACCCACGGTGACGCATGAATTTCCACGAATATCAGGCCAAGCAGCTGCTGGCCGAGTACGGCATCCCGGTCCCGGCCGGCAAAGTCGCCTCCACGGCGGACGAAGCAGTGGCTGCCGCCCAGTCCCTCGGCAACGGTCCCTGGATGGTCAAGGCCCAGATCCACGCGGGCGGTCGCGGCAAGGCCGGCGGCGTCAAGTTCTGCAAGACCGTCGATGACGTGAAGGCGGCCGCCGGCAAGATGCTGGGCACCAAGATGGCCACCTACCAGACCGCCGGCGTCGAGCTGCCGGTCAACCTGGTGCTGGTGACCACCGCCGGCGAGATCGTCAAGGAGCTGTACCTGTCGGTGCTGGTCGACCGCGGCACCCGCACCATCACCTACATCGCCTCGTCCGAGGGCGGCGTGGAAATCGAGCAGGTCGCGGCCGAGACGCCGGACAAGATCCACAGCCTCAACGTCGACTTCGTCGAAGGCGTGCAGCCGTACCAGGGCCGTGAGTTCGGCTTCAAGATGGGCCTGACCGCCAAGCAGGCGGGCCAGTTCGCCAACATCATGGTCAACCTGTACCGCATCTTCAACGAGAAGGACCTGGCGCTGGTCGAGATCAACCCGCTGGCGATCCTGGACGACGGCAACCTGTACGCGCTGGACGGCAAGTTCAATAGCGACGACAACGCCGCCTTCCGCCACAAGGACCTGGTCGCGATGCGCGACAAGAGCCAGGAAGACGAGACCGAAGTGCTGGCCTCGGAGATGGACATCAACTACGTGACCATGGACGGCAACATCGGCTGCATGGTCAACGGTGCGGGCCTGGCCATGGCCACCATGGACGTCATCAAGCTCAACGGCGGCGAGCCGGCGAACTTCCTCGACGTGGGCGGCGGTGCCAACAAGCAGCGCGTGATCGAGGCGTTCAAGCTGATCCTGTCGTCGGACAAGGTCGAAGGCATCTTCGTCAACATCTTCGGCGGCATCGTCCGCTGTGACATGATCGCCGAGGGCATCATCGCCGCGGTGAAGGAAGTGGGCGTCAAGGTGCCGGTGGTCGTGCGCCTGGAAGGCACCAACGTGGAAGAAGGCAAGCAGCTGCTGCGCGACAGCGGCATGGCCATCATCCCGGCCGACAACATCAACGACGGCGCCAAGAAAGTCGTTGAAGCGGTCAAGGCCGCTGCCTGATCCCACGCGTGTCGCAGGGCGGGCCCAGGCCCGCCATCGACCGATCCCGACATCAAGACGGCGGGCCAGGGCCCGCCCTACAGGAAGACAGATTCCATGAGCGTTCTGATCAACAAGAACACCAAGGTGATCGTGCAGGGCTTCACCGGCCAGCAGGGCACCTTCCACGCGACCCAGATGATCGAGTACGGCACCCAGGTCGTCGGCGGCGTCACCCCGGGCAAGGGCGGCACCACCCACATCGACCTGCCGGTATTCGACACCGTCGCCGATGCCGTCAAGAACACCGGCGCCGATGCATCCGTCATCTACGTCCCGCCGCCGTTCGCGGCCGACGCCATCCTCGAAGCGGCCGCGGCCGGCATCAAGGTGATCGTCTGCATCACCGAGGGCATCCCGGTGCTGGACATGCTGCGCGTGGACAACGTGCTGAAGGGCTCGCACCCGGACACCGTGCTGATCGGGCCGAACTGCCCCGGCGTGATCACCCCGGGCGAGTGCAAGATCGGCATCATGCCGGGCCACATCCACAAGCCGGGCAAGATCGGCATCGTGTCGCGCTCCGGCACGCTGACCTATGAAGCGGTCAAGCAGACCACCGAAGTAGGCCTGGGCCAGTCGACCTGCATCGGCATCGGCGGCGACCCGATCAACGGCCTGAACTTCGTCGACTGCCTGAAGCTGTTCAACGAAGACCCGCAGACCGAAGGCATCATCATGGTCGGCGAGATCGGCGGCGACGCCGAGGAAGCCGGCGCCGAGTACATCAGGCAGTACGTGAAGAAGCCGGTCGTCGGCTTCATCGCCGGCGCCTCGGCCCCGGCCGGCAAGCGCATGGGCCACGCCGGTGCGATCGCGTCGGGCGGCAAGGGCACGGCGGAGGGCAAGTTCGCGGCGATGGAAGCCGCCGGCGTCGTCACCGTCCGCTCGCCGGGTGACCTGGGCGCGGCGATCGCGAAGCTGGTGAAGTAAGCCTCGCCGTTGCGTGTCACGCAGGAAGCCGCCTTCGGGCGGCTTTCTTTATGAGTGGGTCGAATGTAGCTCTATTGTGCTACATTCGCTTCATCCGTCCAGCGGAGTCGAGCCATGTCCACGACCACGATCCGTCTGCCCGAGGAACTCAAGGCGCGCGTCGCCCGGGCCGCCCAGCGCAGCGGCGCCACCACGCACAGCTTCATCCTCGAAGCCATTGCCGAAAAGACCGAGGCGCAGGAACGCCGCGATGCGTTCTTCGCCGAGGCGCTGCGACGCAAGGAGGACTTCGATCAGTCCGGCCTGTCCGTGCCTTGGGACGAGATGCGCGACTACATGGTCCGGATGGCGAAGGGCGAGAACCCGCCGCGTCCCGTGGCGAGGAAGGAGGGTCGCTGAACCGTGGCGCGGATCATCCTGTCCGACCGGATCGCCGACGATGCCGCCCGCATCATCGAACATCTGCGAGAACATGAAGTATCCGGCTTCGAGGCGCGCTTTTCCGCGATCTACCTTGGCATCGACGCCCTTGCGGACAATCCCCTGATCGGCCGCCCGTACCAGGGCCCGTGGCGGGAACTGGTGATCGGCCGCGACTCGCGCGGCTACGTGGTGCTGTACACCTATCAGCCGCTGACCGATGTCGTGCATGTATGGGCACTACGTGCGCAACGCGAGGCGGGATACGCAATGGAATTTCCATGATGGAGAACGCATGACCACCCTACGCATCGCCATGGCCCAGTTCGACTTCCCCGTCGGCGGCGTCGCACAGAACACGGCGAGCATCCAGCGCATGATCGCCGAGGCGCGCGACGAATACGGCGCCGACGTGGTGCTGTTTCCCGAACTCGCGATCAGCGGCTACCCGCCGGAGGACCTGTTGCTGCGGCCGCGTTTCCTCGCCGACTGCGAGACGGCGCTGACGGAGATCGCCGCCACCACGCACGGGATCGTCGCCGTGGTGGGCTGGCCGCAGAGCGCGGGCAGTGTGGTGTACAACGCCGCCAGCGTGCTGCGCGATGGCGTGGTCGAGACGACGTACCGCAAGCGCGAGTTGCCCAACTACGCGGTTTTCGACGAGCGCCGTTACTTCGATGTGGATCCCGACGGTGGCAGCTGTGTCTTCGAGGTGAAAGGCACGCAGGTGGGGCTGGTGATCTGCGAGGATCTCTGGTTCCCCGAGCCGTTGGCCGAGACGGGCAAGGCGGGCGCGGTGTTGACGCTGGTGCCGAATGCCTCGCCGTTCGACCGCGACAAGCATGCGCAGCGCGACGCGCTGATCGCCGAGCGCACGCGCGAGACCGGCATGGCGCTGGCTTACCTCAACGTGGTGGGCGGCCAGGATGCGGTGGTGTTCGACGGCGCATCCGTCGTCGCCGATGGCGACGGCACCGTGCATCCCGCAGCGGCCGCGTTCACCGACCAGTGGCTGGTGGTGGATTTCGACGCCACCAAGCGCAAGTTCACGCCGGTCGTGTGGATGGACGATGGCGACGAGAGCCGGGATGCGCTGGCCTGGCGCGCCATCGTGCGCGGCATCCGCGACTACTGCGGGAAGAACGGCTTTTCGAAGGTCTGGCTGGGCCTGTCCGGCGGCATCGATTCGGCGCTGGTGCTGGCGCTGGCGGTGGATGCACTGGGCGCGGAGAACGTCACCGCGGTGCGGCTGCCGTCGCGCTATACCGCCGGCCTGTCCAACGACCTGGCCGGCGAGCAGTGCGCGGCGATGGGCGTGAAGCTGGAAGCGATCTCGATCGAAGCACCGTTCAAGGGCTTCCTCGAAGCGCTGGGTCCGGTGTTCGGCGACAAGCCCGCCGACACCACCGAGGAGAACCTGCAGTCGCGCAGCCGCGGCGTGATCCTGATGGCGCTGAGCAACAAGTTCGGCGGCCTGCTGCTGACCACCGGCAACAAGAGCGAATACGCGGTGGGCTACGCCACCATCTACGGCGACATGTGCGGCGGCTACGCGCCGATCAAGGACCTGTACAAGACCGAGGTCTTCGCGCTCGCGCGCTGGCGCAACACCGTGGGCGGCGCGCCGGTGATCCCGCCGGCCGTCATCGACCGACCGCCGTCCGCGGAACTGCGCGAGAACCAGAAGGACCAGGACTCGCTGCCGCCGTACGACGTGCTGGACGCGATCCTGTTCCGCTACGTGGATCTGGAGCAGTCGCGCGACGAGATCGTCGCCGCCGGCTTCGACGCCGCCACCGTGGACCGCATGCTGCGGCTGGTGCGCATCAACGAGTGGAAGCGCCACCAGGCGGCGCCCGGCCCCAAGGTGTCGCGCCGGGCCTTCGGTCGTGAACGCCGTTACCCGATCACCAACAAGTACGCGCTGTGAGTCCGCTCCAGCGTCGCGCACGACCCATCCGGAGATCCGTATGACCCGAAAGAAGAAGCGTACGGCGCACCATGAGCGTCCGGCGTCCCCCGCGCCGCGCGCGGCGACGCCGCCGGATCGCGTGATGCTGGCGCTGGCGGTGCTGGGCCTGCTGATCACTGGCTATCTGGCGTGGACGGCGGGCAGCGGTTCGGCATCGGCGTTCTGCACCAGCGCTGGCGGCTGCAATGCGATCCAGCGCAGCGGCTGGTCCACGCTGCTGGGCTTGCCGATGGCGTTGTGGGGGTTCGGCCTGTACGCGGTGGTCGCGCTGGTGTCGCTGTCGCGCAAGGCGTCGCCGCTGCTGCGCTGGCAACGGCAATGGCGGCTGGCACTGCTGGGGCTGGCGATCAGTGTCTACCTGACCGTCGTGGGGGCGCTGGTGCTCGACGCGTTCTGCGTGGGCTGCCTGGCTTCGCTCGCGGTGCTGGTGGTGATGTTCGGCTGGTTGCAGTTGCGGCGCCCCGCGTCCGCTCCCGGCCAGCCCTGGAGCCGCTGGTGGGCCGTGCAGGCGTTGCCGGTGCTGCTGGTCGTGGCCGTTCTGCACGTGCACCAGAGCGGACTGCTGCACCAGCGGCCGGAAAGCCGCCGTGCGGCTGCGCTGGCGCAGCACCTGTCCGACTACGGTGCGAAGTTCTACGGCGCGTCATGGTGCGTGGAATGCAGCCGGCAGAAGCGCCACTTCGGCCATGCGGCGGAGCGGCTGCCCTACGTGGAGTGCTCGCCCGGGGGACGCAATACGCCGATGACCTCCGCCTGCGCGGCCGCGGGCGTGACCGTGTTCCCCACGTGGGTGATCGATGGCATCGAGCACAACGGGGTGATCGAGCCGCAGCAGTTGGCGGTGCTGACCCGCTTCGACTGGGAAGGCGCGGCGAACGGCAAGTGAGTCTTCGCGGCGGGATCCCGCGCATGCGGCGCGCGCCGGCACCCGGACATGAAAAAGGGCCTTGCGGCCCTTTTTCGTTTTCTACATCCGGTTGGATCAGTCATCGTTGCGCCTGTCGGCGGTATTGATCGACTTCTCGGCGCCGAATGGATTCAGGCGACGCACCATCCACGGGTAGTCCGGCCACTTTCCGGCCAGCCAGGGGTGCTGCGGATCGTTGATCTCCAGCACGCGCTTGGCGTCGGCGGCCAGGGTCTCGTTGCCCAGCTGGGTATAGGCCTCGGCCAGCACGGCGATGGCGTCGTTCTGGTGGCTGCTCTGCGGGTAGGTTTCAAGCAGGTACTTGGCGCGGCTGGCGGCGGACACCCATGCATCGCGGCGCAGGTAGTAGATCGCGGTGTCCAGCTCGTGCAGGGCGAACTGGTTGCGCAACACGGTCATGCGCTGGCGCGCATCGGCGGCGTAGCGGCTGTTGGGATAGTTCTCGGCGACCCGGTTGAGGTCGTTGTAGCCCTGCATCGGCGTGGCCAGGTCGCGGCGGCTGGCTTCCAGGCGCCAGACCTTCTGCAGGAACACCGTGTCGCGGTTGGAGTTGGCCAGGCCGCGCAGGTAGTACATGTACGGAACGTTGCGATGGGTCGGATAGGTGCGGATGAAGCGGTCGATGGTGGTGACCGCGTCGTCGAGCTTGCCCGACTTGTACTCGGCATAGGCCGATTCCATCAATGCCTGTTCGGTATAGGGCCCGTACGGGTACTGGGCGATCAGGCGGCGGAAGTTCTGCAGGCCGCGGTCCCAGTTGTTGTTCACCATGGACTGGTGCGCTTCCTGGTACATCACCTCGACAGGCTGGTTCTCCGCTGCTTCCTTCTTCTTGAAGATCTTGCCGCAGCCGGTGCCGGCGAAGCCGATGACCAGGGCCAGAAGGACGAGGCGGGTGGTCGCGGAGGGGCGGGAGAAGCGGGGGAAGGCACGCTGGGTCATGGGCTGGCGGCAGGCCGCGGCAGGGAAACAGGCCGTCGATGATAGCCTAGGCGCCGCCTTCGCCATGAACAATCGGCCAATACGGACCGGACCATGGCCTCCCTGGATGTCTTTCCGCATGACCGATACCGAATCCCCCGATAGCCTCCGCACCGCCATCGTGCCCGCCAGCGCCGCCGGCCGGCGCTTCGACGCCGCCCTGGCGGAACTGTTCCCCGAATTCTCCCGCTCCCGCCTGACCGAGTGGATCAAGTCCGGCAACGCCCTGCTGGACGGCCAGGTGGTGCGCCCGCGCGACCCGGTCCGCGGCGGCGAGACCGCCAGCCTGGACGTGGTGCTGGACACCCAGACCCACGCCGAGCCGGAAGACATCCCGCTGGACATCCTGTACGAGGACGAGCACGTCTTCGTGCTGGACAAGCCGGCCGGCCTGGTCGTCCACCCCGGCGCCGGCAATCCGACCGGCACGCTGGTCAATGCCTTGCTGTTCCGCGATCCGTCGCTGTCGGCACTGCCGCGCGCGGGCATCGTGCACCGGCTGGACAAGGACACCTCCGGCGTCATGGTGGTGGCGCGTACGGTGCCGGCGCACACCTCGCTGGTGGCGCAGCTGGCTTCGCGCGACGTGCACCGCCAGTACCTGGCGGTGGTGGTCGGGGCGATGGTCTCCGGTGGCACCGCGAATGCGCCGATCGACCGCCACCCGCGCGACCGGCTGAAGATGGCCGTGCGCGAAGACGGCCGCGACGCCGTCACCCATTACCGCCTGCGCGAGCGCTTCCGTGCGCACACGGCGCTGGAGTGCCGGCTGGAAACCGGCCGCACGCACCAGATCCGCGTGCACATGGCGCACATCAAGTACCCGATCATCGGCGACCCGCTGTACGGTGGCCCGCTGCGGCTGCCCAAGGGCGCCAGCGATGAACTGATCGCCGTGCTGCGCAGCTTCCGGCGACAGGCGCTGCACGCCGAGACGCTGGAATTCGCCCATCCCGTCAGCGGTGAGCCCGTGCGGGTCACCGCGCCGGTGCCGGCCGACATGGTGGCGTTGCTGGCGGCCCTGCGCGCGGACAGCCAGGCCAAGCGCGGATGAATCGCGCGCCGGTGGTGGCCGCGGACTGGCCGGCACCTGCCGGCGTGCACGCGTTCACCACGCTGCGGCATGGCGCCGGGTTTTCGGCAGCGCCGTTCGACAGCTTCAATCTCGGCAACAAGTACGCCGCGGATGGCGACGATCCGGCCACGGTGGCGCGCAACCGCGCGCAGCTGGCCGAACTCGCCGGCCTGCCTTCTTCACCGCACTGGCTGAAGCAGGTGCACGGCACCGATGTGCTGCGCGTGGAGACAGCTGCCGATCCCGCGTCCGCCGAGCCTGTCGCCGATGCCCTGGTCACGTCCACGCCCGGGGTGGTGCTCGCCATCCTCACGGCGGACTGCCTGCCAGTGGTGTTCGCGGCGAAGGACGGCAGGGAAATCGCCGCCGCGCACGCCGGCTGGCCCGGACTGTCGAAAGGGATGCTGGAAGCGACGCTGGCCGCGATGACCACACCCGCTGCGGATGTCATCGTCTGGATCGGGCCAGCCGCGGGGCCGGCGCGCTACGAGGTCGGCAAGGATGTGTTCGATGTGTTCGTCCGCCACGATGCCGGCGCGGAGGCCTGCTTCGTTCCCACGCGCCCCGACCACTGGCTGGCCGACCTGCCTGCGCTGGCGCGTCGTCGTCTGGTGGCGCAGGGCATGACGCCGGCCGATATCCACGGCGGCGATCTCTGCACGATCAGCGACCCCGCACGTTTCTTCTCGCATCGCCGCGATGGCCGCAGCGGCCGCATCGCCACGCTGGCATGGATGCAGCCGTAAGATCGTTGTTCGCACAGGTGCTGGGGCCGGCGTTCGACGGGCTGCCGGCGCCGGTAAGTGCGTTGCACATGGCGCGAGGCGTGAATCGGTATCGGGGTGGCGTCGAGGTCGAACGCGGCCGCCGATGGATGTCGCGGCTGGTCGCCGCGGCCACCCATCTTCCGCCCGCCGGCGACGGTCCACTGTGCGTGGAGATCGAGGCTTCGCCCGACATCGAACGCTGGACGCGCTTCATCGGCGGACGTGCGATGCCCTCGCGCCTGTGGCGTGACGGCGATGTGCTGTGCGAACGCCTCGGGTTGGCGACCTTCGGATTCCGGCTGGAGGTGGTGGACGGGGCCCTGGTTTGGCGCGTGGAGCGCGTCCGCGTGTTCGGCCTGTCGCTGCCCGCGCGCTGGTTCACCGGCGTGGGCGCGCGTGAATCCGCAGAGGATGGGCGCTATCGTTTCGACGTGTGGGCCTCGTTGCCGTTGACCGGTCTGCTGGTGCATTACCGCGGGTGGCTGGATGTGGAGTGAGTCCGTTGCGATGGTCAGCATGCCGACGCCCTTCTCCCCGCGCGCGGGGAGAAGGTGCCCGGAGGGCGGATGAGGGGCGCTTTTCGTCGCTCGCAAGACGAGGGTATGTCCGTGCGTCGCGTGTTGGATCAGTACAGTGGGCTGATGGATGGCGGACTCCGCTCGCCCCTCACCCGCCGTTGGCACCCTCTCCCCGCATGCGGGGAGAGGGAAGTCATCAAGCTTGATGGAGAGTTTGCATGACGACAGGGGTCTCATCGAGCGCGAATGGCCCGGTCATCGTCTTCGATGGCATCTGCGTGTTGTGCAACGGCTGGGTGCGCTTCCTGCTGAAGCAGGATCGCGTGGGACGTTATCGCTTCGCCGCCATGCAGTCTGACGCAGGGCGCGCGCTGCTGGCCGGGCATGGGCTGGATCCCGACGATCCGGCCTCGTTCCTGCTCGTCGAAGGCGACGACGCGTGGACCGACAGCGACGCGATCCAGCGCGTGCTGATCGGGCTGGGCGGCGCGTGGCGCCTCGCCGGTGTGATGGCGGTGGTGCCGCGCGTCGTGCGCGATCCGCTCTACCGTTCGGTGGCGCGGAACCGGTATCGGTGGTTTGGGACGACCGAGTGCCACGTGCCGACAGACGAAGAGCGGGCGCGTTTCCTGTAGGAGCGGCTTCAGCCGCGACCGCACGGCGACCGCGCTCATGATGATGCCTGTCGCGGGCGATGGCAGCCGCTGCGCATGTGCCTCCTGTGGCGTGCAGGTATCCGGTCGCGGCTGAAGCTGCTCCTACAAGGTGTTCGTCATTCGCGCGCGCTGCGAAGGATGGCTTTGCGTGGGGCGCTTATCCCTGCGTTCTCCATCCGGGCGTGTGGCGGCGCGTTCTTTTTCCTGCACGCCGCTTGTTCCTTGCTGCGCGGTCTGATCGTCCGGGCGCCGGCGCGGGTGCTGGCCAGCCTGCCGCCGCCCGCGCGATGGTTGCCTGCCCGTTCCCGTGCCGCGGCGCCTGTCCGATCAGTGGGGGCCGCCCCCACGTGGGAGGCGGTATGACGCGTGGATCTCAGAACGTGTAGCGCACCCGCGTGTAGTAGTACGCACCGTTGCTGCCGATGGGCGACAGCACGTCGTAGGGCAGGTTGCCGAAGTACGAGATGTCCGCGCTCGACAGGTCGGGGTATTCGTCGGTCAGGTTCAGGCCGCCCAGTGCCATGCTCCATTTCGGCGAGAACCGGTATTCGACTTCCGCATCCAGCTGCCATTCGGCGCCATAGGTCTGTTCCGGCTCGAAGCCACCGCCGAAGTTGAACACGCGCTTGGCGCTGCCATGGCGGGTGACGCGTCCCAGCAGCGACCAGGCCGTGCTGTCCCAGCTGGCGGTGAAGATGCCGCGCGTGCGCGGTGCGGCATCGGTCAGCGTGTTGCTCTCCTCCACGCCGAACAGCACGTAGCTGGGGTCGATGGCGAGCAGTTCGGCCGG
Source organism: Pseudoxanthomonas sp. SE1 (assembly GCF_029542205.1). Classification (NCBI taxonomy): domain Bacteria; kingdom Pseudomonadati; phylum Pseudomonadota; class Gammaproteobacteria; order Lysobacterales; family Lysobacteraceae; genus Pseudoxanthomonas; species Pseudoxanthomonas sp. SE1. Next base: position 3,319,986 of record NZ_CP113783.1, on the reverse strand, counting down.
CGTGGCGGCGATGTTCTTCAGCTCGGTCTTGGCGTAGCTGTACGCACCGGTCAGCAGCAGGGTGCCGTCGCCCAGCGCCTGCCGCCAGTTGGCCACCAGTTCCGCGCCTTCGGTGCGGGTGTCGGCGGCGTTGATGAAGAAGTTGGCGCTCTGCACGCCGGGCACGCCGAAGTTGTCCAGCACGAAATCCGTCAGCGCGTCGCCGCTGATGCGTTCGGTGATCGCCACGCGATCGTCGATGTCGATGCGGAACACGTCCAGCGACAGGTCGAAGTGCTCGCCGATGCGGCTGGTGAAGCCCACGCTGAGGTTCAGCGCCTTCTCCGGATCCAGATCCTGCGCGCCGAGCGCGCGGGCGATCGGATTGTTGACCGACAGCAGGCGGCCCTGGGTGAGCTGGCCGGAGGCGTCGTAACCGGTGGAGGTGGACTCGAAACCGATCTGGCTCAGCGACGGGGCGCGGAAGTTGTTCGACACCGAGCCGCGCAGGGCGAACGCGGCCGCGAACTCGTAGCGGGCGGCCAGCTTGCCGGTCAGCTCGCCACCGAAGTCGTCGTAGTGCTCGTAGCGCGCGGCGATGTCGGTGGTGAACTTCTCGCCCCACTGGCTGCTGAGGCTGGCGTAGACGCTGGACACGTCGCGGTCGAGGTCGGCGGTGTCCTGCGGCGTCAGTCCGCCGCCGGCCTGCGAGCCGGTCGGGCGGTCGGTGAACGGACCGGCCGCGTACGAGGCAGGATCGCCGGCGCCGGTCTCGAAGGTCTCGTGGCGGAGTTCCACACCGGTGGCGAAGGTATGCGCGCCGAACACGCGGCTCAGGTCGAAGTTCGCCAGTGTCTGCGCCGACTCGTAATCGCCGGTCTTGAAGCGCGTCGGGCTGGTAGGACCGAGCGAGGCGTTGAGCGAGTTGCGCAGGCGGTAGGTGAACGCGTTGCGGCCGTGGTTGAGGCTGGCGTCGTAGTCCCAGTCGCCCCATTGCCCGCGCACGCCGGCCACACCGGCCACATCGAGGTTCTCGCCTTCCGAGATCGGGCGGTAGCCGTTCGGATACACCTCCTTCCAGTTCGCCACACCATCGGGGTAGCGGAAGTAGTTCGCGCCTTCGGTATCGCTCTGGTGCCAGGTGCCGAAGGCATACAGCTCGGCCGATTCGCCCAGCGGCACGGCCGCGTTGAGCCACGCGTTGATGTCCTTCGAACTGCCGTCGCCCAGCACGTAATTGCGCTGGCCGGCCAGGGCCAGGTTGTCGGGCGTCTGCTCTTCGAAGAACGGGATCTGGTCGAAGCCGGCGCGGTTGGTGCCTTCGCGCTGCTTGTACTCCAGGCCGACCCGGAAGAAGCCGCCATCGCCGATGCGGTCGCCGACCTGTGCGCTGAAGAAGCCGGTCTGGCCATCGGTGACGGTCTGGTCGATCGGCTCGACTTTTGTGTGGTGCGCGCCGTAGCTCGCTTCGATGGCGCCGCCTTCCGGTGCGTCGTTGAGGATCACGTTGATGACACCGGCCACGGCATCGGAGCCGTACTGGGCGCCGGCGCCGTCGCGCAGCACTTCGATGCGCTTGATCGCGTTGACCGGGATGGCGTTGAAGTCCACCGGCGTGTTGCCCTTGCCGATCTTGCTGTCGGTGTTGACCAGCGCGCTGGTGTGGCGGCGCTTGCCGTTGACCAGCACCAGCACCTGATTGGGGCTCAGGCCGCGCAGCTGCGCGGCGCGGATGTGGTCGGCGCCACCGGAGTTGGACTGGCGCGGGAAGTTCAGCGACGGCAGCAGTGCCTGCAGCGCGCTGCCGAGTTCGCCGTTGAGCACGCCGGCCCTGCGGATGTCCTCTGCGGTCAGCACGTCGATGGGCGAGGTGGATTCCAGTGCGGTGCGGTCGGTGGCGCGTGTGCCGGTGACGATGACGGCATCGAGGTCGGTGGCGCCGGCGGGCGCGGTCTGGGCAGTGGCGGGGAGGGCGAGCGCCAGCGCGATGGCGGCGCCGAGCGGCGCAAGGAGAAGGCGGGACATGAAAAATCTCGTGGGGCGAGGGGAGGGAGCGAGTAAAGTCTATCGCTTGATTGCGATGAAGCGATATATTATCCACCCCGGCGGACCAAGCGTCATCGCTGCTGCCCATCTCCTTATGCGCTCGCGTCATAAGGCCGCGGCGGTGCCGTGCCTCATCCTGCCCACCCCCCATGAGGTTCTCCCATGTCGCATCGTGCCGTCTGGTTGCTGGTCCTTCTTGCACTCGCCGGGTGCGCGTCCGCGCCGCCCGCCGTGTCGCCCACGACCGCGAGCGCCGCACTGGAAGGCGACGCCCTGCGTCCCGCCAATGCGAGTGGCTGGGTGCGCAGCGAGTTGTACTTCGGCGTTGGCGAAGAGACGGGACCGGCGGACCGCCCGCAGGCCGAGCCGATCACCGAGGCAGACTGGCGTGCCTTCCTCGACAAGGAAGTGACCGCACGCTTTCCGGACGGCCTGACCGTGTTCGACGCCTACGGCCAGTGGCTGTTCCGCGGCGCGAAGGAACCCAATCGCCTGAAGACCAAGGTGCTGGTGGTGCTGCACGAGGACACCCCGCAGCGCCGCGCCGACATCGAGGCGATCCGCCTGGCGTGGAAGCAGGCCACCGGCCACCAGTCGGTGCTGTGGTCGCGGCACGCGGTGGACGTATCGTTCTGAGGCGACCCGCTCCTTCCCCCGCATGCGGGGGAAGGCTGGGATGGGGGCAGGCGCGCGCGCAGACGATGATGCGCGCGCGAAATACGGACGGGCGCGGGAAGCGCAGCGCGACGCTTCGCGCGAGGCCGAAACCGGTCGGCGCCGTCGCCCCCACCCCCACCCTCCCCCGTGGACGGGGGAGGGGGCTTATCCTGTGGCGCGCCATTCCCTCCTGTCCCTTCTCCTTCTTCGGCCTCCCATGACCGCATCGGCTTCTCCCGTGCGCCGCTGGTTCGTCCCCGGCGACCTCAACGGTTTCTTCGGCCTGGTGGTGGACAACCTGTCCATCCTCGGCTTCATCGCCGCCGCGCTGATCGGCATCTTCCAGTTCCCGGCGGAGGTGGTGTTCACCCGCATGTTCCCCGGCACCGCGCTGGGCGTGCTGGTCGGTAATCTGATCTACACGTGGATGGCGCACCGGCTGTCGGAGAAGACCGGCCGCGACGACGTCACCGCGATGCCGCTGGGCCTGGACGCGCCCACCAGCATCGGCATGGCGTTGCTGGTGCTGGGCCCGGCCTTCGTCGGCTTCAAGCAGGCGGGCATGGACGAACAGGCCGCCGCCACCGCCACCTGGCAGCTCGGCATGGCCTCGCTGGTGGTGATGGGCGTGCTGAAGCTGGTGCTGTCGTTCTTCGGCGATGCGGTCACGCGTGCGGTGCCGCGTGCCGGCCTGCTGGGCTCCATCGGCGGCGCGGCGCTGACGCTGCTCGGCTTCCTGCCGCTGATCGAAACGCTGCGCCAGCCCATCGTCGGCTTCGTGACCTTCGGCCTGCTGCTGTACGTGCTGGTGGCGAAAGGGAAGCTGCCGGTGAAGATTCCCGGCGTGCTGCTGGCCTTCATCGTCGGCACCACGCTGTACTACGCGCTCGGCTTGTCTGGCTTCGGCGCACCCGGCTTCAAGGTGCCCGATGCCGTGCCGCTGGCGGTGACGCTGCCGTTGCCCACGCTGGGCTGGCTGGAGGGCCTGGCCTACACCGTGCCCTACCTGCCGCTGCTGCTGCCGTTCGGCCTGCTGATGGTGGTGGGCGGCATCAACGTCAGCGAGAGTGCGCGCGCTGCCGGCGACGACTACCGTACGCGCGACGTGCTGCTGGCCGAAGCGGTGTCCACGCTGGTCGCGGGTTTCTGCGGTGGCGTGGCGCAGACCACGCCGTACATCGGCCAACCCGCGTACAAGCACATGGGCGCGCGCAAGGGCTACACGTTGCTGACCGGCCTCTTCATCGGCCTGGGCGGCGTGCTGGGCTACGTGTCGGGGCTGGTGCAGTGGCTGCCGGTGGCGGTGCTGGCGCCGATCATCGTGTACGTGGGCCTGGACATCACCGTGCAGGCGTTCACCGAAACGCCGCGCAAGCACGCCATCGCGGTGGCGCTGGGCTTCCTGCCGTCGGTGGCCTATCTGCTGACGATCAAGTTCGGCAATCCGGCGTGGATCGCGCCCGACCGTTTCGTCGCCCTGTACGAAGGCGTGGACGGCCACGGCCTGCCGGACCTGGCCACCATCGTCACCCTGGGCAACGGCTTCATCATCACCGCGATGATCTGGACCACCGCGCTGGTGGCGATGATCGACGGGCGCAACGGCCGTGCCGTCGTCGCGCTGCTGGTGGGTGCGGTACTGACGCTGTTCGGCATCATCCACTCGGTGGATCCGCGCGGCGGCATCTACCTGCCGTGGGACGTGGAAGGCCTGCGCGCGACCATCCTGTGGCAGTTCGCCGGGGCGTATGCTGCACTGGCCCTGCTGCTGGGCGCATTGTCCCTTCAGAAGAAGGCGTAGGGCGGGCCCTGGCCCGCCGTTCCGGGAGTCGTGAAGGCGGTGGGCGAGCGCCCACCCTACCGCGTCTCCCGGTCTCAAATGGTCTTGAAACACCAGCATTTAACCTCATCTGAGTAGCATCGGCTGGCATTCGCCGGCCCCTACTTTTCCTGAGGTTCTCCCGATGCGGATGGACAAACTGACCTCGCGTTTCCAGCAGGCGCTGGCCGACGCGCAGTCGCTGGCCGTGGGCCGCGACCACACCATGATCGAGCCGGTCCACGTGCTGACCGCGCTGCTCGAGCAGCAGGGCGGCAGCACGCGTCCGCTGCTGTCGCAGGCCGGCGTCAACGTGCCCGTGCTGCGCGAACGGCTGGGCGAAGCGCTCGACAGGCTGCCGAAGGTCACCGGCCAGGCCGGCAACCTGTCCATCGGCAACGATCTCTCGCGCCTGCTCAATGTCACCGACAAGCTGGCGCAGGACAGTGGCGATACCTACATCGCCAGCGAGTGGTTCCTGCTGGCCGCATTGGACGACAGCGGCGCCGCCGGCCAGGAGCTGAAGGCCAGTGGCGCCGACAAGCAGAAGCTGCGTGCCGCCATCGACCGTCTGCGCGGGGGTGAGAAAGTGCAATCCGAGAATGCCGAAGACCAGCGCCAGGCGCTGGAGAAGTACACCATCGACCTCACCGAGCGCGCGGAGATCGGCAAGCTGGACCCGGTGATCGGCCGTGACGAGGAAATCCGCCGCACCATCCAGGTCCTGCAGCGCCGCACCAAGAACAACCCCGTGCTGATCGGCGAGCCGGGCGTGGGCAAGACCGCCATCGTCGAAGGCCTGGCGCAGCGTATCGTCAACGGCGAGGTGCCTGAAGGTTTGAAGGGCAAGCGCGTGCTGAGCCTGGACATGGGCGCGCTGATCGCTGGCGCGAAGTTCCGCGGCGAATTCGAGGAGCGCCTGAAGGCCGTGCTGAACGACCTGGCCAAGAACGAAGGCCAGATCATCCTCTTCATCGATGAGCTGCACACCATGGTCGGTGCCGGCAAGGCCGAAGGTTCGATGGACGCCGGCAACATGCTCAAGCCCGCGCTGGCGCGCGGCGAACTGCACTGCATCGGCGCGACCACGCTGGACGAGTACCGCAAGTACGTGGAGAAGGACGCCGCGCTGGAGCGCCGCTTCCAGAAGGTCTTCGTAGGCGAACCCAGCGTCGAGGACACCATCGCCATCCTGCGCGGGCTGAAGGAGAAATACGCCGTGCACCATGGCGTGGAGATCACCGACCCCGCCATCGTCGCCGCGGCCACGCTGTCGCACCGTTACATCGCCGACCGCCAGCTGCCGGACAAGGCCATCGACCTGATGGACGAAGCGGCATCGCGCATCCGCATGGAAATCGACTCCAAGCCGGAGGAGATGGACCGCATGGAGCGCCGGCTGATCCAGCTCAAGATCCAGCGCGAGGCGCTGAAGAAGGAAAAGGACGCGCAGTCGAAACAGCGCCTGGCCGATCTGGAGACCGAGATCGAATCGCTGCAGCGCGAGTTCAACGACCTGGAAGAAATCTGGAAGGCCGAGAAGGCCACGCTGACCGGCGCCACGAAGATCAAGGAACAGATCGAGCGCGTGAAGCTGGAGCTGGAAGCCGCGCAGCGCAAGCAGGACTACGCGCGCATGAGCGAGCTGCAGTACGGCCAGCTGCCGGAACTGGAGAAGCAGCTGTCCGCCGCGCAGGAAGCCGAGCAGAAAGGCTTCCGCCTGCTGCAGGACAAGGTCACCGACGAGGAGATCGCCGAAGTCGTCAGTCGCTGGACCGGCATCCCGGTCAGCAAGATGCTGGAAGGGGAGCGCGAGAAGCTGCTGCAGATGGAGCAGTCGCTGCGTGGCCGCGTGATCGGCCAGGAAGAGGCGATCAAGGTCGTCTCCGACGCCGTGCGTCGCTCGCGCGCCGGTATTTCCGATCCCGACCGTCCGAGTGGTTCGTTCCTGTTCCTCGGCCCGACCGGCGTGGGTAAGACCGAGTTGTGCAAGGCGCTGGCCGAATTCCTGTTCGACAGCAGCGACGCGATGGTCCGCATCGACATGAGCGAGTTCATGGAGAAGCACGCGGTCAGCCGCCTGGTCGGCGCGCCCCCGGGCTACGTGGGCTACGAGGAAGGCGGCTACCTGACCGAGGCGGTGCGTCGCCGTCCCTACAGCGTGATCCTGCTGGACGAGGTGGAGAAGGCGCATCCGGACGTGTTCAACATCCTGCTGCAGGTGCTGGACGACGGGCGCCTGACCGACGGCCAGGGCCGCACGGTGGATTTCCGCAACACGGTCATCGTGATGACGTCCAACCTGGGCTCCAGCCTGATCCAGGACATGAGCGATGGCGGCGGCGCAGGCGACACGCCGGAAAGCTACACGCAGATGAAGGCGGCGGTGATGGGCGTGGTGCAGGCGCACTTCCGGCCCGAGTTCATCAACCGGCTGGACGACATCGTCGTGTTCCATCCGCTGGACAAGGCGCAGATCCGCGAGATCGCCCGCATCCAGACGCGCTACTTGGCCAAGCGGCTGGCCGAGCGGCAGATCACGCTGGACATCGACGATTCCGCGTTGGCCCTGTTGGGCAACGTCGGCTTCGACCCGGTGTACGGCGCGCGTCCGCTGAAACGTGCGATCCAGGCGCAACTGGAGAATCCGCTGGCGCACAAGATCCTGTCGGGCGACTTTGGTGCGGGGGATACCGTGCGTGTGCACGCCGATGGCGGGCACCTGGAGTTCACCCGCATGACGTCGTGATGGCCTGAACGGCGGCGGGAGAAGCGAGCTCTTCCTCCTGCCGCCGCGCGACGCCGCGGCTGAAGTGCGCGAAGCCGCCAGGGACGGGCGAAAGCGCGGTGTGTCCGCAGCACTCCCTGTACATGCGTTTACATGTCAGGATGCTGGGCGCCGGGGGCATATGGGATTTCGGTGAGCATGGTCGACCACGCTGACATACAGGCGCGCGGCCTGCACGGAAGCACGAAAGTGCTCCTGCTGGGCGGGCTGTGCCTGCTGTTGCAGCAGGTCCCCATCAGCTACCGCATCGACTTCTTCGGCGAACAGGCCGACGCCTCCCTGATCCACCTGCATGCGGGCCTGCTGCTGGCCATCGCCATGCTCGAACGCGATCGCCGCGTGGTGGCCGGCTGTTTCCTGCTGACATTCGCGGGCTGGACCGGGCGCCAGCTTTATTTCGACCAGTGGCAACCGGGTCCGGTGCTGGCGTGGGGTGCGGCCAGCTATCTGTTCACGCTGGGCTGGAGCCTGGTGTGCGCGCAATGGATGCGATGGCCGCGTGCGCCCGGGCAGCGCGTGCAACGACGCGACCTGATCCGCTTCGCCGCGATCGGCCTGTTGCTCTATCCACTGGCGCTCTCCCTCGCCGGCTTCAGCATCGCGGCGATTTCCACCTCCGCGTTGGCCATCAGTTCGGCGTTCCAGATGTTCTTCGCCAAGCAGTTCGGCGTGGCGGTGGTGACGTTGCCGCTGGTGGTGGCGTGGCGGGAGCGTGGATATCCCACGCCCCGTCTCGATGTCGGTTCGCACTGGATGTGGCCGGTCATGCTGGGGACCGGTCTGGTGCTCAGCCTGTGGATGGCCGTGCTGGTGCGGCAGGCCTACATGGCCGATGGCGCCGCGCCACGGCTGGTACTCATGGACTATCGCTTCGCGCTGCTGCTGGTGCTGGGCTGGGGCATGCTGCGCTTGTCGTCGCGCTGGGCCATGGCAGCGCTCTCGCTCACCTTGCTGCTGTTGGTGGGCATGGTGGCGGGTACGGCCGAATACGCGAACAGCCCGGTGGGTTTCTTCAACCTGCTGCACATCACGCTGGAGTTGAACATCCTGCTCCTGGCGATGATGTACCTGTGGCTGACCAACCGCGACCGCTTCGAACTGGCGGAGCGGCTTTCCAGCGAGACGCTGCGCGACCAGATCACGGGTCTGCCCAACCTCAAGGCCTTGCGCGAACGCGTGGCGCGGCCGCTGGCGCGCACCGAGTTGGGCTACCTGCTGCTGGACCAGACCGACACGCTGGTCGCGGGCTTCGGACTGGATACCCAGGCGCAGGCGATGAACGCGACGGCGCGTCGCCTGGAAGACATCGTGGAGACGTATTACGTCGGCACCGGCCAGTTCGCACTGCTGCCGAAATTCTCGCGCGACGCCGATCTCTGGGAGCGGGTGATGGCGCGGGTGGAGCACGCGGAGATCGATGCGGGCGGACAGCCGATGCGGCTGCTGCCTTACCTGGGGGTGGCCGCGTTCAACGGCACCCAGGCGAGCGTGATCGATGCGGCGGTGGTCGCGGCTTCGCACCTGGCCTTCGAGGCGCGCCATCACGGCGAACTGAGGCCCCGCTACAGCGACATCGGCGATACCCAGTTGCGGCGCACGCATCGACGCCAACTGCACGACGCCACCGAAGCCCTGGCGAGCCTGCGCAATGAGCGTGTCGTGCTGTACTTCCAGCCGATCCGCGAGCTTGCCGATGTCGAAGGCGAGCCGCGCGGGCTGATGGGGGAGGTGCTGTGCCGCCTGCTGGACGAGCGGGGCGAGATCATGTCGCCAGCCCGCTTCATGGCGCCCCTCGAAGCCGCGGGCCGGGGCGCCGAACTGGACCTGGCGGTCGTGCGCGCGTTGTTCCGTCTGCTGCGGAAGTCGCCCGCCGCATTGCCGCACTGCCGTGAGATCGCCATCAACCTGACCGGCCAGAGCCTGGCCTCGATGAGTTTCCAGGTGGAACTGCGAACCCTGCTGGCCGGCTCGCCGCTGCCGATGAGTGCGTTGTGCTTCGAAGTCACCGAAACCGCCGCCATCTCCAACACGGCCGCCGCCAGCCACCTCCTGGCCGACCTGCGCGCGCTGGGCTGCCACATCGCCATCGATGACTTCGGCACCGGCATGCAGAGCTTCGCGCGCCTGCGCGAGCTCCCCGTCGATATCATCAAGATCGATGGCTCGTTCGTGCGCAACGTGGCCCAGTTGGGCAAGGACCATGCGGTCGTGCAGGCATCCGTCGCCGTGGCCACGGCCTTCGGGGCGATCACGGTGGCCGAGTTCGTCGAGGACGAAGCCACGGAGCACTGCCTGCGGCAACTGGGCGTGCAGCGCGTGCAGGGCTATCTGTACGGTGCCCCGCGTCCGCTGGTCGACGTGCTGGCGGAGACCGCCGCGGAGGCCGCTGTTTTCCGCAGCTGACCTGCAGGATCAGCTGATGGTGCGCTGCGGACGATACGGTGGCGTGGACATCACCATTTCCGCAAGCGAGAACGCCAGTTCGCGTTCGGCCAGCACGGCGCCGTCTGCGCCGTGTTCCAGCAGATGCTTCACTTCCCCCTCGCTGTGCGCGCGGGCGAGCAGGGTCAGTGAAGGATTGAGTGCGCGCAGCTTGGCCAGGGTCTCGCCTGCTTCGAGCGGTTGCGGGATGGCCAGTACGGCGATCTTCGCGCGTTCGGGATGCGCCTCTGCCAGCACCCTGTCGGCCGCCGCGCTGCCGCGGATCGCGGGGATGCCGGCATCATGCGCGCGTGCCACGTGCTCGCCGTTGTCGTCGATGACGATCAGGGGCACGCCGCGGTCGCGCAGTACGCGCGCCAGTTCGCTGCCCACGCGGCCATAGCCGATGATAATGGCGTGGCCGGTGACATCGAGCGAAGGGCCCGGCGGTATCTCGGGCTCGGCCGGCACCGGTGCCAGCGCTTCCTGCTTCATCTGCCAGCGGTCCAGCCACGAGAACAGGAACGGGTTGGCGATGATCGACAGCAACGAGCCGGCCAGGATCAGGTCGCGTCCCTCCGGCGGCAGGATCTTCAGCGACACGCCCAGTGCGGCCAGGATGAAGGAGAACTCGCCGATCTGCGCCAGGCTGACCGAGATCGTCAGTGCGGTGCCGGTGGGGTGCTTGAACGCTTTGACGATGTAGTACGCCGCCACCGACTTGCCGATCACGATGATCCCGAAGGTGGCCAGCACTTGCCAAGGATGCGCCACCAGGATCGCTGGGTTGAACAGCATGCCCACCGACACGAAGAACAGTACCGCGAACGCATCCCGCAGCGGCAGCGAGTCGTTGGCCGCCTTGTGGCTCAGCTCGGATTCGTTGAGCAGCATGCCGGCGAAGAACGCGCCCAGGGCAAACGACACGCCGAACAGCGTGGCCGAGCCGAACGCCACGCCCAGCGCGATCGCCAGTACCGACAGCGTGAACAGTTCGCGCGAACCGGTCGCGGCGATCTTCTCCAGCGTCCATGGAATGACGCGGCGACCCACTACCAGCATGAAGGCGACGAACGCGCCCAGCTTGATCAGCGTCCATGCGATGGCGACCATGAAGGCCCCGAAACTCGCCGGCGTGTCGCCGGTGCGCTCGCCGAAGGTCTCCGCCAGTACCGGCAGCATCACCAGCGCCAGCACCATGGCGATGTCTTCCACGATCAGCCAGCCCACCGCGATGCGGCCGCGCTTCGTATCCAGCAGGCGCCGGTCCTCCATCGCGCGCAGCAGCACCACGGTGCTCGCCACCGACAGCGCCAACCCGAACACGAAGCCGTTCAACGGCGTCCAGCCCATGCCCCATGCCAGCGCCCAGCCCAGCGCCGTGGCCACCACGATCTGCGCGATGGCGCCGGGAATGGCGATCGCCTTGACTTCCAGCAGGTCCTCCAGCGAGAAGTGCAAGCCCACGCCGAACATCAGCAGCATCACGCCCAGTTCCGACAACTGGTTGGCCAGTGCCTGGTCGGCCACGAAGCCGGGGGTGAAAGGGCCGACGAAGATGCCGGCGAGCAGGTAACCGACCAGCGGTGACAGGCGCAGCTTGTGCGCGAGCGCGCCCAGCACGAAGGCCAGGGCGAGGCCTACCGCGATGATGTTGATCAGGTCGGCGTCATGGTGCATCTAATCGCGCGTTTCCTCTGCATGTCCGTCGAGTGTCGCCGATGCGGGCGCCATGCCGCAAACGTATACAGGCCGCAGCGCGCGTTGTTCTCCAGTTTCCGCCGTCATCGCCGCAACGGAAACGCCCCGCTCGGGGCGGGGCGTTCCGAAGAAGCCAGGCGATGCGCCGCCTCACCACTTGTAGGCGACGCGCCCATACACATAGGCGCCGTTGAAACCGCCTGGCGACTGGCTGCTGTAGGGGAACTGGCCGCTGTTCGAGTTCGGGAAGATGGTGCGGTCCGGGTATTCGTCCAGCAGGTTGTCCGCACCGAGCGTCAGCGTCCAGTTCTCGCTCGGGCGATAGCTGGTGGAGGCGTCCAGGATCCACTTCGCGCCGTAGGTCTGGTCGTTGACCGGATTACCGGTCTCGCTGACGCGCGTGGTGAACTCGCCGTAGCGGGTGGCGCCGAAGGTGAAGTCCCAGCGCGCCAGGTTCCACGCCGCCGTCAGCGTGGTCTTGTCGCGTGGATAGCCTTCCTCGATACGGCCCTGCTCGTCACGGCCCACGCGAAAGAGATTGGCGCCCAGCGAGGTCAGCTCCGGCGGATTCGGCGCGATGCGCTGGATCTCGGTCTTGTTGTAGTTGTAGCCGGCGGTCAGGGCGAGGCTGCTGTTGGCCAGCGGCACGGTGTACTGAGCGATGACGTCGACGCCACGCGTGCGGGTGTCGGCCGCGTTGGTGAAGTAGCGCGCGCTGGTGACGCCGTTGACGCCCAGGCTCGACAGCAACGCCTGCGCCGCCGCATTGCCGCCCAGCAGCAGGTTGGAGGAGAGCACGATGCGGTCGTCGATGTCGATCTGGTATGCATCGATGGTGACGTACAGGCGGTCCACCGGCTGCAGCACCAGGCCCAGTCCGTAGGACAGCGAGGTTTCGGCGGTCAGTGCATCGGCCCCCAGCGCCTGCGCCACCGGGCCAGTAGCGGGGAACGTGCCCGATTCGAAGAAGCGGTCGAGTGTGGCGTTGTACTGCGAGGTCACCACCTGGTAGTACTGCTGCGCCAGCGCTGGTGCGCGGAAACCGCTTGCCACCGTCGCACGCAGCGCCACGGCATCGGTGAAGGCGTAGCGCGCGGACAGCTTGCCGGATACCTCGCTGCCGAAGTCGGAGTAGTCCTCGTAACGACCAGCGATGCCGGCCGAGAACTTCTCGGTCATGTCAGCTTCCAGCCCCACATACGCCGCGTAACTGTCGCGGTCCGAATGCACGGCGTTGGCGGGGGTGAAACCGGCGAAGCCCTGCGCGCCGCTGCCCGTGTAGGAGTTCAGCTCGCCCGGCGACTGGTTCCACTTCTCCTGGCGGTACTCGGCGCCGAACGAAAGCGTGGCCGGATACGCCAGCCCGATTTCGAGTGGCTTGCTGATATCGGCGTTCAGCACGTTCTGGGTGTACTCCAGCGCGCCGTCGTAGAAGCGGCGCGGACTGGTCGCGCCCAGGCTGTAGTTGATGCTGTTCTGGGTGTAGAACTTCAGGTGGTTGTAGCCGTAGTTGTAGCTGACGTCCCACTTCCAGCCATTTTCCGTATCGCCCTTGATGCCGGCGACCAGCGAGCGGTCCTGTGACAGCTGGTTGATCTCCGGCACGTAGCCGTCCGGGTAAACCTGGGCCAGGAGCGCGCCCTGGCTGCTGTGGTTGGGCGAGCGGTAGAAGGCGAACGACACGATGTCGCGGTTGCTGGCGATGGCAGTGGCGTAGGCGTCCACCGTGTCGCTGATCGCGAAGCCGGCATTGGCCGACACGGCGCCCGCATCCACCTGGGGATCGCCGTAGACGAACGCCACCTCGCCAATGGCGGGATTGTTGCCGGTGTTCGGCGCGGTGCCTTGGTAGGGGCCGGCGCGATCGGTCTCGTCCTGCTGGGTCAGCTGCCCGGCGACATGGACGAAACCGCGCCCGTCGCCGAACGAAATGCCGGTGTCGCCCGACAGCTGCGTGCTGCGGCCGTCGCCGGCGGAGTAACCGCCCACGTCCGCGACCAGGCTGCCGCCCTTGCCGGATCCCTTCAGCACGATGTTGACCACGCCGGCGATGGCGTCAGAGCCGTACTGCGCGGAGGCGCCGTCGCGCAGCACTTCGACGCGTTCGATCGCCGACACCGGGATCGCGTTGAGGTCCACCGCGGACGAGCCGCGGCCGATGCTGCCGTTGACGTTGACCAGCGCCGAGATGTGGCGGCGCTTGCCGTTGACCAGGATCAGTACCTGGTCCGGCGACAGGCCGCGCAGCTGCGCCGGACGGACGCCGCTGGTGCCGTCGGTGACCGCCGGGCGCGGGAAGTTCAGCGAGGGCAGGGCGCGTGCCAGTGCTGTCGCGAGTTCGGTGGTGCCGGTGGCCTGCAGAGCCTCCGGCGTGATGATGTCGATCGGTGACTGCGATTCGGCAACGGTGCGGTCTGAGACGCGCGTGCCGGTGACGATCAGGGTGTCCAGCGTACGCGCCTCGGCAGGGGCGGATTCCTGGGCGGATACGGCGGGGGCGACCAGCGCCAGGCTGATGGCGAAGGTCAGGGGCGACAGCTTGCGGGTCATGGGGGGAGCTCCGGGAAGGACTGCGAAGTGATGCTTGAAGTGGATCAGGGCTTGCAAAGTTTCCTTTGAAACCATGGACTTAGGCGCTACAGACTCTGGTTACAGGGCCATGACATGGATGTCAATGGTTTCTTAACAACTGTGGACAGAGGCGCTATCGATAAACTACGCGGCCGCTTCCCCCCAAATCCCCTTAGGTTGTTTCTTGATCTCCCTTCGTAATTTCGCGCTGCGCCGCGGTGAGCGCCTGTTGCTGTCCAACGTCGACCTGACCCTGCATGCGGGCTACCGCGTGGGCGTGGTCGGTCGCAATGGCGCGGGCAAGTCCAGCCTGTTCGCCGCCGTGCAGGGCGAACTGGAAGCCGACAAGGGCGACCTCGACCTGCCCGGCAAGGTGCGCATCGCCAGCGTGGCGCAGGAAACCCCGTCGCTGCCCGACCCGGCGCTGTCGTTCGTGCTCGGTGGCGACACCGAGGTGGCCGCCGTGCTGCAGGCCGAAGCCGACGCCACCGCGCGCGAGGACTGGGAGGCGGTGGCCAACGCGCACACCCGCATGGCGGAGATCGGCGCCTACGACGCGGAGGCGCGCGCCGGCAAGCTGCTGCACGGGCTGGGCTTCCCGGCCGATACGCACCACCGGCCGGTGTCGTCGTTCTCCGGCGGCTGGCGCGTACGCCTGAACCTGGCGCGCGCACTGATGATGCCCAGCGACCTGCTGCTGCTCGACGAACCCACCAACCACCTCGACATGGACGCGGTGCTGTGGCTTGAGCAGTGGCTGCTGAAATATCCCGGCACGCTGCTGCTGATCTCGCACGACCGCGAGTTCCTCGATAACGTCGCCACCCACACACTGCACCTGCACGGTGGCGGCGCGAAGCTTTACACGGGCGGCTACACCGATTTCGAACGCCAGCGCGCCGAACAGCTGCGCCAGCAGCAGATCGCGCACGAGAAGGAACAGGCCGAGCGGGCGCACCTGCAGAGCTTCATCGACCGCTTCAAGGCCAAGGCGTCGAAGGCGGCGCAGGCGCAGAGCCGCATGAAGCGCCTGGCCAAGCTGGCTGGCACGGAGGCGGTGCGCGCCGAGCGCGAGTTCCGCATCGAGTTCGCCGAACCGGCCAAGCTGCCGTTCTCCCTGATCCGTCTGAATCATGTCGAAGCCGGCTATGGGCCGGATGCGGTGATCCTGCACAATGTCGGCTTCGGCCTGGAAGCAGGGCAGCGCATCGGGCTGCTCGGCCCCAACGGCGCCGGCAAGACCACGCTGGTGAAGACGCTGGTGGGCGAGTTGCCCGCGCTGGCCGGCGACCGCATGGCGCATCCGGACCTGCGGATTGGCTACTTCGCGCAGCACACGGTGGAATCGCTGCACGAAGGCCAGTCGCCGATGGACCACTTCCGCGATCTGTCGCCGGACGCCAGCAACCAGTCGTTCCGCGACTTCCTCGGCAAATGGAATTTCCCCGGCGACCGCGCGTTCGAACCGGTGGACGGATTCTCCGGCGGCGAGCGTGCACGCCTGGCGCTGGCGCTGATCGCGTGGCAGCAGCCCAACGTGCTGCTGCTCGACGAACCGACCAACCACCTCGATCTCGAGATGCGCGAAGCACTGGCCGAAGCCCTCAGCGACTTCGATGGCGCCATCGTCATGGTCTCGCACGACCGCCACCTGATCGGCCTGGTCTGCGACACGTTCTGGCGCGTGGCGGACGGCGTGGTCGAACCGTTCGACGGCGACCTGGACGAATACGCCGCCTGGCTGCGCACCCGCGCCTCCGCGCAGGGCAGCAAGCCGCTGCGCAGCGAGCCTGCGCCGCCGCCGAAACCTGCGCCGGCCCCCGCGCGCAAGGTCAACCCCGTCAAGCTGGCCGAGGCGGAAGCGAAGGTCGCCGCACTGGAAGGCAAGCTGGCGGACGTGGACGCGCAGCTCGCCGATCCCGCCAGCTACGCCGATACCGATCTCGCCGCGCGGCTGGGGCGTGATCGCGAAGCCCTGCAGCAGCAACTCGCCAGGGCGGAGCAGGCCTGGTCGGCGTTGTACGACGACGCTTGATTCGCGCACCTCGCATCCCCACACCACCCCCGTCCGTTTGATCCATCATTACCCATGCCCATCTACGCCTTCGAATGCACCCAGTGCGGCCACAGTTTCGACCGCCTGCAGAAGCTGTCCGATCCGGATCCCGACACCTGCCCGGCGTGCAGTGCGCACGCGGTAAAGCGGCAGCTGACCGCGCCGTCGTTCCGGCTGGCCGGCAGTGGCTGGTACGAGACCGATTTCAAGAAGGACGGCGACAAGAAGCGCAACCTTGCCGACGGTGGAGAAGGCGCCAAGCCGTCCAGCGAGTCCAAGCCTGCTGAGTCGGCGCCGGCCAAGACCGAAAGCGCGCCTGCGAAGACGGACGCCAAGCCTGCGACACCACCGTCGACGTCCTCGACCTGAGGCCGGCGGTGTAAGGTGCATCCCTTCCTGCAAAGAAGGGATGCCATGAAGAAGACCCTGCTCGCGTTCGCTGTGTTGTCCGTTGCAGGCTGCGCCACGTCGTCCACGGGCGCGTCGTCCTCGACGCCCGCCGACACCTTCCTTGCTGCGCTGGCGGCCCAGTGCGGCAAGGCCTATGCAGGCCGTATCACCGCCAACCAGCCCGCGCCGACCACGCCGGATGCATTCGAGGGCAAGGCGCTGGTGATGCATGTACGTGGCTGCGATGACCCTGCCCGCGAGATCCGTGTCCCGTTCCACGTGGGCGACGACCACTCGCGCACCTGGGTGGTCACGCGGACGGCGGCCGGCCTGCGTTTGAAGCATGACCATCGCCACGAAGACGGCAGTCCGGACGCGGTGACGATGTACGGCGGCGACACGGTGGATGCCGGCACGGCGCAGCGGCAGGCGTTTCCCGTGGATGCCGAATCGGTGGCGATGTTCAAGCGCGAAGGCCTCAATGCGTCGCTCAACAACACCTGGGCCATGGAACTGGTGCCCGGGAAGACCTTCGTCTACGAACTGAGTCGGCCGAATGGCCGGCTGCTCCGGGTGGAGTTCGACCTCACCACGCCGGTGGCCCTGCCGCCGGCACCCTGGGGCAGTGGCGAGGGCGGGTGAGGCACCGCCTCATCGCCAGTCGGGGGAGACGGGAGCGGAAATGGGTCCCAGCTTTCGCTGGGACGACGGAGTTGAGTGACTGCAGACTTTCGTCGTCCCAGCGAAAGCTGGGACCCAAGTGGACGTTGCTGTCTGGTCCGTTGACGGGAACGCAACCAGCGGCGGCGGCTCAGCGCGGCCCGAAACGGCCGCGGCAACCACGATCCACCCACACCTGTGTGCCGGTGTAGCCCCAGGAGTAGCCTTCGCGGCAACTGGTGTTGGAGAGCTGCTGCTGCAGGACCGGCCGGCCCTGGCGCGGGTCGTAGGCGCAGGTCTTGCGGCGGTTGTCGTCGCTGCTGCACGTGATGGTGTACCCGCTGTTGCCCCCACCGCCCCACCCGTTGCCCGAATCGCGGAACTCGGCGCGGCAGCCGCTCCGCACCCAGATCATGCCCCGGCGCTGGCCCCAGTTCTGGTTCTCGTTGCAGCGGGTCGAAGACAGGTTCCGCTGGACCACCGCGCGTCCGCGGAAGTTGGTACGGCATTCGCGGTAGGCATTGTTGGCGCTTTCGCAGACCACGGTGGAGCCGCCCGAGCCTCCGCCCGACCCCTCGGTGAAACGGCCGCGGCAGCCGCGATCCACCCAGACCACGCCATTGCCGCTGCCCCAGTTCTGGCCCTCCACGCAGCGGGTGCTCGAGAGGTTCTGCGCGAGCACGGCGTTGCGCCGGAAGCCGGTCCGGCATTCCCGGCGACGGTTGTCCTTGCTTTCGCAGGTGACCTGGCCGTTGGCGGGTGGATTCGGATTCCAGCCGCCACTGTTGCCGCCGAGCGACTGGGCGATGTCCTGCTTGATCCGGCTGAAGGTCCAGCTGGAGCGGTTGACCTGGTCGAGGTAGAAGCGGAGCTGGTCGTCCGGGATGCGGCGACCGCGGGACTGTTCCGAGTACTCCAGGCTGATCACGCGCGTCTGGTCCTGGACGGACAACTGGCGGAGGTTCTCCGGCGCGTAGGCCCGCGTACCGACCTGGGCGACGGCGCTGCCGGCCACCAAGGCCAGCAACAGTACGAGGACGGACTGCAACAACGGCTTCTTCATGGTGGCACCCTCCTGGGGAGCCGTCAGCATACGCCGGGATTGTTAATACGGGGCAGAGGGCGGCGGGGGACCGGTTAAACTAGCGGGCTACGACGGCCCATGGCTGTTGCAACCCCTTCCGGACCCGTCCGGACGACCCCCTGGAGTCTCCATGCGTACCCATTTCTGCGGCCTCGTCGACGAGGCCTTGATCGGCCAGACCGTGACCCTGTGCGGCTGGACCGATGTCGCCCGCAACCTCGGCGGCGTGTGCTTCATCGACCTGCGCGACCACGAGGGCATCGTGCAGGTGACGGTGGATCCGTCCAATGCCGAGGTGTTCAAGGTCGCCGCGTCGCTGGGCTACGAGGACGTGCTGCAGGTCGAGGGCGTCGTGCGTGCGCGTGAAGCCGTCAACACCAAGATCCGCACCGGCCAGGTGGAAGTCATCGCGACGAAGATCACCGTGCTCAACAAGGCCGAGCCGCTGCCGTTCCACGCGCATGAGAACCCGGGCGAGGACATCCGCCTGAAGTACCGCTATCTGGACCTGCGCACCCCCGAGATGCAGCGCAAGCAGCGCACCCGCATCAAGCTGGTGCAGGCCCTGCGCCGCTGGCTGGACGCGCGCGGCTTCCAGGACATCGAGACGCCCATCCTGACCAAGGCCACGCCGGAAGGTGCGCGCGACTTCCTGGTGCCGGCGCGCATGCACCCGGGCGAATTCTACGCGCTGCCGCAGTCGCCGCAGCTGTTCAAGCAGATCCTGATGGTGGCGGGCTTCGACCGCTACTACCAGATCGCGCGCTGCTTCCGCGACGAAGCGCTGCGCGCCGACCGTCAGCTGGAATTCACCCAGCTCGACATGGAGTTCGCCTTCGTGCGCGAGCGCGACGTACAGGACGCCGTGGAGGGCATGATCCGCGACATCTTCGCCGAGGTGATGGACGTGCAGCTGGACGCGCAGTTTCCGCGCATGACCTGGGCTGAGGCGATGCGTCGCTACGGTTCGGACAAGCCGGACCTGCGCATCGCGCTGGAGCTGGTGGACGTGGCCGAACTGGTGAAGTCCAGTGAGTTCGCCGTGTTCACCGCCGCCGCCAACGACGCGGACGGCCGCGTCGCCGCACTGCGCATTCCCGGCGGCGCGTCGCTGAGCCGCAAGCAGATCGACGAATACGCCGCGCATGCCGCCAAGTACGGTGCGAAGGGCCTGGCCTACATCAAGATCGACGAAGCGGGCGCCATCAGCTCGCCGATCCAGAAGTTCTTCGCCGAAGACGCCTTCGCGGCACTGGTGAAACACGTCGGTGCCGGCAACGGTGACATCGTGTTCTTCGGTGCGGGCGGCTACAACAAGGTCAGCGACTTCATGGGCGCACTGCGCCTGAAGGCCGGCAAGGACTTCGGCCTGATCCAGGACGCCTGGAAGCCGCTGTGGGTCACCGATTTCCCGATGTTCGAGTGGGACGAAGACGCGCAGCGCTACGTCGCGCTCCACCATCCCTTCACCGCACCGGCGGTGGATGACATCGCCGACCTGCGTGCGAACGCGAAGACGGCGGTGTCGCGCGGCTACGACATGGTGCTGAACGGCAACGAGATCGGCGGCGGTTCGATCCGCATCCACCGCCCGGAGATGCAGAGCACGGTGTTCGAACTGCTCGGCATAGGTGCGGAAGAGGCGGAAGCCAAGTTCGGTTTCCTGCTGGACGCGCTGCGCTTCGGCGCGCCGCCGCACGGCGGCATCGCGTTCGGCATCGACCGCATCGCGGCGCTGATGGCCGGCACGGAGTCGATCCGCGACGTCATCCCCTTCCCGAAGACCACCACCGCGCAGTGCCTGATGACCGGCGCGCCGTCGCCCATTCCGGATGAGCAGCTGGCGGAAGTGCATATCCAGGTTCGACCGAAGAAAGACTGAGAGAGAAAACACGCAATGACGGAATACGCTTTTTCGCTGGAATGGGAACGCTTGGGCAATGAAGGCGCCGATGCGGCGTTGGTGACGGAACGCGCGCGCGTGTTCGGTGGCTGGCTGGTGCGGGTCGGCACGTCGCCGGCAGCAATGGCGGTTACCTTCGTGCCGGACGGCCAGGGCCGCTGGGACGGTGAGGACTTCGGCGAAGACGATTACGAAGAAGAAGACGAAGAAGAGTACGAAGAGGACGAGGACGCCGACGAGGAAGACGAGGCGGACGAAGAGGAATAAGGTCTTCTGTAGGAGGGGCTTCAGCCCCGACCGCAGTAAACACGGGCGCTGGGTTCTCGCCGGGGCTCAGGTCCTTCCCACATGATCATGTCGATGCCGTCCATCCGCCGCGCCACCCTCGAAGACGCCGTCCTGCTGTCGGATCTGGCGTCGCGCACCTTCACCGAGACCTTCGGTCATCTGTATCCGGCCGAGGATCTGGCGGCGTTCCTTGCCGATGCCTACGAGGTCGGCAAGCAGCGGACGATCCTCTCGCATCCGGACTATGCGGTATGGCTGCTGGAAGACGACGGCGTGGCCGTGGGTCATGCGGCGGCGGGGCCGTGCGGGTTGCCGCATCCGGACGTGAGGCCGGGAGATGGCGAGCTGAAGCGGTTGTACGTGCTGGCGTCGCACCAGAATGGCGGGTGGGGCGGGAAGCTGTTCGCCGAGGTGGAGCGGTGGTTGTTGAGGGACGGGCCGCGGACGCTGTGGATCGGGGTGTGGTCGGAGAATGCCGGCGCGCAGCGGTTCTATGCCCGGAAGGGGTTTGTGCGGGTCGGGGAATACAAGTTTCCGGTGGGCAAGACGCTGGATGATGAGTTCATCCTGAGGCGCTTCGCTTCGACGGATGATTGTCCCTGAAAGCGTTCCGCCGGCCCTGCGGGCCAGCGGGTAACTTTTCTTTGTAAGCGCAAAGAAAAGTCACCAAAAGAAAGCGCTTTCCCCGACGAAGCAATCCCATAACTCGGGCGCTATGTGAATTTTCCGGTTCGCCCTCCTGGCGAATCGGAAAACGGCGGGCGTCCTGCCCGCCGCCCTTCGGGTCTGGTGGGCTCGCTGGCGCATCGATGCAGGAAAGATCAAAAGCAGACGGCCGCGTTGGCGGCCGTTGCTGTTTGTGGCGTTGTGCTTACTTCTGGAGGAAGGTCAGCAGGTCCTGATTGACGCGGTCCTTGTGGGTGTCCGTCAGACCGTGCGGGGCGCCGGGGTAGACGATCAGCTTCGCGCCCTTGATCAGCGCGGCCGAGGCCTTGCCGGAAGCGTCGATGGGGACGATCTGGTCGTCGTCGCCGTGGATCACCAAGGTGGGGATGTCGAACTTCTTCAGGTCGCCGCGGAAGTCGGTGGCCGAGAACGCGGCGATGGAGTCGTAGGTGTTCTTGTGGCCACCCTGCATGCCCTGCGCCCACCAGCTGTCGATCAGGCCCTGCGAGACCTTCGCGCCGGGGCGGTTGAAGCCGTAGAACGGGCCCGAGGCGATGTCCAGGTAGAGCTGCGAACGGTTGTCCAGCGAGCCTTTGCGGATGCCGTCGAAGACTTCGATGGGCAGGCCACCCGGGTTGTCGGCGGTCTTCAGCATCAGCGGCGGCACGGCGCTGATCAGCACGGCCTTCTTGACCCGGCCGGTGCCGTGGCGGCCGATGTAGCGCGCCACTTCGCCGCCGCCGGTGGAGAAGCCCACCAGGGTGACGTTCTTCAGGTCCAGCGTGTTGATCACGGTGGCCAGGTCGTCGGCGTAGTGGTCCATGTCGTTGCCGTCCCAGGGCTGGCTGGAGCGACCGTGGCCGCGACGGTCATGCGCGACCACACGGTAGCCCTTGGAGGCCAGGAAGATCATCTGCGATTCCCAGCTGTCCGAGTTCAGCGGCCAGCCATGGCTGAAGGTCACGACCGGGCCGTTCTTCGGGCCCCAGTCCTTGTAGTACAGCTGCACGCCGTCGACGGTGGTGATGTAGGTGCTGGTGCGCTCGGTGGCGACCGGTGCGGTGACCGGCGCGGCGTGGGCGGCGAAGCTGGCCTGGGTGGCGACGGCCAGCAGCGTGGCGGTGAGGGTGCGGGTGAAGACGTTCATGGTGTCGGTTCCTGTGGGAAGGGGTGGGTCAGGAAGGAAGGTCAGTCGGCGATCACCAGCGTCACGTCGATGTTGCCGCGCGTGGCGTTGGAGTACGGGCAGACGATGTGGGCAGCGTCGACCAGGGCCTGCAGCTGCTCGCGGGCGACGCCCGGGGCGGCGATGGTCAGTTCGGCCTGGATGCCGAAACCGGTGGGGATCTGGCCGATGCCGACCTTGCCGGTGACGGTGGAGGACGGGGGCAGGGCGACCTTCTGCTTGCCGGCGACGAACTTCAGCGCGCCCAGGAAGCAGGCCGACCAGCCGGCCGCGAACAGCTGTTCCGGATTGGTGCCGTCGCCACCGGCGCCGCCCAGCTCGCGCGGGGTCGACAGCTTGACGGCCAGCACGCCGTCGGACGAGGTGGCCTGGCCTTCGCGGCCGCCCGAGACGGTGGCGGTGGCGGTGTAGAGGATCTTTTCGATGGACATGGCGGTGTTCCTTCTGGTGAGTGGGTGGTCCAGACGGGGTGTCGTCCGGTGAGGCGTACTTTGCGCTGCTCATCGGGACTGATGGTGATATATAATCCTGAAAACTTGATCAGGAGTTTCGACATGGCCGACCGGCTCGCTGTCCTGCTGGAGCGCTTCTCGGTGACCGCGCAGGTGTTCCACGCCGGCGCGCTGTGCGGCATCAACACGCTGGAAGGCGAGCCGGGCGTGGGTCAGCTGCACCTGATCCGGCGCGGACCGCTGGAGGTGTTCCACGGCAACACGTCGCTGCGCATCGACCAGCCCAGCCTGCTGCTCTACCCGCGCGCGATGTCGCACCGGTTTGTCAGCGATGCGGAAGAAGGTGCGGACATGGCCTGCGCCAACCTGCGGTTCGAAGGCGGCGCTCAGAATCCGATCTGCGCCGCACTGCCCGATGTGGTGTGCCTGCCGCTGGACGGCGTCTTCGGTGCATCGGACGTGTTGGCGCTGCTGTTCGAGGAAGCCTTCAACCAGCGCTGTGGGCGCACCGCACTGGTCAACCGGCTGTTCGAAGTGGTGATGATCCAGATCCTGCGCCAGCTGATGGAAACCGGCGACGTGAAAGGCGGCATGCTGGCCGGGCTTTCCCATCCCCGCCTGCGCAACGCCATCGTCGCCATGCACGAAGCGCCCTCGAAGGACTGGACGCTGGACGAACTGGCGCGCGTGGCCGGCATGTCGCGCAGCGTGTTCGCCACGCATTTCCGTGAGGCGCTGGGCATCACGCCGGGCCACTATCTGCAGGGCTGGCGTGTGGGCCTCGCCCAGCAGGCCTTGCGCCAGGGACGTCCGCTGAAGGTCGTGGCGTCCGACGTGGGCTACGGCAGCGAGGCCGCGCTGTCGCGTGCGTTCAAGGCGCACAGCGGTGTATCGCCGCGCGAATGGAAGCGCCTGCATGCCACGCATTGAGCGGCGCTGGCATGGCGCAGCGACTTCGCCCACACTGCCTCGCATGACGGAACAGCAGGACCCCGTGACGCGCGTGCTCCTCGTGCACGGCATCTGGAACGCGAAATCGTGGCTGACGCCGCTCGCACGCCGGCTGCGCCGTGAAGGCTTTGAGGTGGACGTGTTCGGTTACCCCAGCATCCTGGGCGGACCGGAGCCGGCCATCGCGGCCCTGATCGAGCGATTGCGGGGTTCGCCGCCGTTGCATCTCGTGGGACACAGCCTGGGCGGACTGATCGGGTTGGAAGCGCTGCGCCGCGCGCCTGGCCTGCCCGTGCAGCGCATGGTCTGCCTGGGATCGCCGCTGTGTGGCAGTGGCGCCGCGCGCAGCCTGGGCCGTCGGGCATGGACGGCAGCCGTGCTCGGCCGCAGTGGTGCGCTGCTGCAGGCAGGTTGCGTGCCCTGGCAGGGAACGGTGCCCGTGGGGATGGTGGCCGGGAACGTGGCACGCGGCATCGGCCGACTGATCACCCGCTTCGACGGCGAATCCGATGGCACGGTCGGGCTGGATGAAACCCGCCTGCCGGGGCTGGCGGCGCACTGCGTGGTGCCGGCCAGCCATACGGGGCTGGTGTTCTCGGCCGATGCCGCGCGCCAGGCGGCCTGCTTCCTGCGTGATGGCCGCTTCGAGGGGCAGGACTGACCTGCGCATGGGGGCGCGTATAATCCGCGCCCTTGTCAGTGCACTCCGGAAGTCACCATGGGCAGAGGCCCGTCGATCGAAGCCCGCAAGAACGCCACCGACGCCAAGCGCGGCAAGATCTTCACCAAGATCATCCGCGAGATCGGCGTGGCGGCCCGCGCCGGCGGCGGCGAGCCGGCCAACAATCCGCGCCTGCGCGCCGCAGTGGACAAGGGCCTGTCGGCCAACATGTCGAAGGACGTCATCGAGCGCGCCATCAAGAAGGCCACCGGTGAGCTGGAAGGCGTGGTCTTCGAGGAGATCCGCTACGAAGGCTACGCGCCGGGCGGCGTCGCGGTGATCGTCGATTGCCTGACCGACAACCGCGTGCGCACCGTGGCCGAAGTCCGCCACGCGTTCGGCAAGTGCGGCGGCAACATGGGCACCGAAGGCTCGGTGGCCTTCATGTTCAAGCGACTGGGCGTGCTCAGCTACGCGCCGGGTGCGGACGAAGAGAAAATCACCGAGGCCGCGATCGAGGCCGGCGCCGACGACATCGTGGTGTATCCGGATGACGGGTCCATCGATGTGGTCACCACGCCCGAAGCCTTCTCGTCGGTGAAGGACGCCATGGCAGCCGCGGGACTGGAGCCCGGCCACGCCGAGATCACCTTCCGTGCCGACAACGACATCGCCGTGCAGGGCGACACCGCCGTGCAGGTGAAGAAGCTGCTGGACATGCTGGAAGACCTGGATGATGTGCAGGACGTCTACTCCAACGCCGAGCTGGGCGCGGATGCGTATGCGTAGTCACCGTGTGTGGGGACGGGTGATGGCGGGCCATCACGTCCCGTGACCCGCATCCTCGGCATCGACCCGGGTTCGCAGCGTACCGGCGTGGGCATCATCGACGTGGATGCGGCGGGCAAGACCACGCACGTCTATCATGCGCCGCTGGTGCTGCTGGGGGCCGACGACTTCCCGCAGCGGCTGCGCCGCCTGCTGGATGGCCTGGCCGACATCATCACCACCTGGCAGCCGGACGAAGTGGCGATCGAGAAGGTGTTCATGGCACGCAACCCCGATTCGGCATTGAAGCTGGGGCAGGCGCGCGGCGCCGCCATCAGCGCGGTCGTACTGCGCGACCTGCCAGTGCACGAGTACGCGGCCAAGGAAGTGAAGCTGGCCGTGGTCGGCCGCGGCAGTGCCGAGAAGGGCCAGATCCAGCACATGGTCGGGATCATGCTGAACCTGCATGGCAGGTTGCAGGCCGACGCCGCCGATGCGCTGGCGGTCGCCATCACCCACGCGCACGTGCGCGCCACGGCCAAACGGCTGGGCGTGAGTTCGCAATTGGCCTGGAGCAGGAAATGATCGGTCGGCGTTCGCTGAGCGAGCCTCTCTCCCGGCGGGAGAGGGGTTGGGGTGAAGGCAGCCGAGGTCCGGATGATCGAGGACTCATGCGGCAGGCCGCGCTCCGCTGTTCGCCGCGATGGACCCGGTTCGGCCCTCATCCGGCGCGTCGCGCCACCTTCTCCCGGTGGGAGAAGGGCAACGCAGGAGTTTCTCCATGATCGGACGTCTTCGCGGCATCCTGGCGTACAAGTCGCCGCCGTGGCTGGTGATCGACGTGGGCGGCGTGGGCTATGAGCTCGAAGCCCCGATGAGCACGCACTACGACCTTCCCGACGTGGGTCGCGAGGTACTGCTGTTCACCCACTACGCACAGAAGGAAGACAGCGTGTCGCTGTACGGCTTCCTGCGCGAAGGCGAGCGCAGGTTGTTCCGCGACGTGCAGAAGGTCAGTGGCGTGGGCGCGAAGATCGCGCTGGCGGTGTTGTCCGGCGCCAGCGTGGACGAATTCGCGCGCATGGTGCAGGCCGGCGACATCACCGCGCTCACGCGCATCCCCGGCATCGGCAAGAAGACCGCCGAGCGCATGGTGGTGGAACTGCGCGACCGCGCGGCCGACCTGATGGGCACCGGCGTAGGCGGCATCAGTGCGCTGCCGGCCGATCCGCAGTCCGAAGCCACCATCGCGCTGCAGCAGCTGGGGTACAAGCCAGCGGAAGCGACCCGCATGGCGCGCGACGCGACGGCCGCGGGCGACGATGCCGCCACGATCATCCGCAAGGCCCTGCAGTCCGCATTGCGCTGATCGCGGCTTTAGAGCACCCCTTCACTCACCGAGCGCTACCCTCCCGGCCGCCATGTCCAGCCCTTCCTCTTCCCATACCGACGCCGGCAACACCGGGCAGCACGGTCATTCGCAAGCGGGCATGGCTGCCCTGGTGGCCGGTGCCGTCGGCGTGGTGTTCGGCGACATCGGCACCAGCCCGCTGTACACGATCAAGGAGATGTTCCATCCGCACTTCGGCCTGACGCCGGACGCGGACACCGTGCGCGGGCTGCTGTCGCTCGGCTTCTGGTCGCTGCTGCTGGTGGTCACGCTGAAGTACGTCATCGTCATCATGCGCGCCGACAACGACGGCGAGGGCGGCATCATGGCGCTGACGGCGCTGGCGCAGCGCAGCCTGACCAAGGGCTCGCGGCTGAGCTACACGGTGGGCATCCTCGGCATCTTCGGCGCGGCGCTGTTCTTCGGCGACGGCATGATCACCCCGCCCATCACGGTGCTGGGTGCGGTGGAAGGCCTGGAAGTGGTCTCACCCGTGTTCAAGCAGTGGGTCGTGCCGATCAGCCTGGTGATCCTGACCGGCCTGTTCGCGTTCCAGCGCTTCGGTACGGCGAAAGTGGGCAAGGCGTTCGGTCCGGTGATGATCACCTGGTTCATCGTGCTGGCCGGCTTCGGCATCTACAACATCGCGCAAAACCCCTCGGTACTGGCCGCGCTCAACCCTTACTGGGCCTGGCATTTCTTCGTCACCCACGACTGGCACGCGGTGCTGATCCTCGGTGCGGTGGTGCTGACCGTGACCGGTGGCGAGGCGCTGTATGCCGATATGGGCCACTTCGGCAAACGCCCCATCCGCTGGGGCTGGTTCGCTTTCGTGCTGCCTGCGCTGGTGCTGAACTATTACGGCCAGGGCGCGGTGCTGCTGAAGCATCCGGAAGCCGTGGCCAATCCGTTCTACATGTCGATCCCGGAGTGGGCGCAGATTCCCATGCTGGTGCTGGCGACCACGGCGGCGGCGGTGGCGTCGCAGGCGGTGATCACGGGCGCGTTCTCGGTGACGCGCCAGGCCATCCAGTTGGGTTACCTGCCGCGCCTGCACATCAAGTACACCTCGAAGGACACGATCGGCCAGATCTATGTGCCGTCGATCAACCTGATGCTCTACCTGGCGGTGATCGTGCTGGTGCTGAGCTTCCAGAGTTCCGGTGCGTTGGCCACGGCCTACGGTCTGTCGGTCACGGGCACCATGCTCATCGACACGTTGTTGCTGGCGATCGTGGCCTATACGCGCTGGCCGGATTCCCGCAAATGGGTGCTGCCGCTGTGTGGCGTGTTCCTGGTGATCGACCTGGCCTTCCTGTTCGCCAACGGCGCCAAGCTGGTCACCGGCATCGGCGCATGGGTGCCGCTGTTCATCGGCATCACCGCCTTCACCATGATGCGTACCTGGCGCCGCGGCCGCGAACTGCTGCATGGCGAAGTGCAGAAGGAAGGCATCCGCCTGGACACCTTCCTGCCTGGCCTGATGCTGGCGCCGCCCGTGCGCGTGCCCGGCACGGCGATCTTCCTGACGGCGGACAAGGGCGTGGTGCCGCACGCGTTGCTGCACAACCTGAAGCACAACAAGGTGCTGCACGAGCGCAACGTGTTCCTCACGGTCGAGACGCTGACGGTGCCTTATGCGCCGAAGAAGAAACGGCTGAAGATCGAGCCGATCGGCGATGATTTCTATCGCGTGGTGATCAGCTACGGTTTCGCCGAGACGCCCGACGTGCCGCAGGCGCTGATGGGTTCCTGCGACCAGGGGGGCGTGTACTTCGACCCGATGGAGACCACGTATTTCGCCAGCCGCGAAACCATCGTGGCCGCGCGCCACGGCGGCATGCCGGTGTGGCGCGACAAGCTGTTCGCCGTCATGCACCGCAATGCCGCGCCCGCGACCGGCTTCTTCCGCATTCCCGGCAACCGGCTGGTGGAACTGGGCGCACAGGTCGAAATCTGACCGGTGCGGCGCGGGAAAGATGAAGCATGGCGGGCGGTTTCACGCATAATCCCCGCATGACCGCAGACCGCATCATCACCTCGTCCGCCACGCGCGAAGACGAGGCCATCGAGGCCAGCATCCGCCCCAAGCGGCTGGACGAGTACCTGGGCCAGAAGCCGGTCCGGGAGCAGTTGGACATCTACATCCAGGCGGCGAAGGGTCGTGGTGAGGCGCTCGACCATGTGCTGATCTTCGGGCCGCCGGGGCTGGGCAAGACCACCTTGAGCCATGTCATCGCCAACGAACTGGGCGTGAACCTGCGCTCCACGTCCGGCCCGGTGATCGAGAAGGCGGGCGACCTCGCCGCGCTGCTGACCAACCTGCAGCCGCATGACGTGCTGTTCGTCGACGAGATCCATCGCCTGTCGCCTGTGGTCGAGGAAGTGCTGTATCCGGCGATGGAGGATTTCCAGATCGACATCATGATCGGCGAGGGACCTGCCGCGCGGTCGATCAAGCTGGACCTGCCGCCCTTCACCCTGATCGGCGCCACCACGCGCGCCGGCCTGCTGACCGCGCCGCTACGCGACCGCTTCGGGATCGTGCAGCGCCTGGAGTTCTACACGCCGGACGAACTCACCCGCATCGTGCAGCGCTCGGCCCGCATCCTGGGCATGGATTGCGTGCCGGAAGGGGCAGGGGAAATCGCCCGTCGCGCACGTGGCACCCCGCGCATCGCCAACCGGCTGCTTCGTCGCGTGCGCGACTACGCGCAGGTCAAGGCCAACGGCCACATCGACGTCGACGTGGCGCGCGCCGCGATGCAGATGCTGAAGGTGGACCCGGAGGGCTTCGACGAACTCGACCGCCGCATGCTGCGCACCATCGTGGACAACTTCGATGGCGGCCCGGTGGGCGTGGAGTCGCTGGCGGCCGCACTGAGCGAGGAGCGCGGCACGCTGGAGGACGTCATCGAACCCTATCTGATCCAGCAGGGCTTCCTGGTGCGCACCGCGCGCGGCCGCATGGCCACCCGCAAGGCCTACCTGCACCTCGGGCTGACGCCGAAAGGCCGCGTGCCCGAAGCGAGCGATGTTCCCGACGAGCTCTTCTGACGGCAACTGGTTTCAGGATGGTATGCACGACAACGTGCGGGAGCGCATGCTTTGACGACTGATTCGACGACGATCGCCGGGGATTCGGCTCCGTTCATCTTTCCGACACGCGTCTATTGGGAAGATACCGATGCCGGTGGCGTGGTGTACCACGCGCAGTACGTCGCTTTCCTGGAGCGGACCCGAACCGAATGGTTGCGGGCCCGTGGATACGCCCAGGAACAACTGCGCCAGACCCACGACCTGGTGTTCGCCGTCCGAGCGATGCGCCTGGATTTCCTGCGCCCCGCCCGGTTGGACGATCTGCTGCAGGTGAGCGCGCGCATCCACCAATGCAAGCGGGCCAGCGTGGTCTTCGCCCAGTCCATCGAGCGGAGTGGCGAAGTGCTGCTGACCGCCGAGGTGAAAGTCGCCGCGCTCAGCGCCTCGGGTTTCAGACCCGTTGCGCTGCCCGAGGCGTTGTATGAGGAATTCCGCCGGCTCGAGACACCGGGCCGATCGCTCTAACCCGATACGCAACACGAACCGAGACTCGA
Source organism: Pseudoxanthomonas sp. SE1 (assembly GCF_029542205.1). Lineage (NCBI taxonomy): Bacteria > Pseudomonadati > Pseudomonadota > Gammaproteobacteria > Lysobacterales > Lysobacteraceae > Pseudoxanthomonas > Pseudoxanthomonas sp. SE1. The sequence goes on along the minus strand of NZ_CP113783.1, from coordinate 3,289,956 downwards.
GGAACAACGGATGATCGCAACGCTGCTGGCCTTCCAGGACACCGTGGTGGAGGCGTTGCCGCCGGAGACCGCTGCCGCTGCCGCCGAGGCTTCCGCCGCCACGGTGCACAGCGGGATCAACTACATCAATCTGATGCTCAAGGCGAGCCTGCCGGTCCAGTTGATCGTGCTGCTGCTGTTGGCCGGGTCGTTGATCAGCTGGGTGATCATTTTCCGCAAGGCACGCGTGTTCAAGACCGCCAACCGCGACGCCGACGAGTTCGAGGGCCGGTTCTGGTCCGGCGCTGAACTGCACAAGCTGTATGCCGGCGCCGCGGACCGCAACCGCGTGGTGACCGGTCTTGAAGCAATCTTCGAAGCGGGTTTCCGCGAATTCACCCGCCTGCGCGACAAGCGCGGCCTCGACGGGCGCGCGCAACTGGAAGGCGCGCAGCGCGCCATGCGCGTGACCTACACGCGCGAAGTCGACCAGCTCGAACGCAACCTCGAACTGCTGGCGAACATCGGCTCCACTGCGCCTTACGTGGGCCTGGTCGGCACCGTGTTCGGCATCATGGTGACCATGCACGACATGCTCAACAGCGGTGAGCAGGCGGGCATCGCGGCCGTCGCCCCGGGCATCTCGGAAGCGCTGTTCGCGACTGCCATCGGCCTGTTCGTGGCGATTCCCGCCGTGTGGGCCTACAACCGCTTCACCACCCGCGTCGAGCGGCTGTCGGTGCGTTACGAGAGCTTCGCCGAGGAGTTCAGCTCCATCCTGCAGCGCCAGAATTCGGCCGAGTAAGCGGAGCCCACCATGGCCGGAAGCATCTTCCATCGCAAGCGGCGCAAGCTGAAATCCGAGATCAACGTCGTGCCCTACATCGACGTGATGCTGGTGCTGCTGATCATCTTCATGGTGACTGCGCCACTGCTGACGTTGAGCGTGGACGTGAAGCTGCCGTCGTCCAACGCGAAGGCGGTGGAAACGCGCAACGAGCCGGTAATCGTCATTGCCTACCCCGACGGCCGCTATGGCCTGAAGTTGCCCGAAGCCAAGCAGCCGGAAGTGCTGGACGCGGCGGCGCTCGAAGCCAAGGTCGCGGCGATCCGCGCGCAGCAGGGCGATGAGCTCCGCATCATGGTCGCGGCGGAAGGCGCAGCGCCGTACCAGAAGGTGCTCGACGCGATGGATGTGCTGCGGCGCGCGAAGGTCGGCAATGTCAGCCTGATGACCAACGCGGGTGGCAATGCACGCTGAAGTCCTCCAGCGCCAGCGGCCCGTGCAGGACGAGGGGCTGGGCAGGGCGGTGGCGTGGGCCATCGGCCTGCACGTGCTGTTGCTCGTGCTGCTGCTGGTGTCGCCGTTCCTGACCTGGGACCGCGATCGTCTCAATGCCGCAGGTTCCGAGGCGATGGAGGCAACGCTGGATGTGTCCGCCGCTGACCAGCGCGCAGTCGAGCGTGCACTCGACTTCCAGCCAGAGCCGATGCCCGAGCCCGTGCAGGAACCCGCACCGGAAGACACCGTTCCGCCGCCGCAACCGATCCCCGAGCCCGCGCCGCAGGATGCGCCGGTCGAACGGCAGGTGCAGGCGCAGGAGCGCGTGGTGGTCCCGGACGATGTGGACCAGGACGAAGCCCGCCGCGACGCCATCTCCCAGGAGACGGCGCGACAGGAACAGGAAGCCAAGCGGCGCCAGGAGCAGATCGACCTGACCGAGCGCAAGCGCCAGGAGCAGGCCGAGCAGCAGCGCCGCCTGGCCGCGCAGCAGGAAGAGGAGCGCCAGAAGCGCGTGGCGACCGAAGCCCAGCAGAAGGCCGCGGCAGACCAGAAGCGATTGGAGGAAATCCGGCGCCAGCGCGCGCAAGCCGCACGCGAAGCACAGCTGGCCGAGCAGAAGCTGCGCCAGCTCGCGGATGCGCGGGCCCGCCAGGCAGCGGCGTCGGCCACGCCTGCCGCAAGCAGTGGTCAGGCAGCGGGCGTGGCGGGTGCCGCATCTGGCCCCTCGCAGGGCGAGTGGGTGGGGGCGATGGTCGCCGCCATCGAGCGCCAGTGGGTGCGCCCGCCCAACGTGAGCTCAGGCCAGATCTGTCCGATCCGCATCAAGATGCTGCCCGGCGGCGAGGTGATGTCGGCGGAAGTGCAGCCCAGCTGTCCCTATGACCAGGCGGCGCGCGACAGTGTGGAACGCGCCGTCCTGAAGGCCAGCCCGCTGCCATATGCGGGTTTCGAGAAAGTGGCGGCCCGCGATTTCGTGGTGCGCTTCCAGCCGTCGAGATGACCCTGTTCAGCCGACGGACGGCAATCTGCCCCTGCTGCTTCCCGAATTCACCTAGATGAAACAAGCCACTGAGTGAGAATCGAGCCATGACGCGACGACTGCTACTCCTGCTGATGTTCCTGGGCTTCTGTGGCCCTGCCATGGCCCAGCAACTCGAGGTCGACCTGATCGGCGGCCGCGAATCCGCCCTGCCCATCACCGTGGTGCCGATGCCCTACCAGGGCAGCGCGGGCATGCCGCCGACGGATGTCTCGGCCGTGGTGCGCGCCGATCTGGAGCGTTCCGGCGCATTCCGCACGCTGCCCGAAGCCAGCATCACCGAGCGCCCGACGCGCGGCGGGGAAATCCAGTACCCGACATGGCGCGCGCTGCGCCAGGACTACATCGTCGTCGGCCGGGTCGTGGACGCGGGCGATGGCGGGTATCGCGTGGAGTACGAACTGTTCGATGTCGCCAAGCAGGAGCGCATGCTCGGTCTGGCGATGACCGCCCGCTCGAATGCCTTGCGTGATGTCGCCCATCAGATGGCCGATGCCATCTACGAGAAGATCCTCGGTGTGCGCGGTGCGTTCTGGACCCGCATCGCCTACGTCACCGCCGCCGGCACCGGCAAGGCCACGCGTTACGCGCTGATGGTGGCGGATTCGGACGGCTTCAATCCGCAGACCGTCGTGCGCTCGGCCGAGCCCCTGCTGTCGCCGTCATGGAGTCCGGACGGCCGGAAGCTGGCCTATGTCAGCTTCGAGAGCGGCAACTCGGCCATCTACATCCAGGACATTTCGACGGGCGCACGCGAGAAGGTCTCCAGCTTCCGCGGCATCAATGGTGCGCCCTCGTTCTCGCCGGATGGGCGCCAGCTGGCACTGACCCTGTCGCGCAGCGGCAATCCCGAGATCTACGTGATGGACCTGGGCAGTCGTTCGCTGCGCCAGCTGACCAACACCTCGGCCATCGATACCGAGCCGGTGTGGAGCCCGGATGGCAGCAGCATCTATTTCACCTCCGACCGCGGTGGCCGCCCGCAGATCTACCGGGTGCCCGCCAGTGGCGGCAGCGCGAGCCGGGTGAGCTTCGATGGCAACTACAACGCCACCGCCAGCGTGTCCTACGACGGCAAGAAGATCGCGGTGGTGCAGGGTGCGGGCAACAACTACCGCATCTCGCTGATGGACAGCAGTCTGGGCGGTGCACGCTGGTCGTCGCTGTCGCCGGGTTCGCTGGACGAATCGCCCAGCTTCGCCCCCAACGCCAGCATGGTGCTGTACGCCGCGCGCGAAGGCGGGCGGGGCGTGCTGTACGCGGTCTCGGCCGATGCGCGCGTACGCCAGCGTCTTGTCGTGGCCAATGCGGATGTGCGCGAGCCGGCGTGGTCGCCGTATCGCACCGCGCGTTAAGTTTCTGTCTACAATGTTTGTCCCCTGACCCCCCCGCTTCACCGACGAAGGAATCACCATGAACAACACCGCCCGTGTTCTGATGCTGTCCCTGATGTCCGTCGCCGTGCTCGCAGGCTGCAAGAAGGCCGTCAAGCCGGAACAGCCGACCGACACCACGACGACGACACCCACCACGCCAACCACGCCGACCACCTCCGGTGTGTATGGACCGAACGACCTGGACACCGACGCCTGCCTGCGCCAGCGCGTGGTGTACTTCGACCTCGACCAGGATGCCCTGAAGCCGGAATTCCAGGCCATCATGGGTTGCCATGCCAAGTACCTGCGTGACCGTCCGTCCTCGCGCATCTCGCTGGAAGGCCATGCCGACGAGCGCGGCAGCCGCGAGTACAACCTGGGCCTGGGCGAGCGTCGCGGCAACGCGGTGAACTCGGCCCTGCAGGCCAGCGGTGGCTCGGCTGCCCAGCTGACCGTGGTCAGCTACGGCGAAGAGCGTCCGGTCTGCACCGACTCCAGCGAATCCTGCTGGTCGCAGAACCGTCGCGTCGAGATCGTGTACACGGCGAAGTAAGCCGTCATCGCCACGATGAGCGTGAAGACGTACATGCTGGTACTGGCGGCGGCCCTCGTGGCCGCCGCTCCCGCCCAGGCGCAGCGCGTCAGCCTGGCCGACCGTGTGGCCGCGCTGGAAGCAAAGGCCAACAACCCACAGCAGAACCTCGATCTGCTCAATCGCATCACCCAGCAGGAATCCGAGTTGCGGACCCTGAGGGCGCAGTTGGAGCAGCTCCAGCACGAGAACGAGCAGCTCAAGCAACGGACCCGCGACCAGTACCTCGACCTGGACGGTCGCCTCAATCGCCTGGAGGGCGGTGCGGCGCCGACGCCGGAGGGCACGACGCCGGTCAGCCCACCCTTGGGCAGCCAGACTCCCGTATCTCCGCCGACCACCGCGTCGGCATCCGCTACGGTAGCGACCACCGAGCAGCCCCCCAGCGTTCATGGCGACATGGGCGCGATGTCCGCTGCCGGCGATGAGCGCACCGCGTACAACGTCGCGTTCGACCGCCTGAAGGCTGGCGAGTACGCCGACGCGGCCCAGCTGTTCACCAGTTTCCTCCAGCTCTATCCCGGCGGCGTGTATGCGCCCAACGCGTTGTACTGGCTGGGCGAGAGCTATTACGTCACCCAGAACTACGCGCTGGCCGCCGACCAGTTCCGTGCCTTGCTGGCGCAGTACCCCACCCACGACAAGGCACCCGGGGCATTGCTGAAGATGGGCCTGTGCGATTACGGCCTGGGCAAATTGCCCGAAGCCGAACGCACCCTCGGTGAGGTCGTCACCAGGTATCCGGGCACCGATGTCGCCCGCACTGCCGACGACCGCCTGCGCGCCATCCAGCTCGGCCGCCTGCGCTGAGGGCACCCCGTCCGGCCCCCCTGGGGGCGCCGGGCCGGCAAGGCGTATCATGCGCACCCCATGAATGACGCCGCCCGCCCCAGCGAGATCGTCCAGTCCCCGCTGGAACGCCTCAAGATCACCGAGATTTTCCTGTCCCTGCAGGGAGAGGCGAATGCGGTCGGCTGGCCCACGGTCTTCGTGCGCCTGACCGGGTGCCCGCTGCGATGCCAGTACTGCGACACGGCCTACGCCTTCCATGGCGGCGAGTGGCGCGAGATCGACGACATCGTGGCCGAGGTTGCCCGCCATGGCGTCCGCCACGTCTGCGTCACCGGTGGTGAACCGCTCTCGCAGAAGCGCTGCCTGCTGTTGCTGCGAAAACTGTGCGACGCCGGCCATGACGTCTCGCTGGAGACCTCCGGCGCCATCGACATCGCCGACGTGGATCCGCGCGTGTCGCGCGTGGTGGACCTGAAGACGCCCGGCTCGAACGAAATGGCGCGCAACCGCTTGGAGAACCTGCCGCTGCTCACCGCGCGCGACCAGGTGAAGTTCGTGCTCTGCGGCCGCGCCGACTACGAGTGGGCGCGCGGCATGCTGGCCGAGCACCGCCTGGCCGAGCGCTGCGATGTGCTGTTCTCGCCCAGCAAGTCCGAACTGGAGCCGCGCGAACTCGCGGACTGGATCATCGCCGATCGCTTGCCGGTGCGCTTCCAGATGCAGTTGCACAAGCTGCTGTGGAACGACGAGCCGGGGCGTTGATCGTTTTCTCCTTCTCCCGGCGGGAGAAGGTGGCGCGGACCGACGGATGAGGGGCGAGCGAAGACGCGGCGCATCACTCTCCGTGGCTTGCGTCACCCCTCACCCCAACCCCTCTCCCGATGGGAGAGGGGCTCATCGCGATACACTTCCCCCATGAAAAACGCCGTCGTCCTTCTCTCCGGTGGCATGGACTCCGCCGTCGTTGTCGCCATCGCCCGTGAGCAGGGTTTCGCCGTGCACGCGCTGAGCGTGCGCTACGGCCAGCGGCACACGTCCGAACTGGATGCCGCCACGCGCGTCGCCCGGTCACTCGGCGCCGTCGCCCACAAGACCGTGCATGTAGACCTGCGCAGTATCGGCGGCTCCGCGCTGACCGACGACATCGACGTGCCCGAAGCCGGCGGCGCGGGCATCCCGGTCACCTACGTGCCCGCCCGCAACACCATCATGCTGTCGGTCGCGCTGGGCTGGGCCGAGGTGCTGGGCGCCAGCGACATTTTCTGCGGCGTCAACGCGGTGGACTACTCCGGCTATCCGGACTGCCGCCCCGAGTTCATCGAAGCCTTCGAGAAGCTCGCCAACCTGGCCACCAAGGCGGGTGTCGAGGGGGCGGGCCTGCGCATCCAGGCGCCGCTGCTGCACATGAGCAAGGCCGATATCGTGCGCGAGGGTGTGCGGCTGGGCGTCGACTTCGCGCAGACCGTGTCCTGCTACCAGGCCGACGGGCAGGGCCGCGCCTGTGGCCACTGCGATGCGTGCCGCCTGCGCGCCGCGGGTTTCGCCGATGCCGGCGTGCCGGACCCCACGCACTACGCGTGAACCGGGCGGGTTTCGCCCCATCGCGGACGATGCGTTAGAATGCGCATCCCGGTGCAAGGCCGGGATGCGTTCCCGGGCCGTTAGCTCAGTCGGTAGAGCAGAAGACTTTTAATCTTTTGGTCGAAGGTTCGAATCCTTCACGGCCCACCACGCACATCCCGCCGCGTCATCATCGCGCCGTATTCGCGTCGGCGCCCGCGAGGAAATCGGCGTGACCACGGCAGCGCGTGACTGGACGGCGCAGGCGATCCAGCGCATCGAAGCGGACTTCAACCGGTCCGCCGATACCCACCTTATCCCGCTGCCGTTGCCTGGTTTTCCCGGCATCGACGTCTACCTGAAGGACGAATCCAGCCATCCGACAGGCAGTCTGAAGCACCGGCTGGCGCGCTCGCTGTTCCTGTACTCGCTGGCGAACGGCTGGCTGCGCGAAGGCGCGCCGGTGATCGAGGCGTCCAGCGGGTCGACGGCCGTGTCCGAAGCCTATTTCGCGCGACTGCTGGGGCTGCCGTTCATCGCGGTCATGCCGTCGTCCACGTCGCCGGACAAGATCGCCGCGATCCAGTTCCAGGGCGGTCGCTGCCATCTGGTCGAGGAGGCGGGCGCGATCAACGCCGTGTCGCGGCAACTCGCGCGCGAGACCGGTGGCCATTTCATGGACCAGTTCACCTATGCCGAACGCGCCACCGACTGGCGTGCGAACAACAACATCGCCGAATCGATCTTCAAGCAGATGGAGGCCGAGCCGCACCCGGTCCCGGCATGGATCGTCTGCAGCCCGGGCACCGGCGGCACCAGTGCCACGCTGGGGCGTTACGTGCGCTACCGCCGGCATCCGACGCGCGTGCTGTGCGCGGACCCTGAGCATTCGGTGTTCTTCGACCAGTACCGGGGCGCGTGCGGGGGCTGCGATGACACCACGCTGACCTGCGGGCGCGGCTCCGGCATCGAAGGCATCGGTCGCCCTCACTGCGAACCGAGCTTCATCCCGGCCTGCATCGACGCCATGCTCAAGGTGCCGGATGCGCTGAGCCTGGGCGCCATGCGCCATGTCAGCGCCGTGCTGGGGCGGCGCGTGGGCGGATCGACCGGCACCAATTTCGTCGGCATCCTCGCGGCCGCCGCGCGCATGCGCGATGAAGGCCTGGCCGGTTCCATCGTCAGCATCCTGTGCGACAGCGGTGAACGCTACGCGCACAGCTACTACAACCGGGACTGGTATCTGGAGCGCGGCATCCCCATCGTGGAGAGCGACGATGCCATCGCCGCCGCCGTTGCCGGACGCGGGCTGCCCCCGCTGGCACAGGCCGACTGGCCGAACTGATCTCCCATTACAGAAGGTATTCCCATGACCAATCCGTTGCTCGACTTCTCAGGCCTGCCGCGTTTCGACGCGATCCGGCCGGAGCACATCGCGCCTGCCATCGACCAGTTGCTGGCCGAGGCCGATGCGGCCGTGAAAGGGGCGGAAGCCGTTGCCCCCGTGACGTGGGATGCGTTCGTCGTGCCGCTGGATGACGCCACCGAGCGCCTGGCCCGCGCCTGGAACCAGGTGACGCACCTGGAAGCGGTGGCGAATACCCCCGCGCTTCGCAGCGCCTACAACACCCAGTTGCCCAAGGTGACGCGCTTCTGGAGTGCACTAGGGCAGAACCTGGCGCTGTTCCGCCAGTACCGCGCTTTGGCGGACGCGCCCGAGGCGGCGCAGTACGACGAGGCGCGCCGCAAGGTGCTGGACAACGCGCTGCGTGACTTCCGTCTGGGCGGCGCGGAGTTGCCGGACGCGCAGAAGAAACGCTTTGCCGAAGTGAAGGAGGAGCTCGCAGGCCTGTCGGCGACGTTCTCGCAGAACGTGCTCGATGCCACCGACGAGTACGAATTCTGGATCAAGGACAAGCAGCACCTCGGAGGCCTGCCGGCAGACGTGGTGGCCGCTGCGCGCGCCGCAGCCAAGGCCGACGACGAGCCGGGCTGGAAGTTCACCCTGCAGATGCCGTGCTACCTGCCGGTTCAGGCCTATGCGGATGACCGCGCGCTGCGCGAGACGCTGTACCACGCCAACGCCGTGCGCGCATCGGAGCTGGCCGACAATGCGGCGCTGGACAATTCCACGCTGATCGATCGCATCCTCGCGTTGCGCGCGGAACTGGCCACGCTGCTCGGCTTCGGCAGTTATGCCGAATACTCGCTCGCGACCAAGATGGCCGATACGCCCGACGAGGTGCTGCAGTTCCTGCGCGACCTCGCCGCACGCGCCAAGCCGCATGCGCAGCGCGACCGCGAGGAGCTGGAGGTCTTCGCACGCGGGCAGCTCGGCCTGGAAGCCGTCGAAGCCTGGGACCTGGCCTACGCCAGCGAGAAACTGAAGCAGGCGCGTTACAGCTTCTCCGCGCAGGAGGTGAAGCAGTACTTCACCGAGCCGGCGGTGCTGGCGGGCCTGTTCGGCGTGATCGGCGACCTGTATGGCCTGCGCGTCGAACAGGACCAGGCGCCGACCTGGCATCCCGACGTTCGCTTCTACCGCCTGATCGATGGCGACGGCACGCTGGTGGGCCAGTTCTATCTCGATCTTTACGCCCGCGAGGGCAAGCGGGGTGGCGCATGGATGGACGACTGCCGCAACCGTCGCGATACCGCCCGTGGCGCACAGACGCCGATCGTCTATCTGGTCTGCAATTTCGGCAAGGGCATGGACGGCAAGCCGGCCACGTTCAGCCACAACGACGTGACCACGCTGTTCCACGAGATGGGCCACGGCCTGCACCAGCTGCTCACGCAGGTGGGCGAACTGGGCGTCGCCGGCATCAATGGCGTGGAATGGGATGCGGTGGAACTGCCCAGCCAGTTCATGGAGAACTTCTGCTGGGAGTGGGAGCGCGTGCAGGCGATGACCGCGCACGTGGATACCGGTGAGCCCCTGCCGCGCGCGCTGTTCGACAGGATGGTCGAAGCCAAGAACTACCAGAGCGGCATGGCCACCGTGCGCCAACTGGAGTTCGGTCTGTTCGACATGCAGCTGCACAGCGGCTTCGATGCTGCCTCCGACAGCGTGCTGGCACTGCTGGATCGCGTGCGCGGAGAAGTGGCGGTGAACCACCCGCCGGCGTGGAATCGCTTCCCCCACCAGTTCAGCCACATCTTCGCCGGCGGCTACGGGGCGGGCTACTACAGCTATAAATGGGCCGAGGTGCTCAGTGCCGATGCCTACGCGGCCTTCGAGGAGGCGCCGGCCCAGGTTGCCGACACCGGGGCGCGGTTCCGCCATGAAGTCCTGGCGCGCGGCGGCAGCCGCAGTGCGGCCGAGAATTTCCGTGCCTTCCGCGGCCGCGCGCCGCGCATCGACGCCTTGTTGCGGCACTCCGGCATGGCGGGCTGAGCCGGTGGAATGCGGCCCGGGACGCCTTGGCGAAGGTGGCCAGGGCAGGGGTGGGTGGCGGGTTTGACCATGACTGTAAACGTTTTCATAATGGCTCCCCCGTAACACCCGCGCTCCCGGGAGGATCGCTTACATGCCGCATCAGCGAAGGATCGAGGGCCTGATCGCCGACATGACGCTGGAGGAGAAGGTCGGCCAACTTGGCGCGTTCGCCGACGCACTGCGGCCGTTCGCCTTCGAGGTCAATCCGGAAACCTTCGCGCGCGATGCCGAGCAGGTGCGCGAGCAGATCCGCAGCGGTCGCGTGGGCGCGCTGTTCAACGGAGTGGGTGTGGCGGAAGGACGCGAAGCACAACGCATCGCGGTGGAGGAGAGCCGGCTCGGTATTCCACTGCTGCTCGGCGCCGACGTGATCCATGGCATGCGCACTGTCTTCCCGATTCCGCTGGGCGAAGCCGCCAGCTTCGAACCGGACCTGGCCGAACGCACCGCGCGCGCGACCGCCAGGGAAGCCACCGCCGCCGGCATCCACTGGACGTTCGCACCGATGGTCGACATCGCACGTGACCAGCGCTGGGGCCGCGTCGCGGAAACCTCCGGCGAAGACGTCCATCTGTCGTGCGAACTCGCGGCAGCGCGGGTGCGCGGCTTCCAGGGCACCGACCTGACCGCCCCCGATTCGCTGCTGACCACGCCCAAGCACTTCGCCGCCTATGGCGCCATCTCCGCGGGCCTGGACTACAACTTCGTCGACATGGCGCCGCAGACCCTGCGCGACGTGCACCTGCCGCCGTTCAAGGCCGCCATCGACGCGGGCGCGCTGACGCTGATGAGTTCGTTCAACGACATCAACGGCGTGCCGGCCTCGGCCAACCGCGAATTGCTGACCGACATCCTGCGCGGCGAATGGAAGTTCGAGGGCTTCGTGGTCTCCGACTACACCTCGGACCTGGAATTGATCGCGCATGGTTACGCCAGCGACGAAGCCGATGCCGCGCAGAAGGCGCTGTCGGCCGGCCTGGACATGAGCCTGCAGAGCGGCATCTACGCTGGCCATGTCGCCGCGCTGGTCGAGCAGGGCCAGCTGACGATGGCCGAAGTGGACGAGGCCGTGCGGCGCGTATTGCACGTGAAGGCCGCCGTCGGCCTGTTCGACGATCCCTATCGTTGCCTGGACGCGGAACGCGAAGCCGACCAGTCGCACATCCCCGTGCACGATGCGCTGGCACGCGACTGCGCACGGCGCTCCATCGTGTTGCTCAAGAACGATGACGATCTCTTGCCGCTGAAGAAGTCCGGCCAGCGCATCGCGCTGATCGGTCCGTTCGCGCAGGACACCGCCAACCTCGGTGGCTGCTGGAACATCTTCGGCGACGCCTCGCGCATGGTGGACCTGGAGACCGGCCTGCGCGCTGCTCTGGACGAGCCGTCATCGCTGGTGGTCGCGACGGGCAGTGGCATCGAGGAAGTGATCGACGGTGGCATCGATGCCGCGGTCGCCGCCGCGCGCCAGGCCGACGTCGTGCTGCTGGCCGTGGGCGAGCCGCACGAGTTTTCCGGCGAAGCGCAGTCGCGCACGCAGATCGTGCTGCCCGCCCCGCAGCAGGCGCTGGCGGAAGCGGTGGCCGCCACCGGCACGCCGGTCGTTGTGCTGCTTCGCAATGGCCGTGCGCTGGCACTGGAGGGCGCGGTGCGCGATGCGCAGGCGATCCTGGTGACCTGGTTCCTCGGCACGCAGACCGGGCCGGCGGTGGCCGATGTGGTGTTCGGCGACTACGGCCCGTCCGCGCGTTTGCCGGTGAGCTTCCCGCAGGATGCAGGCCAGCAGCCGTATTTCTACAACCATCCCGCCAGCGGACGTCCCAACGTGCCCGGCACGCCCCGCGCCTTCCAGACGCGCTGGCGCGAGGTGACGCATGCCGCGCTGTATCCGTTCGGTCACGGCTTGTCGTACACGCGCTTCGACTACGGCGTGCCGCAGCTCAGCACCGGGGCGCTCGGCTGGGACGACACGCTGACCATCCGCACCCGCATCACCAATGCAGGCACGCGCGAGGGGGAAGAAGTGGTGCAGCTCTACCTGCGCGACCGTACCGCCAGTCGCGTGCGGCCAGTGCGCGAATTGAAGCGCTTCCGCAAGATCACGCTGGCAGCGGGCGAATCGCAGGACGTGGAGTTCACTCTGGCCCGTGCCGACGTGGAATTCCACGGGGTAGACAACCGTCCGGTGGCCGAGCCCGGCCTGTTCGACCTGTGGGTGGCGCCCTCGAGCGCCGTTGGCGAGGCGGTAAATTTCGAACTGCTGCCGCGTTAGCGGCGCGGCGTGCCGCGCATCATCGGCCCGCCGGGATAGGCATCGTAGGGCCCGTAGTAGCCGCCGGGACCGTCATAGCGGTCGACGTTGATGTTGAAATTGAACGTGCGCGGCTCGCCTTCGTCGTTGTACGTGGTCTTGCACAGGTTGAGGTTGACCGCGTTGTAGGTGCTGCGGCCGTGCCCTTTGCTGTAGCCGATGCCGGTGGTCACGCTGCCCGAGACGCCGTCACCGTCGTCATCGCCGTACCAGACGCAGGGATCGACGGGCGCGTCGGGTGCCGTCGATTTCGGTCGCGTCGGCCGGGTGTCGCCGTACCAGGTGCCGGGTGGGTCCTTGGCATAGGCCGCTGCCTGCGGCAGGCTGAGGTCCAGCGCCTCCGCGTTCGACTGCGCCCAGGCGGGCACGGTGGTCAGCAGGGCCAGCAGCGCGAGGGGCAGGGTCTTCATGGGGAATCCCGGAGCGGTGGTGCGCCGGATGGCGCACCTGCATGGAACCTAACAGCCGTGGATTGAATGCCGGCTGATGGCGGCGGCCGGCGGTCGGGAACTTCAGCCGGCCGTCGCCAGCGCCTCCAGCACGCGCTGCCCATAACGCTCCAGCTTGGCGCCGCCGATGCCGCCCACCCGGCCCAGTTCGTCCAGGGTGGCGGGCTGCAGTTCGGCGATGTTGCGCAGGGTGCTGTCGTGGAAGATCACGTAGGCCGGCACATTCTGCTCGCGCGCCAGCTGCGCGCGCAGGTCGCGCAACAGCTGGAAGCGCGGCAGGTCGGCGGCCTCGACCGCCAGCCCGCTGCGGGGGCCTCGATCCCGCTCGCGGCGCTCGCGCTGTTCCTTGCGAAGCTGCAGGCGCCGCTCACCCCGCAGCACGGCGCGGCTGCCCTCGGTCAGGCGCAGGCTGCCGAACTCTGCCTCCACTTCCAGCAGGCCGCAGGCCACCAGTTGGCGGAACACGCTGCGCCAGGTGGTCGCGTCCAGGTCCTTGCCGATGCCGTAGGTGGTCAGGTGTTCGTGGCCGCACTGCTGGATGCGCTCGCTCTGGCTGCCGCGCAGCACGTCGATCACGTGGTTCACGCCGAAGCGCTGGCCGCTGCGGTACACGCAGCTCAGCGCCTTCTGGGCCGCCTCGGTGGCATCCCAGGTCTCGGCCGGGCTGAGGCAGTTGTCGCAGTTGCCGCACTCGTGCGGATAGGTTTCGCCGAAGCCGGCCAGCAGCACCTGGCGCCGGCACTGGGTGGATTCGCAGTAACCCAGCAACTGGTCCAGCTTGCGCCGCTCCAGCCGCTTGCGCTCCTCGCCAGCCTCGGACTGCTCGATCATCTGTTTCAGCAGCACCACGTCGCCAAGCCCGTAGCAGAGCCACGCTTCGGCGGCCTCGCCATCGCGGCCGGCGCGGCCGGTTTCCTGGTAGTAGCCCTCCATCGATTTGGGCAGGTCCATGTGCGCGACGAAGCGCACGTCCGGCTTGTCGATGCCCATGCCGAAAGCGATCGTCGCCACCATGACGATGCCGTCCTCGCGCAGGAAGCGGCGTTGGTTGTGCGCGCGCACGCCGGCATCCAGCCCGGCGTGGTAGGGCAGCGCATTGAAGCCTTGTTCGGCCAGGTAGTCGGCGAACTGCTCGACCCGCTTGCGCGACAGGCAGTAGACGATGCCGGCCTCGCCCTTGTGCTTGCGCAGCATGTCGCGCAGCTGGTGCCGGGCGTTGTCCTTCTGCACCACGGTGTAGCGGATGTTGGGGCGGTCGAACGAGCTGACGAACTTCTCGGCGTCCACCAGGTTCAGCCGCTCGGCGATCTCGCGCTGGGTGGGCGGGTCGGCGGTGGCGGTCAATGCGATGCGTGGCACGTCCGGCCAGCGTTCGTGCAGCAGGGCCAGTTCCAGGTATTCGCGGCGGAAGTCGTGACCCCAGGCGGAGACGCAGTGCGCCTCGTCGATGGCGAACAGGGCGATCCGGCTGCGGTCCAGCAGTGACAGGAAGCGGCCGGTCAGCAGGCGTTCCGGCGCCACGTACAGCAGGTCCAGTTCGCCATTGAGCAGCGCCTGTTCGACCTGCACGGCTTCGGCGGCCTCCAGCGAGGAGTTCAGGAATGCGGCGCGCACACCCAGTTGGCGCAGCGCGTCCACCTGGTCCTGCATCAGCGCGATCAGCGGCGAGACGACGATGCCGGTGCCTTCGCGCAGCAGCGCGGGCACCTGGTAGCACAACGACTTGCCGGCGCCCGTGGGCATGAGCACCAGGGCGTCGTGGCCGGCGGCGAGGTGTTCGACGATGGCCTGCTGGTGACCGCGGAAGGCGCTGTAACCGAAGACGCGCTGCAGTGTTTCGAGGGCGGGGGACGACATGGGCACAGGATACCGCGACCGGGTGCGGCGGCCGGGGTATCTGGTGTCGGGAGCGGTCGGAAACGGGCGTGCCGTAGGGTAGGAATTCATCCGGGTTTGAGCGGGACAAGATCAAGCCCCATCTCCCTGCGGCGACAGAAGGAAGTCCCTGTGGGAGAGAAGGGTTGGGGTGAGGGGCAAAGGAGTCAGCCAGCCCCGATAAACCGGCGGCCTGACAACATCCGCGATTCATTGAAAGCGCTAATTCGCGATGAACCTGTTGCGTGCATCTTTGGAGCGGGTCTGCTTGAGGCCGGGCATGGTGCCGCTCGCCGCGGGGGCATTCTTTCTTTGCTTGTGCAAAGAAAGAATCAAAGAAACACACCCCAGGCGGCACGCCCTCCGCGCTGCGCGCTCCGGGTCCGCGAATGGTCCGGGAATTTTCGCAAGGCACATCCCTGTGCCATACGAAAACGCCGCCGTCCATGGCGGCGCCCTTCGGGTTTTACCCGGCCCACTCGCCGTGCCTCATGGGGACCCAAAAGCAACTGCGACAGCAACAGCAACAGCAACAGCAACAGCAACAGCAACAGCAACAGCAACAGCAACAGCAACAGCAACAGCAACAGCAACAGCAACAGCAACAGCAACAGCAACAGCAAAGCACTGCGTACGGATGAGTCCGACGCAGCATCGGGGCCCCTGAGGTCCGGCAGTCACGGTGGGTAAAACCCCAACGGGGCGGCGCACAGGACGTGCGCCGTTTTCGTATGGGCCAGGATGGCCCTTACGAAAATTCCCGCCGGGACTGCGCACCCGCCGCTTGCGGCGGGCGGACCGCCGGGGTGTGCTTTCTTTGCCTACTTTCTTTGCACAAGCAAAGAAGCGCTCTTCAACAGCCGAATGGCTGGTCAAGTAGGGCCCCCGCGGCGAGCGGCACCATGCCCGACCTCAAGCAGACCCGCCCCAAAGATGCACGCAACAGGTTCATCGCGAATTAGCGCTTTCAATGAATCGCGGATGTTGCCAGGCCGCCGGTTTATCGGGGCTGGCTGACGCCGTTGGCCCTCACCCCAACCCTTCTCTCCCACAGGGACTTCCTTCTGTCGCCGCAGGGAGAGGGGCTTCAAGGGGCCCGGCAGCAAGACGCCCGGACCAGCCGGGCGTCTCGCGCTTCACTTCACTCGGACGCCGCTTATTACTGCAGCAGCGAACGCAGCATCCAGGCGTACTTCTCGTGCGTCTGCAGGCGCTGGGTCAGCAGATCCTCGGTCGGTGCATCGTCGGCGTCGTCGGCGATGTCCAGCACCTTGCGCGCCGTGCGGCACACCGCCTCGTTGCCGATCACCAGCTGGCGGACCATCTCGCGCCAATCGGCGCTGTCGCTCAGGCCCGGCTCCTCGGGGATCGAGGTCAGGCCGACGAACTCGCGGTACGAACCCGGCGCGTTGAACCCCAGCGCGCGGATGCGCTCGGCGATCTCGTCCAGCGCCGTCCACTGCTCGGTGTACTGCGTCTCGAACATCGTATGCAGCGAATTGAACATCGCGCCGGTGATGTTCCAGTGGAAATTGTGGGTCTTCAGATACAGCGTGTAGCTGTCGGCCAGGAACCGCGACAGGCCGTCGGCGATCTTCTTGCGTTCGCCGCCGCTGATCCCGATATCGATGTTCGGCGCCGACGGGGCCGATGCGAGCGGCGCGGTGACGGGCGCGGCCTTGGTTTTGGCGGGCTTGGTCTTCGGCTTGGCCATGCGGATTCTCCTGAGGGTGGGTTGAGACGGCACAATAGACACACTAGAACATGTGGCGTGAGCAAATAGTTTCAAGCGCTTGCTGTAAAGATGACGACTTCCCGCGATCCTTCCCCTGCCAGCCCAGACCGTGCCGCCCTCGAACAGGCGCGGCGGTCGCTCGACCGTGCCCTGAGCCGCGACCGCGGCCGCCTGCATGGCCTGTGGTCGCGCTGGCAGGGCAAGCCGGCCGACGCCGGCGTGCGGCAGGCGTTCGAGCAGGCATTGGCGGCATCTATCGCCATCCGCGAGCGCCGCCTGTCGACGGTACCGACGGTGACGCTGGACGAGTCGCTGCCCATCGCCCGCGAAGGCGAACGCATCGTCGAACTGATCCGCCAGCACCAGGTGGTGGTGATCGCCGGCGAAACCGGGTCCGGCAAGACCACCCAGCTGCCCAAGCTGTGCCTGGCCGCCGGGCGCGGCGTGGCCGGCATGATCGGCTGCACCCAGCCGCGCCGGATCGCCGCGCGCGCGGTGGCACGGCGGGTGGCCGAGGAATTGAAAAGCGAGGTCGGCCGCGCTGTCGGCTTCCAGGTGCGCTTCAACGACCAGGTCGGCGAGGACACCCACATCAAGTTCATGACCGACGGCATCCTGCTGGCGGAAATCGCCAGCGACCGCTGGTTGTCAGCCTACGACACGATCATTGTCGACGAAGCGCACGAGCGCAGCCTCAACATCGACTTCCTGCTCGGCTACCTGAAGCAGCTGCTGCGCAAGCGCCGCGACCTGAAGGTCATCGTCACCTCGGCCACCATCGACACCGGGCGCTTCGCCAGGCACTTTGACGATGCGCCGGTGATCAGCGTGGAAGGCCGCACCTATCCGGTGGAAGTACGTTACCGGCCGCTCGAAGGCGAGGGCGATGGTAGCGAAGAGGACCGTGCCGGCGACCGCACCGTCAACGACGCCATCGTCGGCGCTGTCGACGAGATCACCCGGCTGGATGCGCGCGGTGACGTGCTGGTCTTCCTGCCCGGCGAACGCGAGATCCGCGATGCCCACCAGGCGCTGGAGCGGCGCAAGTACCGGCAGACCGAAGTGCTGCCGCTGTATGCGCGCCTGTCCAACCAGGACCAGGACCGCGTGTTCAGCCCGGGACCCAGCCGTCGGATCGTACTGGCAACCAACGTGGCCGAGACCTCGCTGACCGTGCCGCGCATCCGCTATGTGGTCGATCCAGGCTTCGCCCGCGTCAAGCGCTACAGCCCGCGCAACAAGCTCGACCGCCTGCATATCGAACCTGTCTCGCAGGCCAGCGCCAACCAGCGCAAGGGCCGCTGCGGACGCATCGCCGAAGGCATCTGCTACCGCCTGTATGCCGAAGCCGATTTCCAGGCGCGCGCCGAGTTCACCGATCCTGAAATCCGCCGATCCAGCCTGGGCGGCGTGATCCTGCGCATGTTGCAGCTCGGACTGGGTCGCATCGAGGACTTCCCGTTCCTCGAAGCGCCGGACGAACGCGCAGTGGCCGATGGCTGGCAGCAGCTGACCGAACTGGGTGCGATCGACAGCGAGCGGCGCATGACCTCCATCGGCAGGCAGATGGCGCGGCTGCCGGTGGACGTAAAACTCGCACGTATGCTGGTGGCCGCGCAGGCCGCGGGCTGCCTGCGGCCGATGCTGGTGACCGCGTCGTTCCTGGGCATCCAGGATCCGCGCGAGCGTCCGGCCGACGCGCGCGGCGCGGCGGACACCGCGCACGCCCAGTTCGCCGATGGTCGCTCCGAGTTCGTCGGTGTCCTGCGCCTGTGGGATGCCTATCGGCAGGCGCACGAGGACCTGACCCAGTCGAAGCTGCGCGACTGGTGCGGCCGCCATTTCCTGGGCTTCCTGCGCATGCGCGAATGGCGCGAGCTGCATCGGCAGCTGCGCCTGCTGTGCGAGGAACTGGGCTGGAAGGAAGAAGACGCCAATGTTTCGATGGCGCCCCTTCTCGACGGCAGCCGTGCGCCACCGGTCGTGCGCGATGACACCGCCGCCGCGGTGAAGGCGACGCGCGGTCAACTGCACCGCGCCGCGCGTCTGGCGCGGGAAGGCAAGACCGAGTTGGCGCCTGCACCCGTCGCCGCGCGCGCGCAGATGGACCAGACGCAGACCGGTGGTTACAGCGAGCGCCAGCGCGCCAGCGCGTACCAGACCCTGCACCGCGCGCTGGTCGCCGGTCTGCCCACGCAGATCGGCCATCGCACGGAGAAGGGCGATTTCCAGGCGCCGCGGCAACGCCGCTTCCTGCCATTCCCGGGTTCGACATTGTCCAAGCGACCGCCGCCGTGGCTGCTGGCGGCCAACCTGCTGGACACGCAGAAGGTGTGGGGCATGACCCTGGCCGCGATAGAACCGGACTGGGTGATCGCCGAACTGCCGCACCTGCTGCTGCGCAGGCATTTCGATCCGCACTGGTCGCGCGCGCAGGGGCAGGTGCTGGCCTCCGAGCAGATCAGCCTGTTCGGGCTGGTGCTGGCGCCGAAAAAGCCGGTGCACTACGGCCGCATCGCGCCGGGGGAAGCGCACGACATCTTCGTGCGGCAGGGCCTGGTCACCGGCGAGATCAACACGCGCGCCGCGTTCGTGGCCGACAACCTGAAGACGCTGGAACACGCCCGCGAGGAAGAAGCCAAGCTGCGCCGTGCCGGCCTGGTGGCCGATGAGGACTGGCAGGCGCGCTGGTACCTCGACCGCGTGCCGTCCGACATCCATTCCGCCGCCGGCCTGGATGCGTGGTGGAAGGCGCTGCCGGCGGACAAGCGCCGTGCACTGCACTGGTCACTGGTGGACCTGCTGCCGGGCGAGGGCAGCGAGGAGGACCGGTTCCCGAAATACTTCGCGCTCGGCGATGCGCACTTGCCGCTGCACTACAGGTTCGAACCGGGTGCGGCCGATGACGGCGTGACGCTGGAAGTGCCATTGCATCTGCTCAATGCACTGGACCCGGCGCGGCTGTCGTGGCTGGCACCGGGCTTCGTCGCCGACAAGGCGTCAGGCCTGATCCGCAGCCTGCCCAAGGCGATGCGGCGCAATTACGTGCCGGCGCCGGATTTCGGGCGTGCATTCTTCGAAGCCTTTCCGAAGCCCGTCGCCGACGACATGCGCGGCGAACTCGCGCGCTTCCTGTCGCGTGCCACCGGCGTGGCCGTCACCGCCCTCGATTTCGACGAGGCTGCGTTGGAGCCGCACCTGCGCATGAACCTGCGCCTGCGCGAAGACCCGCGCGGGGGCGGTGAAGGTCGCGTGCTGGCCGAGTCGCGCGATCTTGACGCCTTGCGTGCGCGCTTCGGCGATCGTGCCGGACAAGCGTTCGCCGCGCGTGCCGGCCGTGAGATGGCGGCGACCGGCCTGCATGATTTTCCGGCGCAGCCGATTCCGCTGCAGGTGCCGGGCGAGGCCGGCGTACCTGCTTACCCCGCATTGCGTGATGACGGCGACAGCGTGGCCCTGCACGTCTTCGCCGATCGGGCCCAGGCGCAGGCCGCGCATCCGCTGGGCGTGCGGCGACTGCTGGAGTTCGCCCTGGCCGACAAGGTGAAGCAGGCGCGCAAGCAGTTGCCGGTGTCGCCGAAGACCGGCTTGCTGTATGCCAGCATCGAATCGCAGGAGCGCCTGCGCGGCGACATCGTCGATGCGGCGATCAATGCGGTGCTGGCCGAGGGCCTGGAGGCGATCCGCGACCGCGCGGCCTTCGGGCAACGGCGCGACGAGGCGGGCAGGCGCCTGTTCGGCGAGGCGATGGAACGCCTGAAGCTGGCGGACGCCATTCTTTCCGCGGTGGCGGAGCTGAAGCCGCAACTGGACGCGCCGCTGATGGGGTGGGCGCGCGGCAATCTGGATGACCTGCGCGAGCAACTGGCGGCGCTGGTGCGTCCCGGCTTCCTGCGCGAGACGCCCGCCGATGCACTGGCGCAGCTGCCGCGTTATCTGAAAGCGATGACGCTGCGCGCCGAACGTGCCAAACGCGATCCGGCGCGCGACCAGGCACGGATGCTTGAGCTCAAGCCTTTCGTGGACGCCTTGCAGGGCGCCTATGCGTCCGGTGTGGCGCACGATGCCGGCTGGCAGGCGTTGCGCTGGGAACTGGAGGAACTGCGGGTGTCCGTGTTCGCGCAGGAACTCGGCGCGCGCGCGGGCGTATCGCCGAAGAAGCTCGCGCAGCGCCTGCAGGCGCTGCGCGGTTGACGTACGTCGTGGACGTCAGTCGATGCGGGTGACCTTGGGTCTGGGCACATGGCCCTGGACCTGCAGGTACCAGCCGCCCACGAGTCCCGGCGTGATGGTCACGTTCGCGTTGGAGATGCGCTTCATCGACGTGTAGTCGCCCTCGGTGACGCGCCAACGCTGGCCATTGGCGAGGGTGAATTCCGTGCCGCGGGTCCAGCCACGCAACTCGCCCACCAGGGCGCTGGAAATGGATTTGACGCCTTCGTCCGAGAACGACGCGCCCCGCACCTTCGTCGCGCTGTCTTCGCGCGCGGCCTTCACGACGGCCTGCTGGTCGTCGCTGAGCAAGCGGTTGAGCAGGTCGAGCTGCTGCCCGGTCAACTGGTCCAGGCCGGTGGCTTTCATCTGGTCGGCGGACAGCCGCTTCTCGATGGCGACGTACTCGCGGGCCTGCAGGGGCAGGGTGATGGCGAACAGGGCGGCTAACAGGAAAACACGGGTCGTGCGCATGGGCATCCTCGATGTGGGCATCACTTGATGCGGCGGACGGGGGCGGCGGTGTTGTAGCCGTCGATCTTCAGGAACCATGTGTTGCCGAAGCGGGATGGCGTGATGTTCACGGCGGGGTCCTGGCGACGCACCCCGGCCAGGGAGGCCGCTTCGACCTGTTCCCAGACCTGGCCGTTGGCGAGCGTGTACTGGCGGCCCTGCGCGAAGCCGGTGAAGGCGCCCACGATGGTGCTCTTGATGGGTTCGGTTGTGCCGAAATCGAAAAAGCCGCGAGTTTCCTGTTCAACTTCCTTGCGGCCTTCCTGCTTGGCCTGCTGAACGGCCTGCGCCGTCTGCTGGCCGACACGACGCTGCAACCATCCGTCAAGCGCGGCGAGTTCGGCGGGGCTGAGCTTGTCCAGGCCGGCGGCCTTGAATTCCGTATCGGTCATCGCCTCGCGCAGATTGCCCAGATGCGCGTCCTTCGCGGCGTCCTGTGCGAACACCGGCGACGTTGCCGCCAGCAATGCAATGAACAGAAACAAGCGGGTCATTCTCATGGTTGTTCCCTTGGGCGACTGGCCGGTAGTGTAGTCATTCTGGTGGCGACTGACTGCCAGGCCAAACCATGATGACCCCCCCCGCTCCCGACATCGCCAAACTGCTGCAGCGGCCCGCCCTGGAGGCATTGCCGGTGCCTCTGCGGCATGCGCTCGCTGAGGCCGTGGCTGCGCCGGGAGCGGGTGAGGGCATGCCCGATCCGCTAGCTGTGCTTGCGGATACGCTGGATACGCTGACGACGCTCGGTGCGGATGGCGACGTCATTCTCGCGGCGATCCTGCATGGTCTGCCGGCCGTACAGCCCGCCGTCGCCCGGCTGACGCCCGGACTCGCCGACCTGCTGGAAGGCCAGGTGGCTGCGGCGCAGGTGTGGGCCCTGCACGCGGAACAGGCGCGCGGGGTGAATACCGAGGGCCTGCGACGGCTGTTGCTGGCCATCGTGCGGGACCTGCGCGTGGTGCCGATCCTGCTGGCCCGCCAACTGGCCCGCATGCGCGCCGCCGGTGCCCTGCCGGAGGAGGAGCGCCAGGCGCTGGCCAGGCTCACGCGCGACATCCATGCACCGCTGGCGAACAGGCTGGGCATCTGGCAACTGAAATGGGAGCTGGAAGACCTGGCTTTCCGTTACCTGCAGCCGCAGACCTACAAGCAGATCGCCACGCAGCTGGACGAGAAGCGTCTGGGGCGGGAGCGCTACATCGGCGGGGTCATCGAAGCGCTCCGCGCCGCGCTTGGCGAGAACGGCATCCGTGCCGACGTCAGCGGGCGGCCGAAACATATCTACAGCATCTGGCGGAAGATGCAGCGCAAGCAGGTGGCCTTCGACGAACTGTACGACCTGCGCGCCGTACGTATCGCTGTGGACGACGTGGCGGCCTGCTATGCCGCGCTCGGTATCGTGCATGCGCTGTGGGTGCCGATTCCCAGCGAGTTCGACGACTACATCGCACGCCCCAAGGCCAACGACTACCGTTCGCTGCATACCGCCGTGGTCGGCCCCGAGGGCCGCACCCTGGAAGTGCAGATCCGCACGCACGAGATGCATGCGCAGGCCGAACTGGGCGTGGCGGCGCACTGGAAGTACAAGGAAGGCAAGGGTGGCGGCGATGCGTTCGACCGCAAGATCGCGTGGATGCGCCGGCTGCTGGACGGCGCGGCCGAAGGTGCCGCCGGTGACGGCGCGCTGGCGGGCGACCTGGATGCGGAACTGGTTGAGGACCGCGTCTATGCGTTGACGCCGAAGGGAGAGGTCGTCGACCTGCCACAGGGCGGCACCGTGCTCGACTTCGCATATCACGTGCACACGATGGTCGGGCACCGCACGCGCGGGGCGAAGGTAAATGGCCGCATCGTGTCGCTCAATCATGTGCTGCGCAGCGGCGACCGCGTGGAGATCCTGACCTCGAAGGAGCCGGAGCCGCGTCGAGACTGGTTGCTGCAGGCGAATGGATTCCTGGCCAGCGGACGCTCGCGCGACAAGGTGCGGGCCTGGTTCCACAAGCTGGACCGGGCGCGCAACCTGCAGGCCGGGCGCGAGCTGCTGGAAAAGGAGCTCAAACGGCTCGGGTTGCACCATGCCGACCTGACCGGTGCCGCGAAGAAATTCCATGCCGACAGCGTGGACGAGCTCTACATCCAGGTGGCCCTGGGGGATGTGGGTCCGCACCAGATAGGGCGTGCGCTGCACGAGGAGCAGCGCGCGCCCGTCGAGCCGGATCCAGCGTCGCTGCCTGTGCGCCGGCCTCCGAGGAAAGTCGCTGCGCCAGGCAAATCGAAGTTCACCGTGCAGGGCGTCGGCAACCTGCTCGTGCAATTGGCGCGCTGCTGCCAGCCCGTGCCGGGCGAACCCATCGCGGGCTACCTGACCCGGGTGCGCGGAGTCACCGTGCACCGCACGGATTGCACCGCATTCGCCCGGCTCGCGGCGGCCAGTCCGCAGCGGGTGCTGCCGGTGGAATGGGGGCAGGCGGGCGGCGGTTACGAGGTCGACGTGCAGGTCACCGCGCTCGATCGCAAGTGGCTGCTCAAGGACATCACCACGTTGATCGCGCAGGAAGAAGCCAACGTGCTGGACATCAACAGCCAGGGCAACCGTGCGAGTGGCCGCGTTCATCTGCGCCTGCGGCTGAAGGTGGCCGACTTCGGCCAGCTGTCCACGCTGCTTGGCAAGCTGGACGCGTTGCCGGGCGTGGAAGACGCGCGACGTTCAGGCTGAGCCGTTATGCTGCGGGCGTGACCCGCGAAGACCACCATGACGCCGGACGGGGCCGTCGCATCGAGCCGCGCATCGATTGGACGCGCACGGCGGCGACGGAGGTGCCAACCCGTCGTGCGACGGTCCCCGCATGGCGTGACCGACGGCATTGGCGCTGGGCAGCGGCATTGACCGTTGTCCTGATCGCGCTGGTGGTGATGCTGCGCCGTCCGCTGGCGGACGTGCTGTGGCCTGAGACGCGCGTGCAGGCGCTGCTTGGCCAGGCGGATCATGCATTGCGCGAGGGTCGCCTGGATGCCGCCGATGGCACGGGCGCGCGCCAGCTCTACGAAGCGGCCCAGGCGCTCGATGCGGATCGCAACGAGGCCGCGAAGGGCCTTGGGCGCGTTGCCCAGGCCGCCTTGCGCGCAGCGGATCAGGCGCTGCAACAGAACCGCTTCGACGAGGCCCGCGCGCATCTTCTGCTGGCGCGTGAACTGCAGGTGCCGCGACCGCAGGCCGACGCGCTCGCGGCACGGTTGCGCGCGCGCGAGGCCGAACACGCCGGCATTGACGGCGTGCTCCAGGCGGCCTCGCAGGCGCATGCCGCGCATCGGCTGTGGGGCAGTGACGATGCCGCGCTTCCGCTCTACCAGCGCGTGCTCGCCCTGCAGCCCACACGCATCGAGGCGCTGGAGGGTAGGGAGGATGCGTTGTCCGATCTTCTCCAGGAAGCGAGCGGGCATCTCCAGCGCCATGAACTCGCCGAAGCCGCGGCACGGATCGCGGCAGCGCGCGTATTCGACGCCGGCCATGTCGACCTGCCCCAGGCGGAAGCCGCGTTGACGAATGCGCTGGACGCGCGGCGACGCGCCGGTGCACGGGATCTGGCCCGGGGACGCCTGGAGTCCGCGCGCTCGGCATACGAGACGGTACTGGCCGCAGCGCCGGAAGATGCCGCTGCGCGCCAGGGGCTGGAACAGGTGGGCATCGGATACGCCCGGCAAGCGGAAAGGCAGGCGGCCGATTTCCGCTTCGGGCCGGCAGAGCACTATCTCGGTCTGGCGCGCATGCTGGCGCCGCAGTCCGCGCGCGTGGCACAGGCCGAACAGGCCATGACGCGCGCGCGCGCGTCGCACCAGCGGCAAGGCAGGGAATCCAGGATGCCGGCGGGCGAGCGCGAACAGCGCGTGCGTGCCTTGCTCGCTGCCATGGAACAGGCCGGGACGAAAGGGCAATGGCTGACTCCTCCCGGGGAAAGCGCCTACGACACGCTGCGCGCGGCACAAGCGTTGTCGCCTGACCATCCTGCAGTCAGGCAGGCGGCGGCCCGGCTGCTGCCAGCAGTCCGCGATTGCTACGAAGACGAATTGCGCGCCAACCGCATCCGTCGCGCGCAAGCCTGCCAGCAGGCATGGCAGACCCTGGAGCCCCGCGATCCTGCGTTGGCCGATGTACGCCGACGGCTGGCGGAAAAATGGATCGCGGTGGGCGCGGAACGACTGGGCGCGGGCGACGTTGCGTTCGCGACGCAGGCGCTGGAGGAGGCGCGCAAGCTCGATGGCAGCTCACCAGGGCTTGATGGCTTCGAGGCGCGCGTCAAGGTGGCGCAGGCCGCGCCGGCACGCTAACGGCGGAAAACACGCTGCACGGTGCCGTGTGCCGCTTCCATCGAGAAATACCGCTCGATGTTCGCGCGGCCATGGGCTGCCAGTCGTTCCCACAGCGCTTCGTCGCGATACAGCGTGAGGACGGCGTCGGCGAATCCCACGGCATCGTCAGCGACCAGCACGTCGTGCCCGCCGGTCAGATGCATGCCTTCGACAGCGCAGGTCGTGGCCACCACCGGTTGGCCGTGCGCCATGCTCAGGTTCACCTTGCCCTTGACGCCCGCACCGAAACGCAGGGGTGCCACCGCGATGCGTGCACCGTCCATGTACGGCGCCAGGTCCACCACGTGTCCGTGGATCACGACGCCGGGTTGCGACTGCAATGCCAGCACCTCGGCCGGCGGCGACGCGCCGATGCAGTGGAAGCGGATGTCCGGCTGCCGCGCATGGATAAGGGGGAATATCTCGTGGCCGAACCACAACACGGCATCGACGTTGGGCGGATGGCGGAAGCCACCCACGAAGACCAGATCGCGCCGCTGCTCGAAGGGCAACCCGGTATGCGCCACTTCGTGCAGGTTCGCCAGGACTTCGACGTCGGTACCGGGCAGCGCCGTCGACAGCATGTCGCGTTCGGCCGGGCTTACCACGAGCGTGGTGTCCGCGGCGCGGATCACCGACAGCTCACGTTCGCGCGTCCTTTGTGCAGCGTGACGCAGCGTGGCATCACCGGCGAGTTCCGCGCCACGCATCTCGCGCAGGAAATGCAGATCGACCGTGTCGAATACCACGCGCGCCTGCGGCGCGAATCGTCGGACGAGGGGCAGGAACTCCGCCGCCACGTAATGACGCGACAACATCACCACGTCGAAGCGGTGACCGTGTTCGCGCAGCCAGGCGGACGGGCGTGTCGCGAAGGGAGCATGCCACGCTTCTACACCGTGTTGCCGCAGGCGCGCGGTGTCGCCGTCCACATGGCGCAGATCGGCCGGCAGGAACACGACATGGGCGCCGTCGTCGACCAGCAGCCGCATCAGGTTGACGAGGCGCAGCGAGGCGGAATCGTGCTGCGGGCGCGGCGTTTCCGCATCGATGATCAGCACCTGGCGTCGCGGGCGCACCACCGAGCCGGCCGTCGGGATGCCGCCCGCCGGTGGCTGGTGCGCCAGTGTGTCCTTCCATTTCGCGGCGAACACACCGCGGTTGCGGACCTGATAAGCCTTGGTGCCGCTGCCGGTGTCGGTGCCGGAGGTGACGCCTTCCAGGTGCACCACGCGCGACGCCGGTTGGTACAGCACGCGATGGCCCAGCGCGCGCAAGGCGAAGGCGAGGTCGGTGTCCTCGTAGTACGCCGGCGCGTAACGTGTGTCGAATCCGCCCGCTTCCGCGAACAATCTGGAGGGCACCGCGATCGCTGCGCCGGAGCAATAGTCCACGTCGCGCACGCTGGCATAGCGGGGGTCGTCGGGCGAGTCGAAGCGACCGTAGTTCCACGCGGATCCGTCGTCGAACACCACGCCGCCTGCTTCCTGCAGGCGGCCATCCGGGTATACCAATTGCGCTCCGGCCAGGCCCGCATCCGGGTCGGCATCGAACGTCGCGAGCAACGCATCGAGCCAGCCGGGTTGCGGCACGGTGTCGTTGTTGAGGAATACCAGATAGTCGCCGCTGGCCAGCGATGCGCCGTCGTTGCAGGCTGCGATGAAGCCGCCGTTGGTCGCGCGGCGGTGGTAACGCAGTCCGCGGATACGCGGCATCCAGTCGACGGTTTCGTCGGTCGACCCATCATCGACCACGATGACCTCGCATGCGGCGGTCGGCGGATGCTCGGCCAGGGCACGCAGGCAAGTGAGCGTGTAGGCCGCCTGGTTGTAGACCGGGATCACGATGCTGGCGCGCGGCGCATCGCTCGCGGGCACGGTGAACGGGGAGAATGGCGCCGTGGAGGGGAAATAGAGAGGCGCGGACGGGGGCGGTGCGCGGCGCGCGAACTGTCGCCGCACGCGTGCCCAGGTGGGGCCGAGGCCCCGCGTGCGCAGGCTGGCCAACCCTCGACGGACCAGGCCGCGCGCGCGTTCCAGCATGAAGCGCACGTCGGCCCACGACATCGACATTCCGTTGCAACTCCAGCTGAGCGAAGGGAAAACGGGCCGGGCGCACCCTCGGCGGCTGCGCTAGACTCGCCCGAATTCCCATTGTCGCATCCCCTGTGGCCCGCAACGACTACGACGACGAAGCGCTGGACGAAGACGACATCGATGACGGCGATGGGCCCGGCTGGCGTCAGCGCCTGCTGACCTGGGGTCTTGCCGCGGTGGGCCTGGGCCTGGGATTCCTGATCCCGTACACGCTGTATCTGAACCACCAGGTCACCGAACGCTTCGGCGAGCTGCGCTGGCAGATCCCTACCCGCGTCTATGCGCGTCCGCTGCAGGTCGCGCCAGGGCTGGCGATGGATGCGCAGACCCTGAAGACCGAGCTGGATGCGGCATCGTACCGCGACGACGGCGCGGGCGAGCGTCCGGGCACGTACATGCGCGAAGGCGGGCGCTTCACCATTTCCAGTCGCGGCTACATCGACGTGGACGGCCGCGTGGCGCCCCGGCGTATCCAGGTGAGCCTGTCCAGTGGCCGGGTGGCGACGGTCCGCGACGTCGTACGCAAGCAGAACCTGAAGGTGGCGCGGCTGGATCCGGCGCGCATCGCCACGCTGTACGGGCAGAAGCAGGAAGAGCGCCGGCTGGTGCGGCTGGAGGAAGTGCCGGAACTGCTGGTGACCGGCCTGCAGGCGGTAGAGGACCGTGACTTCAAGGATCACCACGGCGTCGACCTGTCGGGCATGGTACGCGCGGCATGGTTGCTGGTGCGCTCGGGCGGCGACACGCGCCAGGGTGCCAGCACGTTGACCCAGCAGCTGGCCCGCAGCGGCTTGCTGGGCATCGGCAAGGAACAGACGCCGACGCGCAAGTTCAACGAGATCCTGTATGCGCTGATCCTGGAAGCCCGCTACGACAAGCGCACCATCCTGGAAGCGTATTTCAACCAGGTGTATCTGGGCCAACGCGGCAGCCAGGCGATCCATGGCGTGGCAGCAGGGTCGGAATTCTGGTTCGGTCGCGATCTGGACAGCCTGACCACCGAACAGGTCGCGCTGCTGATCGGCATGGTGAAGGGGCCCTCGCACTACGACCCGCGACGCAATCCGGACCGCGCCAAGGAACGCCGCGACTACGCGCTGCTGAAGCTCCATGAGACCGGGCTAGTCGACGACGCCGAATACAAGCGCGCGCTCGCCGCGCCGCTCGGGGTGACGAAGACGCCGGACATGGCCGCTGCGAACCGCTTTCCGGCCTATGTGGACCTTGTGCGCCGCCAGTTGGCGCGCGACTACCCGGAGAGCGCGTTGCAGGGGGCGGGCCTCAGCGTGCTGACCGGCATGTCGCCGTCGGCACAGGCCTACGCGGAAGCGTCGGTGACGCGCACGATCAAGGCGCTGGAGAACAAGCGCCGCCCGCCGCTGCAGGCCGGCATGGTGGTGACCGACGTGCACGACGGCGATGTACTGGCCGTTGTGGGCAGCCGCAACGTGTCGGAGGTGGGCTTCAATCGTGCGGTGGAAGCGCAGCGGCCGGTCGGCTCACTGCTCAAGCCCTTCGTCTATCTGCTCGCGCTGGCGCAGCCGGACCAGTATTCGCTGGCCTCGTGGGTCGATGATTCGCCGGTGACCGTGCAACTGGGCAAGAACCGGCGCTGGACGCCGGCCAACGCCGACCGTCGCAGCCACGGCACCGTGCGCCTGGTCGACGCACTGGCGCGTTCGTACAACCAGGCCACGGTGCGGGTGGGCATGAAGGTGGAACCGGACCGCCTGGCGCAGCTGATCCGCGTGCTGGCCGGCATCGAAGCCGAGCCGAATCCCGCCTTGATCCTCGGTGCGACCGACCAGAGTCCGTACGCGATGGCGCAGCTGTACCAGTTCCTCGCGTCCGGTGGCGAAATCCAGCCGCTGCACGCCGTGCGCGGCGTGCTCGACCCGGATGGCAAGCTGCTCAAGCGCTACGACAAGACACCGGCCCCGGCGCAGGAGGGCGATTCCATCGCCGCCAACCTCATCACCGTTGCCCTGCAGCAGGTAGTGTCCAGTGGCACCGGCCGACAACTGGTCGGCGATGGCCTGGGCCGCCTGCAGTCGGCCGGCAAGACAGGTACCAGCAACGATGGTCGCGACAGCTGGTACGCCGGCTACACCGGCGATCACCTGGCCGTGGTGTGGATGGGCAACGACAAGAACGAACAGACCGGCCTGTACGGGGGCACGGGCGCGATGCGCGTGTGGTCCGGCCTGTTCGCGCGCCTGCCGACGGCACCGCTGAAGGTGTCGGACAAGGGCCTGGACTGGCAGTGGGTGGTCGCCTCCAACAGCACCGATCCGGGATGCCCCGGTGCGCGCCAGTTGCCGTTCGTGTCGGGCTTCGCGCCCCCCTATGCCGCGTGCGTGGTCGAGCAGCCACTGATCGAGGGCGAAGAGCAGGAAGGCGGCGGATGGCGCAGCTGGTTCGGCCTGGACCGTAAGGAAGAAGCCGCGCCGCCACCCGAAGAGACTCCCCCGCAGCAGCCGTGATCATGAAGTACGTATTCCTCCTGTTCCTGATGTTGCTGGCCGGTTGCGTGTCCGCACCCGTGCCGGAAACCCCGGTCGCCCGCGACCCGGTGACGCCCGGGCAGCGCGTCGCCGCCATCCATGCGGCG
The DNA here is from genome assembly GCF_029542205.1 of Pseudoxanthomonas sp. SE1. Taxonomy (NCBI): domain Bacteria; kingdom Pseudomonadati; phylum Pseudomonadota; class Gammaproteobacteria; order Lysobacterales; family Lysobacteraceae; genus Pseudoxanthomonas; species Pseudoxanthomonas sp. SE1. Next base: position 3,259,745 of record NZ_CP113783.1, on the reverse strand, counting down.
GCGGGCGATGATGATCGCGAACTCGCTGTACAGCCGCTGCGCGATCCGCAGGTCGAGGACCTGCGCGAACAGGCACAGCATGCGCGCGCGGCGGGCAATGTCGCCGCGGCGGCCGAGGCGCTGAACCAGGCGTTGCTGCTTGTGCCCGAAGATCCCGCCGTGTTGCAGGAGCGCGCCGAAGTCGCCCTGCTGCAGGGCGACTTCGCGCGGGCCGACACGCTGGCGCAACGTGCCTTCCAGTTGGGTTCCCAGGTGGGGCCCCTGTGCCGCCAGCACTGGGAAACCGTGCGCCAGGTCCGCCAACATGAACTCGCGGTGCAGCCTTCGCTGCCCGCCCGCCATACGCCCGAAGACGCCGCGCAGCATGCGGCGCGCGCGGCGACCACCCAGGCAGCGGTCACCGATGCCGAAACCCGGCGCGATGCATGCACCGTGCCGGTGATCGAGCGCATGTGAGGGCGCCGCGTCCGCCGCGACGCGGTACCCTTGCCGCCGCACGCCGCTTTCCGTTTCCACGATGTCCCAGCTAGCCCAGGCCAGCCGCGACGCCCTCAGCGAGGGGGGCGCACTGGCGGAACGACTCGATGCCTTCACGCCCCGCGACGCCCAGCAGCGACTGACGGCGGCGATCGCCGATGCCTTCGATGCGCGCGACGTGCTGCTGGCCGAAGCCGGTACCGGCACCGGAAAGACCTTCGCCTATCTCGTCCCGGCGCTGTTGTCCGGGCTGAAGACCATCGTCTCCACCGGCACGCGCGCATTGCAGGACCAGCTGTACCACCGCGACCTGCCGCGCGTGCGCGACGCGCTCGGCGTGGCCGGGCTGAAGTCGGCGCTGCTGAAGGGACGCAGCAACTACCTGTGTCGCTACCGTCTGAACCAGGCCAGGGGCGATCCGCAGGCATTGCGCACCACCTTCACCAGCCGTGAGCAGGTGGACCAGTTCCAGCGCATCGTCGCGTGGGGCGGGCGCACCAAGTTCGGCGACATGGCCGAACTGGCCGCGCTGCCGGACGATTCCCCGTTGCTGCCGCTGGTCACCTCGACCATCGACAACTGCCTGGGCACCGAATGCCCGTTCTGGGACGACTGCTTCGTGGTGCAGGCGCGGCAGCGCGCGCAGGCCGCCGACATCGTGGTCGTCAACCACCATCTGCTGCTTGCCGACCTCGCGCTGAAGCAGGAAGGCTTCGGCGAAATCCTGCCGGGTGCGCAGGCCTTCGTCATCGATGAGGCGCACCAGTTGCCCGAACTCGCCGCCAATTTCTTTGGCGAAGGCTTCGGTATGCGTCCCCTGCAGGAACTGGCGCGCGATTGCCTGGCCGAATCGAAGGACGCGGCCGGCGCCCTGTCGGCCCTGCAGCCGCCGGTGCGTGCGCTGGAGCAGTCCTTGCGTGAATTGCGCGCGGCAATGGAAGGGCTGCCGGCACGCGGCACGCGCGAGCGCTTGCTGGCGAAACCTGAGGTGGCGACAGGCTTCGATGCGCTTGCCGGCGCGCTCGGCGACCTGTCCGCGGCCCTCGCGCCTCTGGCGCCCGCATCGCTCGGACTGGAAGCGTGCGCGGCGCGGGCGAAGGAGTTCGGCACGCGGCTGTCGCGCTGGTACGAGGCGCCGTCCGGCGCGGGTGCGTTCGACGACGATGCTGCCAAGGCCGACGACGCCAGCGATGTGCTGTGGTACGAACTGACGCCGCGAGCCTTCCGCTGCCAGCGCACGCCGCTGGATGTCTCCGGTCCGCTGCGGCAGCACCGCGAGCAATCGCGCGCCGCGTGGGTATTCACCTCGGCCACGCTTGCGGTGGGCGGGCGCTTCGACCATCTCGCCGTGCGCCTGGGCCTGGATGATCCGCCCACCTTGCTGCAGCCCAGTCCCTTCGATTGGCCGCAGCAGGCGTTGTGCTATCTGCCCACCGGATTGCCCGATCCGAATGCGCCGGGCTATGGCCAGGGGCTGATCGCGACGCTGCGGCCCGTGCTGGAGGCATCGCAGGGGCGCGCGTTCCTGCTGTTCGCCTCGCATCGCGCCCTGCGCGAGGCGGCGGAGGCGCTGCGTGGCGGACCGTGGCCATTGTTCGTGCAGGGCGAAGCGCCGCGCGGCACGCTGCTGCAGCGGTTCCGCGAGTCCGGCAATGGCGTGCTGCTGGGCGCAGCGAGTTTCCGCGAAGGCATCGATGTGGTCGGCGATGCTCTGAGCGTGGTGGTGGTGGACAAGCTGCCATTCGCCGCGCCGGACGACCCGGTCTTCGAAGCAAGGCTCGAGGCCGTGCGTCGCGCCGGCGGCAATCCTTTCCGCGATGAACAACTGCCGCAGGCGGTGATCGCGCTGAAGCAGGCGGTCGGCCGATTGATCCGCAGCGAGACCGACCGCGGCGTGCTGGTGCTGTGCGATCCGCGCTTGACCGGCAAGCCTTACGGGCGCGTGTTCCTCGATTCGCTGCCGCCGTTCCGGCGTACCCAGCGCGTGCAGGACGTACAGGGCTTTTTCGGAGTGGAGGCCTCCCCGGAGCCGGTGGCCGCAGCCGGTGGCGGCGGCGATGACTGGTTCGCCGATGCCCGCTTCTGAGCGCGTCGCGGATCGCAGCGTTTAAGCTAGGCACCTCACGAACTCCCTGTCGCCCATGAAGCTGCTCGCCTTCGAGACCGCCACCGAAGCCTGCTCCGTCGCCGTGTACGTCGACGGCGAGGTGCGCGAACGTTTCGAGGTGGCGCCGCGTCGGCACGCCGAACTCGCCTTGCCGTGGGCGGAACAGTTACTGGCGGACGCCGGCATCGCGCGCGCGCAACTGGATGCCATCGCCCTCAGCCGCGGCCCGGGCGCTTTCACTGGCGTGCGCCTGGCCATCGCGTTGGCGCAAGGCATCGCGCTGGCGTTGGATCGGCCGCTGGTGCCGGTGTCCACGCTCGCGGTGCTGGCGTCGCAGGTGCCGGCGCCCCGCGTGACGGCGGGCGAAGGCGGCTGCGATGTCGGCATGGCGCATGCGATCCTGGCGGCGATCGATGCGCGCATGGGCGAGATCTACACGGGCACGTTCGTGCATCGCGGCGACCGGCTGGAGGCCACGTCAGCCGAAGCCGCGGTGGCACCGGCCGGCTACGCGCTGCCGGGCGCGGACAGCGACTGGGTAGGCGTGGGCACGGGATTCGCTGCAGCCGACGGCGTGCTCGTCGCGCGCCTGCAGGAACGCTTCCTTCGGGTCGATGCGCAGGCACTGCCGCATGCCGCCGACCTCGCGCGACTGGCGGCGGACGCCTTGCGCCGTGGCGAGGTCATTGCGCCCGAGCACGTCGAACCGGCGTACCTGCGCAACAACGTCGCCCTCACCCTCGAAGAGCAGAAGGCGCTGCGCGCCTCGCGCTGAAGGGCCGCACGTTACTCGTCGCGTACTTCACCGCCGGCCAGGAAGCGCCAGGTGCGGGTGACGTGCAGGACGTCCACGTTCTCGGCGGTTTCGGGCAGGGGCGGGAACGGCGAGGACAGCTGCACGATGCGCTGCGCGGTGGAGTCCAGCAGGGGGATGCCGCTGGACTGGATGATGCGGGTCTGTTCCACGCTGCCATCGCGGCGCACCGCCACGCTGATCACCAGCGTGCCGGCCAGGCGCTTGCGGCGCGCCTCGTCGGGGTAGTTGAGATTGCCCACGCGTTCGGCGCGATCGACCCAGGCCCGCAGATAGTTCGCGTAGACGTACTCCTTGGTGCTGGCCGAGACGAACTTGCGCTTTGGCCGCTTGGCGTAGAGCTCCGAGCGCAGGTGGTACTCGGCAGCGAGCCGCGCCATCTCGGCATCGCGCTGCACCTTCTGTTCGCCCTGGGGAAGCTCGGGCCGGTCGGGTTGCGGCCGTGCTTCCGGTACCGGTGCGCGGGCTTCGCCGTCGCGGGTGGTGACGACACGGCTCTCCGGGGGAGGCACCGGAGCCGTGGTCTGCGCACGCAGCGGCTGCGGCGCCAGGCCGGTGTCGGGTTGCGGGATCCAGCCAGCCTGGCTGTCGCGCGGGCGCCTGGCCTGGTCGTGTTCGCCGCCGCCTTCCTGGTTGGCGGCGGCCAGGAAGTCGGCTTCCTTCGGCGTCAGCGGCGTGCTGGTCTGGCTGAGGATCACGTCCAGCGTCGGCATCACCGGTGCCGCGTCGTCCAGCGCGAAGCCCACGCCCAGCACCAGCAACCCGTGCACGATCAGCGACAGCGCCAGCGTGGCGCCGAGGCGCTCGTTCGCGCCGATCTTCGGCGGGGTCATGGGAACCGCCGACATCTCAGGCCAGCTTCTTCTCGATGGCGTCGAACAGCTGGCCGGCGATGTTCAGGCCGAACTGCGCGTCCAGTTCGCGCACGCAGGTGGGGCTGGTGACGTTGACCTCAGTGAGATAGTCGCCGATCACGTCCAGGCCGACGAACAGCATGCCGCGCTGCTTCATCTCCGGGCCCACCTGCGCCGCGATCCAGCGGTCGCGTTCGCTCAACGGGCGGCCTTCGCCGCGGCCACCCGCCGCGAGGTTGCCGCGGAACTCGTCGCCCTGCGGGATGCGGGCCAGCGCATAGTCCACCGGCTCACCATCGACCAGCAGCACGCGCTTGTCGCCGTCCCTGATGCCGGGGATGAAGCGCTGTGCCAGGGTCAACCGGCCGTCCCCGACCAGCGTTTCCAGGATGACGTTGGTGTTGGGGTCGCCGGCCTTCACCCGGAAGATCGAGCGCCCGCCCATGCCGTCCAGCGGCTTCAGCACGGCCTCGCCATGTTCGGCCACGAACGCCTTGAGCGCGACCGGATCGCGGCTGACCAGGGTGGGAGGGCAGCACTGCGGGAAGAGCAGGGCGGCCAGCTTCTCGTTGTAGTCGCGCAGGCCCTGCGGGTCGTTGACGATCAGCGCGCCTGCCTGCTGGGCGATGCCCAGCACATGCGTGTCGTAGAGGTACTGGTCGTCGACGGGCGGATCCTTGCGCATCAGCACCACCTGGCCGGGACCGAACGCCAGCTCGCGCGCTTCGCCCAGGGTGTACCAGTCCGCCTTGTCGTCCCTGACAGTCAATGGGGCGACCTGGGCGGTGGCCTGCCCGTCCCGCAGGGCCAGCCGGCCCGGGACGACGTAAAGGAGGCGATGGCCGCGCCGCTGGGCTTCCAGCAGCATGGCGAAAGTGGTGTCCTTGGCGATCTTGATGGACCCGATCGGGTCCATGACGACGACGACGTCCAGCGGCATGGGGGCGGTTCTGCAGGAGACGCGGGGATGGTATCAGGCGGCGCGCATTCCACGCCCCGGCGCTGGCGGAACGCCGCGTCTGCCGGGTCGCCGCAAAATTGAGACGCAGTTCGCATCGCGCCGTTCAGCGGCAGGTGCGCTGAAGGTGTCGCTTGACAGTGCGCAAGGGGATTGGGATATAAGTAGCAACGCAGCGGGGCCGGTTCGTCAATGAAGCGCCGCGCGCATGGGGAAATCAGGTAATGACGCAGAACGAAGGCCAGGCCGGTGGACTCCACGGCCTACGGGTCATGGTGATCGATGACTCGAAAACGATCCGCCGCACCGCGGAAACCCTGCTCAAACGCGAGGGTTGCGAAGTCGTGACCGCGACGGACGGCTTCGAGGCCCTGGCCAAGATCGCCGACCAGCAGCCGCAGATCATCTTCGTGGACATCATGATGCCGCGCCTGGACGGGTATCAGACCTGCGCGCTGATCAAGAACAACCAGGTGTTCAAGTCCACGCCGGTCATCATGCTGTCGTCCAAGGACAGCCTGTTCGACAAGGCGCGCGGGCGCATCGTCGGCTCGGAGCAGTACCTGACCAAGCCGTTCACGCGCGAGGAACTCCTCGACGCCATCCGCGCCCACGTCAGCACCTGAGGGGGCTGGCGGCATGGCGACCATTCGCACTGAACGCACAGGGGGCGGGCCATGATCCGCACACCGTTCGATACGCTCGCCGAATACGAGCGCCGCAGCCTGGCGCACGCCGTGGCGCAGCCGGCGCGGGAAATCGCGCAGGACCAGTACCGCGGCGTCGGCTACCGGGTCGGCAAGCGCCGGCTGATCTCCAATTTCGGGGAAGTGGTGGAAATCGTGCAGATGCCGCCGGTCACGCCCGTGCCCGGCGCGCACCCGTGGTTGCTGGGCATCGGCAACCTGCGCGGAAACCTGTTTCCGGTGGTCGACCTGAAACAGTTCCTCGAGGGCGAGCGCACGGTGCTGCACGAAGGCCAGCGCGTGCTGGTCATGCGCCAGGCCGGTGGCGATGTCGCGCTGACCATCGACGAGTTGTACGGGCAGCGCAGCTTCCATGAATCGCAGCAGGTCGAGCCGGGGGAGCTGGCAGACGGCCGCTACGCGCATTTCATCGAGCGGGCCTTCGCGAGCGACGACCAGCGATGGGGCGTTTTCGCGCTGGGACTGCTCGCGCGCACGCCCGAATTCCGTCAGACCGCGCTTTGAGCGCGGACAACAAGAACAATCCAGGGGTTGAACGATGAGCACTGCGACGGATTCTCCCAGCGCCAGCAAGATCGGCAGTTTCGGCAACAGTTTCTGGTTGCTGCTGCTCGCGCTTTCGGTGCTGGTCTTCGGTGCCAATACCGGCGTGGCCACCTACCAGGGCAGCCGCTTGTCCGGTGCCAGCACCGGCGCATCCGACATGCGCGTGCTGTCGCAGCAGCTAGCCAACCAGGGTCGCGAGGCCGTGGCCGGCAATGCCGAAGCCTTCAAGGCCTTCAAGGAGACCAAGCAGTCGGTCGAGTCCACCGTCTCCGACCTGCAGAGCCGCTTCGGCAATGAAGGCGCCATCGCCGGGCCGCTGGCCAAGCTGACCACCACCTGGGCGCCGCTGGGCAAGAACGCCGACCAGATCGTGACCTCCGAAGCCGCCGTGCTGGCGTTGGCCGGCAACGCCGACCGTTTCGCGACCCAGGTGCCCAACCTGCAGGCGCAGCTCAATGAAGTCGTCCGCGCGATGTCCGCTGGCGGCGCACCTTCGTCGCAGATCTACAGCGCACTGCAGCAGGTCGTGCTGGCCGGCACCATGGCGCGCCGCGTGACCGAAATCCGTGCCGGTGGCGCGGGTGCGGCCACGGCCGGTGACGCGCTGGGTCGCGACGCCGTGCTATTCGGCCAGGTGCTGGAAGGCCTGCGCAACGGCAACCCCGACCTCGGCATCGCAGCGGTCCGCAATGGCGCCGCCCTGTCCGCACTGGACAATTCGCAAACCTTGTGGACCGCGATGAAGAAGGACCTGGACGCGATCCTGGCCAGCTCGCGCAACCTCTTTGCCGCGCAATCGGCCGCCGGCGCGCTGACCAACGGCTCGGGCCAGATGCTCCAGGACAGCACCAACCTGTTCCAGGCCTTCTCGGCATTCGGCTCGGTCCGCGACACGCGCCTGTTCCCGAACTTCTGGCTGGGCATCGCCTCGGGTATCGCGGCGCTGATCTCCATCATCGGCCTGCTGTGGTCGCTGTACCGCACCCGCCAGCGCGAGCAGGAAATGCGCTACCAGACGCAGGTGGAATACAACAGCCGCAACCAGCAGGCGATCATGCGGCTGCTGGACGAAATCAGCTCGCTGGGTGAAGGCGACCTGACGGTGAAGGCCTCGGTGACCGAGGACATGACCGGCGCCATCGCGGACGCCATCAACTACGCCGTGGACGAACTGCGCAATCTGGTGACCACGATCAACGACACCTCCGTGCAGGTGGCGGCATCGACGCAGGAAACCCAGGCCACCGCCCTGCAGCTGGCGGAAGCCGCCGGCCACCAGGCCGACCAGATCACCACCGCATCCGACCGAATCAGCGAAATCGCGACCAGCATCGACCAGGTGTCGAAGAACTCCACGGAGTCGGCCGAAGTGGCGCAGCGCTCGGTGCAGATCGCCACCGAGGGCGCCGGCGTGGTGCGCGAGACCATCCGCGGCATGGACCAGATCCGCGACCAGATCCAGGAAACCTCCAAGCGCATCAAGCGCCTGGGCGAGTCCTCGCAGGAGATCGGCTCGGTGGTGGAACTGATCAACGACATTTCCGAACAGACCAACATCCTGGCGCTCAACGCGGCCGTGCAGGCGGCCTCCGCCGGTGAAGCGGGCCGCGGTTTCGCGGTCGTGGCCGACGAAGTGCAACGCCTCGCCGAACGTACCTCGGGCGCCACGCGCCGCATCGAATCGCTGGTGCAGACCATCCAGGCCGATACCAACGAAGCGGTCAGTTCGATGGAGCAGACCACCGCCGAAGTGGTGTCCGGTGCGCGACTCGCCGAAGACGCGGGTACCGCGCTGGGCGAGATCGAGCGCGTGTCCAACGACCTGAACAACCTCATCAAGGGCATCTCCGGCGCCGCGCAGCAGCAGTCGGCCGCCGCGCTGGACATCACCCAGACCATGGGCGTGATCCGCCAGATCACCTCGCAGACCTCGCTGGGTGCGGGACAGACGGCGGAATCCATCGGTCACCTGGCGCAGCTGGCCGCGGACCTGCGCCGTTCGGTCGCCGACTTCAAGCTGCCGGGCTGAGGACGGGACGCACTGCATGAACTTCCTACGCCATCCCGCCTGCCAGCAGCGCAAGGCTGACGGTCCTGCCGTCGCCGCGGGAGCCTGCCCATGAGTGCGCTGCGCGAAGCCATGAGCCACGCCGTGCTCGGCTGGGTCAAGCCCGAGCTGGACGAGACCCTGCGCCTGGTGCGGCAGGAAATCGAAGCCTTTGTCGAAACGCCCGCCGATAGCAGCCGCATGCGCTTCTGCGCCGGCTACCTGCACCAGGTGCAGGGCACGCTGCGCATGGTGGAGTTGTATGCGCCTGCGATGGTCGCCGAAGAGCTGGAACTGCTCGCCAAGGCGTTGCAGGAAGGTGGCGTGGCCGACCGTGACGAAGCCTGCTCCACCTTGATGCGCGGCGCGGTGCTGCTGCCGGACTATCTGGAGCGGCTGCAGGACGGTCACCGCGACATTCCCATCGTGCTGCTGCCGTTGCTCAACGAGATCCGCGCGTCGCGTGGCGCATCGGGCCTCAACGAAAGCATGCTGTTCCCGCCGGGTGCCCGCGACGACGTGACGCCCAGCGAGGCCGAGATCGACCACGCACGCAGCAGCCTCAGTGGTCGCAATCGTGAACTGCTCGACACCGTCGGCAATGCGGTCAAGGAAGAGCTCCTGCGCGTGAAGGACGCGCTGGACCTGCACCTGCGCACCGGCAGCGAGGCGCGCGAACTCGAATCGCAGGTCGCCGAGCTCGGCAATGTGGCCGACACGCTGGGCATGATGGGCCTGGGCGTGGCGCGCGACGTGGTGATGCAGCAGCGCGACACGCTGCGCGAAGTCGTGGCGGGCGCCCGCCCTGCGGACGAAGGCACGCTGCTCGATGTCGCCGGCGCACTGCTGTACGTCGATGCCTCGCTGGATGACCAGGTCGCGCACCTTGGCAGCGCTGGCGATGCGGCACCCGATCCCAGCACCGCCGAATCGCAACGCACGGTCGAAGTGCTGGCGCAGGAGGCCATCATCAATTTCGCCGGTGCGCGCGAGCGTTTCGTCGCGTTCATCGAAACCAACTGGGACCATGGCGAACTCACCGACGTGCCGCGCCTGCTGGACGAGGTCGCGGGCGCGCTGCGCATGCTCGAACTGGCGCAGGCGGGCGATTACGTCATCGGTGTGCGCCGCTATGTCAGCGGTGAGCTGATCGGCAAGAAGCGCGTGCCCGGTGGCCAGCAACTGGACACCCTGGCCGATGCGATGGCCAGCCTCGAGTACTACCTTGAAGCCTTGCGCGAGCGGCGCCCGAATCGCGAGGACATCCTCGAGATCACCCGCGGCAGCCTGGAAGCGTTGCGCTACTGGCCGTTGCCGCCCGAAGCGCCTGCGGTCGAAGAAGCAGCCTCGCCAGCCGCTGTGGCGCCCGTCGCTGCGCCCATTGCCGAAGTGCCCGTTGTTGATGCGCCGGCGGCCGGCGGAGTGCCTGTCCCCGTAGAGGAAACGCCCGCGCCAGTCTCGTTCGCCGGGCTGTCGCTGGAGCCGATCGACACCGCACCCGCCGTGTCTTCGCCCGGCAGCGCCAATCCGTTCGATCCGGTCGGCTTCGAAGAAGCAGACGGTGATGCCGAGGCGGCCTCGCCGGTGTCCGTGCCGGAAGAGGCGATCGCGCCCGTCGTGGAAGCCGGCGATGCGCCTGTTGCCGGGGATCGCATCGAAACGGCCGCGGACGTGTCCGAGGCGGCGTCTGACATCGCCGGTATCGATGCCGATACCGATGCACTCCCGGATCTGCGCCACGAGATTGCCGCTGCGGCGGCCGCGCTGCCCGCGGCGGGCGTCATGGGCGGCTTCGATGGCGATGCGACCGATATCGACGACGAGATCCGCGACGTTTTCCTCGAGGAGTTCGACGAGGAAATCGTCAACCTGCGCCAGCTGCTGCCGGCCTGGCGCAGCAACCCCGAAGATTTCGATCGCCTGCGCCCGATCCGCCGCGTGTTCCATACCCTGAAGGGCAGCGGACGCCTGGTGGGTGCAAAGACGCTGGGCGAATTCAGCTGGAAGGTCGAGAACATGCTGAACCGGGTGCTCGACCGCACGCGTGCGCCGAGCCATGCGGTCGAAGTCCTGCTGGAGCAGGCCTGCGACGCATTGCCGCAACTCAACGCCGCGCTGCGCGGCCAGGGCAGCGTGACGGCCGACTTGGCCGGCCTGCAGGACGTGGCGGATCGCCTGGCCGCGGGCGAAGAGGCGTACTACAGCGCACAACCGACCGTGCTGGACGAGGAAGCGGACTTCATCGAGCCGACGTTGGCGCAGACGGCCGCGCCCGTGGTCGAAGACGTGCCTGCGGTGTTCGAACCCGAAACCGAAGGCACGCCGGCGTCCGTCGACGCGGTGCTGCGCGAGATCCTGGAAACCGAAGTCGACAACCACCTCGATACGGTCGATACCTGGCTGCAGAAGGCCCAGGTGGAGGCCACGCCGGTCACGGAAGAACTGTTGCGCGCCGTGCACACCATGAATGGTGCGCTGGCGATGGCGGACGTACCGGAAATCACCGATGTCACCTCGTCGGCGGAGCAGTACGTCAAACGCCTGCTGTCGGCGGTCGAAACACCGACGCCCGAGGGCGTGGCCGCGCTGGCCGACACCGCGCAGGCGATCCGCCGCAGCATCGCGGCCCTGCAGGCCCCGTCGCCGCGCATCCCGGTATTCGCGGCGCTGGCAGGCCAGCTCGCCGCGCTGCGCGACAGCCTGCCCGACCTGCGCCACGGCGCCCAGATCGTGGATGACGCACACCAGGGCACTTATGTCGGGCAGATGCCGACGATCGCACCGCCGGTCGCGCCGTCCGACATCGAACTCTCCGCGCTGGACCTGTCCGCGTATCTCGACGATGCCGCCAACGGCGCGGGCGATCCTGCCGCGACCAGGACGACGGACGACGTCACGCCGGAAGTACCGGCCGTCGAAGCGGCCGATGCTGCATCCGGCGCCGCGATGCCTGCGGAGGAATCCACCACGGTGGACCTGGGGCAGCCCGCATCGCAGGGCGTGACGTTCTACGACATCGACTACCGCATCCTGCCTCGCGCACGGCAATCGGAAGTCGGACACGCGACGCCGCCGGCAGAGGTGGGCGAAGACGTTCATGCCGGGGTGGCGGATGGCGCCATGATCGACATGGAGTCCTCCTCCGTTGCCGACGCATCGACGGAAGCCTCCATGGAGGCGCAGGAAGAAGACGCATTCGCCGCGCCGATCGATGACGCCCTGGTGGTGGACGCCGATCTGCCCGCGTTCCTGGTCGAAACCGATGCTGTCGCGGCCGACACGACCCCCGTTCTCGACGACGCGAACGAGGATGTGGCGGACGCTGAATCCGCCGCACGCGAGGATGACATCCCTGACGCGAACGAGCCCGCTGACGTTCCGGCGGCGGATGTTCTGGAAGCCGGTGAGCCTGATCCGGCGGAAGTGCCGGGCGACGTGGCCGCTACCGTCGACGCCTCCGATGAGGTGCCGTCCGATGTCGATGCCGCGGATGCGCCGGCGGCGACGCTGGATCACGAAGTCGTTGTCGATGATGCAGCACTGTCTGTCGTCGAAGAGCGGGATGCCGCAGAGCAACGCGCCGAGGCCCCTGCAGTCGAGGGTATCTCCCTCGAAGAAGCGGCGACCGAAGCGCCTGCCGACGGGGCGACCGGTTTCGATGCCGTCGTGGAAGAACCGTCGGTGGACGATGCCGTCGCGGTGGAGTACATGCCTGTCGAAGACGTCGTTGAGCCGGTTGAAGCAGCGGAAGACGCGGAAGCCCTCGAAGCTGCCGTACAAGCGCCGTCCGATGTCGTCGCCTCCGTGGAAGCCGAGGAGTCTGCCGTGACCAGTGCACCCGCCGACATGCCGGAGCCGGAAGAGGCCCTCGACCTGACCGGGCTCGACCTGGACCTGGTCGAGATCTTCATCGAGGAAGGCAACGACCTGCTCGACCACTCCGACGATCTGATCGCCAAGTTGCGCGACACGCCGGAAGACCGCGCGCTGGTCATCGGCCTGCAGCGCGACCTGCATACGCTTAAGGGTGGCGCCCGCATGGCCGGCATCCACGCCGTGGGCGACCTGGGCCATGCGATCGAATCGATGCTGGAATCGATCGCCGGCCAGCGCACCGAGCTGGACCGTCGCGCCATCCAGTTGCTGGAGCGCGGCTTCGACGCGCTGCACGCCCAGCTTGCCCGCGTCACCGCGCGTCGCGCCGTCGCCATTCCGGACGGCATGATCGCCGAGTTCAATGCCCGTGCCCGCGGCATCGAACTGCCTGATGCGCCGACGGCAGCCGATGCATCCACCGTCCCGGTCGAACTGGCGCCACTGTCGGCGCCGATCGAAACCGACGTGGCGGCCCCGGTGGAAGAAGAGTTCTTCCCGATGGGCCAGCAGGAGCAGGTGCGCGTGCGCGCGGACCTGCTGGATCGCCTGGTCAACAACGCCGGCGAAGTCGCGATCTACCGTGCCCGCCTGGAGCAGCAGCTGGGTGCGTTCCGCGGCGCGATGGCCGAACTGGACCGCACCAACATCCGTATGCACGACCAGTTGCGTCGTCTCGATCTGGAGACGGAGGCACAGATCGTCGCCCGCTACCAGCGCGAGCACGACAAGCAGGACCCGACGTTCGATCCGCTGGAACTGGACCGCTTCTCCACGCTGCAGCAGCTCAGCCGCGCGCTGGCCGAATCGGCGGCCGACATCAGCGGCCTGCAGGGCGTGCTCGACGACCTGGCGCGCCAGTACGACGGCCTGCTGCAACAGCAGTCGCGCGTGAGTTCGGAGCTTCAGGATGGCCTGATGCGCGCGCGCATGCTGCCGTTCGAAGGCATCGTGCCGCGCCTGCGCCGCGTGCTGAGGCAGGCCGCCACCGAGACGCACAAGCAGGTCAGCCTGCAGTTCTCCGGAACGCACGGCGAAATGGATCGCAACGTGCTGGACCGCATGACCGCGCCGCTGGAGCACCTGCTGCGCAACTCCGTCGCGCACGGGCTGGAATCTCCCAAGGAACGCCGCAAGGCGGGCAAGCCGGAAGAAGGCACCGTGCACGTGGCGCTGCGCCGGGAAGGCTCGGAAATGGTGCTGGAGGTGTCCGACGACGGCGCCGGCCTCAACCGCGATGCCATCCGCAAGCGCGCCGAACAGCGAGGCCTGCTGCAGCCGGGCGCAGTGCTGCCCGACAGCGCGCTGGACCGCCTGATCCTGGAGCCGGGGTTCAGCACCTACGACCAGGTCAGCCAGTTGGCGGGCCGTGGCGTGGGCATGGACGTGGTGTACAACGAAGTGCGCCAGCTGGGTGGCTCGCTGGAAATCAATTCGGTGCCTGGCAAGGGCGCGACCTTCACCCTGCGCCTGCCGCAGACGCTGGCGGTCAGCCAGGCCGTGTTCGTGCAGATCGGCGAAACGCAGTTCGCGGTGCCCGTGGCGGCGGTCAGCGGCATCGGTCGCATCAGCCACGCCCGCTTCAGTGCAGGGGCTGGCAGCTACCACTACGCCGGCGAGGATTATCCGCTCTACAACCTGGGCCACCTGGTGGGACAGGGGCCGGCCAAGGCGGAGGGCCAGCCGCAGGTGCCGCTGTTGCTGGTGCGCGCGGGCGATCTGCGCGCCGCCGTCGCGGTCGACCAGGTGCTCGGCAACCGCGAGATCGTGGTCAAGCCGGTGGGGCCGCAGATCGCGTCCATCCCCGGCATCTACGGTGCCACGATCACCGGCGACGGCAGCGTGGTGGTGATCCTGGATGCCGCGCCGCTGGTGCGCCGCCACCTGGCGCAGCCACAGCAGCCGACCCAGCAGGTCGCCGCGGTCGAACAGCGCCGCGTGCCGTTGGTGATGGTGGTCGACGACTCGCTGACCATGCGCAAGGTGACCAGCCGCGTGCTGGAACGCCACAACTTCGAAGTCAGCGCCGCGCGCGATGGCGTCGAAGCGCTGGAGAAACTGGAAGAGCGCGTGCCCGACCTGATGCTGCTCGACATCGAGATGCCGCGCATGGACGGTTACGAGCTGGCCACCGCGATGAAGGCCGATCCGCGTTTCAAGGACGTGCCCATCGTGATGATCACCTCGCGTACCGGCGACAAGCATCGCCAGCGCGCCTTCGATATCGGCGTGCAGCGCTACCTGGGCAAGCCGTACCAGGAGCTCGACCTGATGCGCAACGTCTACGACCTGCTGGGAATCGCCCGTGTCCGTGAGTGAAGCCAAACGCGTTGCCTTGCTGGCACGGCCGGGCGAAGCGCGCGAGCGCCTGCGTGTGGCGCTGCATGAAGCCGGCGCCGACATCGTGCTGGAAGACGATCCCAATGCGCTCGATGCGGAAGCCCTCGGCGGCAGTGCGCCGCAGGTGGTGCTGGTGGCGCTGGAGCCGGCCATCGAGGAGTGCCTGGAGCGCTTCGACAGCGTGCTGCATGACCCCTCGGTGGCCGTGATCTTCGACGAAGCCGAACTGGCTGCGCGGCGCCAGGGCTGGGAAGCCCAGCGCTGGGCGCGGCACCTGGCGGCGAAACTGCACGGCCACCAGGACGTGTTGCCGCCCGGTCGCGAAGAAGACGTCGGCCTGCAGCTCGAGCCCGGCCTGCCGGTGACGCCCGCGCAACTGCACGAGGGCGCGGAGATTTCGCTGCATCTGGAAGAAGCGGCCGACATGGCGTTCGAACTTCCGCGTGACGATTTCGCCTACACCGGTGGCCTGGCGACGCGCCCGGCCGCGGAGCCGGTCATCGACGCGGACGACTGGCTGCGTCATGCCACGGTCGACGCGGAGCCCATCGCTGCGCCCTCCCTGCCGCCGCCGCTCCCGGAAGCGCCCGTCGTGGCGCCACCGCCCGTGCCTGCTCCGACCTTCGACCTGTCCAGCCTGGAACTGGAGCCGCTGGAATCCGGCGGCGCTGCGGGCGCCGTGCGGGTGCAGGGCGCGGTACTGGTGTTCGCCGGCATCGGAGGGCCCGATGCCGTGCGCAAGTTGCTCGCCGAGCTGCCGGACGGATTCCCCAAGCCGGTGCTGGTGCATCTGCGCCTGGACGGCGGCCGTTACGACAACCTGGTCCGGCAGATGGAGCGCGTGGCGCACATGCCCGTGTTGCTGGCCGAAGCCGGGAAGCCCGCCGAAGCGGGCCATATCTACATACTGCCCGGTGACGTGGTGCCCTTCGTGGATGCGGGCGCGGTGAGCTTCCGCCCGGGCGCCGTGATCCACACGATGATCCCGCAGCTGCCGCCGGCCGACAGCGCGGTGCTGCTGCTCAGCGGCAGCGACAGCGCACTGGTGGACCCGGTCGCCGCGCTGGGCGAGCAGGGTGCACTCGTGTTGGGCCAGTCGCAGGATGGCTGCTACGACCCGGTGGCACCGAAAGCGCTGGCGTCACGCGGTGCCGAACTTGGCGCGCCCGTGCAGCTGGCACAGCGCCTGACCGACCGCTGGTTCTGAGGAACATACGATGGCCCATTCCAACGACGAAATCCGTGGCGTCCTGATCCAGGCCGGCGAGTACCGCCTGTTGCTGCCCAACGCCACCGTGGCCGAAGTGCTCACGCGTGCGCCGGTGGAGCCGATCGCGGACATGCCCGACTGGCTGCCGGGCCGGATCGACTGGCATGGCTGGTCGGTGCCGCTGGTCGCGTTCGGCCGCCTGAGCGGCAATCCGAACGAGCCGGTGGCCCTCAACAGCAAGATCGTGGTGCTGAAGGCGCTGAGTGGCGACAAGGATCGCCCGTACTTCGCGCTGCTGACACCCTCGTTCCCGCGCCTGGTGTCGGTGCCGCGCGATGGCCTGCTGGCCGACGCGACCGAAGAAGACCTGCCGGTCGGGGTGAAGGTGCGCGTGTTGCTCGGCGACGAAGCCGCCGTGCTGCCCGACCTGGAAGTCGTCGAATCGATGCTCGGTGACGCGCTGGCCAACGCGGCCTGAGATATCGCTATCGTAGGGTGGGCCTTGGCCCACCTTCACTCATCGCACGCAAGATGCATGGCCCGTGCTCAGGCCCACCCGATACCGCTCCGCGGCGGGCCAGGGCCCGCCCTACAGATCGCCGAAACGCGATTGCAGCGCGGCGATGGCGGCCAGTCCCGCGGTTTCGGTACGCAGGATGCGGGGGCCGAGGCGCAGCCCGATGAAACCCGCTGCGGACAGCGTGTCGCGATCGCGTGGCGACCAACCGCCTTCCGGTCCGATCGCCACCACCACCGCAGCCGAGGCCACCTGCACGGTGGTCAGAGACACGTCGCCGGCAGGATCCAGCGTCAGCCGCATCGCGTCGCCGTCGACCGCACGTACCGCCTCGGCCAGTGCGGCCGGTGGCGACAACGACGGCAGGCGGGCACGTGCGCTCTGTTCGCACGCGGACGCGACGACATTGCGCCAGTGCGCCACGCGTTTCTCGGCACGCTCGGCGTCCAGCTTCACTTCGGTGCGTTCGGCCGTCACGGGGATGATCGCGGCTACGCCGAGCTCGGTTGCTTTCTGCAGGATCAGGTCCATCTTCTCGCCCCGTGCGATGCCCTGCAGCAGGGTGATGTGCAGCGGCGATTCGTTGTCCACCGCGCGCATCGATACGATCTCGGCCACCACCTCGCGCTTGCCGACGGAGGCGAGGCGGGCGTCGTAGTCGTGGCCGTCGCCGTTGAACAGCACGCAGGCATCGCCCTCGCGCAGGCGCAGCACGCGTGTCAGGTGGTTGGCGCTGGCTTCGGGCAGCGCGAGCCGCGCGCCTTCGTGCAGCGGCAGGTCGACGAAGCAACGGGTCAGGCGCATGCGACGCTCCCTGGAGAAGTTCCAACCCGCGCCACGACGACATGTCCGCCGTCATGACAACGAACGCGCTGCAGCGCGCCCATCGAGTGAGTGGCCATGTCGGTTCTTCCGCAACCACAGGCGGCGCTGAAGCCCCTCGGGCGGGAATCGCTCTGGTCGTGGCACGTCATGCCGTCGCCTCGTCGATCGCCGCGCGGGTGACATCGGCCAACATCTGCAGCTGTTCCTCATCCACGCAGTACGGCGGCATCCAGTACAGCACGTCGCCGAGCGGGCGCAGCACCACGCCGCGGGCCAAAGCCGCGCGGTACGCCTTCAGGCCGATGCGGGCGCTGGACGGGAAGGGCGTGGCCTTGTCGCCGTCCTGGGTCAGTTCGAAGGCCAGCATCATGCCGGCCTGGCGCAGGTCCGCCACGTGGCGGTGCCTGGCCAGCGGCTCGGCCAGCGTCGCCATTGCGCGGGCCGTAGCGCGATTGCGCGCCAGCACGTCGTCGGCACGGAAGATGTCCAGCGAGGCCAATGCCGCCGCGCATGCCAGCGGGTTGCCGGTGTAGCTGTGCGAATGCAGGAAGGCGCGTTCGCGCGCGTCATCGAGGAAACCGTCGTAGATCGTCTCCGTCGCCAGGACGGCGGCCAGCGGGAGGAAGCCACCCGTCAACCCCTTCGACAGGCACAGCAGGTCGGGCATCACGCCGCTCTGCTCGCTGGCGAACAGCGTGCCGGTGCGACCGAAACCCACCGCGATCTCGTCGGCGATCAGGAACGCGCCGCTGGCGTCGCAGAGTTCGCGCACGCGCACCAGGTAGTCCGGATGGTGCATCCGCATGCCGCCTGCGCACTGCACGCGCGGCTCCACGATCACCGCGCAGACTTCGCCCGCGTGCTGGTCCAGCAGGGCCGCCAGTGCGTCCGCAGCGCGCGTTGCGCAGTCGGCCGGCGATTCGCCGGGCCGCGCGAGGTAGGCATCGGGCGAGGGGGCGAACAGCGCTTCGGTCAGCAGGGGCGCATAGACGCGCCGGTACAGCGGGATATCGCCCACCGCCAACGCTCCCAGCGTCTCGCCGTGGTAGCCATTCTCCAGCGCGATGAACTTGGTACGGCGGTGTTCGCCCCGGTTGTGGAACCAGTGGAACGCCATCTTCAACGCCACTTCAACGCCGGCAGAGCCGTTGTCGGCGTAGAACACCTTCGATAGCGGCGTGCGTCCCTGTTGGCGTGGTGCGACCGCAAGCAGGCGTTCGGCCAGTTCCACGGCCGGTGCATGGGTGAAGCCGGCCAGCATCACCTGTTCCAGGGCCATGGCCTGGGTGGCGATGGCGGCGCCGATGCGCGGTTCCGCGTGGCCGAACAGGTTGGTCCACCAACTGCTGACCGCGTCCAGGTAATGCCTGCCATCGTGTCCGATGAGCCATGCACCATCACCGCGCGCGATGGGTACCAGCGGCAAGGTGTGCGGGTGCTCACGCATCTGGGTACAGGGATGCCACACCACCGACAGATCGCGGGCACGCCAGTCGTCCGCCTCTGTTAGCATTCCAGCTTGATGATCCGTTTGTCGCATCCCCGCATGATATCGGCCCCCACCCCCTTCCGTCGCCACGCCCTGCGTGCCGGGCGTGGACGCCGCGCCGCCGCATGAGCCGACTTCCCACCATCCACGGCATCACCCAGCGTGCAGACGGGCCGGACCGGCATGTCGAGGAACTGGATCTGGAGTTCAGCAACGGCGAACGCCGTCGTTACCACCGGCTCCGTGCGCAGGGTCATGGCGCGGTGGTCGTGGTGCCGATGCAGGACGAGGACACCGTGCTCCTGGTGCGCGAATACGCCGCCGGCATGCACCGTTACGAACTGGGCCTGGTAAAGGGCCGGATCGACGCGGGCGAAACGCCGGAGCAGGCGGCCGACCGTGAACTGAAGGAAGAAGCCGGCTTCGGTGCGCGCCGTATCGACGTGCTGCGCGCCCTGACCCTGGCACCTACTTACATGAGTCACCAGTCCTGGCTGGTGGTGGCAAGAGATCTGTACCCCGAGCGCCTGCCGGGGGATGAACCCGAGGAGTTGGAAGTAGTGCCCTGGAAGTTGCAAGACCTCGACCAGTTGATGCTGCGCGAGGATTTTTCGGAAGGTCGTTCGCTGGCGGCTCTGTTCATCGCCCGCGAATGGTTGAAAGAGCGGACATGAGTCGCATGACCGCCGACCTGCACGAAGCCGTCATCGTCATCGCCCGCGAAGCGGGCCAGGCCATCATGGCCGTGTACGAGGATGCCTTCGATGTGCAGCGCAAGAGTGACGACAGCCCGCTCACCGCCGCCGACATGGCCGCACACCAGGTCATCGCCGACGGCCTGCGCCGGCTGACCCCGCAATGGCCGGTGCTGTCGGAAGAAGCCTCCGACATTCCGTGGGCCGAGCGCAGTCAGTGGCCCACTTACTGGCTGGTGGACCCGCTGGACGGCACGCGCGAGTTCATCAAGCGCAATGGCGAGTTCACGGTGAACATCGCGCTGATCGAACAGAACGAGCCCATCTTCGGCGTGGTCCATGCGCCGGTGACCGGCGAGACCTGGCACGCGCGCCAGGGCCGCAACGCGTACCGACGCGTCGGCGAAGTGGACGCGCAGATCCGCACACGTGCGCCTGCCAGGGGCACGCTGAAGGTGGCGGCCAGCCGCTCGCACCGCGACGCGCGCACGCAGGCTTTCCTGGACGGCATGGGCGGGATCGAGGAAGTGTCGCTGGGCTCCTCGCTCAAGTTCTGCCGCATCGCCGAGGGCACGCTGGACGTCTATCCGCGCTTCGGCCCCACCAGCGAGTGGGACACCGCCGCCGCGCAATGCGTGCTGGAAGCCGCGGGTGGCGCGCTGCTCGCACCGGATGGACGTGCCTTCCGCTACAACCGCCGCGAGACCCTGCTCAACGGCGATTTCGTGGCGCTGGGCGACATGACGCTGCCGTGGCGCGACTGGCTGGCACGGGCGCAGGACGGCGACCATGGACATGCCCGCAGCGCCTGATGGCGATATCGCGCGCCTGCTGGGCATCATGGCCCGGCTGCGCAATCCCGAGGGCGGTTGCCCGTGGGACCTGGAGCAGGACTTCGCCTCGATCGCACCGTACACGATCGAAGAAGCGTACGAAGTCGCCGACGCGATCGACCGCAATGACCTGCCGGCGCTGAAGGACGAACTCGGCGACCTGCTGCTGCAGGTCGTCTTCCACGCACGGATGGCGGAAGAGCAGGGCGCGTTCGCGTTCGGGGACGTGGTCGATGCCATCTGCGACAAGATGGTGCGGCGGCATCCGCATGTCTTCAGCGCTTCGACGGCCCCGGGACAGGTTGCCTCGTTCGCCGATGCGGAAGCGCAGACCGTCAACTGGGAGGCGATCAAGGCCGCCGAGCGCAAGGCGGCCGGCGAGGAAGACAGCTCTGCGCTGGCCGGCGTCTCGCGTGGCCTGCCCGAATGGCAGCGCGCGGTGAAGCTGCAGGCGCGCGCGGCGCGGGTGGGCTTCGACTGGCCGGATACCGCGCCGGTGATCGACAAGCTGCACGAGGAGATCGATGAGGTGCGCGTCGAACTCGCTGCTGATCCCTCGCCCGAGCGCGACGCACGGCTGGAGGACGAGATCGGCGACCTGCTGTTCGTCGCCGCAAATCTTGCGCGTCACGCCAAGGTGGACGTGGGTGGTGCGCTGCGCCGGGCCAACCTGAAGTTCGAGCGGCGCTTCCGTGCGATGGAGGCGTTGGCGGCCGAAGACGAGACCACGATGTCCGCACTGACGCTGGAGCAGCAGGAAGCGCTGTGGGTGCGGGTCAAGCTGCAGGGCGCGTAGGAGGGGCTTCAGCCCCGACCACGCAAGGCATCGGGGCTGAAGCCCCTCCTACAGGGATCCCATGAAGATCTTGATGCTCTTCCTGCTGACCGCACTGGCCGAGATCGTCGGCTGCTACCTGCCGTACCTGTGGCTGCGCAAAGGCGGCAGCGCCTGGCTGCTGCTGCCGGCCGCCGTCAGCCTGGCGCTGTTCGCCTGGCTGCTGACCCTGCACCCCACGGCCTCCGGTCGTGTCTATGCGGCTTATGGCGGCGTCTACGTCACCGTCGCCGTGTTCTGGCTTTGGGCGGTGGACGCAGTAAAGCCCACCCGCTGGGACCTGCTCGGCGCCGGCTTGTGCCTGGCCGGCATGGCGGTGATCATGTTCTCGCCACGCGCCGCCTGACCCTGTGGGAGGGGACATGAGCCGCTTCGCCAGCTTCCGCGAGTTCTATCCGTTCTATCTCAACGAACACAGCAACCGCACCTCGCGGCGGCTGCATTTCATCGGCAGCTGCGGCGTGCTTGCCCTGCTCGTGTTGGCCATCGTCGAGCGCAACGCCTGGTGGCTGCTCGCCGCACTGTTCTGCGGCTACGGCTTCGCCTGGGTCGGCCACTTCTTCTTCGAGAAAAACCGGCCCGCGACCTTCAAGCATCCGTTCTATTCCTTCGCCGGCGACTGGGTGATGTTCAAGGACATCCTCACCGGCAAGATCCGGTTCTGAGCCCTTTTCTCCTGTAGGAGCGCCCCATGGGCGCGATGCTCTTCTTACGGTCTTGCAAAAAGCATCGCGCCCATGGGGCGCTCCTACAGGGCTCACTCGTAGAACATCAGGAACGCCGCGCCCACGATCAGGGCGAAGGCCGCGTAGTGGTTCCATTTCAGCGGCTGGCCCAGGTACCAGGTGCTGAAGCCCGCGAAGACCAGCAGGGTCAGGATCTCCTGGATCGTCTTCAGCTGCACCACCGAGTAGACCGCACTGCCCATCCGGTTGGCCGGCACCATCAGCGTGTACTCGAAGAACGCGATGCCCCAGCTGGCCAGGATCGCGACGAACAGCGGCGAGGACTTGTACTTCAGGTGCCCGTACCAGGCGAAGGTCATGAAGACATTCGAGGCCAGTAGCAGGAACAGGGGCAGGACGCGTTCGATCATGGCAGGGCCGTTGGGGAGGGGTGGCGAAGCGTAATCCCAACTGTGGGCTGAATGAAGCCGCGGCCTTCACATGATGTCCACCGGGAGGCCGGTAGCTTCACAAACCTGAAGCCTCTGAAGGAGTTGTCATGCGACACAGTCAGGAAACCGCAGGTCTGGTGCTGGTGGTGGAAGACAACCGGAACATCTCGGAGATGATCGGCGAGTATCTCGAAGGCCGGGGTTTCGAGGTCGATTACGCCACCGATGGCCTGGACGGTTACCGACTGGCGGTGGAGAACAGCTACGACGTGCTGGTCCTGGACCTGATGCTGCCACGCCTGGACGGGATGGAAGTCTGCAAGCGCCTGCGCACCGAGGCCCGCAAATCCACGCCGGTGCTGATGCTCACCGCGCGCGATACCCTGGACGACAAGCTGACCGGCCTGAGTTCCGGTGCCGATGACTATCTCACCAAGCCTTTCGCCATCCAGGAACTGGAGGCCCGGCTCCGCGCACTGATCCGGCGCGAGCGCCGCCAGGTGGGTGCCGAAGTGCTGAAGGTCGCGGATCTGGTGCTGGACCCGGTCAGCATGCGCGCCACCCGCGGCGGCACCGAGCTGATGCTGTCGCCGATCGGCCTGCGCCTGCTCACCATCCTGATGCGTGAATCGCCACGCGTGGTGACCCGGCAGGAGATCGAACGCGAGATCTGGGGCAACGGCCTGCCGGATTCGGACACGCTCCGCAGCCATCTGTACAACCTGCGCAAAGTGATCGACAAGCCGTTCGACAAGCCGCTGCTGCATACGGTGCAGAGCGCGGGCTACCGTATCGCGGACATCGGCTGACCCGACCGCCGGGCGCACGCGTCATAATCCCGTCCTCGCCCGACGACACGCCGATGCGCCACGGCCTGCCCCGAAAACTCAGGATCGCCTTCATCCTGCAGGCCGTGATGGTCAGCCTGGCCATCGTGCTGGGCGTGTACCTGATCTCCGCGGTGATCAAGCACAGCCTGATGAATACCGCGCTGCAGGAAGAGGCGACGCACTTCTGGGAGCTGTACAGCGCCAGCACCGCGCAACCTCCGCCCAACACCCACAACCTGCGCGGCTACCTGGTAGTGAAGGGGCACTCCAACCTCGTGCTGCCGGAGAACCTGCGCAACCTCGCGCCCGGGTTCCACGAGCTGAAGCAGGACGACCAGCTGGTGCTGGTGGACGAGGAGCCCGCCGGTCGCCTCTACCTGGTGTTCCTGCGCTCCCAGGCCGAACGGCTGGCGTTCTACTTCGGCACCGTGCCGATCATCATGACGCTGGTGGCGATCTACCTGGTGTCCTGGCTGACGTATCGCGCCTCCAAGCGGCTGGTCTCGCCGGTCAGCTGGCTCGCGCGGCAGGTGGCGGAATGGGATCCGCGCCGTCCTGACGTCAGCGTGCTGGCCCCTGACCGGCTTCCCAATGACGTGCAGGGCGAGGCACGGCAGCTGGCTTCCGCCTTGCACGGGCTGGCGCAGCGCGTAAGTGCGCACGTGGCCCGCGAGCGCGACTTCACCCGCGACGCCAGTCATGAATTGCGAACGCCGTTGACCGTGATCCGCGTGGCCACCGACATGGGCATGGCCGAAGACGCGCCGCCGCGCGTCGTGCGCGCGCTGCAGCGCATCCAGCGTGCGGGCCGCGACATGGAGGCGGTGATCGACGCGTTCCTGATCCTGGCCCGTGAGGCCGAGGTCGAACCGCAGAGCGAGGACTTCGACGTTGCCGATATCGTCATGGACGAGGCCGAGAATGCCCGCGCCCTGTTGTTGAACAAGCCGGTGGACCTGGAGGTCACCCTGCACGCACGGCCGAGGCTTCATGCGCCACCGAGGGTGTTCCAGGTGGTGGTGAGCAACCTGCTGCGGAATGCGTGCGCGTACACCGACCGGGGCCGCATAGACGTCGTGCTGGAGCCGGACCGGGTGATCGTGCGCGACACCGGCATCGGCATGTCGGCCGAATCGATGACGCGGGTGTTCGAACCGTTCTACCGCGCAGACCCCACGCGTCCGCATGGCAGCGGCCTGGGCCTGTCCATCGTCAGCCGGCTGTGCGACCGCTTCGGATGGAAGATCGAACTGGACAGCGAGCCGGGTCACGGAACCACCGCGACGATCCGCTTCGTTCCGTAATCCATACCGGGGCTGACCGGCGACGCGGACTGTCAACCACGTCGCCTCCCAGGCGTTCCCTTGCACGACTCCCCACCTTCCGAGCCGACTCACTGCATGAGCCAGCCTGCACGCACCTCTCCCCGCAAGAAATCCCTGCTGCCCAACCTCCTGCTCGGCGTCGCCGTCGTCGCCATCCTGGGCGCGGGGGGCTGGTACTGGACCTCGCGCGAGGCCGACGGCGCCGAGAGCGCCTATCGCACCGCCACGGTCGAGCGCGGCGACATCCGCGTGGCCATCTCGGCCACCGGCACGCTCAGCGCCATCTCCACCGTGACCGTGGGCAGCCAGATTTCCGGCCAGGTCACTGACGTGCTGGTCGATTACAACAGCGAAGTGAAGAAGGGCGAGGTGCTGGCCCGCATCGACCCCAGCACCTACGAAGCGCAGATCGAACAGGGCAACGCGCAGATCGCCAACGCGCAGGCCAGCCTGAGGCAGGCGCAGGCAACGCTGGCGAACGCCGAGCTCGACTACGCCCGCAAGGCCGACCTGGGCAAGCAGAAGCTGGTCGCGCAGAGCGATGTCGACCTGGCGCGCGCCTCGCGCGACCAGGCGCGCGCCCAGGTCAACGCGGCGCAGGCGCAGATCCGCCAGCAGACCGCGTCCACCCAGACCACGCGGGTCAACCTGGACCGTACCGTCATCCGCTCGCCGGTGGATGGCGTGGTGCTGACCCGCACCATCGAGCCCGGCCAGACCGTGGCCGCCAGCCTGCAGGCGCCGGAGCTGTTCACCATCGCCGAGGATCTGTCGAAGATGAAGATCGAGCTGGCCGTCGACGAAGCCGACATCGGCCAGGTCAAGGTCGGGCAGGCGGTGTCGTTCACGGTGGATGCGTTCGCCGACCGCCAGTTCCGCGGCGAGGTACAGCAGGTGCGTTTGTCGGCGACCACCACCAGCAACGTGGTGACGTACCCGGTGGTGGTCAGCGTGGACAACAGCGACGGCACGCTGCTGCCGGGCCTGACCGTCAACGCCGAGATCGAAGTCAGCAAGCGCGACAACATCCTGAAGATCTCCAACGCCGCCCTGCGCTACAAGCCGACCGGTGAACAGTCGGGCGCGGCGTCGCCCGCGCAGGCGGCACCGCAGGGCGCACAGAATCGCGGTGGCGGCGTCAGCGACGACCTGGTACGGGTGGCCGGCACCCTGCAGCTGAAGCCGGAACAGCAAGCCGCCTTCGATACGGCGCTTGCCGCGCTGCGCGAACGCCAGGCCGCCCGCATGGCGCAGGCGCAACAGCGCGGGGCCAGCATGTTCGGCGGACCGGGTGGCGGGCAACGGTCCGGTGGCAACGCCGGAGGGGGTTCGGGCGCGCTGCAGGCGCAGATGCGCCAGCGCATGGCCGACCGCATGCAGCAGGATTTCGCCCCCTTCCGGGCCACGCTGGACGACCGGCAGAAGCAGCGCTGGGATGGCGAGCTGCGCACGCTGCTCGGTGCCAAGCGCGCGCCCCTGTACGCACTGGTCGACGGCAAGCCCGAGATGGTGCAGGTGCGCGTGGGAGCCAGCGATGGCACCAGCACCGAAGTCTCCGGGCCGGTGAAGGAAGGCGACGTGATGGTCGTGGGCGAGCGCGCGAAGGAATGAGCATGCCCTCAGCGAATGCCGGCGACCGCGTGCCGGTCATCCAGACGCACGCGCTGGGCAAGGTCTACTCCGCCGGCACCGAGGCGGAAGTGGTCGCGCTGCGCGGCGTGGACATGCGTGTGGACCGGGGCGATTTCGTCGCGATCATGGGCCCGTCCGGTTCGGGCAAGTCGACGCTGATGAACCTGATCGGCTGTCTGGACACGCCCAGCGATGGTGCCTATTTCTGCGACGGCATCGACGTGGCCACGCTGGATGCCGAACAACTGGCCGTCCTGCGCCGCGAGAAGATCGGCTTCGTATTCCAGGGCTTCCACTTGCTGCCGCGCATGACCGCGCTCGAGAACGTGGCCATGCCGCTGGGCTACGCGCAGGTGCCACCGGGCGAGCGCGCCGAGCGTGCGCGGCAGGCGCTGGCTGCGGTCGGCTTGGCCGAACGCGCGGGCCATCGCCCGAACGAACTTTCCGGCGGCCAGCAGCAGCGCGTCGCCATCGCGCGCGCGCTGATCAACCAGCCCCCGATCCTGCTGGCCGATGAGCCCACCGGCGCGCTGGACAGCAAGACCGGCGAGGAAATCCTCGCCCTGTTCAAGCGTCTGCGCGATGACGGCCATACGGTCATCCTGATCACCCACGACGCCGAAGTCGCCGCGCATGCCGACCGCATTCTGGTGATGCGCGACGGTGAGCTGCACGAGGATATCGAGCACGCCGGAGGCCATCCATGAAATTCTCCGACATCCTGCGCACCGCGCTGCATGCGTTGCGCGGCAACTGGATGCGCAGCGCGCTGACCTCGCTCGGCGTGATCATCGGCATCGCCGCCGTCATCGTGATGGTGTCGGTGGGGCAGGGCACGCAGGCGGAAATCGACAAGCTGGTCTCCGGCCTCGGTTCCCAGCGCTTGGACATCAGCCCGGGTGCCGGCCGGGGCCCCGGCGGCGGTGGCGTGCGCATGAGTTCCAGCAGCTTCTACACCCTCAAGGAGGGCGACGTGGAGGCGATCCGCAACGAGATCCCGGAAGTGCAGTACGTGGCCGGCGCGTTGCGCGGCAACACGCAGATCGTGTTCGCCGAGAACAACGCGTCGACCAGCTGGCAGGGCGTGCAGGCCGACTTTTTCGACATCAACGGCTGGGTCATCGCCAATGGCGAGGGCTTCGATGCGCAGGATTATTCCAGCGCCGCCAAGGTCGTCATCCTCGGCGAGACGGTGCGGCGCACGCTGTTCGGCGAGGACAGCGGCGTCGGCCAGACCGTGCGTCTCGGGCGGGTGCCGTTCACCGTGGTGGGCACGCTGGCGCCGAAGGGGCAGGGTGGCTTCGGCCAGGACCAGGATGACGTGATGATGGTGCCGCTGGAAACCGCGCGGCGCCGACTGCTGGGCTCGATGGGCCTGCCGCCGGGCGCGGTGATGCAGGTGGCATTGACCGTGGCCGATGCCAAGGATCTCGGCTACGTGCAGGGCGAAGTGGAGGCGCTGCTGCGACAGCGGCACAAGATCGATCCGGGCGAAGAGGACGACTTCAACGTCCGCAACATTTCGGAGATCGTCGCCACCCGCACCGCGACCACCAAACTGATGTCGTTGCTGCTGGGCGCGGTGGCCACCATTTCGCTGATCGTGGGCGGCATCGGCATCATGAACATCATGCTGGTCTCGGTGACCGAACGCATCCGCGAGATCGGCCTGCGGATGGCCGTGGGCGCGGGCCCGGGCGACGTGCGCCGACAGTTCCTCGCCGAGGCCATGCTGCTGTCGCTGGGCGGCGGTGTGCTGGGCATCGTCATCGGTGTGGTCGGTGCGCTGCTGGTGGGTCGATTCAGCGAACTGCCGGTGGCGTTGAACGGGCAGGTGATCGGGCTCGCCGCGGGCTTTTCGATCGCCACCGGCCTGTTCTTCGGTTACTACCCGGCGCGCAAGGCCTCCCAGCTCGATCCCATCGAAGCGTTGCGCTCGCAGTAGCCCCCGATGCGGCTGGTGCGGTGCGACGGCGGGAGTATGCTGGAGCCCCGTCGTGCCCACCGGTGCCTGCCGCCATGAGCCCGCATTCCGTCCGCCGGCCGCTTGCCCTGGCCATCCATGGAGGCGCCGGCGTCATCGAACGGGACAGCCACGGTGTCGAGCTGGAAACGGCGATCCATGCCGAGCTTGCACGTGCGCTCGATGTCGGCCATGCGATCCTCGCGACCGGCGGCAGCGCCCTGGATGCGGTGGAAGCGGCGGTGACCGTCCTCGAGGATTCCCCGTACTTCAACGCCGGGCGTGGCGCGGTATTCACCGCCGACGGCAGGCATGAACTGGATGCTTCCATCATGGATGGCCGCCACCGCCGTGCTGGCGCGGTTGCCGGCGTCATGACCGTGCGCCACCCGGTGCGTCTCGCGCGGCGCGTGCTGGAGGATTCACCGCACGTGTTCCTGATCGGTGATGGTGCAGAGCAGTTCGCCGACACCCAGCCCGGCATCGATCGGGTGCCGAACGGCTGGTTCTCGACCGAGGCGCGGCGCGTGCAGTTGCGTGATGCGCAGCAACGCGAGCAGCGGGCATGGCATGGCAACGACGATCTGCGCGGCCGGTACTTCGGCACCGTCGGCGCCGTGGCGCTGGACAGCCGCGGCCACGTGGCGGCCGCGACCTCGACCGGCGGCATGACCAACAAGCGCTGGGGTCGCGTGGGCGATTCGCCGGTGATCGGTGCAGGCACCTGGGCGGATGCGCGCTGCGCGGTGTCGTGCAGCGGCTGGGGCGAGTTCTACATCCGCAATGCGGCGGCGCACGACATCGCCGCGCGCGTGGCCTACCGCGGTGATCGCCTGCGCGACGCCGTGGAGGACGTGATCCTCGGCGAAGTGCCGCAGCATGGCGGCGATGGCGGCGCCATCGCGGTGGATTGCGACGGCAATGTCGCGCTGGTCCTCAACACGCGCGGCATGTATCGCGGCTGGGTGCTGCCGGACGGTACGCGCGGTACCGCCATCTACCAGGACGCCTGAATGCCTGCTCCACCGGGGAAGGACGCCGCTGCGTTGACGCTCGCCGATCACCGCGCCCTCCGTGCGCAGGCCCTGCGCCTGTGCCGTCGTGCGCACGAAGCGGATGACCTGGTGCAGGAAACGCTGCTGGCCGGCCTGCTCGCCGGACGCCACGATCTGCCCTGGCTGTCGGGCGTATTGCGGCGCCAGGCAGCAATGGCGGCACGTGCGGGTGTCCGGCGCCGACGGCGCGAGGTCCTGGCCGGCACGGCGATGGATGACGCCGCCGAGCCGGCCGCCGCCCGGGACACATGGGTTCCAGCGCAACCCCCGGCGTGGCTGGCGACGCTGCCGCCGTCGGCGCGCCGGCTGGCGGTGCTCGCGTTGCACGGACTGTCGGCGGACGAGATCCGCTGGATCCTGCGCATCGAACCCACCGCATTCCGCCAGCGCCTGACCCGCATCCGCAAGGCGCTTTCCGCGCAATCCCCATCGTTGCGCGCGGAGAGCATCGCCCTGGCCTATCTGCGCGACCCCTCGCGCAGCGCGGACCTGCCATTCGGCCTGGTCCGGCGTGCGCTGAAGGCCGCCATGCGTGCAGGCGAGGGCCTGGGCACGCACGATCCGGACGGGCACCTGGTCCTGATCGATGCCGGTGCTCACACATGGCCTTCCCGCGGCAACCTGCAGACGGGAATCACACAGGAGGACAGCCCATGCTCACGCACTGCAAGGTAGGCGCCATCGTGTTCTTTGTTTCCGACCTCGCACGGTCGGTGGATTTCTATCGCGGCACGCTGGGCCTGCCGATCGACGCACTGGACGGTCACGATGGTCCGTGGGCGATGGGGGACGTCGGCGAACTGACCCTGGTCTTCATCCCGCGCCCCGCACGGGCGGGCGAATCGCCGGTCGTCGTCTTCAGCCTCGACGGCGGCATCGACGACCACGCGGAGGCGCTGGCCGCGAAAGGCGTGGAGATCGTCGTGCCGGTCAGCGAATCGCCCGATGGTGGACTGTCGCTGGATTTCCTCGATCCGGACGGCAATGTGCTGAGCCTGCACCAGCCGCCCGGTGCGGCCAGGAGAGCGTGAATGATGCTTGCGCGCATCGTGCTGGCGATGATCTCCAGTGTCGGCATCGTCGATGCGGCGCACAGCACGACCGTGTGGGATCGGTTGGCCGGACATTGGCAGGGAACCGGTGACGTCAGCGGCATGCAGGCGACGCTGGCCCTGAGCTTCGCACCCGTGCTGGAAGGGAAGGCGTACCGCCTTTCCTTCAGCAACCGCATGCGCGCTGCCGATGGCAGGGAGTGGCCGTTCGCGGCGGAAGCGACCTATCTCTGTCACGTCGACACGTCATGTCGTGGCCACTGGTACGACACGCGCGGCATGATCCTGCCGCTGGCCGCGACAGCGCAGGCCGATGCGCTTGCCGTCGAATGGGGCGACGCCACCACCGAGCGTGGCCGCACCACCTACCGGCTGGACGCCGACACCCTGCATGTCACCGATGAGGTGCTGGACAAGGAGGGGCAGTGGAAGGTGTTCGGGCGATCCCGGTTGCAGAGATCCAAGGAGGCTACGGGCGAAGATGCCAGGTAAACGGTGTCATGCGACAGTCATCGTGTCGCTCGCATGGCACATAAAAAATGTGAGCTGAAAACCCATATCTAGAACGAAAATTACAAGTTAGATTCGACCCACTGCGCTGTCCTGCGCGGCAATCACAACACTCGGAGTCGGATCGGCTTATGAAGAAGAATCGCATGGCGATGTGGGTGGGTTTGGTACTCGTGACGATGGGCGCGGCGCAGGCCGCCAACGCGGGTGGCAGGCCGGATCTGGTGATCAAGGGATTGAAGGCAGGCCAGCCCCACGTCAGTGGCGAACTGCTGGTGAAGTACCGCGATGGCGCGGCGTCGGCCGATCGCGACGCGGTGGTGCAGGGCCTGGGCGCGCAGAAGCTGGAAACCGTGCGCCGCGGCAACGGCCGCAACGGCGAAATCGCACTGCTCAAGCTGCCGGGCAACGTGGATCTGTCGGCGGCCGTGCAGGTACTCAGCGCCGATCCTGCCGTCGAATACGCCGAGCCGAACTGGACCTACCAGCACAACGCGGTTTCCAACGACACGTATTCCACCAACGGTTCGCTGTGGGGCATGTACGGTGATGCGGGCACGCCCGCAAACGCGTACGGCTCGCAGGCCTCCGAAGCATGGGCTGCCGGCCACACCAGTTGCGGCAATGTCGTCGTCGGCGTGATCGACGAAGGCATCTACTTCAACCACGAAGACCTGGCGGCCAACATCTGGGCCAATCCGTACGACCCGGTCGATGGCGTGGACAACGACGGCAACGGCTACGTCGATGACGTGCGCGGCTGGGACTTCGATGGCAACAGCAACAACATCAATTCCGGCGGCGCCAACGACGACCATGGCACGCACGTGGCGGGCACCATCGCCGGCGTCGGCGGCAACGGCAAGGGCGTGGCGGGCGTGTGCTGGAGCGGCGTCAAGCTGATCAGCGGCAAGTTCCTCGGCCGCCGCGGCGGCAGCACGGCCAATGCGGTCAAGGCGCTGGACTACTTCACCGACCTCAAGACGCGCCATGGCCTGAACCTGGTGGCGACCAACAACTCGTGGGGCGGTGGCGGCTACTCGCAGGCGCTGAGCGATGCCATCGACCGCGCCAGCCAGGCCGAGATCCTCACGGTCGTCGCGGCCGGCAACGACAGCGTCAATTGCGAAGGCAACACGTCGGGTGCGTGCTATCCGGCGGCCTATCCCAATGCCGGCATCCTGTCGGTGGCGGCGATCCGCTCCACGGGCGCACTGGTCTACAACTACGGCGTCACGACCGTGGACCTGGGCGCGCCCGGCTATGGCATCTGGTCGACGGTGCCCAAGGCATCCAAGGGCAACGTGGTGTCCGGCTACGCCAGCTACAACGGCACCTCGATGGCGACGCCGCACGTGACCGGCGCTGCGGCCCTGTACGCGTCGACCCGCCCGGGCGTGACGGCTGCACAGGTCAAGGCCGCCATCCTCAACGCCACCGTGCCGACGCCGTCGCTGCAGGGCAAGACGGTCACCGGCGGACGACTCAACGTCAGCGGCTTCTGACGCAACGCGAGCATGAACGAAGAAGCCCGGCATCGCCGGGCTTCTTTTTTTCTCGGCCTTGCCTACTTCACGTAAGGCGCGATCACCCGCTGCCAGATGTCGTAGCCGGCAGCATTCATGTGCAGGCGGTCGTCGATGAACAAGGCCTCGTCGGGCTGGCCCTTGGCATCCAGCATCGGCGTGAAGATGTCGATGTAGTCCACGCCGAGCCGCTTTGCTTCAGCCTGCACCAGCGCGTTGGCCTCGCGCTGCACCGGCAACAGGTGCGCACGCGATGGGCTGGGCTTGGTGCTGATGTAGGCGATCTTCGTCTTCGGCAGATCGCGACGCACGCGCTCGACGAAGGCGATGAAGTCCACGCGCAGTTGCTGCGGCGTGCGGCCGGCGTTGATGTCGTTGTCGCCTGCGTAGATCACGACCTGCCGAGGTGCATACGGCACGATGGTGCGGTCCGCGTACCAGGTGCTGTCGCGCAGTTCGGATCCGCCGAAGCCGCGGTTGATCACCGGCACGCCGGGGAAGTCCTGCGCCAGCGTGTCCCACAGGCGGATCGACGAGCTGCCGGTGAACACCACGCCGCCGCGCGGTGGCGGCGATTGCGCGTCTTCGGCCGCGAACCGCTGCATGTCGGTTTCCCAGGCGGCGTTCGACACCTGCTCCGGGATGCGCGGGGCGGTCGTTGCGGTGGCGTTCGTGGCCACGTCGGGCGTCGTGGGCGGGCTGCCGGCACAGGCGGCCAGCAGGGCCAGCAATGCGCTGGCGAACACGGCGGGGCGAACGGGGTTCAGGAAAGACACAGGGGAGGGCTCCTTCGGTTCAGGCAGGCCCCAGTGGACCAGCCGAGGGCAGCCGATGCAAACCGCGGCGGGGCGGTCCGGGGGTGCCTTGTGGCAAAATTGCGCAGTTGGCGCGGCGTCCGCGCCGGTTCCACCCGATCCGACCTCCCGCTGGCCCAGGCCCCGCCTGCCCGGCCAGGGACGATGCGGGGCCTCCTTCGCACCGACCTGCCCATGGCTGACGAAACCGGACACCTTCCCCGCGGCCCTGGCCGCATCCTCAAAGCCACCGTGTGGTCCTTCCAGGGACTGCGTGCGGCGTGGATGCATGAATCCTCCTTCCGGCTGGAGGTGTACCTGCTCGTCGTGCTCGCGCCGCTGGCGCTGTGGCTGGGCGGAACCGGTCTGGAGCGCGCGCTGATGATCGGCAGCTGCCTGCTGGTGCTGGCCGCCGAACTGCTGAACTCCGCCGTGGAAGCCGTGATCGAACGCTACGGTCCCGAGCACCACGAACTCGCCGGCCGCGCGAAGGACATGGGGTCGGCGGCGGTCTTCGTGCTGATGATGAACGTGCTGCTGTGCTGGGGACTGATCCTCGCGCCGCGCTACCTGTGAAATCCTGATATGAACAAGGTGTTTACCCGATGATGGAATTGCTTACCGATCCGCAGGTGTGGATCACGCTGATCACGCTGAGTGCGATCGAAATCGTGCTGGGCATCGACAACCTGGTCTTCATCTCCATCGCGGTCAGCAAGCTGCCGCCGCATCAGCGCGAAGTCGCGCGCAAGTTCGGCATCGCGGTGGCGTGCATCACCCGCATCCTGCTGCTGTTGACGCTGGCCTGGCTGGCCGGCCTGACCGCCGACCTGTTCACGCTGTTCGGGCAAGGCATCTCGGTGCGCGACCTGGTGCTGATCCTGGGTGGTGTGTTCTTGCTGGTGAAGGGCACCAAGGAAATCCTGGAACTGGTGAAGGGCGAACCCGATTCGGAAGACGTGCACACGCGCCCGGCCGTGTCGTTCGCCGGCGTGATCGCGCAGATCGCGGTGATCGACATCGTGTTCTCGCTGGACTCGGTGATCGCTGCGGTCGGCATGGCCAACCACACCCCGGTGATGGTGGCGGCGATCCTGCTGGCGGTGGCGGTGATGCTGCTGGCGGCCAAGCCGCTGGGACAGTTCATCGACAACAACCCGACCATCAAGATGCTGGCGCTGGCTTTCATCGTGGCTGTCGGTGCCTACCTGCTGCTGGACGGTTTCGAGATGCATATCCCGAAGGGCTACCTCTACGGCGCGATGGGCTTCTCGGCGGTGGTCGAGTGCCTCAACCTGTGGGCGAAGAAGCGGGCTGGCCGGCGCATGCTGCGCGAGTGAGCCTTGCATCCACCGCGTACCGCAAAGGGCTCCTCCGGGAGCCCTTTGCTTTTCACGTGAGGCTAACAAGTCGACGTGCCACGCACTGTGACGTGGCGGATGCTTGCGTGGTCATGGGCAAGGTGCTGCAATCGCCGCGTCTGTCCAAAGGAGTGTCGTGCCATGCAGGTTTCGCGTCTGTGGTTGCTCGTCGTGTTGACCGTGCTGCTGTCCGGCTGCGGTTACAACACCATCCAGCAGAAGGACGAAGCCGTGAAGGCAGGCTGGTCCGAGGTGCTCAACCAGTACAGGCGTCGTGCCGACCTCATTCCCAACCTGGTCAAGACCGTGCAGGGCTATGCGCAACAGGAGCGCCAGGTGCTGACCGACGTGACCAACGCGCGCGCCCGCGTGGGCCAGATCCAGGTCAATGCCGACGATGCCGCCTCGCTGCAGCAGTTCCAGCAGGCGCAGGGTGAACTGTCTGGCGCACTGTCGCGGCTGCTGGTCGTCACCGAGAACTACCCGAACCTGAAATCCGACCAGTCCTTCCGCGATCTGCAGGCGCAGCTGGAAGGCACCGAGAACCGCATCACCGTGGCACGCGGGCGTTATATACAGACGGTGCAGGACTACAACACCTACATCCGCCAGTTCCCGCAGGTGATCACCGCCAAGGTCACCGGTGCGAAGGAAAAGCCGAACTTCACCGTCGAGAACGAAGCCGCGATCTCGGAAGCGCCCGCCGTCGACTTCGGTACGCCGGCCCCGGTGACGCCGCAGGCGCCGACACCGCCGCCTCCGCCGCCGCCCGGCAACTGATCGGCGTCCCGGCGCTTCCATGCTGCGTGCGCTGGCGCTCTGCCTGCTGCTGATTGCAGCGCCCATCTGGGCGCAGTCGCTGGCGGCGATTCCCGCGTTCGATTCGCCGGTGGTCGATACCACCGGTACGCTGGATGCCGCGCAGAAGCAGCAACTGGAAGCGCAGGCATTGGCGTTGCGGCAGCGCAAGGGCAGCCAGCTGCAGGTGTTGATGGTGCCCAGCACGCAGCCCGAAACCATCGAACAGTACGCGGTGCGCGTGTTCGAACAATGGAAGCTGGGCCGCAAGGGCGTGGATGACGGCGTACTGCTGCTGGTGGCCAAGGACGACCGCCGCGTTCGGATCGAAACAGGCTACGGACTGGAGGGTGCGATTCCCGACGCCATCGCCAATCGCGTGATCCAGGAATACCTGGCGCCGAAGTTCCGTGCGGGTGACTACGCGGGCGGCATCACCGATGCGACTGCGACGCTGGTGAAGCTCATCGACGGCGAAGCGTTGCCCGAACCGGTCAGCACGCATCGCGTTTCCGGAGAGCGCGGCAAGGGTAGCGACCTGCTGTTTGCCGCATTCGCCGCCTTCATCGTGGCCACCATCGTGCGCGGCATGTTCAGCCGCGCGCCGTCCGGTATCCGCGGATTGTTCACTGGCGGTGCGGCCGGTGGAGTTGCGCTGCTGCTGTCGTCACTGCTTGCCGTCGGCGGTATCGCCGCCGTGCTGGGACTGCTCTACGGCCTGATGTCGGTGTCGACCCGCGGCGGATATGCCCGGCACCGGGACTGGGGCGGCTGGGGTGGAGGAGGCGGTGGCTTTGGCGGGGAGGCGGCGGCTTCGGCGGAGGCGGCTGGGGTGGTGGCGGTGGCATGTCGGGGGGGCGGTGGCGCCTCGGGGAGTTGGTGATGCGCGTTCTCCGCCATCTGTTCGCCCGTTCGGCGCGCCGGCTGTTCCCGGAATCGACCCTGCACCACATCACCGACGCCATTGCCGAAGGCGAACGCAGGCACCGCGGCGAAGTGATGTTCGCGGTGGAGTCGGACCTGCCATTGGGTGCGGTACTTTCCGGGGTGGATCCGCGCGAGCGCGCGCACGAGGTGTTCGTGCGGCTGCGCACCTGGGACACGGAAGCCAACAACGGCGTGCTCATCTACCTGCTGCTGGCCGACCACCGCATCGAGATCATCGCCGACCGCGGCTTGAACGGCCTCGTCAGCGACGCGGCATGGCGCGAGGTCTGCCATCTGATCGAAGTGGGCATGGTGGACAACAGGGCGGAACAGGCCGTCATCGACGGCATCCGCGCGGTTTCGGACCTGTTGGCGCTGCATTTTCCGCAGTTCGACGGTCATCCGGACGAGGACGAACTGCCCAACCGGCCGCACGTGCTGGATTGATCCGCCGATCCCGGATCAGTCCGGGATCAGCCACGCGCGGGCAGGGTGGGGCAAAATAGCCCATCTCCACCGGCCAAGCCGAGGCGCATGATCTACCTTCACCAGATCGATCCGATCATCCTTTCGCTGGGGCCGCTGAAGCTGCACTGGTACGGCCTGATGTACCTGCTGGCGTTCGTCACGGCCTGGTGGCTGGGACGCATGCGCGCATCGCAGGGGCGATTGCCCGGCGTGGATGCCAACGCGTTCTCCGACCTGATGTTCTACGGCATGCTGGGCGTGGTGCTCGGGGGCCGTATCGGCTATGTGCTGTTCTATGGCTTCGGCACCTTCCTCGAAAATCCCCTGTCGATCTTCAAGGTCTGGGAAGGCGGCATGAGCTTCCACGGCGGCCTGCTGGGCGTGATGGCCGCCGCATGGTGGTGGTCGCGCAAACATCGCCTGCATTTTTTCGACACGATGGATTTCGTTGCGCCGGTGGTCGCTCCCGGGCTTGGCTTTGGCCGTCTGGGCAACTTCATCGGCGCCGAGCTGTGGGGCAAGCCGACCGGTGCCGACTGGGGCGTCATCTTCCCGACCGATCCCGCGCTGCGCGGGCTGGATGCGGCGCAGTTGCAGGCCCAGTATGCGGCGGGCGCGCTGGATCAGTTCGCGCGCCATCCTTCGCAGCTCTACCAGGCGTTTCTCGAGGGGCTGGTGATGTTCGTGGTGCTGTGGGCGGTATCGCGCAAGCCGCGGCCGCGCTACACCATCTCCGGCCTGTTCGCCCTGATGTACGGCGTGTTCCGTTTCGTGGTGGAGTTCGTGCGCGTGCCTGATGCGGACATCGGCTACCTGGCCTTTGGTTGGCTGACGATGGGCCAGGTGCTGAGCCTGCCGCTGGTGGCACTGGGCCTGTTCCTGCTCGCGTTGTCGCGTCGCGCCCCCACCCTGCAGCCTGTCGCGCCCACCCCGGCCGCCGGCAAACAGACCACATGACGCCATTCGCCGGAGGCAGATGATGAAGCAGTACCTCGACCTGCTGCGCCACGTGCTGGAGCAGGGCACCGAAAAATCCGACCGCACCGGCACCGGCACGCGCAGCGTGTTCGGCTGGCAGATGCGCTTCGACCTCAACGAAGGCTTCCCGCTGGTCACGACGAAGAAGCTGCACCTGCGCTCGATCGTGCACGAACTGCTGTGGTTCCTGAAAGGCGAAACCAACATCGCCTATCTCAAGGACAACAAGGTCAGCATCTGGGACGAATGGGCCGATGCCGACGGCGAACTCGGCCCGGTCTACGGCAAGCAGTGGCGGCGCTGGGCCACGGCCGACGGCGGCGAGATCGACCAGATCAAATGGGTCGTCGACGAGATCAAGCGCAACCCGGACTCGCGCCGACTGATCGTGTCGGCTTGGAACGTGGCCGACCTGCCGAAGATGGCGCTGATGCCCTGCCACACGATGTTCCAGTTCTACGTGGTGGAGGGAAAGCTCAGCTGCCAGCTTTACCAGCGCAGCGGCGACATCTTCCTGGGCGTGCCGTTCAACATCGCCAGCTATGCGCTGCTGACGCACATGGTGGCGCAGGCCTGCGGGCTGGGTGTCGGCGACTTCGTGCACACCCTGGGCGACGCGCACCTGTACTCGAACCATTACGACCAGGCGCGCGAGCAGTTGGCGCGCGAGCCGCGCGCGCTGCCCAAGCTGCACCTCAATCCCGACGTCACGGACCTGTTCGCCTTCACCTACGAAGACATCGAGATCCACGGCTACGACCCGCATCCTGCGATCAGGGCGCCGGTGGCGGTCTAGGTTTCCGTGCGCATCTCGCTGATAGTGGCGCTTGATCGCCATCGCGCCATCGGCCGTGACAACGATCTGCCGTGGCGACTGCCGGATGATCTGAAACGCTTCAAGGCGCTGACGCTGGGCAAGCCGGTGTTGATGGGACGCAAGACGGCCGAATCCCTGGGCCGTGCGTTGCCGGGCCGGCTCAACCTGGTACTGACGCGCCGTGGCCACGTGCCGTTCGAAGGCATGCGGGGGGTGGCCTCGGTGGATGAGGCGATCCGGATCGCGGCGGAGCAGGGGAGTGAAGAACTGTGCGTGATCGGCGGCGGCGAGATTTACGCGCTGGCACTTGGCCGTGCGGACGTGCTGCAGGTGACCGAGGTCGATACCGTGGTCGAGGACGCGCATGCCTTCTTCCCCGAGTTCGATGCCGCGCAGTGGCATGAGATCGCGCGCGAACGGCATCCCGTGGACGCGAAGCACGCGTTGGCCTTTGACTTCGTCGAGTACCGGCGCACCTGAAAGCAGGCGGTACGCCTTCATCCCTGCTCCGTCATTCCGGCGAAAGCCGGAATCCATTGATTGTCAGCTGACGCACATCTGACCGCAGGATCAGGATGGATTCCGGCTTTCGCCGGAATGACGGGCGGAGTCCACCACTGCCGTCTTTGGGCGGGTCCGCAGTGAGCGGACGGCCTGCGGCATCGAGCGGGTCCTGCGCTAGGGAAGCGCGCCCGGCGTACGCGCTTCCGGTTGCCGGTAGTGTCCGATGATGGCGTGGCGGAACAGGATGTCGTCTTCCTGCGTGCCGGCGTTGATGTTGTGCAGGATCAATGGCGTGCCGTCGTGGCTGCGGCGGTCGGAGACGATGCCGATGTGCAGCAGGCCATTGCTCGTCAGTGTCCACGCGACGATGTCACCAGGCGCGAAGTCGTCGGCGCTTCGGCCGGTGGGCTGGCTCCATCCGTGCCGCTCGAACCAGCGCATCTGGTTGGGCACACGGCGGTGGTCGATGCTGCGGTCGGGTTGGCTGAGGTCCCATCGGTTCGGATAAAGATCGAAGTGGGAGAGCATGTCCTCATGGATCATCTGCTGCAGGTCGAGCCCCTGAATCCGCAATGCGCGGATCACGACGTCCGTGCACACGCCACGGTCGGCCGGCACGTCCCCGCCGGGATACGACAGTCCGAAGTAGGTGGGATCGTAGGTGCGGACTACACCGATCTGCGCACGTGCCGCCGCGACCAGAGGAGGCGATGTGGGCGGCTGGGCAACCTGTGTCGAAGCCTCCGCCGGCATGGGCTTGGAGGCGGACGGGGCGCCGTCGCGGCAGGCGCACAAGAGGGCGGGCAACAGACACAGCGTCAGGAGCCGCGCCAGCCGCATGCTCAGTCCTTCGGCAGTTCGCCCTTGGGCGGTGGCGGCACGTCGCGGCCGGGTACCTGCACGAGCCGGATATCGTCCGTATCCAGCTGCAACGCGGTGAGCTTGCCGCCCCACACCGCACCGGTGTCGATTGCATGCACGCCGTGCCCGATCATCAGCCCCAGCGTGGACCAGTGGCCACAGACGATCTTCAGGTCGCGCTCGGCGCGGCCCGGCACTTCGTACCAGGGATACAGGCCCTGGGCCTGCCGGCCCGGCGCACCCTTCTCCTCGATCGCCATGCGGCCGCGCGGCGTGCAGTAGCGCATGCGGGTGAGCACGTTGATGATGGCGCGCGAACGGTCATGGCCGGCAAGGTGCGGTGCCCAGTTCGGCTTGTCGCCGTACATGTTGCGGAACAGCTTGCGGTAGGCGTTGCCGTGCAGCTGCTGCTCGACCTCGCGCGCATGCTTCTCGGCCAGCGTGGTGGTCCACTTCGGCGCCAGGCCGGCGTGCACCATCATCCAGCCCAGGTCGCGGTCCACGTGCACCAGCTTCTGCAGGCGCAACCAGTCCAGCAGCATGCGCGCATCGTCTGCCAGCACCACGCGTTGCAGATCGGGATTGACCTTGCGCTGCTCGTCCGGCGAACGCTCGCCGATCGCAAGCAGGGACAGGTCATGGTTGCCCAGCACGACGACGCTGTGCTCGCGCAGCGAATGCACCAGCCGCAGCGTTTCCAACGACTGTCCACCGCGGTTGACCAGGTCGCCGCAGAACCACAGCCGGTCCTGCGCGGGATCGAAGCGGATCTTCTCGAGCAGTCGCTGCGTGGCGTCGTAGCAGCCCTGGAGGTCGCCGATGGCCCAGACCGTCATCGCGGCGGGCTCAGTGCAGCGTCCGCGGAACGGACAGGGTGAACGTGGCGATGGGGGCGTCGAAGCGGGTGCCGTCGTCGGCCAGCATGTCGTAGCTGCCTTGCATGGTGCCAAGCGCGGTTTCCAGGATGGCACCGGATGTGTAGCGGAAATCTTCGCCCGGTCTCAACCAGGGTTGTTCGCCAACGACGCCTTCGCCTTCCACTTCCTCCACCTTGCCGTTGGCATCGGTGATGACCCAGTGGCGGCGCAGCAGCTGCGCGGGCACGCGGCCGCGGTTGTGGATGCGGATGGTGTACGCGAACACGTAACGCCCGTCCTCGGGCGCGGACTGGTCGTCCAGGAAGCGCGTGGCGACATCGACGTCGATGGCGTAGTCGGGGGAATCCATGCGGGCAGTGTATTCAAACCCGGGTGAAAGCGGAAACCATCCGCCCCGTCTCAGGCAGCGGTCACCAGATTCGCCAGCCGGATGAAGTCTTCCACCGCGACCTGCTCGGCACGCGCATCCGGACGCACGCCGGCGGCTTCGATCTGCTCGCTGGTGCAGACATCCGACAACGCATTGCGCAGTGTCTTGCGGCGCTGGCCGAAGGCGGCGCGCACGACATGCTCGAAGCGCTTCGGGTCGCGGATGCCGATGCTCGCGGGATCGCGCGGGACCAGGCGGGCGACGGCGGAATCCACTTTCGGCGGCGGACGGAAGGCGCCCGGCGGCACCACGAACAGTGCATCCACCCTGCAGTACGCCTGCAGCATCACGCTGAGGCGGCCGTAGACCTTGCTGCCCGGCTCGGCAGCCATGCGGTCGACCACCTCCTTCTGCAGCATGAAGACCATGTCGGTGATCGCCGCCGCATGTTCGATGGCGTGGAACAGGATCGGGGAGGACAGGTTGTAGGGCAGGTTGCCGACCAGGCGCAGCTTGTCTTCGCCGGCCAGCTTGCCGAAGTCCACCGACAGCACGTCCTTGTGGATGATGGTGAGCCGCCCGATGCCTTCCGATGCTTCCATCAATGGCGTGATCAGATCGCGGTCGAACTCGATGGCGGTCAGCTCGCCATGCTTCTTCAGAAGCGGGAAGGTGATCGCGCCCTGGCCCGGGCCGATCTCCACCAGGCGGTCGCCGGGTTGCGGATTCACTGCCCTCACGATCTTGTCGATGTAGCTGCCGTCGGTCAGGAAGTGCTGGCCGAGGGACTTCTTGGGGGGAGCCTTGAAATGCGACATGGGCGGATTATGCGGGAACGCTCGCGTACTGCGTGGCGTCAGGCGCGGCCCGCGATGCGTTGGGCGGCCATCCGCGCGCAGGTCGCGACAGCCGCGAACAGGCTGGACGGGTCCGCGATGCCTTTGCCGGCCAGGTCCAGTGCCGTGCCGTGGTCGACCGCCACGCGCGGGTAGGGCAGACCCAGGGTCAGGTTCACCGCCTGCTCGAACCCGCTGTACTTGAGCACGGGCAGGCCCTGGTCGTGGTACATCGCCATGACAGAGTCGAACCCGCGCAGTTTCTGCGGCAGGAAAGCGGTGTCGGCGGGCAGCGGGCCTTCCAGGCGCATGCCTTCCGTACGCAGGGCGGCGAGCACGGGCCCGATCACCTCGATCTCCTCACGCCCGAGATGCCCGGCTTCGCCTGCGTGCGGGTTGAGTCCCAGGACGGCGATGACCGGCTCGTCGATACCGAAGTCCAAGCGCAGGGATGCGTGGGTGATGCGCAGGACGTCTTCCAGCAAAGCAGGCGTGATCGCTTCCGGGACATCGCGCAACGGCAGGTGCGTGGTCGCGAGCGCGACGCGGACGATGTCGTTGGCGAGCATCATGACGACCTTGCGACCTGCGTGTTCCGCCAGCAGCTCGGTGGTGCCGCTATAGGCGATTCCGCCTGCGTTGATGGCGGCCTTGTGCACGGGGCCAGTCACCATGCCATCCAGCGATGCCTGCAGGCATGCATCGGCGGCCTGCGTCAGCGCATCGATGACGGCGCGCGCATTGCGGGGATCGGTACCGCCAAAGGTGTTGGGCGCCGCATTGGGCACCGCCCGCAAGCGCAGGTCACCCGGCTCGACGGCGACGACGGCTTCGTCGAGCAGGCGCAGTGGCAGACCGAGTGCGTCGGCCGCGGCGCGGAGTGTGGCGGGATCACCGAACGCGAGCAGGGTACAGTCGCTGCGCGGGTGCTGCGCGAGCCGTACGCAGAGTTCGGGGCCGATGCCGCCCGGCTCGCCCGGTACCAGCGCCAGCCGCGGGATCACCTCAGCCGCTCGGCGTGG
This sequence comes from Pseudoxanthomonas sp. SE1, assembly GCF_029542205.1. Taxonomy (NCBI): domain Bacteria; kingdom Pseudomonadati; phylum Pseudomonadota; class Gammaproteobacteria; order Lysobacterales; family Lysobacteraceae; genus Pseudoxanthomonas; species Pseudoxanthomonas sp. SE1. The sequence continues at coordinate 3,216,994 of NZ_CP113783.1, read as the reverse complement.
TCTCGGCGCGGTCGCCGCTGCGGAAGCTGACGTAGGCTTCGCCGCGCAGTTCCTGCAGGTAGCGGTTGTACTCGTCCTCGGCCTTGCGGCGGCCGATGGTGTCGCGGATCTGCGCGCGGCGGTTCTGGTCGGTCACGTCAGTCTGGCGGCTGCCCACGCGCTGGACGATGTGCCAGCCGGCATCGGTGCGGAACGGTGCGCCGACCTGGCCGTCCTGCAGCGCGGTCACCTGCTGGCCGAAGGCCGGACCGAACGCGTCGGCGGGGAACCAGCCCAGGTCGCCACCATCATCCCGGCTGTTCGCATCCTCGGTGGACTCCTTCGCCACGGCGACGAAGTCGGCACCGCCGGCGATGCGCGCACGCAGGGTGTCGATCTTGGCCTTGGCGGCTGCGGCATCCTGGGTTTCGGTGATCCGCACCAGGATGTGCCGCGCGTTGTACTCGGTCACGCTGCGTTTTTCGGCCTGGGCGGCATCGCGTACTTCCACCAGCTTCAGCAGTTGGAAACCGCTGGGGCCGCGCAACGGGCCGACCGACTGGCCGGGTGACATGCCCTTCAGCATCTCCACGAAGGCGGTGGGAATCTCGTCGAGGCTGCGCCAGCCGAGGTCGCCGCCTTCCAGTGCATTCGGGCTGTCGGAATAGCGGACGGCGGCGGCAGAAAAGTCCAGTTCGCCCTTGTCGATCAATGCCTTGATGCCATCGATCTTGCCCTGGCCGGCGGTGATCTGCTCGGCGGTGGCACCGTCCGGCAGGCTGACGAGGATATGCGCCAGATGGTATTGCGCACCGCTGTTCGCCTGCATGGCCAGCGCGGCGTCGACTTCACCCTCGCTCACCTGTACGCGGCTCTGCGCGAAGCTCTGCTTCAAGCGCTGGATGGTGATTTCGTCGCGCATCGAGTTCCGGAACTCGGCGAACGACATGCCATCGGCTTCAAGCCGCTGGCGCAGGCCGTCCGGCGTGGTTCCGTTCTGCTGGGCCACGGCATTCACGGCGTTGTTGAGGTCGGCATCGCTGACGCGGACACCGGTTTCTGCGGCCCGTGCCACCTGCAACTTCACCAGCACCAGGCGCTCCAGCACCTGGCGCTCAAGCACGGCGCGCGGAGGCAGCTGGCCGGGTTGATTGGCGTACTGGGCGAGGACGTTGCGGACAGCGCGGTCCAGTTCGCTCTGCAGGACGACATCTTCGTTGACGACGGCGGCGATCCGGTCCAGCGGCTGCAGGGTCTGCGCCGCGACGGGAGTTGCGGCTGCCGACAAGGCCAGCAGGCCGGCGATCAGGAGGTGGGAAAGAGGCTTGTTCATGGCATCGGATCCGGATCGTAGGTGTTGTCGTCCGGACGCTGCGCGATATTGCTCGGCGGGACGAGATAGAGGTCGTCTCGGTAATAACCGAGGATAGCACGGCGCAGGGTGCGGTCCGTGTTCTGGCCCGCCGAACCCAGGCCCTTCAGGACGAATTCGACCTGGAAGCCGGTGTTCATGTCGCCCTCGCGATTGCGGACATAGCGACGGACCAGCGCGCGCACGGCGAGGCAACAGCTGTCCCATTGCACGCCAGCCACGCCTTCCAGCAGGCCGGGCTCCTGGTCGGTGGCGGCATCGCGGTAGAAGGAGTGGTAGTAGCGACCCACTACGCTCCACGATGGCGTGACCGGATAGAGGAACGAGAAGTCGGCCTGTTCCAGCAGGTCGCGGCGACGGCGGTAAGTGATGTTGACCACGCCATCGTCAGGTAGCAGGTAGCGCGCACGGACGCTGGCAAGATCCTCGCGACGGAACTTCGGGTCCCACTGGTAGGAAGCGCCGATCGTCCACCGGTCGGTGGGCGCGTAGTTGGCGTCCACCACCCAGGCCGACTTGCCTTGTTCAAGCGGCGTTTCTGCAGACGAATAGGTGACCAGGCTGTCGTCGAAGTAGCGGATCTGGCCGATGCTGGCCGACAGCCGTTCGAAGCCGTCCTTCTGCCGCAGCAGGCGCGTGGTCAGTGCCAGCGTCAGCTGGTTGGCATCGGCCTGGCGGTCGGGGCCCGTGTAGCGGTTGTCGCGGAACAACTGGCCGTAGCTGAAGTTGAACGGACGGGTATCGAATATCGGCAGTCCGTCCTGCTCGCGGTACGGTGCGTTGAGGTAGAACAGGCGCGGTTCAAGCGTATGCAGGAAGCGGTCGCCCTTGATCTCGGTCTCGCGGTCGAAATAGACGCCCGCATCCAGCGAGCCGATCGGCAGGCTGCGGCTGGGCGAGCGGTCGTAGAATTCCGCCACCATCGCGGGCGTCACCTGTGCAGCCGGCACGCCGTACGCCTCGACGGCGCGATTGGTGGCGATCTCCTGCGCCAGATCAGCGTCGAGGCGGTACTCGGTATGGCGGTACGCCAGCGTGGGCGTGATGTACCAGGATGCACCCTGCAACGGGAACGAGATGGTCGGCTTGATGTCGATGCGGCTTCCGCCGGGCTTCTCGTCGTGCTGGAACTTCACCGCTTCCGCGTGCCCGCCCACGCTGATCCAGCTGCCCAGGGGCTGGTTCCAGTTGAGGTAAGTGCGCGGCAGGCGGTTGTAGGGCAGTGAACGCTCGGTGCTCAGGTAGTCGGCCAATTGCCAATGGTCTGCCATCAGCCCGGCGGCCCAATATTCACCAGACCCGTATATACCTGCGGTGCTGGTCACCGACGAGTAGGCTTGGCCGTACAGCGAACTGCCGAAATCTTCCTGGTAGCGTGCGTCGCTGAGCCACATCAGGTTCGCGCGCGCCTGCCAGTTGCGACTGAACCGGTGCGAGCCTGCATACGAGAAATAACCTCGACCGTCGTCCGGGTCAGGGTTGTTTGGATTGAGCGGGTCGTAGTCCGCCTCATTCATCCGGTCGCGGACCAGGTCGTCCTTGTTCATCCAGGCGCCCTGGATCTCGCCGCGGCCTTTTTCGTACAGGTAGCGGAATTCCGCACCCAGCTGGAATCCGCGCTCGCTCATGTAGCGCGGCTCCAGGGTGGCATCGTAGTTCGGTGCCAGGTTCAGGTAGATCGGCTGCTGGTAGTCGAAGCCATTGCGGCCGGACAGTCCCACTGCCGGGTACAGCAGGCCGGTGTGGCGCTGGTCGTCGATCGGGAACTTCAGGTATGGCACGTAAAGCACCGGCACCTTGCCCAGCCGGATCGTCGCGCCGCGCGCCACGCCCCAGCCGTCGTCGGTGTTGATGTCGATGCGACGCGAACGCAGTTCCCAGCGGCGGTCTTCGGGATCGCAGGTGGAGTAGGTCGAATGCAGCAGGCTGCCTTCCGGCCCCTTCATGTCGATGCGGTCGGCGCCGCCGTTGCCGCGCCGGGAGACCAGCTGGTAGCGGACGTTGTCGATCTGGTGCGAGTCGGCGCCCTGGTCGCCGCGGGCGCTGTCGGCGATCAGGCGGATGCCGGCATCCTGGTAGCGGATGTGGCCGTCAGCGACGTAGGTGTCCTGCGCCTGGTCATACTTCAGATTGTCTGCGCCGAGGAACTGGTCCCCGCGGGTGAGGACGACCTCGCCGCTGTACTGGGGATTGGCCTCGGTGCCGGAGAGCTGGTCGCCCTCGATCGAGGTCGGTTGCTCGGCGCGCTGCTCCCGCGACGCCTGGGCGCTACCCGCAGCCGGTGGCTGCGGCGCACCCCCGAATGTCGGAATCACATCCTGGATTGGACACAGCGCCCAGCTTTCGGGCTTTTCGTCAGCCGCCAGCGCGGGCAGGCACAGGGCAATGCTGAAGGGCAACGGGAGCAGGCGAAGGGCAGGGCGCACGCGGTGCTGGGCTCGCTGTCGAACGAAAAACGGCCGTTAGCTTGCCCCATCCCATGCATGCGGGCAATGAAGGCCTTCGGCCGATGTCGGGCGGGGTTCAGCGACAGGCCCGGGGTCTCAGCGCAGCGCGTCCAGGTGGGCCACGGCACATTCCCGAAGGGCTTCCAGGTCGTAGCCCCCCTCGAGCATCGAGACGATCCGTCCTCCGGCATGGCGCTGTGCCAGGGCGCGCAACTGCCGGGTCAGCCACCCGAAGTCTTCGGTCTCCAGCATCAGGTCCGCCAGCGGATCCCGCATGTGCGCGTCGAAACCGGCCGAGACCAGCAGCAACTGGGGCTTGAAGTCGTCCAGCGCAGGCAGAAGTTCGTCCGCCCAGGTGTTCTGGAAACGGAAACCGCCACTGCCCGGCGGCAGCAACGCGTTGAACACGTTGCCCACGCCTCGCTCGTAGGGCGCGCCGCTGTGCGGGTAGATCCCCGACTCGTGGCTGCTGAAGTAGGCCACCCGTGGGTCGTCGTAGAAAATCGCTTGGGTGCCGTTGCCGTGGTGCACATCGAAGTCGATGACGGCCACGCGCTCCAGCCCGTGCTTGTCGCAGGCGTACGCGGCCGCCACGGCGATGTTGTTGAACAGGCAGAAGCCCATGGCGGCACTGCTGGTCGCGTGGTGGCCGGGTGGCCTCACCGCGCAGAACGCGGTCAGGTCCTCGCCATTCATCACGGCATCCACCGCCGCTACGCCGGCACCGGCGGCACGCAGGGCGGCGGCACGCGAGGCCGGGCACAACACCGTATCCGGATCGAGCATGCGGTAGCCGGACACATCCGCTTCCAGCACTTCGCGCACGAGCGCCTCGTCGTGCACCCGGCGCAGGTCGCCGAGCTTCGCCATCGGGGCCTCGCGCCAATCGGCGTCGCCATGGTGCAGCCGGAGTGCCTCGAGCACTACTTCGAGCCGCGCCGGCCGCTCCGGATGGTCGGGGCCGGGATCGTGCAGCAGGCAGGCGGGGTGGGTGAAGATGATCAAGGTGCCGGCGTTGCCCTCGACGGGGCGGGATCCGCCTCTCCGCAATGGAAGTCCGGCGCCATTCTAAGCGCGGGGCCGGGTGCGCCGGCATCCGACCTTGGGGGAAGACGCCCGCTCAGGAATGGCGTCGTTCGTGCTTCCACAGCACTTCGCCCTGGCCGTCGGCGCGCGCCAGTACGCGGGCCAGCACGAACAGCAGGTCCGAAAGCCGGTTGAGGTAGCGGATCGCTTCCGGCCGCACCGCGTCGTGGCGGGCCAAGGTCACGGTCTCGCGCTCGGCGCGGCGCACGATGGTCCGGGCCAGATGGCAGCGCGACGCGGCCTCGCCGCCGGCCGGCAGGATGAAATCCTTCAGCGGCGGCAGGTCGTCGTTGTAGTGGTCCAGCTGCTTTTCCAGCGCATCCACGTCGTCGCCGGTGATCGCGGCATGGCCGGGGATGCACAGCTCGCCGCCCAGGTCGAACAACTGGTGCTGCACAGTGGTCAACAGCGCGCGGATGTCCTCGGCCACGCCGGGCACCGCGAGCAGCACGCCGATGGCCGAATTGGCTTCGTCCACCGTGCCGTAGGCGGTGACGCGCGCGGAATCCTTGCCCACGCGCGTGCCATCGCCCAGCCCCGTACTGCCGTCGTCGCCGGTGCGCGTGTAGATCTTCGAGAGGCGGTTGCCCATCGTGTCGCCGACCCGGTCAGTCCGCGGTGCGGCCGTGCGGCTTGGCCAGGCGCACGACCTGTTCGACCATCACGTGCACGATGACGGCCAGGCCCACGTAGATCGCGGCCACGCGCAGGTACGGCAGGTACCAGTCGCTGAAGTTCTTCCACCAGCCGGCCAGCGTCGGTTCGCTGACGACCGGGCTCAGCCAGTAGAAGCTGCCCTGGCTCAGCAGGTGGCAGACGGTGACCGAGGCCAGCAGGCTGCCGACCAGCAGCGCCAGCGTGCGGCCATGATTCGCGGTCTGGTAGCGGCGCAGCATCGTGCCACTCAGCCAGAGCGCGCCGTAGGCCGGCAGCAGGAACCAGTACGCCGGCGATACGCAGTAGTGCGTCCAGAAGTTGATGCCCTGGCCGCTGATGACGATGTAATCCACCACGACCGCTGCCGCCATGAACAGCGGGAACGCCCAGCGCGACCACGTGCGCAGATAGTAGCCGCCGATGAAGAAGGCGGCCCAGCTGGCGTCGGGCAACGGGCCGATGTGGCCGAACGTGGTGGGCAGGTGCAGGCGGGTGAGGACCAGCAGGGCGGCGACCAGCGCCAGCACGAGGGCGCGTTGGAAAGTGGTGTTCATCGGCAGGGTTCCGGAGACTCAGCCCCGCATTCTACCGGAGCCTGCGTCCGGCAGGCCGCAGGAAGGGGCCTGGAGACCGGGGCGGTATCATGGCCGCATGACAGAACGGCATGACGTGGTGATCGTGGGCGGCGGGCTGGTGGGTGCAAGCCTGGCCATCGCCCTGGACCGGCAGGGACTGGACGTGGGGCTGGTCGAAGCGACGCCTGCGGGCCAGATGCCGGCGGTGTTCGACCAGCGCAACCTCAGCTTCGCGGCGGCCACCGTCAATGCGCTGACCGTGCTGGGGGTGATGCAGCAGCTGCGTGCGCCGACCGGCCCGATCCGCCGCATCCACATCAGCCGGCAGGGCGATTTCGGTCGCGTGCAGCTCGATGCAGGCGACTATGGCCGCGAGGTCTTCGGGCAGGTGGTCGTCGCGCGCGATGTCGGCGAGGCGCTGGAAACGCGGCTCGACCAGCTGACGAGGCTGACGCGGTATCGGCCGGCACGCTTTGTCGGGTTCGCGTCGGGCGATGCGGGATGCCGCGTCCTGCGCATCGCCGATGCCGGCGGCGAACGCGAACTGCGCGCGCGGCTGGTGGTGGCTGCCGATGGCACGCGCAGCGCCGTGCGCGATGCGCTCGGCATCGGGGTGGACGAACACGACTACCTGCAGACCCTGTTCGTCGCCCGGGTGCGCGCCGCGCGTGCGCCGGATGGCACGGCATACGAGCGTTTCGGTGGTGCCGGTCCCACGGCGTTGCTGCCACGTGGCGATCGCCACTGGGGCGTGGTGCACGGCGTGGCACGCGCGGAGGCCGACGCCGTTGCGGCGCTGGACGAGGCTGCCTGGCTTGCGCGCTTGCAGCGCGAGGCAGGCTGGCGTATCGGCAGGCTGGTCGGCAGCGGGGAGCGCAGTGCCTACCCCCTTGTGCGTGTCGTTGCGCAGCGGCTGGTCGCCGAGCGCGCAGTGCTGCTGGGCAATGCCGCGCAGACGATCCATCCGATCGGCGCGCAGGGTTTCAATCTGGGCCTGCGGGATGCGCTGACGTTGGCGGAAGAGATCGCCCGCAGCGACGATCCCGGCGAGGCGGGCAGCCTCGCGGCCTATGCGACGCGCCGGCAAGAAGACCGCGAACGCACGCTGGCGTTCTCCGACGGGCTGGCGCGACTGACCGCCAACCCGTCGCCCCTGCTGAAACCGCTACGCAGCCTGGGCCTGGTGGCGGTGGATGCGCACGCTTCGCTGCAGTCGTTCCTGGTGGGAGGCGCCATGGGATTCCGCGGGGATGTGCCGGCGTTGTGTCGCGGGGAGACCGCATGAAACGTCGCGGACAGATCGATGTGGCCGTCGTCGGTGGCGGCGTGGTGGGTGCGGCATGCGCCCTGGTGCTGGCGCGCGAAGGATTGCAGGTGACGCTGGTCGAAGGCCGCGAGCCTCCGCGCTGGTCGCAGGACCAGCCGGACCTGCGTGTGTACGCGTTCGCGCCCGACAATGCGGCCCTGCTGGAGGAGGCTGGCGCATGGCACGCGGTGCGCGATGCGCGCGCGCAGCCCTATCGGCGCATGCGCGTGTGGGATGCCGCCGGTGGCGATGAACTCCAGTTCGATGCCGATGCCCTGGGGCGTTCGCAACTGGGCTGGATTGTCGAGAACGCATTGCTGGTGGACCGGTTGTGGGCGGCCCTGCCGGCGGCGGGCGTGCAGGTGTGCTGTCCCGCCCGCGTGGACGCGATGGAACAGGACGAAGCGGGCGTGACGTTGATGCTTGACGACGGCGCGCGCGTCGACGCCAGGCTTGCGGTCGCCGCCGATGGCGCCGACTCCACGCTGCGCCGGCTCGCTGGCCTGGATGTCGCCTCGCACGATTACGCGCAACAGGGCGTCGTGGCCTTCGTGCAGACGCAGCGGCCGCACGAGGACACGGCGTGGCAACGATTCCTGCCGACCGGTCCCCTGGCTTTCCTGCCCTTCACCGACGGCCGCAGCTCGATCGTCTGGACGCTCCCCGACGCCGAAGCTGCTCGGGTGCTGGCGCTCGACGATGCGGCGTTCGGCCATGAACTCGCGCTGGCGATGGGCGGGCAACTCGGCGAGGTGGTGGTGGCATCGGCGCGGGCGGCCTTCCCGCTGCGGCGGCAACTGGCGAAGGACTATGTCGCCGGCCGCGTGATCGTTGCCGGCGACGCGGCGCACGTGGTGCATCCCCTGGCCGGGCAGGGCGTCAACCTGGGCCTGCGTGATGTGGCGGCCTTGCGCGAAAGTGTCCGTGACGCGTTGGCCCGGCATGCGGACTGGTCGGCGCCCCACCGGCTTGAACGGTGGGCAAGGCAGCGACGCAGCGAGAACGCGACCGCCGCCCATGCTTTCGACGGCATCAACAAGGTGTTCTCGAACGATGAGATGCACCTGACCCTGGTGCGCGGGCCCTTGCTGGGCCTCGCGGGCAAGGTGCCGCCGCTGGTGGACTTCCTCTGGCGGCACGCGGCAGGACAACGCACGCGCTGACGACGCGCATGCAGCGCATGCGGTAGCCTCGGCGTTCCCGGCCGGAGTATCCGCGATGAGTCCTGCGCACCCCTCCCATGACCCTTCACGCCGCCGTGTGCTGGGCGGGCTTGGCGCCGCCGGCCTGATCGGCATGCTTCCTGCGGCGCGTGCGAAGCAGCAACGTCCGCTCGGCATCGCCCTGGTCGGCCTGGGCTACTACAGCCGCGACCTGCTCGCACCCGCGCTGCAGATGACGAAGCAGTGCCGGCTGGCCGGCATCGTGACCGGCACGCCGGCCAAGGCGGAGGAATGGCAGCGTCGTCACCGCATTCCCGACCGCAATATCTACGACTACGCAGGCTTCGACCGTATCGCCGACAACCCCGACATCGACGTCGTCTACGTCGTCCTGCCGAACCACCTGCACAAGCCGTTCACCCTGCGCGCCGCGGCGGCGGGCAAGCACGTGTGGTGCGAGAAGCCGATGGCGATGGACGCGGCGGAGGCGCGCACGATGATCGAGGCCTGCCGGCACCATCGCGTGCAGCTGACCATCGGCTACCGCATGCAGCACGAACCCAATACCCAGGCGGTCATGGCATTGGCCCGGTCGCACCCGTTCGGGCGCCTGCAGCGCATCCGCGCGGAAGCTGGCTTCCGCGGATTCGACGGTGCGAGCGGCGACAACTGGCGCCTGGATCCCGTGCGTGGCGGCGGCGCGATGTACGACATGGGCGTGTACGCACTGAATGCCGCACGCTATACCACCGGTACCGAGCCCATCGCGGTGACGGCGACGCCGCATGTGGAGCGCGCCGACATCTTCCGCGGCGTCGACGAGTCGATGCGCTTCCGGCTCGAATTCCCCGATGGCGTCATGGCCGACTGCGCGACCAGCTTCGGCCGCAACATGAACCTGCTGCACGCCGACTGCGCGGACGGATGGTACGAACTGTCGCCGTTCCAGGCTTACGAAGGCGTTCGCGGCGAAGCCAGCGACGGGCGCCGGTTCGATGCGGTGATCGGCGCGACACCCGCGCAGCAGGCGAGGCAGATGGACGCCGACGCGCTGGCCATCTTGCAGCGGACGCCGCCGCGCGTGCCGGGCGAAGAGGGATTGCGCGACATGGTGGTGCTGGACGCGATCTTCGCTTCTGCGCGTACCGGCGGCGCGCGGGTGGAGATTGCGGCGGCCTGAACCGGGTCAGCCCGGGATGAAAGGGAACACGATCTTCAGCAGCCCCTTCAGGCCGCCCTCGGCTGTGCTGGTCACCGCCTTGGCACCGAGGCTGTTGAGCGCATTGCGCGCGTCCTGCCAGCGCAGTTTGGTGACGTCTTTCTTCAGCAGGTCGGCGACCTCTTCGGCCGTGGGCACCAGCTTTTTCAGTTCGGCCGTCACGGCAGCCGGATCCGGTTGCAGATAGCCCCATCGCTCCGCGATGGCCAGCAGCGTATCGAATCGCACCGCCACCACGTCGCGATTGCGCTCGTACACGGGCAGCGCGCCCACGTCGAGGATGGCCTGTTCGAACTGCTGATGGTCGTCGGGATGCTCGATGCGGATGGCGAGGAAGCCTTCCTTGCGGCTGCGTTCGCTGACATGCTTCGCACCCGATTTCAGGTTGGTCTCGGTCAACGCCGTCGCGACGATGCGTTGCAGGGCGGCATCGCGCTCCTCGGGTACCAGTGCCCGCCAGCGTGCGTAACCATCACGACGCAGCGCCTTGATCTTGGCCGGCGTCACCCGCAGCTTGCCGGCGACGGTGAAATTGGATTCGTCGCGGCCGATGGCGCCGTCGCGTTCCAGCAGCACGAAGATCAGCAGTTCAAGGTCGCGCTTGGTCAGCGACTGGAAGCCCTGCAGCAGGGTCAGGCGCAGGAACTCGTTGCCGAAACCGGCGGGGTCCTTGAGTTCGATCGGCAGCATCGCGGGTCTCCATGTCAGGGAGGCATCTTGCCACGCCGGGGTGTCAGCGCCTGAGACGTCCGCGGCACGCCGTCACAGGCCGGTCTCGCGGCCCGGATAGTCCGCGCGGAAGGCTTCGATGGCGCCCCGGTCCTGAAGGGTGACGAAGACGGTGCGTCCATCCGGTCCGCCGAAGGCGACATTGGTGGGTTTCTGGCCCTTCAGCTTCACTTCGCGCAGGACCTCGCCCTGCGGCGACACCACCGCTACCGTGCCGGCCCCATAACGGGCGATATAGAGGTTGCCCCGAACGTCCGTGCGCATGCCATCCAGGCCGTGGTCGGGGAAGGCGACCAGCAGGCGCTTGCCGGAGATTTCGCCACTGCCGTCGAGATCGTAGGCCCACACGCGCCGCTGCACGCTCTCGTTGACGTACAGCACATCGCCCTTTGGGCCGACTTCCACGCCGTTGGTGGTGCCCATGCCGGTTTCCAGCAGCGAGGCCCTGCCATAGGGGAGGATCCGCCACAGCTGGCCGGTGCCGGTGCGCCAGTCGGGATCGCTGGCGTAGAACATGCCATTGGGCGCGAACGCGATGTCATTGGGCTGGTGCGCGCCCGGCAGCGTGGCGAACACGCCCACCGAACGGTCGCGCGGATCGATGCGCAGGATATGGTGGCCGGTGTAGTCGGCCACGTACATGAAACCGTCCGCATCGAAGCGGATGCCGTTGCCCGTGCTGCCTTCGGGCAACGTCATGAACAGGTCCGCGCGCCCGGTGCCGTCCGGATCGAACGTCACCCGACCGATAGTGCCGTCGTGGCCGAAACTCACTGCATAGAGTGCGCCGTCGGGACCGGACGCAGGCCCCTCGATGCCCGCACTGAAGACGCCATCGCCGACCACGTCGTACGCGACGTGCAACTTTTCCTGCTGCGGGGTTGGCACGGCTTCGTCCGTGTGGATGCAGCCGGTCAGTCCGGCGACCAAAGCCAGTGCGAGCAGCTTCTTCATTCCATGCAACGTCATCCGTATCCCCTCCGGTGGCGTGTAGGCCGGTCTCCCCGGCTCAGCCGGGCGTGGCGAACACCGTGATCTCTTCGCGGTCGTGGTAGAGCTGACGCGCGCGGACCTCCAGCGACCGGCCGGCCTGGTCGGCGAACAGGTCCAGGCAAAGCTTGGTCTCGTCCCAGCGCTTCTTCATCGGCAGCTTGAGATTGAACACCGCATGCCGGCACCAGCCTTCGCTGAACCACTGCGCCATGCGTTCGGCCACGCGCCGCGGTTGCTCCACCATGTCGCAGACCATCCAGTCCACCGGCTGCGAGGGTTTCCAGTGGAAGCCGTCGGCGCGCAGGTGCTCGACAAGTCCGGTCGCCAGTACATGCTCGCGCAAAGGGCCGTTGTCCACGCTGGTCACGCGCAGATGGTGGCGGGTGAGGACCCAGGTCCAGCCGCCCGGCGCTGCACCGAGATCGGCGGCCGTCATGCCCGGCTTCAGCAGCGCCTCGCGCTGGTGTTCGTCGAGCAGCGACAGGAAGGCTTCTTCCAGCTTCAGCGCCGAGCGCGATGGCGCATCGGGCAGCAGCTTCAGGCGGGGGATGCCGAGCGGCCAGGGCGCACTGTCGCGCGCGTCGGCGACGCACAGGAACAGGTGGTCGCCCTGCACGAACACCACGTGCAGGCGCGGCAGGCGCGCATCGTCCTTCTCGCTGAGGAAACCGGCCTTGCGCAGCGCCGGACGCAGCGCGTTGCCGAAACTGCGCGCCAGCCCGGCCAGCGGCTTGGCGCTGTCCGAATCCGGATGCTCCACCCACAGGTCGCCGTAACGTCCGCTGCCGGCCAGCGCGGCAAGCAGCGGCGTGATGCGGTCCTTCGGGTCGATGCCGCGCAGTTCGGCGAGCAGCCGCAGCTTCTGCCGGGCGAAGATCAGGTCACGCCAGGGCAAGGCGCGATCCAGCGCCACCGCCTCTTCGCAGACGAACGCGACGTAGCCATCGTTGCGCTGCGCGCGCGCATAGCCGCCGAACCCGGCCAGCGCGGCGCGCTCGGTCAGTTCGGCAGCAAGTTCGGGTTCGAATCCCTGGCGGCAATAAGCCAGCAGGCCGGTCGTCGATGACATGGCACGGTCGCGTGAAGCGGATGGCTGCGGCTCCTGCCGCGAGGACAGGGTACAGGAGAAGCCGCGGGCGATGGCTTCTCCGTGCGTCGCTCAGTATTTGTCGCCGCCCGACTCGCCGTACTGCTTGAGCACCGCACGCGCGTCGTCCCGGCACAGGTCGCGCACGACCTCGATGCCGCGCTTGTTGAGCTCGCCCACCCAGTCCGCCGGCAGCGGGCCTTCGTCGAACTCGGTCAGTTCCATCACGTCTTCCGCGCGCGCGCCGATCAGCAAGCGGTCGATACCGGCCCATACCGTCGCGCCGTAGCACTGGCAGCACGGCTGCGAGGAGGTGGCCAGCACCACCGGTGCGATGCGGTCGTTGAGGCGAGGCGTCTGCAGGCGCTGCTGCGCCAGCATGTAGGCCATGTTCTCGGCATGCGCCAGCGAGCAGGTGTGCGGCATCACGCGATTCACGCCGAAGGCGATGACGCGGTGGTCCGGGCCGAACACCACCGCGCCGAACGGTCCGCCGGTGTTGGCGTCCACGTTGCGGCGCGACAGGTCGATGGCCAGCGCGACCTTGTCCTCGTCGCTCGCGAACGTCGCGGCGGGATCGAGAAGGTCGTGGGTCCAGGCGGGCAGGGTGAGATGGATCTGTTGGTAGAGCATCAACGTGCGGGCAGTTTTGAGGAAGAGGAATCGGATTCGCAGCGGCCGCTGACGCACTGGCACGCGGTCACGTCGGCGAAGCCGCAGACGCCCATGCGACCGCTGGCCGCGCACTGCGCTTTCACGCCTTGTGGATCGGTCGGACTGTTCTTGTTGACGCACGCCGGCATCGTGCCGCAGCAGTTGCCCACGTCCTTCACCGCACAGTCCGCGCTGGTCTTGCAGGCGTAGTCGACGGTGATCGCGCCGGCTTCGCGTGGTGGCAGATTCCCGCCGGTCGGCTTGGGGGTGGGCGTCGACGCGGGTGGCGGCTCGGCCGCCACGCCATCGGAGGACGCCGGTGCCGCGCACCCCGTCATGGCGAGCAGGAACAGGCAGGACAGCAAGGCAGGCAACAGGCGCAGCGCGATGCGGGACATGGCGGACTCCTTCCTCGGTGGTGGTGTGCCGCCAGCCTGCCTTTCGCCACCTCAAGAAGCGGTGAAAGGCGCCGGCATCAGGCCTTGGTGGCCCAGGTGTCGCGCAGGGTCACGCTGCGATTGAATACGGGACGTTCCGGTGTGTGGTCGTAGCGGTCGGTGACGAAATAACCGGTGCGCTCGAACTGGAACGACTGCTCGGGCGCTGCACTCGCCGCTGCCGGTTCGACATAGCCGGTCACCGTGCGGCGCGATTCCGGATTCATGTAGTCGCGGTAGGTCTTGCCTTCCGACTCGTCGTCCGGGTTGGCGACGGTGAACAGGCGGTCATACAGGCGGATCTCGGCGGCCACCGCGTGCTTCGCGCTGACCCAGTGGATGGTGCCCTTGATCTTGCGCTCCGCACCGGCCATGCCGGGGCGCGATTCCGGGTCCAGCCAGCCGCGCAACTCGACGATCTCGCCGGTGTCGTTCTTGACCACTTCATCGCAGCGCACGATACCGGCGCCGCGCAGGCGCACTTCACCACCGGTGGTCAGGCGCTTGAAGCCCTTCGGCGGCACTTCCTCGAAGTCCTCGCGCTCGATCCACAGCTCGCGCGAGAACGGCACGCTGCGCTGGCCGAAGGATTCGTCCTTCGGGTGGTTGGAGAATGTCAGCGATTCCTCGTGGCCTTCCGGCAGGTTCGCGAGTACCAGCTTCACCGGGTCGATCACGCCCATGCGGCGCGGCGCGGCGGCATCCAGATCCTCGCGCAGCGCACCTTCCAGGATGGAGATGTCCAGCAGCGAGTTCTGCTTGCTGATGCCCACGCGGTCCACCATCAGGCGCAGCGCCGCCGGCGTATAGCCGCGGCGGCGGATGCCCTGCAGGGTCGGCATGCGCGGGTCGTCCCAGCCGTCGACCAGCTTGTCTTCCACCATCGCGAGCAGCTTGCGCTTGCTCATCACCAGGTAGTTGAAGTTCAGGCGCGAGAATTCGATCTGGCGCGGTTTGCTCGCTTCCTTCGGCAGGCCCTTCGCCAGCAGCGGCGCGATCAGGTCCGGCGAGTTGGCCAGGTCCACCTTGTCCACGCACCAGTCGTACAGCGGCCGGTGGTCTTCGAACTCCAGCGTGCACAGCGAATGGGTGATGCCTTCCACCGCATCGCTCAGCGAGTGCGCGTAGTCGTACATCGGATAGATCGGCCAGTCGTTGCCGGTGTTCTGGTGCTCGACGTGCTTGATGCGGTACAGCGCCGGGTCGCGCAGGTTGATGTTGCCGCTGGCCATGTCGATCTTGGCGCGCAGCGTGCGCGCGCCGTCCGGGAACTCGCCCGCGCGCATGCGGCGGAACAGGTCCAGGTTCTCTTCGACACTACGGTCGCGGTACGGCGAGTTGCGGCCGGGCTCGGTCAGCGTGCCGCGGTACTCCCGCACCTGCTCGGCGGTGAGATCGCAGACGAACGCGTCGCCCTGGCGGATCAGCTTCTCGCCGGCCAGGTACAGCACCTCGAAGTAGTCCGAGGCGTGGCGCAGGTCGTGCCAGTCGAAGCCCAGCCAGCGCACGTCGTCCTGGATGGCGCGGACGTACTCGGGGTCTTCCTTGGCCGGATTGGTGTCGTCCAGGCGCAGGTTGCACACCCCGCCGAACTCCCCGGCAATGCCGAAGTCCAGGCAGATCGCCTTGGCGTGGCCGATGTGGAGGTAGCCGTTGGGCTCGGGTGGGAAGCGCGTCTTCACCGCGGTGTGGCGACCGCTAGCCAGGTCCTCGCGCACGATCTGGCGGATGAAGTCCCGCTTTTCCGGGGCGGCATCGTCAGAAGGGAGGGCGGATGGGGCGGCGGTATCGGACATCGGGGTGGGGAGGCGTGGAAAAACGCCAGTTTAGCCGGTCTGGCGCCCGCGCTGGTCTATCCTGAACAGCCCGACGCGCGTGGATCCCCGCATGAGCCTTCCCGTCCTGGTCATCGGCAACAAGAACTACTCCTCATGGTCGCTGCGCCCGTGGCTGTTGCTGCGACATTTCGGCGTGGCGATCGAGGAAGTTCGCCTGCCCCTCGACACGCCCGAGTTCGCCACGGAGGTCGGGCGGCACTCGCCGACCGGCAAGGTGCCCGCCCTGCACGATGGTGGCGTGCACGTCTGGGATTCGCTGGCGATCTGCGAGTACGCCAACGAGCGTTGGCTGGATGGCCAGGGCTGGCCGCGCGACCTCGCTGCGCGGGCGGTGGCGCGTGCCGCTGCAGCGGAGATGCATTCCGGCTTCACGGCGCTGCGCACGCAGCTGCCGATGAACAGCAGGCGCACACCGGACGCCTACCGCTGGGATGCCGCCGCCCAGCGCGACATCGACCGCGTGCAGGCGGTGTGGCGCCAGCTTCGCGATACGCAAGGCCGTGGCGGGGACTTCCTGTGCGGTGATTTCGGCATCGTCGACGCGATGTATGCGCCGGTGGCGATCCGCTTCGACGGCTACGGCGTGCCGGTCGACGCCGTCGCGCGCCGCTACATGGACGCGCTGTTCGCGCTGCCGGCAATGCGTGAATGGCGCGAGGCGGCCGCGGCGGAAACTGAATCGGTTGCAGCCACCGATGCATTGCGCGCTCCGCTGTAACGGACGGCCGGTGTAGGCTGGTCGCGGAGGACACATCCATGCGCGTGGTCTACCTGGCCGACAACCTGTTCGATGCCCACCTGGTGAAGCACGCGCTGGAGGAGGCGGCGATCCCGGCGTTCGTCTTCGGCGAATCGCTGCTGGGGGGCATGGGCGAACTGCCGCTGTTCGGCGTACTGCGGGTCTGTGTGCCGGACCCGGCGTTTCCCGAGGCAGAGGGCATCGTGCAGGCGCTGGGGCTGGAATCGCGCGACGACGGCCCCATCTTGGAAGGCGACGATGAAGGTGTCGGCATCCTGCCCGCCTGATCCGTCCTTCCCCCACGATCACGAGGTTCGCCATGCTGGGTATCGGAGCCTACAAGCAGCGCATGCCGCGCACGGAAGACATGCTGCCGGGACGCAGCACGCCGTTGCCGCTGCACAACGTGCATTTCGTCAACGGACACCCACTGCGCGACACGTTCGACGGACTGGAGCAGGTCGAATTCGGCCTGGGCTGCTTCTGGGGCGCGGAACGCAAGTTCTGGAGCGTGCCGGGCGTGTACAGCACGTCCGTCGGCTATGCCGGCGGCGGTACGCCGAACGCGACCTACGACGAAGTCTGCTCCGGCCAGACCGGCCACAACGAAGTCGTGCGCGTGGTCTACGATCCGGCGCAGGTGTCGTTCGAACGCCTGTTGCAGGTGTTCTGGGAAAGCCACGATCCCACCCAGGGCATGCGCCAGGGCAATGACGTTGGCACGCAGTACCGTTCCGGCATCCACTGCCATACACCCGAACAGCGGGCCGCCGCGGAAGCGAGCCAGCAGGCCTACCAGCAGCACTTGAAGGCGGCGGGCTACGGCGATATCACGACCGAGGTCGTGTATCCGGCGCCTCCTTTCTACTACGCCGAGGACTACCACCAGCAATACCTGGCGAAGAATCCGAACGGGTACTGCGGCCTGGGCGGCACCGGCGTGAGTTGCCCGATCGGGCTGGACGCCTGAGGAAAGCTGGTGTGGGAGCGACGTGAGTCGCGAAGCCGTTTGAGCTGGCCTTGGCGGTTCGCGACTCACGTCGCTCCCACGACAGCCTCTTTTCCTACAGCCGGGTGATGCCACAGACGTAGATGACCTCGCAGGTGCCGCCGCCGGTGTCGGTGCGGCTGGTGGAACTGCGCCAACGCCAGCCGTCGCGCGCCTCCGCTTCGACCAGCCATCCGTCGATGCGCACGCGCTCTCCCTGACGGACGCCTGCGAGCGTCTGTGCGATGGCATCGCTGCCCGGGATCATGTGCATGTTGGCGCTGCTGCTGGCGATCTCGCGCGGTGGCAGCGGCGGCTGGTCGCTCCAGTGGTAGCGATACCAGCGCGAGGGCTGGCTGATATCGAGCGCGGCGATCACGGCATCGTCGGCCATGCGGTCCCAGCCGAGGGCAAGGTCGGTGGGCGAGAGATCCGATTCGCGACCCCTGTCGTAGTCCTCCCGCGACAACACGCGTGCGTCCACGCTGAAGCCGGCGATCGGCGTCAGCGTGGCGGCGTCCAACGAGAACGGCAACAGGTTGCCGGGTACGTACGTCTGCGGCGGCGGCTCGCCCGCCGCCACGCGGGGTGGCAGCGGGCAGGCAAGCGACAGGTCACCGGCTGCGGCCGGTGCGCGCGGGCCCGCACGATGGTCGGAAAATCACCAGCCGGCGACACAGGCCAGCATGGCGAGGACGAGCAGCGTGCGCAGGCTCAAACAGTGAGCTTCTCGCGGATGGTCGTGCGCAGCGCTGCCAGGTCCTTGGCGAACGCATCGATGCCGGTAGCCAGTTTTTCCTTCGCCATCGGATCGGCCTCGATCGCGGCGGCGAAGCTCTCGGCGGTCACCGGTGCGACGTTCACCGCCTCTGCGGCGCCAGGCGACAGCTTGCGGGGCAGGTCGCCCGTTTCCTGCTCCAGCTTCTCGAGCAGGTCCGGCGAGATGGTCAGGCGATCGCAGCCCGCCAGCGCTTCGATCTGCGCGGTCGAGCGGAACGAGGCGCCCATCACCACCGTCGCGGAACCACGCCGCTTGAACTCCGCGTACACGCCGCGCACGAACACCACGCCCGGATCCTCATCGATGTTGGCCGGTGCTTGGCCGTTGGCGACATACCAGTCGAGGATGCGGCCCACGAACGGCGAGATCAGGAACGCACCGGCTTCCGCGCAGGCGATGGCCTGGGTCGGGTTGAAGATCAACGTCAGGTTGCAGTCGATGCCTTCGGCCTGGAGTTGACGTGCCGCTTCCACGCCTTCCCAGGTGGAGGCGACCTTGATCAGGATGCGGTCGCGGCCGATACCCTGGTCGGCATACATCTGCACGAACTTGCGCGCCTTGGCGACGGTGGCGGCGGTGTCGTAGGCCTGGTCGGCATCGACCTCGGTCGAGACGCGGCCGGGAATCAGGCCGGCAAGCTTCGCTCCCACGCCGACGGTCAGGCGGTCCACTACTTCGTCCACCAGCGCTTCTCCGCCGCCCTGCGCGCGCGCCCATGCCAGTTGCTCTTCGATCAGGTCGGCGTACACCGGCAGATCCAGTGCCTTCTTCACCAGCGTGGGATTGGTGGTGCAGTCCACGGGCTTGAGGCGCTTGATGGCGTCGTAGTCGCCGGTGTCGGCGACGACGACGGACAACTCGCGGAGTTGCTGGAGTTTGGTGGATGCGGTGGAGTTCATGCGGTGGCTCGGCGGGCACAGGATGGGGAGGGGAAGTATGCCCTGTCACTCGGTGCGAAGGCTTGTGGCAGGCGGCGGAAATTGGCTTTGTTTTGGCATGGTGCCGCTCGTCGAAGAGAAAGGCTTGATGGCCATGGCCGCGCGGATCAAGCCCCTCTCCCTGCGGGAGAGGGGTTGGGGAGAGGGCCAACGAAACCGGTTTCTTCAGGCTACCTCTGGCGTCACCACAACCGCGATAGTCTTTGGTTCGATGGCCTTGCGGGATGTATCTTCTTTCAAGAATTATGGCGCCGCTCGCCGCGGAGGGCGTCCCTTTCTTTGCTCGTGCAAAGAAAGGAACCAAAGAAACACGCCCCAGGCGGCACGCCCTCCGCGCTGCGCGCTCCGGGTCCGCGAGTGAGCCGGGAATTTTCGTAAGGCACATCCATGTGCCATACGAAAACGCCGTCATCCATGACGGCGCCCTTCGGGTTTTGCCCGGCCCACTCGCCGTGCCTCATGGGGCCCCAAAAGCACGGGCAAAAGCAAATACGGCGCGTGCTGACGCAGCTTTGGCTCCTGGGCCCCCTGAGGTCCCGCCGGGACGGCGCACCCGCCGCTTGCGGCGGGCGGACCGCCGGGGTGTGCTTTCTTTTGCCTACTTTTCTTTGCACAAGCAAAGAAAAGTAGGGCCCCGCGGCGAGCGGCGCCATCTCCAACTACTCATAAAAATCGCCGCGAGCCGCCTGCGTTCTAGCGTCGACAACGTCCGCCGACGCCACCGGTCCGCATGTCGATCAAGGAATCAATCAGCGATGCAGGTCGCCGCTCGCTTCCGGCTGATAGTCGATCGCGGTGACCCGCAAGCGCAAGGGTCGATTGCCGGCTGCCTGCCAGTCGATCGTCTGCCCCACCGACAGTCCCAGCAGCGCACTGCCGACCGGCGCTAGTACGGAGACCAGGCCGGTCTCGACGTTCGCTTCGTGGGGGTACACCAGGGTGAGGCGATGGTGTTCGCCGGTGAGTTCGTCTTCGCACTCGACGCGCGAATGCATCGTCACCACGTTGCCGGGCATGTCGTCCGGCGCGCGCACGTCGGCGCGGTTCAATTCATCCATCAGGGCCAGCGCGGCGGGGTGCCGGCGCAGCACGGGCGTGTCGAGCAGGGCCTCCAGGCGTGACAGGTCGCGGCTGGAAATGACGAGCGGGGGCAGCGACGGCGGCAGGCCGCTGGTGCGGGTGTTGTTCATCGTGTGTTCTCTGGTTTTGGGGTCGCGCAAAAGGAAACGGGCGACGCGTTGCCGCGCCGCCCATCGGAGTCCTGTTTTGCGGGCCTACCGTAGCCCGGAAGCGGCGGGGGTTCAAGCCAGCGACGGCGGCCGGGACGATGGGGTGCGGTCGTGCGCTGCCTGCGCGCCGACGAAGGGCGCGTCCGGTTCGAAAAGGCTGGGCGGCAGCTCGCGGAACACGTTGGCGAGTTCCAGCAGGAAATCGTTCATGGCCGAGCTCTTGCGCCACACCATCGCGATCTGTCGGCTGGGATGGGAATCGCTGAATCCCAGCAGGTGGATGTTCTCGTAACGCGCGACGGGTGGCTTCACCGCCAATGTCGGCAGCAGGGTGATGCCGACATCGGCGGCGACCATCTGCCGCAGCGTTTCAAGGCTGGTGGCGCGGAACTCGGACTTCTCGTTCGCGCCGGAGAGGCGGCACACGTCCAGTGCCTGTTCGCGCAGGCAATGCCCGTCCTCAAGCAGCAGCAACTGGTGCTGCGAGAGTTCGGCCAGCGTCAGCGACTCGCGTTTCGCCAGCGGGTGCGATTCCGGCACGGCGAGCAGGAAGGGTTCCTCGAACAGGAACTCGGTATGCAACTGGTCGTCCGCCACGGGCAACGCCAGCAGGCCGGCATCGAGCTTGCCTTCGCGCAGGCGCGACAGCAGCACGTCGCTCTTCTCTTCGATCAGCAGCAGTTCCAGATGCGGAAACCGCGCGCGCAGCCGCGGGACCACATGCGGCAACAGATAGGGGCCGAGGGTGGGGAAGAGTCCCAGGCGCACCGTGCCGGCTTCGGGGTCCTGGCTGCGGCGCGCGGCCTCCTTCATCTGTTCGACTTCGGCGACGATGCGGCGCGCGCGGTCGGCCGCATCGCGGCCAGCCGGCGTCAGCATCACCTTGCGCGGCGCGCGCTCCACCAGCGGCACGCCCAGTTCGTCTTCCAGCTTCTTGATCTGCGTCGACAGCGTGGGCTGGCTGACGTAGCACGCGGCGGCGGCGCGGCCGAAATGCTTGTGGTCGGCCAGTGCCACCAAGTACTTCAGGTCGCGGAGATTCATCGGACTCCTCCCTCAGGGAACGGCGTTGCGTGCGACGGGGCGCGAACCAGCGTATGGCCCGCGCCCATGCATCATGCCGCTACCGCGTCCGGCGTTTCCACCGGCGCCGACGTGCGGATCAGATGATCGAAGGCGCTGAGCGCGGCCTTGGAACCCTCGCCCATGGCGATGACGATCTGCTTGTACGGCACCGTGGTGGCGTCGCCGGCGGCGAACACGCACGGCACGCTGGTCTGGCCGCGGTCGTCGACGATGATCTCGCCGCGCGGGCTCAACGCCACCACGCCCTTCAGCCATTCCGTGTTCGGCAGCAGGCCGATCTGCACGAAGATGCCTTCCAGTTCCACGCGATGCGTATCGCCGCCGGTACGGTCCTTATAGACCAGGCCATTGACCTTGCTGCCGTCGCCCAGCACTTCCGTCGTCTGCGCGCCGGTGACGATGCGTACGTTCGGCAGACTGCGCAGCTTGCGCTGCAGCACGTCATCGGCGCGAAGCTGGCTGTCAAATTCGATCAGGCTGACATGCGCCACGATGCCGGCCAGGTCGATCGCGGCCTCGACGCCGGAGTTGCCGCCGCCGATCACCGCCACGCGCTTGCCCTTGAACAGCGGGCCATCGCAGTGCGGGCAGTAGGCCACGCCCCTGTTGCGGTATTCGTTCTCGCCGGGCACGTTCATCTGCCGCCAGCGCGCGCCGGTGGACAGGATCACCGTCTTCGACTTGAGCGAGGCGCCGTTGGCGAGCTGCACTTCCACCAGGCCATCCTGGCCGGCGGGCAGCAACTTCTCCGCGCGCTGCAGGTTCATCACGTCGACCTGGTAGTCGCGCACGTGCTGCTCCAGCGCGGCGGCGAGCTTCGGGCCTTCGGTGTAGGGTACGGAAATGAAGTTCTCGATGGCCATGGTGTCCAGCACCTGGCCGCCGAAGCGTTCCGCCGCCACGCCGGTGCGGATGCCCTTGCGCGCGGCGTAGATCGCGGCCGCGGCGCCGGCGGGGCCGCCACCGACGACGAGCACGTCGTACGGCGCCTTCGCCTTGATCTTCTCGGCCTCGCGCTTGCCGGCATTCGTATCCAGCTTGGCCACGATCTCTTCCACTCCCATGCGGCCGGCGCCGAACACCTCGCCGTTGAGGAAGATCGTCGGCACCGACATCACTTCGCGCTGCTCGACTTCCTGCTGGAACAGTGCACCGTCGATGGCGACGTGCTGGATCTTCGGATTCAGCACCGCCATCAGGTTCAGCGCCTGCACCACATCCGGGCAGTTCTGGCACGACAGCGAGAAATAGGTTTCGAAGCGGTAATCGCCGTCGAGCGAACGGATCTGCTCGATCACGTCCTGCGCCAGCTTCGACGGATGGCCGCCGACCTGCAGCAGCGCCAGCACCAGCGAGGTGAACTCGTGGCCCATCGGCAGGCCGGCGAAGGTCAGGTGGATGTCATGGCCCGGCGAGGTCAGCGCGAACGACGGCGTGCGTTCGCCGCCGCGCTGTTCGTCGACGCGCTGTTCGTCGACGCGGATCTTGTCCGACACGTCCTGCAGATCCTTCAGCAGCGCCTGCAGTTCGGCCGAACCGGCGCTGTCGTCCAGGTGGGCGGTGATGTGGATGGGGCGCACGGCCTTTTCCATGTAGGCCTTCAGCTGCGTCTTCAGATTGGCGTCCAGCATGGCGAACGTCTCCGTGTAGGAAATCGGGGAAGGGGAGGTCAGGCGTTTGCAGGAGCGGCATGCGCCGGGGGAGGGAGCCGGCCAGGGAGAGAGAAACCGGCAAGCGGCACATGCCGCTGCTGCAAACGTCCGTCGGGGAGACCGACCTCCGGGCGCGTGGCCCGGAGGTGGCTTGATGCGTGTTCGTGGAGCGCGGCGCATCCATCGGACGGATGCGCCGGTGTTGCGGAGCGACTTAGATCTTGCCCACGAGGTCCAGCGACGGGGCGATCGTCTGCGCGCCTTCCTTCCACTTGGCCGGGCAGACCTGGCCGGGGTTGGCGGCGGTGAACTGCGCCGCCTTCAGCTTGCGCAGGGTTTCCGACACGTCACGGGCGATCTCGTTGCTGTGGATCTCGGCGGTCTTGATGACGCCTTCCGGGTTGATGACGAAGGTGCCACGCAGGGCCAGGCCTTCTTCTTCGATGTGCACGCCGAAGGCGCGGGTCAGCTGGTGGGTCGGGTCGCCGACCAGCGGGAACTGGGCCTTGCCCACCGCCGGGGAGGTTTCATGCCACACCTTGTGCGAGAAATGCGTGTCGGTGGTGACGATGTAGACCTCGGCGCCGGCCTTCTGGAACTCGGCGTAGTTGGCGGCGGCGTCTTCCACTTCGGTTGGGCAATTGAAGGTGAAGGCGGCCGGCATGAAGATCAGGACGGACCACTTGCCCTTCAGGGTGCCGTCGGTGACTTCGACGAATTCGCCGTTGTGGAAGGCGGTGGTCTTGAACGGCTGGACCGGGGTGTTGATCAGGGACATCGGAGATCCTCGTGAGTGGAGTGGGTGTGGTGAATCGATGGCGCCATGGTAGGCAGGGACTATTGATATCTCAAATCGATTGATGGAATTGAATAGATAGTTTTTAACTATCGAAATCCCGGCGCCGATGCGCTACCTGGCGACCGTGATGCCTGACGTAGGGATTAAAGTCATGTTTTTCAACAAGTTGAAGGAGATCCGGCTGGCTCATCATTCATGCCTGCTACGCGCATGCGATATCCGGCGGGCGCCCGGCACGCCGTGAACAGGGAAATGGTCCGGAGCAGGGTGGCCAGCCAGGCTCCATACGCCATTGAGCACCATGATGGTGCGCCGCGGCGATACGGCTGGGTCCTGCGGGCCCCGGCCCGCTACCATGCGCGGCAATGCCCGCCGACCTGATCACTGCCCGACTTGACCTGGCCCTGCGCGCCGCCGCGTCCCGCTTGCCCGGACCCGACGCGCGGCACGAGGCCGAGCAGCTGCTGCTGCATGTGCTGGGCCGCGACCGGGCGTGGCTGTTCGCGCATGGCGACGACCCGTTGCCAGAACGGGAGGCCGCGGCGTTCGACGCCCTGCTGGCGCGGCGTATCGCGGGTGAGCCACTGGCGTACCTGCTGGGCCGGCGCGGGTTTTGGACGCTGGACCTGGAGGTTTCCCCCGCCACGCTGATCCCGCGCCCCGAGACCGAGCGACTGGTCGAACTGGCACTGGAGCGGCTGCCGGGCGAGCGTCCGCTGCGCATCGCCGACCTGGGCACCGGCAGCGGCGCCATCGCGCTCGCGCTGGCCAGCGAAAGACCGTTGGCGCAGGTCGTCGCGACCGACCTCAGTGAAGAAGCCCTGCGGGTGGCGCAGTCGAACGCGCACGCGCACGGTCTGGCCAACGTCGCGTTCCGCCGCGGCAGTTGGCTGGTGCCATTGGCAGGAGAGCGCTTCGACCTGATCGCCAGCAATCCGCCCTACATCGCCGACGGCGATCCCCACCTGGTGCAGGGCGACCTGCGCTTCGAACCGCCCACGGCGCTGTCGTCCGGCGCCGACGGACTCGATGCGATTCGCGAGATCGTGTCCGCGGCCCCCGCGCACCTGCTGCCGGGTGGCTGGCTGCTGCTGGAGCACGGCTGGGACCAGGGCGAGGCGATCCGCGCACTGTTGGCCGGTTCGGATTTCATCGACGTGGCGACCTTGGCCGACCTTGAAGAGCGCGACCGCGTCACCCTCGGGCGCGTCACGGAAGGGCAGGACCGCAGCCGCTAGACTGTCGCTTTCATCCAGGACTGGCCGCCCATGCGCACGCTGTACCCCGATATCGAGCCGTTCGACACCGGCACGCTCAAGGTCGATGACCGCCACACGCTGTACTACGAGCAGTGCGGCAATCCACAGGGCAAGCCCGTGGTGCTGCTGCACGGCGGGCCGGGCGCCGGCTGCAGCCCGAAGATGCGCCGCTTCCACGATCCGGCGAAGTACCGCATCGTGCTGTTCGACCAGCGCGGCTCCGGCCGCTCCACGCCGCATGCCGATCTGGTCGACAACACGACGTGGGACCTGGTGGCCGACATCGAGAAGCTGCGCGAGACGCTCGGCATCGAGCGCTGGCAGGTGTTCGGCGGCAGTTGGGGCTCCACGCTGGCGCTGGCCTATGCCGAAACGCATCCGCAGCGCGTCACGGAGCTCGTGCTGCGTGGCATCTTCATGCTGCGCCGCTGGGAACTGGAGTGGTTCTACCAGCAAGGCGCGAGCCGTCTGTTCCCCGATGCCTGGGAGCACTACATCACCGCGATACCGCCGGTGGAGCGCCACGACCTGATTTCCGCCTTCCACCGCCGGCTGACGTCCGACGACAAGGCGACGCGCCTGGCCGCCGCGAAGGCGTGGAGCGTGTGGGAAGGGGCGACCAGCTTCCTTCACGTGGACGCGGATTTCATCAGCGGTCACGAGGAGCCGGAGTTCGCGCTGGCGTTCGCGCGCATCGAAAACCACTACTTCGTCAACGGCGGCTTCTTCGAGGTCGAAGACCAGTTGCTGCGCGATGCCTCGCGCATCGCCGACATCCCGGGCGTCATCGTGCATGGGCGCTACGACGTGGTCTGTCCGATCGCCAATGCGTGGGAACTGCACAAGGCGTGGCCGAAGGCGAAGCTCGAGATCACGCCAGCCTCGGGCCACTCGGCTTTCGAAGCCGAGAATGTCGACGCCCTCGTGCGCGCGACCGACGCCTTCGCCTGACGCCCCATCGCAGACGGGAGAACACCATGGAGCATTCGCGCGCCACCGCATCCGCGTTCGACCAGCGTGTGCTGGACCTGTACGACGACTACGTCCATGGCCGCGTCGACCGGCGCGGTTTCTTGGCTGGTGCCGCGCAGTTCGCCGTGGGCGGCACCACGGCGGCCGCGCTGTTGGCGGCGCTGACGCCGCAGTACGCGTTCGCGGCACAGGTGGCCGTGGATGATCCACGCATCACCACCGTCTACCGGACGTTTCCCGCGCCGCAGGGCCATGGCGAAGGCCGTGGCCTGCTGGCGATGCCGCGCGCGACGGGCCCGTATCCGGTCGTGCTGGTAGTGCACGAGAATCGCGGCCTGAATCCTTACATCGAAGACGTCGCTCGCCGGCTGGCGGTGGCGGGCTTCATCGCCTTCGCCCCCGACGCGTTGTATCCGCTTGGCGGCTATCCGGGTAACGACGACGCCGGGCGCGAGATGCAGGCCACGCTGGATCGCGCCAAGGTGCTGGCGGACATGGAGGCTGCAGCGCATTTCGCGCACGGGCTCCCGCGCACCAACGGCAAGCTGGGCGTGGTCGGATTCTGTTTCGGTGGCCTGGTCACCAACCTGCTGGCGGCGCGGCTGCCCGACCTGGTGGATGCTGGTGTGCCGTACTACGGCGGCCAGCCCCCAGCGGAGGAGGCGGCGCGCATCAAGGCGCCCTTGCTGCTCCAGTTCGCCGAACTGGATACGCGTGTCAACGCGGGTTGGCCTGCCTACGAACAGGCGCTCAAGGCAGCCGGCGTGCCCTACATGGCGCATGTCTATCCGGGCGTCAACCATGGATTCCACAACGACACCACGCCCCGTTACGATCAGGCGGCCGCCGACCTCTCCTGGCAACGCACGCTCGCGTTCTTCCGCCTGCAGCTCGCCTGATCGGCGCGCAGCCCACCGCGCCACCCGCGATGCGCCGGACGTGTCCGGTGCGCGCACAGCGGTGCGATCCAGTCGTGTGGGTGCCGCTCCTTCCTTGAGGCGTGACGGCGCAGGCCACGTGATGGGGGCGGATCGAGCAATGACGGCACACGCGGCAACGCAGGCGGGCGAGGCGAGGATCGGGCTGGAAGATGTCGACATCCCGCGGCTGGGGATGGCGGCCATGCGGTTCATCAAGGCGATCGAACAGGGTCAGCACGATGTCTTGTGGGATGCTGCCTCCGCATCGATCCGTCGTGCGATGGGACGTGAGGCGTTCGTCGCGTTGATGGCGCAGCGGCACGGTTCGCTGGGTCGGGGCCGCGGCCGTCGCTGGGCGGCCGTGCGGGTCGACCAACCCAGCCAGCGGCCGCGATGGCAGCCGGGCACGTATGCCGTGCTGGAGTTTTCGGTGATGTTCGGCGAAGCCGGCGCGCCGCATCGCGAAACGGTGACGCTGCGGCGCGAGGAGGAAGGCGTCTGGCGGCTGGCAGGCTATGCGGTCAAGGCGGACTGAGGCGCGTCAGTCCCGCGGCGTGCCGTCCAGGGTGTGGTCGATCATCCAAAGCCCCGCCCAGAGCTTGGCGTCCAGTTCGTATCCCTCCCGCATCTTCTGCACCAGCCACGCAGCCGCACGCACGCGCGGGATCGCATGTACGGTGATGTCTTCGTCACCGTCACCCCCGCCTTCTCCGATCCTACGCAACCCGGTCGCGCGGACGAAGGCGATCTTCTCGCTGCTGCTGCCGGAAGATGTCGGGCCGATCATCAACACCTCGGCACGCTCCGCCGTCCAGCCGGTTTCTTCCTCCAGTTCCCGGATGGCGGACACCTCGATCGATTCGCCGGCATGGATGTCGCCGACCAGGCCCGCCGGCATCTCGATGGTCCGCGCCTGCAACGGCACACGGAACTGCTCCACGAACAGCACATCGTCATCCGGCGTCACCGCGATGATGATGGCCGCCAGCCCACCGGCATGCGCGCGTTCCACGTATTCCCACGTGCCGCGGACCATCATTCGCTGGTATTTGCCCTGCCACACCACATGGGCGGGCTGTTGGCGCTTGTCGTCATCACGATCATTCATGGGGCGATGCTATCGGGTGCGCGTGACGATTCACAGCGGTTGATCGCGGGGCTATTCCAGCCCCGCCGCCACCCGCAACCTCCGCCGGGTCATCGGGCCGAAGCGCAATGCATCCGAGAGGCCGGCCAGCATGTCGCCATCGGCCTGGCCACGTGCGTGACCGGTTTCCACCTCGCCGAGCGGTGCGTCCAGGACGATCGTGGTGAGCTGGCGCCACAACAGGGCATGCTCGCGCTGCTCGCGCAGGCGCACGGCGAGTGTCGCGGCACCGCGCAGCCTCAGGAACGCGACTTCATCCATGCGTGCGAGCAGGGTGTCCAGATCGCCGAAGTGCGCCAGCAGCACGGCGGCGGATTTCGCGCCGATCCCGGTGACACCGGGAATGTTGTCCACCGCATCGCCCGTCAGCGCCAGGTAGTCGGCGATCTGCCGTGCTTCCACACCGTGCCGCGCCTTCACGCCCTGCATGCCCCAGCGCTGGCCGCGGGCGAAGTCCCATTGCTCGTCGTGCTCCTGGAGGAGTTGCGACAGGTCCTTGTCCGCGGACACGATGATGCCGCGGAACCCTTGCGGCCTTGCGGCATGCAATGCGCTGCCGATCAGGTCGTCTGCTTCGTATTCGCCATGGGCGAGCACGCTCAGTCCGAGCGCGGCGCAGAGCGCCTTGCAGTGCGTGAACTGTCGCCGGAGTTCTTCCGGCGCAGGATCGCGATTGGCCTTGTAGGCCGGATAGAGGCGATTGCGGAAGCAGCTGTCCAGTGCCTCGTCGAAGGCGATGGCGATGTGCGCGGGGCGCTCCTTTTCGAGCAGTTCCAGCAGGAAGCGCGCGAAGCCGTGCACCGCATTGGTGGGCCAGCCATCGGCATCCTGGAATTCGTCCGGCATCGAGTGCCAGGCGCGGAACACGTACAGGCTGGCGTCGACCAGGTGGAGCGGACGCATCACGGCCTGCTCAGGCATGGGGCGTCCAGTCGCTGAGCAGCGCGGCGGGATCGGGGCGTTCGCGTTCGGGGGCGTCCAACTGCGGTGTGCCGATGTGGATGAAGCCGGCGATCTTCTCGTTCGCAGCCAGGCCGAGCGTTTCCGCCACGGCATCGTCGTACGCCATCCAGCCGGTCAGCCATTGCGCGCCGAAGCCGAGTGCCTGCGCGGATTGCAGCAGGGCAAAGCAGACGCTTCCCGCAGTGAGCAGTTGCTCCTGCTCCGGCACCTTGTGGCCCGAGGTGAGGCGCGCGACCACGGTGATGATGAGCGGCGCATGCGAGAAGCGCGCGCGGTCCTTCGCGACCACGGCGTCCGCCGCAGCGGGATCGAGATGCAAGGTGCGTGCCGCCAGGCGTTCGCCGAGCGCATGCCGCGCTTCGCCCTGGATGCGGAGGAAACGGAACGGCACCAGCTTGCCGTGGTCCGGTACGCGGACCGCGGAAGCGAGCATCCTGAGCAACGTGGCGTCGTCAGGGCCGGGGGCGCCGAGCTGTTTGGAGGGCACGGAACGGCGTGCGTCGAGGAAGCGCAGGGGATCGGTAAGCGACATGCGTCAAGTTTACCGTGTCACATCTTGTTGCATGGCACTAAAATGCCGAGGCCATCACGGTTGCCGGTCCGCCGGATTTCCTACGATGTCTTCGCGGATCCCCGGTCCGTATCCCCCGAACTCCTTTCGCCTGCCAAGGCGGGGAACCTTGCGCATGTCGAACGTCCTCAATATCGCCGATCGGCCCGGTCGCGACACGCGCCTGCTGGATCAGGCGCGTGATGCGGCGATCCCGCCGCTGGTGGACGCCTTCGCGGTGGCGCTGGGTCGTTTCGACGATGCGCTGTTCGACCGCGCCGAGCGGGCCGGCCCCTCGCAGATGGCCTTCCTGGACGCGATGCGTGAACTGCGCCGCCGCCGCGAAGACATCATCGTGCGTTTCCGCGCCCACCTGCAGCGGGCCTGGAGCGCGCTGCAGGAAGGGCAGCCACTGTCCATGGAGCGCGCATTCGCGCAGGGGTCGGAAGACGGACTGACCCTGATAACGGACCAGGAGCTGGAATCCCGGCTGGCCGTACGCAACCTGGCCAGCGTCATCCAGCGCGACTGCAAGCCCGTCCTCGCGCGGCTGGACCGCCGCCTGGGCTGGATCGCCGGCAATGTCGTGCTGGACGTGGAGCTCAACCCCATCGGCCCCGAGCACATCGGCGTGGCCGTCCACCAGGCGTTCTCGGCGTGCGACCTCACGCCCGAGGTCCGGCTGGTGGTGATCAAGCTGTGCGAACGGGACCTCGTGCCCGCGATCGCGCGCATCTATGCATCGTTGGACCAGCGGCTCATGCAGGTCGGCGTGATGCCGGACCTGCCGTCGCGCCGCGCGCCGAAGCCGGAAGCTGGCGCGGCGCCGGACATGGAGAACGAGGGTGAAGGCGGTGAGGAGCCCGGCGCACCTGCGTGGGCAGCGCGTTTCCTCAATCGCATGGCCGGCGTGAGCCGTGGCCTCGAAGCCACGCGCGCCAACCCGATGATGGGCGGTTTCGGCGATGTGCCGCCAGGTTACGGCGCCGCACCCGGCGCACAAGGCGTCCTGCTTGAAGCGCTGCATCACCTGCTGCAGGAGTCGCGCCGTGGTCGCGATGCGGGCGATGCGGCGGAAGCGCGCGCGGCCGACCAGCGCCAGCGCGACCTGTCGCAGCGGGAAATGCTCTCGGTGCTGTCCCTGTTGCAGGCCACGCCCAGCGCCACGCTGCGTGCGGCGATCGGCGACAACGGAGAGTCGCTGGCGCAGCGTCTGAAGAACGAAGTGCTCAGCAGCGCCATGCAGCTCGGCGTGGACCCATCCACCGCGCGTCTGGCGCCCGTGGACGAGGACGCAATCGATCTGGTCGGCATGCTGTTCGACGTGATGCTGGACGAGCGCGACCTGGAGGGCCGTCCGCGCGAACTGATCGGCCGCCTCGTGGTGCCGTTCGTCAAGGTGGCGCTGCTGGACCGGCGCATGTTCGTGCAGAAGACACACCCGGCGCGCCGCCTGCTCAACGTGTTGGCGGAGGCCTGCGAGGGCAACAACGGCGAGAGCGCGGCCGAGCGCACGCTGCTCACCAAGGTGGAGGAGGTTGTCGACCGCCTGGTCGCCGAGTTCAACGAGAACCTCGCGATCTTCCTGACGCTGGAAGAAGAGTTCCGTGCCTTCCTGGAGCAGCATCGCCGCCGGATCGAGATCGCCGAACGCCGTGCCGCCGAGATCCAGCGCGGACAGGAGCGCCTGGAAGCCGCGCGCGCGCGCATGAACGCCGAACTGGACGAACGCCTCGCGGATCGCCGCGTCCCGCAGGCCATCGAGGATTTCCTGCGCCAGCCGTGGGCGCACCACGTCACCATGACGGTGCTGCGCGAAGGCGAGGAAGGCGAGGGCCTGCGCGAATCGCTCGCACTGGCGGACGGCGTGCTGGAGGAACTCACCGAAGCGCAGCGCCATGTCATCGGCAAGCCTTGGTTGCAGGCGTGGCGACCGGCGTTGCTGAAGGTGTTCGCCAGCGTCGGCATGAACCAGGATGCCGCGGGTGGCGCCGTGGATGCATTGCACGACACGCTGCAGGCGGTGGCCGCAGCGCGTCCCGACCTGGAAAAGGCGCTGCCGGAACTGCCGCAGGTGGTGCTGCCGAAACCGGTCATCGACGAGGAAGCCACGCCGATCCAGCTGGTCGCGGGCGCGGATACGCTCGAGTTCGACCACAGCGATGCCGACCACTTCCGCAACCTTGCGATCGGCACCTGGCTGGACTTCATCGACAAGGACAACAAGGTGCAGGCGGGCAAGCTGTCGTGGGTCAGCCCGATCTCCTCGCGCCTGCTGTTCGTCAATCGCCGCGGCGTGCGCTTCTGTGTCGCCTCGCCGGAAGAACTGGCCGCGATGGTGCGCCTGGGCCGCCTGCGCACGCACCAGAGCGAGGACGCGTTCGACAGCGCCATGCAGGGCGTGATCGAGCGCCTCGAGCCCGCCCCGTCCCCCGCCGCGGCGATCTGACCGTCCGACCCACCGCCGGTCCTCCGCTTCCGCGCGGGGATGCCGCGCTCTGTTAGCATCCAGACACGGATGACCTAACGACGAGGGGCGCATGGCGGTCGAAGTTCGGGTACTGAAGGAAACCGCGACCGGTGAGCGCCGCGTGGCTGCGACGCCGGAGACGGTCCGCAAACTGCTGGCCGCAGGCGCACGGGTGACCGTGGAGCGCGGCGCGGGCCAGGCGGCCGGTTTCGTCGATCAGGCGTATGCCGATGCGGGGGCGGAGCTCGTCGATGGCGAAGGCCGGGAGGGTGCCGACCTGCTGCTCTGCGTGCAGCCGCCGGCGCCAGACGCCATCCGCCATTTCAAGACGGGCGCCACGCTGGTAGGCGTGCTGCAGCCATCCGCCGATCCCGCGCGCGACGAAGCGCTTCGCGCACGCGGCATCCAGGCGTTCCCGCTCGAGCGGTTGCCGCGCACCACGCGTGCACAGGCGATGGACGTGTTGAGTTCGCAGGCGGGCATGGCCGGTTACAAGGCGGTGTTGATCGCCGCACAGCTGGCACCGCGTTTCTTCCCGATGTTGACCACGGCCGCCGGCACCATCCGGCCATCGAAGGTATTGATCGTGGGCGCTGGTGTGGCGGGCCTGCAGGGCGTGGCCACGGCCAAGCGCCTGGGCGCGCAGGTGGAGGGCTTCGACGTGCGTCCGGAAACGCGCGAGCAGATCGAATCGCTGGGCGGGAAGTTCCTCGACCTGGGCGTCAGCGCGGCAGGCGATGGCGGGTATGCGCGCCAGCTGACGGACGAAGAGCGTGCGCTGCAGCAGCAGCGACTGGCGGATCACCTGAAGGGTATCGACGTGGTGGTGTGCACCGCGGCGGTGCCGGGGCGGTCCGCGCCGAAGATCATCAGTGCGGCGATGGTGGAGGGCATGAAGCCCGGCAGCGTCATCGTCGACCTGGCCGCCGAAACCGGCGGCAACTGCGAACTTACCCGGCCGGGCGAGACCTACGAGCACCAGGGCGTAACCCTGGCCGGGCCGCTGAATCTCGCCAGTCTCGGCGCTGTCCACGCCAGCGAGATGTATGCCCGCAACGTGCTCAACTTCGTGTCGCTGTTCGTCAGGGAAGGTGCATTGCAGTTCGATTGGGACGACGAACTGCTGGCGAAGACGGTGTGGCCGGAGCGGCCGTTGGCGACGCCCGCCGTCGCCTGACGACGGATCTCAACGGTCTGGCCGCCGGTCGCGGTCGCGCGGCGGCGGCGCGTTGTCGCGCATCCAGGCCTCGCGCTGTTCGGGCGTCATCTTCTTCCACTGCTCGCGCAGCTCGGCGCGCTGCTCGGGGGTGAGCGTCTTCATGCGGCCATAGAGCGCACGCGCCTGTCGGCGTTGCTCCGGGTTCATGCCCTCGAAACGCTTCATGCCATGCCGTGCCTGCGCACGTTGTTCCGGTGTGAGCGCTTGCCAGCGCTGGGCGCGATCCATCATGCGCCGGCGCTCGTCCGGCTCGCGGTTCCAGCGATCGCGCACGGGTGCGATGAGCGCTTCGCGTTGCTGCGGTGTCAGCTTCTCCCACTCGGGCAGCGGCGCGGGCGTGGACTGCGCCCATGCGTGGCCGCTGGCAAGCAGCAGGCCAAGGACGAAAAGACGGGTGGCGCGGGCAATCATGGGGTCGACTCCATGGCGAGAGGCTGGGCATCGGCGGAAGCCAGCCACAGATACAGGTCGGGGTCTTCATCAAGCGCGCTGGGGACGCCGAGCGCGTCGGCCGTGATGTCGCTGGCCTGGGCATTGGACGATGTCGTGGCCACCGGGGAGGGCACAGGTGCATCCGGCGCACGCGGCAGCCACTGCAGTCCAAGCCCCACCGCGAGCACTGCGGAGAACGCTGTCGCCGTCAGCCAGCCCCAGGCGCGCGGGGTACCGGCCGCTGGCGCGCGACGCTGGTTCTCGTGGCGGGCGATCCGCAGCCGCAGCAGCGTCTGTGGCGACACCTGCGCCACAGCAGCCTGATGCAGGCGACGGGCCTGTTGGTCGAGGCCGTGGCCGTTGTCATGGGCGGGGTTCATCGGAATTCCTCCAGTTGCCGTTGCAGGGCATCGCGTGCCCGGGACAGGTGGGTCTTCACCGATCCCTCCGAGCAGCCCATCGCGCGCGCCGTGTCGGCCACATCCAGGTCTTCCAGCACGCGCAGGGTAAAGGCTTCGCGCTGCCGGGCGGGCAGATTGCGCAGGGCATCCACGAACCGCGCGTAGGCTTCACGTTGGTCGTGCGCCTGCGAAGGGCCGGCGCCGTGGTCGGGCGCCCAGTCCACCGGGCCTTCTTCGCCGCGGTCGCCGGTCGGCAGCAGCCAGCGCAGCCGGAAGCCCGCACGGCGCTGCAGGTCGACGATGCGCCGGCGCAGGATGCTCCAGAACAGGGGCGTCCATTCCGCAGCAGGGCGGTCGGCGTACACCAGCATCTTCATCATGGCGTCCTGCACGGCGTCCAGCGCATCCTCGCGATGGCGCAGGCCGGCTTCGGCGAAGCGGAACGCGCGCGGCCCGATGTCAGCCAGGAACAGATCGAGCGTCGCCGCCAGTGGGCTGGGCGACGACGTTTCCGGCGACGGACGGGGGGCGGTGGTGCTCACCAACATAGCTTAGCGGCCTGTGGCGTGAATCAGCCGCGACGGTCCAGCCGGCGATCGATGCGGTCGCCGCGACGGTCCCAATGCGCTTCGGCGCGCTCGCCCTTGCGGTCCAGGCGGCCGTCGATGCGGTCGCCACGGCGTTCCAGATGCTTCGCTGCGCTGGCGTGGCCATGGGTGTCGGCCCACTGCGCGCTGCGGTCGAAGCGCCGCTCGATGCGGTCGCCGCGCGCATCCATGCGGTGCTCCACGCGCTCGCCCTTGCGATCCAGCCGGTGGTCGATGCGGTCTCCTGCATCGCGCGCGGAGGCGACGCCGGTGGTGCCCAGCAGCAGTGCAACCAGGGCCAGCAGTGACACGTGCTTCATGGTCGGATCCTCGGGGTGGTGGGGTGCAGGGATGGGAACGCATCGCGCGGAACACGGTTGACAGGCCGGGAGGCGACGCCCGCCGGGTTCAGGTACGGTTATGATGCGGAGCACACCCTGCGCGCCGCGCTGCGGTGTCGACAACATGGACAGGATGGGGGAGCGGATGAGCGACGGGTTCGTGGCGCTGTACATCTTCATGCTGGCGGCCATCGCCGGGCACGTGATCATTTCGCGGGTGCCGGTGATCCTGCATACGCCGTTGATGTCCGGCTCCAATTTCATCCACGGCATCGTGCTGATCGGTGCGATGGTGGTGCTGGGCCATGCCGATACCACGCTGGAGAAGGCCATCGGCTTCATCGCCGTGCTGCTGGGTGCCGGCAACGCGGCCGGCGGCTATGTGGTCACCGAGCGCATGCTGGACATGTTCAAGAGCAGCAAGAAGCCGGGAGACGCCAAATGAGCGCGCTCACCCTGGTAAAGCTGAGCTACTTCGTGGCCGCCACGCTGTTCCTGCTGGGCCTGCAGCGCATGGCCAGCCCCAAGACCGCGCGCAGCGGCATCCAGTGGGCCGGCGCGGGCATGCTGATCGCCACCGTCGCCACGTTCTTCCTGCCGGGGCTGCACAACATCGGCCTGATGATCGCGGCCATCGTGATCGGCGTGGGCCTCAACTGGATCTGGGGCAAGAAGGTCG
The DNA here is from genome assembly GCF_029542205.1 of Pseudoxanthomonas sp. SE1. Classification (NCBI taxonomy): domain Bacteria; kingdom Pseudomonadati; phylum Pseudomonadota; class Gammaproteobacteria; order Lysobacterales; family Lysobacteraceae; genus Pseudoxanthomonas; species Pseudoxanthomonas sp. SE1. The sequence goes on along the minus strand of NZ_CP113783.1, from coordinate 3,181,300 downwards.
CCATCACCGACATGCCGCAGATGGTCGCGCTGTTCAACGGCATGGGCGGTGGTTCTGCGGCGGCCATCGGTGCCGTGGAACTGGTGCGCTATTCGTCCGGTGAACCGGCGCCATCGACCTTCACCTTGTCGCTGGCCGTCATCGGCGCACTGATCGGCGCGGTGTCGCTGACCGGCTCGGTGATCGCCTGGGCCAAGCTCGACGGGCGCATGGACAAGCGCTACACCTTCCCGGGCCAGCAATGGTTCAACGCGCTGGTTGCCCTGGCAGCGGTGGTATGCGGCGTGATGGCACTGACCACGCTGGCGATGCCGTGGATCGTCGCCTTCTTCGTGCTGTCGCTGGCGCTCGGCGTGCTGATGACGCTGCCCATCGGTGGCGCCGACATGCCGGTGGTGATCTCGCTGTACAACGCGTTCACCGGCCTGGCGGTGGCGTTCGAGGGTTACGTGCTGGGCAACGAGGCGCTGATCATCGCCGGCACCATGGTCGGCGCGGCCGGCATGCTGCTGACGCGGCTGATGGCCAAGGCGATGAACCGGAAGATCACCAACGTGCTGTTCTCCAACTTCGGCGGCGGTGGCGCGGCCATGCAGGAGATCGGCGGTTCGATGAAGCCCATCGAGGCCGCCGACGTCGCCGCGATGATGGCCTACGCCGAACGCGTGGTGATCGTGCCCGGCTACGGCCTGGCCGTGGCGCAGGCGCAGCACAAGATCTGGGAACTGTCGCAGAAGCTGATGGAGCGCGGGGTCAAGGTGAAGTTCGCCATCCATCCGGTCGCCGGCCGCATGCCGGGCCACATGAACGTGCTGCTGGCGGAAGCCGGCGTGCCGTATGACCTGATCGCCGACATGGACGACATCAACCCCGAGTTCGCCAATACCGACGTCTCGCTGGTGATCGGCGCGAACGACGTGGTGAACCCGGTGGCGAAGACCGATCCTGCCTCGCCGATCTACGGTATGCCGATCCTCGACGTGGTGAACTCGAAGAACACCATCGTCATCAAGCGCGGCAAGGGCACCGGTTTCGCCGGCATCGAGAACGCGCTGTTCTACGCCGACAACACCCGCATGCTGTACGGCGACGGCAGCGAGATGGCGAACGCGCTGGTCAGCGAACTGAAGGCGCTGGACGGCGGGCACTGAACGCACGTACCCGCACCCGTGGCAAAGAAAAAGCCGGGCATCGCCCGGCTTTTTCATGGAGTGCGGCACGCCGTATCAGAACCTGACCTTGGCGGTGATGCCGTATGCGCGCGGCTGGCCGGCGACGAACGTGGGCGTACCGAACTGGCGGCCGGTGTTGCCGGCATCGATCAAGTACTCCTCGCCGGTCAGATTGCTGCCCCACACGCCCAGGTCCCAGCGGCCATCGGCCAGCGTCACGCCCATGCGCAGGTTGAACAGGCCGTAGGCGTCCTGTTCCAGGCCGGGGGTGTTCTCGTCCTCGAAGTACACCTTCGACTTCCAACTGTAGGAGGGGCGCAGGTAGAAGCTGGCGCCGCCCATCGGCACGCGCCAGTCCATGCCGATCGCGGCGGCGTGGTCGGGCGTCAGGCGGAAGCGGTGGCCGGCGTAGAGCTGCGGATTGCCGTCGTCGTCGCGGTCGTCGAAGCGCGCATGCGTCCACGCGTAGTTGGCGAACAGCACCAGTCCGGTCGCCAGCTCGCCGGTGATCGAGGCTTCCACGCCCTTGGCCGTGGCGTTGCCGCCGTTGGTGGGGATCAGGAACGGGGTGCCGCCGCTGGGGTTGGGGATCTGCGTCTGGAAGTCGCTGTAGTCGTACCAGTACGCGGACACGTCATAGGCCAGGCGGCCGCCGGACGTGCCGCCTTTCAGGCCGATCTCGTAGCTGTTGACGATCTCCGCCGGCAGCACCTGGCTGCCTTGCGGGTTGATGTCGATCACGTTGGGGCGGCGACCGCGCGAGATGGTGGCGAAGGCACTCAGCGTCGGCGAGAAGGCATAGCGCGCGGCCACGCGGCCGACCACCGAATCGAAGTCCTCGCTGCGCTCCAGCTTGCCGGCCGTGGCGCTGTTGAGGATGTTGTTGCCGGCCAGCGGCGCGGGCGCACCGGCACCCAAGCCGTTGAACAGCGTGGGCGCGTTGCCCGCGAAGCCCTGGTAGCCCGCGGTCTGCTTCTCCCACGTCGCGCGCAGGCCCGCGCTCAGTTCCAGTGACGGCGTGACCCGCCAGGTGCCGTCGACGAACACATCCCAGGCCTTGGTCGTGCCGTAGTTGGCGAAGGCTTCGCGATGGTCCGGGTTGAGCAGCGTGTGCAGGCCACCCGGCAGGGTGTAGCCCACCAGCGGATCGCCATCGGGCCCGAACAGCGGGATCGCGGGGAACGGAATGCCGCCCAGCAGCGCGCCGATCTGCTGGCGGAAGGCGGCATTCTGCGAGAGCAGCGCGAGCAGGCTGCGTTCGTCGGTGGCGAAGGGCACGTACTGCGAGCCGTCCTCGACGAAGTAGCTGGCGCCGAAGAAGCCTGCGAAGGTGTCGCCGTTGTCGAAGCTGAAGCGGACCTCCTGGCTGAACTGGTCGCCTTCGGCGATCTCGGCGAACTCCATCGCCTTCAGGCGCGAGCCGTCGGCGTCGAATTCCTCATGCGAGTCGAAGCTGCGCCAGCCGCCGATGGTGTCCAGCGTCCAGTTTTCGCCCAGCGCGAACGAGCCCAGCGCGGTCAGGCTGCGCACGGTGCGGTCCAGGCCGAGTTCATCGCCGCGGTTGAGTTCGGCATCGGCATACGGGCTGGTGCTGCCCTGGCGGTTCGGGATCGTGCCGCTGATGAAGGCCGTGCCCGTCGGCGTGTCCTTCTGGTAGTTGGCGATCAGGTCGATCCGGCTGGCCTCGCCGATCATCGCGCCCAGGCTGGCGCGCAGCGCGGTGGTGTCCTTGCCGTTGAGCGTGCCGCCGGCGGCGTTTTCGATGCTGCCGTCGCGTTCTTCGTGGAAGACCGCTACACGCGCGGCCAGTGCTTCCGGTGCGATCTGCGCGTTGAAGTAGCCGCTGGCCAGGCGCTGGCTGTCGCTGCCCACGCCCAGTTCGAAGGCACCGCTGGTGGCGTCCTTGGCCTTGTTCTGGATGTAGTGCACGGCGCCGACCTGCGCGGCGCGGCCGAACAGCGTGCCCTGCGGGCCGCGCAGCACTTCCACGCGCTCCATGTCGAACAGGGCGGCCGAGGCGCCGCGCGAGCGGCTGATCGACACGCCGTCCTGGAACACCGAGATGCGCGGCTGCACGTTGGCTTCGCCGCTGTCCGAGGTGATGCCGCGGATCACGTAGCCGGGATTGTTCGGGCTCTGTTCCTGCACCTGCAGGCCGGGCACGAAACCGGCCAGATCGCCCAGCGTGGTCATGCCCTGGCGGTCGAGGAAGTCGCCGGAATACGCCGTGATCGCGATCGGCACTTCCGACACCTGCTGCTCGCGCTTCTGCGCGGTCACGACGATGGTGTCCAACTGCGTGGCAGTGCCGGCATCGGGTGCGTCGGCCTGTTGCGCGAGCGCGAGGGCAGGACTGGCCAGCACCACGCAGAGTGCGACGGTGAGGGAGCGGCGGGCAAGGTGACGCGTTGTGCGGGTGCTGGGAGTCATGGCAGGCCGGTGGAGGGAGGAGGGAAGGCGATGCGCCGCGCGCGAGGCATGGCGAAGCGACGGCACAGGCTGACCGCTTGATGTTGCTGCGCCATGACGGGCCCGACTGCCATATCACCGCAACCTCCGCCGGCGATGCTGCGCGGCTTCGTGACATGGAGCACTGCGTGAACGCATCCGATCCTTCTGCGCTGCGCCCGTCGCGGCGCACGTTCCTCAAGCTGACGCTGATCGCCGCCAGCCTGCCGTTCGCGAGCCGCTGGTTTCCCGCGCAGGCCGCGCCTGCGGTGAGGCGCGATGCGTTCCCGCAGTCGGTCGCGTCGGGTGATCCGCGGCCGGACCGCGTGCTGCTGTGGACGCGTGTCCCCGATGCGGCGGGTGGCGATGTGGCCGTGCGCCTGCAGGTGGCGGACGACGCGGCGTTCTCGCAGCTGCGCATCGAGCGCGAGCTCACCGCGCGCGCGGAGCACGACCACTGCCTGCGCGTGCGCGTGCAGGAGTTGCAGCCGGGACGGCGCTACTACTTCCGCTTCCTGCGCCGCGAGGGCAGCGCGTGGATCTCGTCGCCGCTGGGCATGACGCGCACCGCACCCGCCGCCGATGCGCCGACACCATCCCTGCGCTTCGCCTTCATGAGTTGCCAGGACTATGGCGGGCGCTGGTACAACAGTCTGGTGCCGTTGCTGCAGGAAGACCTCGACTTCGTGCTGCACCTGGGCGACTTCATCTATGAGTCGGTAGGCGATACGAGTTTCCAGCGCGCCGATGGCGCGCGCGGCATCGTCTTCGACGACATGGACGGCGCGTTGCGGGTCGGTGCCGAGGGCGGCGGCTACCTCGCGGCCGCCAGCCTGGACAACTACCGCCAGTTGCATCGCCAATACCGGACCGACAGCGTCCTGCAGGCACTGCTGGAACGCGCGCCGTTGGTCGCTATCTGGGACGATCACGAGTTCAGCGACGATTGCTGGCAGGACCACGCCACCTACGAAGAAGGACGCCGCGACGAAGGTGATGTGCGTCGGCGCCGCAACGCCGAGCGCGCCTACTTCGAATACATGCCGGTCGATGTGGCCGTCGGCGAAGTGGATGCCACCGGTGCACACACCGTGGACGACGACCGCCTGCACCCGAATGGACAGCTGTGGCGCCGACTGGACTACGGGCGCGACGTCAGCCTGTTGCTGCTGGACTACCGCAGCCACCGTCCGGACCATCCGATTCCCGAGGATGCGTTCCCCGGCGCGCTGGCGTACGACGAAGCTGCGCTGCGCCGGCTGGCGCCCGGCATCGGCATGGACTGGTCGGTCCTGTCGACAGCGCTGATCCCTTACCTCGATCTTGGCGACGAGCACTGGAAGCCCTTGCGCAAGCCGCTGCGGCGCGCGCTGACGAAGGCATACACCGACGCGGGCGTGGACAAGCGCGATGCCACGGCACGCGCCACCACATTGTCCATGCAGCCGATGGCGGTCTACGTGGTCCGCGATGTGCTGACGCGCTACAACGCGGCAGTGCCGGGCTTCATGGAAGTCGATCTTCCGCCGGACGCCCACGACGACTATCTGCGTGGCCTGCCCTGGCTGGCCTTCGGCAAGAGCGCGCTCTTCAGCCACCTGGGCAGCCGCTACATGGTGGTGAAGGAGAGCTACGACCTGCTGCTGGCGCTGCGCCGTGCGGACGGGGCGTTGCCGTCCGCGCTGGGGGATGCGCAGCAGGCATGGCTGGCCACGCAACTGTCCGACGCACCGACGCGTTCGTTCTTCGTGGCCAGTTCGGTCTCGATGACGCCGATGGTGCTCGACCTGTCCAACCCCGCGCTCGATGCGCCGCCGCTGTTGCGCCGGAAGTTCTACCTCAACGTCGACCAGTGGGACGGCTTCGGACTGCAGCGCGATGCGCTGGTCGCGGCGCTGGACCGCTCGGCCGGCGCGGTGGTGCTGTCGGGCGACATCCATGCCAGTTTCGCCACGCAGCATTCGGCACGCACGGTGGAATTCACCGCGCCCGCGATCTCGTCATCCACGCTGTCGGCCATCATGGCGGATGCGGCGAAGGCGGATCCCGCCACGGCGTCCGCGGGCGAGCGGCTCGTCGCCGGCCTGGACGCCTTGCTGGCGGCGGGCGAGCCGCGCATCCGGCATGCGCAGACGCGCCACCATGGCGTCGGTCTGTTCCAGCGCGATGCCGGGGGCGACTGCGAGGTGCAGTTCCTGCTGCTGCCGGCGGACCTGTGCAGCCAGCGGCTTTACGACGACACGGCGCAAATCGATGCCGCACTCGTGCGCGAGCGGTTCGACCTGGTGACCGGGGCAACCGGTGAGCGGGTTTTGAAGAAGCAGACCTGACGCTGCGGCGTCAGCGCGTCCACCAGGCCGCCAGCAGCGGCGCCGCCACCAGGGCCGCGACATCCAGCGGCGTGGTGGTCAGGGACACCAGCGTCCACGCATGGTCCGAGCCCAGCCGCAGCACCGAATCCCATGGATTGAGTCCGAACGCGAAGCCCATCTGGGTCGCCGCGATGGTCCACAGCGCCAACGCGGCGATCGCGCCGGTGGCCAGCGCCCCCAACACGGCACGACGCGGTCCCGCGGGCATGCCGCACAGGCGCAGCACCAGCACTACGTCAAGGGCGGCGGCCAGGGCCATCCAGCCGGCCTGCCGCTGCAGGTAGAGCGCCAGCGCCACCCAGATCACCAGCACGCTGCCACCGGCCAGCACGAGCATGAGGGGAACAAGCCACGGGGCGGAACGACGCTGGGCGGGGGACATGGAGACTCCGACAGGGCCGCCAAGGATACGGCCTGAACGCGACCGCCGGGGCGCGGGCGCTACAATAGGCCGCCTTGCAGCGCCCCACGCGCGCCCCCATCTGGTCCGGCATGTACTCCCGCAGCAGCGAACCCGTCCAATTCTCCCGCGATTGCGCCGCCGTACTGGTGCCGCAGGGCGAACTCGTCACCCTGCCGGCCGGCAGCTATGGCTACATCACCCAGGCCCTCGGCGGCAGTTATACCGTCTTCGTCGAAGGCAACCTGATGCGCATCGCCGGCAGGGATGCGGATGCCATCGGCAAGGAACCCTCCGAACCCCTCTCGCTCCCCGACGACGCCAGCGACGAGGAAGTTGAGGCGCTGGTGTGGAACCAGCTGCGCACCTGCTTCGATCCGGAAATCCCCTTCAACATCGTCGACCTCGGCCTGGTCTACGAGGCCAACCTCACCACCCGCGAGGACGGCCAGCGCGGGGTCGACGTGAAGATGACGCTGACCGCGCCCGGCTGCGGCATGGGCGAGATCCTGGTCGATGACGTGCGCAGCAAGCTGGAAATGATCCCCACCGTGGCCGAGGCCGATGTCGAACTGGTGTTCGATCCGCCCTGGGGCCGCCACATGATGTCCGAAGCCGCCAAGCTGGAAACCGGCATGCTCTGAGCCGCCGGCTCACCCGAAGCAGAACCCGTCAGGAAGGAAGAGATGAACGTGATGAACGCCGCCCCGTTGACCTACCGCGTGACCCGCAACGAGAAGGCCCGCACGGCCGCCGAGCGCGACGCCATCCTCGCCAGCCCCGGGTTCGGCCTGCACTTCACCGACCACATGGTCACCATCAGCTGGGACAAGGCCCAGGGCTGGCACGGTGCGGAAGTCCGCGCCTATGGTCCGCTGTCGCTCGACCCGGCTGCGTCGGTACTGCACTACGGCCAGGAGATCTTCGAAGGCATCAAGGCGTACCGCCACGCTGATGGTTCCATCTGGACCTTCCGTCCCGACGCCAACGGCGCGCGCCTGCAGCGTTCGGCCGCACGCCTGGCGCTGCCGCAGCTGCCGGTGGCCGAGTTCGTCGAATCGCTGCGCCAGCTGGTCGCCATCGACGGCGACTGGGTGCCGTCGGCGCCGGAGACCAGCCTGTACTTCCGTCCCTTCATGATCGCCACCGAAGCCTTCCTCGGCGTGCGCGCCGCGCATGAAGCCGGCTACTACGTCATCGCCAGCCCGGCCGGCGCGTACTTCGCCAAGGGCGTGGCGCCGGTGTCCATCTGGCTGTCCGAGGACTATGCCCGCGCCGCCAAGGGCGGTACCGGTGCCGCCAAGTGCGGCGGCAACTACGCCGCCTCGCTGTTGCCGCAGCAGGAAGCCCAGGCGCAGGGCTGCTCGCAGGTGCTGTTCCTCGACCCGGTGGAAGGCAAGTACCTGGAAGAACTCGGCGGCATGAACGTCTTCCTGGTCTACAAGGACGGCCGCATCGTCACGCCGGAACTGTCGGGCAGCATCCTGGAAGGCATCACCCGCTCCAGCATCCTGCAGATCGCACGCGACCGCGGCCATGCGGTGGAAGAACGCAAGGTCTCCATCGACGAGTGGAAGCAGGGTGTCGCGTCCGGCGACATCGTCGAAGTGTTCGCCTGCGGCACCGCCGCCGTCATCACCCCGATCGGCCAGTTGAAGGGCAAGGGCTTCGAAGTGGGCGACCTCAACGCGCCCGCAGGCGAGGTGACTATGGGCATCCGCAAGGAACTCACCGACATCCAGTACGGCCGCATCCCCGACCGTCATGGTTGGCTGGTGAAGTTGCGCGACTGACTGCTGTCGAGCGACCAGAAAAAGCCCGCTGAGTAGCGGGCTTTTTTTTGCGTAATCGCATGGCATCGATGCGAATAAAAAATTCGCTTTGCTCACGCGCGCAAGACGTAAATGAATCTACCAACGCATGTCCACCGGTAGCTCCGCTACATGCGTGTATTCCGACGATTACGTTTGCAACATCTCGCTGCGAAGTGTGTCTTTCATCGCTGATTCATCTCCGTGCTCTCCGTTAGCGTCGTCGTTGCGTCGTGCGTTGCACGACGTGCACCTGGTCGAACGCAACCGCCCGTCCACCCCCTCCCGTAGCAGCCCTGCGCCCTCGACCGGGCCATTGCCGCATTGGCGGCTTTTCATTTCATCGTTGAGGGAGAGTCTGATGTCTGGAATTGCAAAGCGTGGTTCGCGTATCCGCCTGCTGTGCCTGTCGTCCGCCGTGCTCGCATCGCTCTACGCGTTGCCGGCGATGGCCGGTCGCGTCGACATGAGCGGTCTGCAGGTGGAAGAACCCGGCGGCTACGACCGCTTCATCGTGAAGTACCGCGATGGCAGTACGGAAAGTTCCGATGCGGCACAGTTGCAGCGTTCGCTCAGCACGGCCGCCAGTACCGGCGTCGCCAAGCGCGGCGGTCGCGCGCTGGGCGTGCAGAAGCTGCGCCGGCTGGCGGCGGGGGGTGCGGACGTCGTGCGCGCCGACCGCAAGCTGGACCGCGTGGAAGCCGAATCGCTGATGCGGCAGCTGGCGGCGGATCCGAATGTCGAGTACGTGGAAGTCGACCAGCGCATGTACGCCGTGCTGACGCCGAACGACACGCGCTTCTCCGAGCAGTGGGGCTTCGGCACCACGGCGTCCGGCATCAACGTGCGTCCGGCCTGGGACAAGTCCACCGGCACGGGCGTGGTGGTGGCCGTCATCGACACCGGCATCACCAACCATGCCGACCTCAACGCGAACATCCTGCCCGGCTACGATTTCATCAGCGACACGTTCGTCTCGCGCGATGGCAACGGCCGCGATTCCAACCCCAACGACGAAGGCGACTGGAATCCTGTCGCAGGCGAGTGCTATGCCGGCTCGCCGGTCACCAACTCCAGCTGGCACGGCACGCACGTGGCGGGCACGGTGGCGGCGGTGACCAACAACGCCACCGGCGTGGCCGGTACCGCGTTCGGCGCCAAGGTGGTGCCGGTGCGCGTGCTGGGCCGCTGCGGCGGCTATACGTCCGACATCGCCGACGCGATCACCTGGGCTTCCGGCGGCACGGTCAGCGGCGTGCCCGCCAATGCCAACCCGGCCGAAGTGATCAACATGTCGCTGGGCGGCGGCGGCACCTGTTCCAGCACCTACCAGAATGCGATCAATGGCGCGGTGGGTCGCGGCACCACCGTCGTGGTCGCGGCCGGCAACAGCAACACCAACGTGTCCAGCGCCGTGCCGGCGAACTGCCCGAACGTCGTCGCCGTCGCAGCGACCACCTCGGCCGGTTCGCGCGCCAGCTTCTCCAACTACGGCACCGGCATCGACATCTCCGCGCCGGGCGCCAGCATCCTGTCCACGCTCAACACCGGCACCACCACGCCGGGCAGCGCCAGCTACGCGTCGTACAACGGCACGTCGATGGCGGCACCGCACGTGGCCGGCGTGGTCGCACTGATGCAGGCGGCGGCCGCGTCTCCGCTGACGCCGGCGCAGGTGGAGAGCACGTTGAAGAGCACGGCGCGTCCGCTGCCCGGCACGTGCTCGGGCGGGTGCGGTGCGGGCATCGCCAATGCGGATGGCGCGGTGACGGCGGTGCAGGGAGGTGACCCCGATCCGGATCCGGGCACCCAGACCTACACCAACGGCACCGATGTGAGCATTCCGGACAACAACAACACCGGCGTGACCAGCACCATCGCCGTGTCGGGGCGTACGGGCAATGCGCCCAGCAACGCGCAGGTGGCGGTGAACATCGTGCACACGTACAAGGGCGACCTGATCGTCGACCTGCTCGCGCCGGATGGCTCGGTGTACAACCTGCACAACCGCAGCGGCGGCAGTGCCGACAACATCAACCAGACCTACACGGTCAATCTGTCCAGCGAAGCCCTCAACGGCAACTGGCGCCTGCGCGCCCGCGACCGTGCCAGCATCGACACCGGCTACATCAACAGCTGGAGCATCACCTTCTGAGGATCGTCCCCGAGGGGACGCACAGGGAGGTGCAGGAAGAACCCCGGCCTTGGCCGGGGTTCTTTTTTGTCACTTTCTCCACCGGAGTCGGAGGCTTCGCATCAATCACATTCTCTGCAGAACCTGCCAAGTCGCATCGGCCTGTGGCGTCAGCCAGGATGAGGCACATGCATTCGATGTGCGATTGATGTAGATATGGCAGTGAGCGCGGACTTGCTCTGGCGGAATTGAAGGACCAGCGACGACGCGCCAGCATTGATCAACAGGAGGTTGTAGATGCAAAGGAAGCTTCTCGCCATTCTCACAATGGCGGCGGCCATGAGCGCGTGCGGCGCCGTTCACCGCAACGCATCCAACCAGCCGAGGACGCTCTCTCCAGGACCCTTCTCGCTGGGCTCGATACTTCCGGGCGCGCCGCCAATTACTCCCGATCCCTGGACTCCCTATGAAGTGGAGAAGGGCATGGGCGCGGAGTGGTGTCCGGAAGACCCCGGCGACGATAGCGGCAGAACACGATATGGCGGGCTCAACAGAGCATGCTTGGGTTTGCTGCCCCGGCATCTTGCCGAAGTGCTCATCGCCATCCCGACAGAGCACATCTTTCTCCCGACTGACGTCCGAGCCGATCAGGCACGCCGACCGCAGCCCTACCTGGCGCTGCCAGGGCGTGGGAAACGGCCAGACTTCATGGCAAGTGTTGATATTCTGGAAGGCATCCAGATGCGCTCGTTCGAGGGAACGCAGCCGTCCGACGCCGTCTATCTGGTGATCGGTCCTTTCAAGTGCATCGATGACGATCCCTTGATAACACGGGAAGGCGAATATCTGGTGGAGACGGAAGCCTGCAAGGCGGCGCATGCCGAGCCGCGGCTTTACAAGTGGTCGCGCAAGGGGAGTCTGCGTGACGTTACCAGGGAGTACCTCCCAGAGCCTGCGATGACGCAGGCTGAGCAGGCATTGACCGCGCCCTTCGTGCCCTATCTGGAGACTACGAAACTGGAGCGTGCGCCGGTCATGCGGTGGACCATACCCCTCAAGGACGCCTCTCCTCCCGGTCGGGCAGACGACCATGACTACGATCCGGTCCCGATGCCCGACTGGGTACCTGAGGCCCGGCGATTGGGAAGTAGATTGCATCTTGGCTTTGCGGTCTGGAACGGGAAGAACTTCGAGCTCCAGCAGCGAGTCCCCAGAGTGCTATGGCCCCTGCCCAACTGCGATCCACTGCGGCCGGATGTGAGATGTCGTGCCGGTGACCCGGTTCAAGGCCGAAACGAGGATCCGTTCGTCGACAAGGACGACATTGAGCAAACGACGGGGTCAACCCCATGACCAACCCCCATCCCACGGATGTAACGGATATCGACATTCGTGCCGTCGCGGATCGAGTGATCGCACAGATGCGGCAAGGCCAACCCGACCAGGCATTGCACCTACTTGAAACCGAAAGGCAGGGTGAGCGCAGGGTCGTGCAGGAGGCGTTGGATCGGTACGTGTCCGTTGGTGCACGGGCACAGATCGATGAGATTCATCAGTCTGGTGGGTTGCGATCGCCGGAGTTCGTGCCCGCGCTCGAACGTTTGAGGCAGGCTGGGCAGCCCCCCAGAGTCCCGGACTACAACGGTCGAGAGATCAACCAGCCCAATGAACTGGTTGGCCTGACCAGTGCGCAGAAGTTCGACGTCTATGCCAGCATCGTGACGACGCGAGGAAGCCAGGCGGCATCGGATGCACTGCAGAACGAGGAGAGCGTGCTGCTTGGATTGCGCAAGGAAACATCCACGTTAGCCTCGATGGGTGATCGTGACTCGCGCGGAACTGGGGTCTATGACGACCATATCGTCGTGCTTCGAAAGCAGGCGAATGGCGAGCGTCACGTGTTCATCGCTGATCGCGCGAGTACCGAGCCAACCGCCCAATATGACGAACGCGCGCAACCTGGTCTGCGCCGCGAGAACACGCCATACGCCAATGTGGCATGGCGCCGAAGCGAGGGCGAGGACGTTAACCGGGATGGCATCAGTGATATGGGTAGACTGGCCGAGGGGACCATCGAGATGGCGGATGCCGACCATCCGAACCCGCGATTGGCCAGGACAACTGACGCATTCAGGCCTTCAGCCGAGCAGTTGAGGGCGCCGCGAGACGCGCATCGGTTGCAGCGCGACAGCAATGGCGATGGCTGGTTCACCCACAATGACATCAACGGTGTGCAGGACCTGAATCGAAGCTTCAAGATTCATAGCGGCTCGCGCGCGAATACAGATTCGGCCGGTTGCCAGACGATCCACCCCGAGGATTACCTCGCTTTCAACAATGCTGCCCGAGCCAATCCTCAACAGACCCGCTGGCAATACGTGCTCACGTCGACGGAGGGAGACCTGTTTCATGACGTGAACCGCGGCGGTGAGCAGGAGCAGGAGCCACGGCAACTGCCACTCCCTCAGAGGCCCGATGCTCCCGCTGATGACCGGCAGGGCCGACAACGGCATGAGTTGGGTTCCAGTGACTCCTCGGTAGATCGCTACCTCGCTGCGGTAATGTCCGGCGACAGTGCAGCCGCTGATCGAGCAGCAACCGAGTTCGCACGCTCAGCAGAAGGCCGGCACATGGAAGCGCAGGGAAGCCAATGGCTCGCCCAACACCAGGCCGCAGAGCAGGCGCAGTCGCAGGGCCGGCAGATGGCGCGCTAGGTTATCGCCGGAAAGTCCCATCCACACGGAAATCGAGAACAAGGAGTTGTCATGGAAGACATCAACGCTATGCCCGCCGCCGCGATACCACCCGAGGCCATCAAGGCGCTGATGACGCTGCGTGCCGAAATGGTCCAGCGCGAGACACGCATGAGCGCGGCGATCAATGAGCAAGTGCAGTCACTGCGGCAGGAGGCAGGCCAGTTCCGTCGTGATCTGGCCGCTATGGTGGAAGCGGCCGGCACGCGGATTGCGCAGGATGCCCGCGAAGCGGTTTCTCCCGTTGCCGCGGAGTACGGCCATGCCGTATCCGCCACGTCCGCGCAGTTGCGCAGCGTGGGCAGAACGGTGTGGCTGTGGTTTGCCGCCATCGGCACGACCCTGCTGCTGGTGCTGTTGGTGGCTTGGACGGTGCTGGGCTACTACCGCCGCGAACTGTCCGCCACGAAAGAGGAACTCCAGCGCTATGAAGACGCCGTGCCGGTCGTGCAGGCCTTCTATGCCTCGGATGCGGTGATATGCGGCGACGTCATCTGTACCAATGTCGATCCAGACGGACGGCGTGCGGGTGACAAGGGGCAGTACCGCGCGGCCAAAGTCCGGGTAGCGCGCTGAGCGGGCTGCAGTCTGGCGGGCCAGGAACGCGCTGCAACGTAAACGAATGACCCCGGCCATCCCCGGGGTTTTTCAATTGTGTTGCGCGCCTCCCCGAGGGTCCCGAGCATTTGGTGAGGGGTGATTCGGCAGGAGAGGCGGACCGGTACGATTTATCAAGTTTAAAGGACTATAGGCAACGTATCGTCCTCTGGTGGATTGCAAAGTAGTCCTGCCGGCAAACCCGCCGAACCCACCACCCCCCGAGGATACGACCATGTTCAAGCTGATCCCTGCCTTGCTCGCCGCCGCCCTGGCGGCCACCCTGTCTCCCGCTGCGCAGGCGCGCGATGCTGCGTCTGGTCACCACGATCCGATCAAGAACGTCGTCCTGGTGCACGGCGCCTTCGCTGACGGTGCCGGCTGGCGCCCGGTCTACGACGACCTGACCGCGCGCGGTTACCGCGTCTCGATCGTGCAGAACCCGCTGACCTCGCTCGCCGACGACGTGCAGGCCACCCGCCGCGTGCTGGACCGCCAGGACGGGCCTGCCATCCTGGTCGGCCATTCATGGGGTGGCACGGTCATCACCGAAGCCGGCGTGCACGACAAGGTGGCCGGCCTGGTCTACGTGTCCGCGCTGGCGCCGGACGCCGGCGAAACCACGGCCCAGCAGTACACGGGCTTCGCGCCCACACCGGAGTTCGTGATCGACACCTCCAGCGACGGGTTCGGCTTCATCCGTGCGGATAAGTTCAAGGCGGGCTTCGCCCACGACACCACCGATGTCGATGCGGCCTTCCTGCGCGATTCGCAGGTGCCCATCAACATGTCCGCGTTCGGCACCGTGCTGACAAACGCGGCGTGGCGCAGCAAACCCAGCTGGGCCGTGATCGCCACCGAAGACAAGGCCTTCGACCAGGCCATGCTGATCCACATGGCCGAGCGCATCAACGCGCGCATCACCAAGGTGTCCGCCAGCCACGCCGTCTTCATGACGCAGCCCAAGGTGGTCGCCGACACGATCGATAGTGCGGCACGGCAAGCGGACCAAGCCGCCGAGTAACCGCGCCAGACAACGACGGCTCTGCGACGCCGAGCCGTTGCTGTTCCCAAGGAAGGGCCGCGAGCAGCGGAGCCGGCATGTCGATCCGGGATCCGCTCCTTCGTCGGACAAACAGGGGCAGGTCATGGCCGCCAGCGTGGCGGCCACTGCCTCATTCCATTGAGGAGCGATGCATGACGACGAACGAGAAGGTGAAAGGCCCGGCTTCCTACTTCCCCTCGATAGAGAAGCAGTACGGCAAGCCGGTGGAGCACTGGTTCAAGGTGCTGGATGCCGTCAGCGACCGGAAGCACATGGAGCAGGTGGCCCTGCTGAAGGCGGAACACAAGATGGGCCACGGGCATGCGAATGCGCTGGTGGCGTACCACAAGGCGAAGCGTGGGGGTTAGGAAGCGACGCCCGTTATGCGTGTGGTGACATTCGCGACAGAACACTGCGCTCACCCCAACCTATGGCCTTGGTCGCGCGGAACCGCTTGGAGAGGGTATTCTGGCCGCCGTTTCCGGACCCCTGTTTCCCCCTTGCCCTGGCCGCGAGGCGGCCCGGCTTGACTCAGGTGTTCGGCCATAGCAGACAAGTAGAGAACCATTGAAAGCAAACGATCTCCAAATGAAAACAGACTGGCGCTTCGAAGAGAGCGAGCAGCGGCGGCACTATGTCATTGAGCCGTGGCTCGATGGTCGCCGGGTAGGTCGTGCTCATGGCTGGTTCGAGCCCGGAGAGAGCTTTGTGCTGGAGAAGATCGAGATTGATTCACGGCAGCGCTCACGTGGCTATGGAAGTACGGTGATTGAGCAGCTGCGGCAGAAGGCGCGTGACAAGGGGTGCCGCGAGCTTGTGATCAACAATGTGCGTTCGAGTAACCACAGGGCTATCTCGCTGTATGAGGCCATGGGTGCGAAGGCCGTCCCGCTGTCGGCAAGCCTCTGCGCATTTGTCATTTCACCGCCATAGGCCAGTTCCGAAGCAGGGTTAGAGAACCTTTGCCGGATCCCGGATCCACCCGTTCAGAATTAGGGGTCAGAGTCGATTTTCCCCGGGGAAGTACGGCGATCTGGAAAAGGTACTCTGACCCCTGTTTCGGGGGTAAAGCCAAAGCAATGGTATTTTTCTATGATCAAGCAAGAATCCATGTCGAGGCTTTACTTGCCTAGATTTTTCCGGCCACTTTTTTTGCTGCTGTCGGTCGTGGCACTGCTTTCGTGCACGCCGTATGGCGCTGATGTCGAGGTTGAGCTTGAGGCCGGGAAAAATCTCAACATTACGGTCAAGAATAGGTCTGACGATGTGTTGATCGTGGATGATCGATTGCTGGGGTTGATCAATGATTCGGTGATCAAGGTGGAAGTGGCGCATCCGAACGGGACCATCGTTCCGTTCTGCAACTACATCGACTATGTGGCTTCTGGGAAGAGAGTGTCTTTGGTGCCTCATGGGGAGTCGGTCATCTCGATTCCCCTCACTGCCATTACCGCGACGCACTGCCTTCCAGCCAACAAACAATATCTGTTCCGAGCAGTGCGGGTTTCTGGAGGCGAAGTGGTTTCGCGCTCCGACTGGGTGGCGTTCCAAGCCAAGTCTCTTCTTGAGGGATGAACAGCAGGCGATGGCCGACGGCAGTAGCCGAAATCATTGTCTCGCTTCACAAAGAACAAGGCCCGCATGAGCGGGCCTTGTTCTTGTGCCGGTATGGGAACGCGCCGGCGTCAAACCGCCTCGAACCGATTCGCTGCCACGTTCTTCCGCACCTTCGCCGGATCCCAGATCCGCCCGTTCATGGCGATGTACACGCCTGCCGGCAGCGACTGCACCGCGCCGATCGCGCAGCCGATGTTGAACTCCGCGTCCGAGCCGCGGAAGCGGGCCGGGCTGAGGGCGCCGGTCATCACGATGGTCTTGTCCGGGATGGAGGCCAGCACATGGCCCGTCTGCACCATGCTGTCGGTGCCGTGCGTGACCAGCACATGCTTCGTCGGCTGCGCGGCGATGGTCGCGCGGATCAGCTCGCGGTCCTCGTCGGTGATGTGCAGCGAATCCTTGCGCAGGATCGGGATGACGGTGAAGCGGAACGTCACGCCCAGCTCGCGCAGGATCATGCCGATCTGCGGGTCGCCGATCTGGTAGTCGGACTTGTCGTCGAAGTAGATCTTGTCGATCGTGCCACCGGTGGTGACGATCAGCAGCTCGTCCATCTCTATGCTCCTGCCGGCGCTCGCGGCGCGCCTGGCGTTGTATCCGGGGGTGTCAGGTCGTACGGCTCGCCGTAGTGCCGGCAGATCGCTTCCAGCGCGGGCGACGGCGGTGCGACGACCACGCGATTATCGCCGCGTTGCCGGGTGAACGTGCATTGCACGCTGGTGACGTTGCCGTCGTCGTCGCCACCGGCATCCACCTGCACCATCAGGTCCATGCTGTCGTAGTCGAGCGGTCCGGCGCGTGGTGTCTCCAGGCGCCACAGGTGGAATTCCCAGCTGCAGCAACTGCTGCGCCCGGATTCCACCAGCCAGCCATCGATGACCTGCAATTCGTAATAGCCGCCGCTGAAAAAGTGGCGCAGCGTCCGCGTGGCCGGATCGATCCGGTACACATCGCCCTCGCAGTTGGGCCCGGCGCCGCACATGCCCCGGACTTCCACCTCGTGCATCCCGTCCCCGTCCAGGTCCACCAGGCCGGCGTGGCCCATTGGCGTCTCGGTGACATCCTGCTCGACCTGCAGGCGGTCGCATACAAGGCCGTCGGCACATATCAGCTCGGCGACGTAGCGGCGCATGGCGGAAGTGGAACACTCGGTGCGCAGCGACAACGTACTGCCATCGCGGTTCTCCACGCGTGCCGGATTGCGCGGCTCGCAGAGGGCATCCTGCGCCCATGCACTGGGCGACAGCAGGCATAGCAGCAGCGCGGCAACGAAACGCATCACTCCTTCCTGCCGAACCGCTTGGCGAAGGCGGGCCAGCTGGTAGCCAGCACGATGCCGATGGACAGCACGATGCCACCCCAGGCGAACGGCGCCTTCACCGGATCGGCCCACGCCACCATCACCGCATGCGAAAACCAGAACAGCGCGAAGACGCCCGCCCAGAACGCGGCCGTGCGCCGGCGCGCCATCACCCCGATCATCAGCAGGATCGGCGGCAGGGCGAACACCAGCAGTGCCAGCGTGTACTGGCGGTCGCCGTAGAACCACACGGCATACAGGATGGCCAACAGTTGCAGCAGCGCGGCCAGCAGAAGACGTGAGCGATCCATCAGCGCACCTCCAGCCGGCGGGCGATGTCGGCCACGCGGCGCCCCAATGCACGTGCGAGTGCGGCTTCATCATCGCTGGGCTGCGGATCGTCCTCGCCACCGGCCACATGGCTTGCGCCGTAGGGCGTGCCCCCCGTGCGCGTGCTGCTGAGCTGGGGCTCGGTGAACGGAATGCCCACGATCACGCAGCCGTGATGCAGCAAGGGCACCTGCATCGACAGCAGGGTCGATTCCTGCCCGCCGTGCTGGGTGGCGGTGGAGGTGAACACGCCTGCAGGCTTGCCCACCAGCGTGCCGCTGGCCCACTCCGCGCCCAGACCGTCGATGAAGTGCTTCACCGGCGCGGCCATGTTGCCGAAGCGGGTGGGGCTGCCCAGCACCAGGCCCGCGCATTCGGCCAGGTCCTGCCGGTCCACGTAGGGGGCGCCGTCCTCGGGCACCGGCGGTGCGGCCTGCTGCGTCACGGCGGCCACGGGCGGCACGGTACGCAGCCGCGCGGACATGCCCTCCACTTCGCCCACGCCCCGCGCGATCTGCCGCGCCAGCTTCGCCACGGACCCGCCGCGGCTGTAGTAGAGCACCAGGATCTCGGGCATCGGACCGTCTTCGTCACCGGGGAAGTGCCTAGTATCGGCGATGTCGCCTCCATGACGCATCGGTTACCCTTCCGCCCATGGAGCCACTGGACTCGTTGAACCGCTGGACAGAACGCATGCGCGACCGCGCGCGCATGGGCACGTTCTTCCGCTTCCTGGCCAAGCGCTTCCTCGACGACCGCCTGTTCCAGGCCGCCGGTTCGCTGGCCTACACCACGCTGTTCGCGCTGGTGCCGCTGGCGATGGTGGTGTTCGGCGTGCTGTCGGCGTTCCCCGTGTTCCAGGAGTGGAGCGCGCAGCTGCGCGACTACATCTTCGCCAATTTCCTGCCGGGGGCGGCGGTCAGTTTGAAGGAGAAGCTGGACGGCTTCCTCGCCAACACGGGCAAGTTGACTGCGGTGGGCGTGATCGCGCTGGTGGCGTCGCTGCTGATCACGCTCAACAGCATCGAGGCCACGTTCAACCGCATCTGGCGCGTGCGCAGCGCGCGGCCGAAGCTGTCGCGCTTCCTGGTCTACTGGACGGTGCTGACGCTGGGCGCGCTGATGGCCGCGGCATCGCTGGCATTGTCCGCGCGTTTCTACGCCTTGCCGGTGTTCGCGACCAGCGGGGGGCGTTGGCTGCAGACGCTGTCGCTGAGCGTGGCGCCGGTACTGATCGAACTGGCGGCCATCGTGGTGATCTACCGCGTGGTGCCGCACCGGACCATCAAGTGGCGCTATGCGATGGCGGGCGCATTGCTGGCGACCGTGTTGCTGGAACTGGCGAAGTGGGGCCTGGGCGCCTACCTGGGCAGCTTCAATACCTACCAGAAGATCTATGGTGCGGTGGCGGCCGCGCCGATCCTGCTGCTGTGGATCTACCTGTGCTGGATTGCGGTGCTGTTGGGCGCGTCGCTGGCGTCGGGCATGGCCGCGTTCCGTTACCAGCCGGTCGCGTTGCGGTTGCCGCTGGGCTACGAGATCTATGGCTTGCTGCGCATGTTGGGGCGCTTCGCGCAGGCGCGCGAGAAGGGGCGCGGCCTGCACAGCGACCAGATCCTCGCCCTGGAGCCGATGCTGACCGATTCGCTGATCCAGCAGATGCTGGGCCAGCTGTCCGAGATCAACCTGCTGCGCCGTGACGAGGAAGGCGAGTGGCTGCTGGCACGCGACCTGGACGACCTGACCCTGTGCGACCTGTACGAAGCCTGCCAGTTGCGTATTCCCGTTGCGGAGGCGCATCTGCCGTTCCACGATGATGCCTTGGGCTGCGCGGCGCGCCGTGCGCTGGACGACCTGCGCATGCCCTTGCGCGAACTGCTGAAGAAACGCGTCAGCGATCTGTTCACCGAATCCCACCAGGAGCCCGCATGAAGTCCGTTCCCTCCCTTTCGCTGGCTGCCATCCTGCTGTTGGCCGCGTGCAACGCAGGGTCGGCCCCCGCCGAGGTGGCGGAACCGGCGATCGAAGCGCATGTGCAGTCGGTGGACCCAGCCGCCGAGAAGCCCGCCGACCGCACCGCGGACGTCCCGGCGCTGCAGGTTAAGACACTCGACGGTGCCGATTACACGCTGGCCACGCGCCGCGGGAAATGGGTGGTGGTGAATTTCTGGGCCACCTGGTGCGCGCCCTGTCTGAAGGAGATGCCCGATCTTTCCGCGCTGGACAGGGACAACGAGCACATCGAGGTGATCGGACTGGCGTACGAGGAAATCGAAACAGATGAGCTGAAGGCCTTCCTGGCCGAACGGCCGGTGGTGTATCCGATCGCCATCCTCGATGTGTACAACCCCCCGGCCGATTTCGCCACGCCGCGCGGCCTGCCGCTCACGTACCTGATCGCGCCGGACGGCAAGGTCGCCAAGCAGTTCCTCGGCCCGGTGACCGGCAAGGAGATCGCGGCGGCCATCGCGGCGGCGGGCGGTCCGGCAGCGAAGGCCTGATGGCGGCGGCGCGCTTCCTGGTCAGCGGCAAGGTGCAGGGCGTGTTCTTCCGCGCGTCCACGCGAGAGCGCGCATTCGATCTGGGGCTGAGCGGTCGCGCCACCAACCTTGCGGACGGACGCGTGGAAGTGATCGCCCAGGGCGATGCGACGGCACTCGATGCGCTGGAGGCGTGGCTTCGCCAGGGACCACCCGCCGCGCGCGTGGACGCGGTCGTGCGTGGGGTGTGGATGGGCCCGGTGAACGACGGGTTTGTCACGGGCTGATCGGGTCGAGCCGGGGAAACGCGGGATCACGATCAGGCAAGCGTAGCCGTTCGGATCCCTTCGTGGTGAGCTCGTCGAACCACGCTTTTCACGGCAAAGCGGGGTCGTCTTGATCTGCAGATTCAACGCAGGGAGCGTGGTTCGACAGGCTCACCACGAACGGGATCTACGACAGGCTCACCATGAGCGGGGTCCACGACAAGCCCACCGCGAACGGCGTCTTCGACAGGTTCACCACGCCCTGAGTCTTTGACGGTTTCACCACGAACGAGGTCAGTGAATCAGCGATGGCCTAGGGCTGGTCGCCTGCATTGTGCAGGCGCAGGGCGCGCGCGGCCTGCTGGTCGTCCAGTGGTGGTGGCCGCGCGGTCGCCGGTTGCTCCGGTTCTTTCCACCCGGGGATCTTCCGCGCACCCTTCTGCACCTGTTGTGCGGCCAGCCCGACGAGGACGGGCACGATGCCGCCGTTCTTGCCGAGTTGTTCCAGGCTGGTCGGTTCCTTCCAGCGACGGCTGAATACCGTGGGTGCGACGTCGACGGGATTCTCGAAGCGGTAGAGGTCCACCACTTCTTCCGGGTCCGGCCGCACGGTGAGGGTGTCCAGCGTCGTCGCGGCTGGGTCCGTGGTCGTGGCGGCGTCCTGCGCCATCGCGGGCGCGGAGACCAGCCACAGCGTGGCCATCAGTGCCGATCGCATCGATCAGCCGCCGCGGCGCGGCTTGATCGGCTTGAGCACGCCGTAGCGTTCCTTGTGCAGCTTGCCCTTCAATGGGGGCAGGCCCAGCGGTTCCAGCGGTACCTGCGTATCAGGCAGGCGGTCCAGCAGGTCGCGGATCAGGGTGAGGCGGCCGCTGCGCTGGTCGTTGAAGTCGACCAGTGTCCACGGCGCATGCTGCGTGTGCGTCGCCTTGAGCATCGCTTCGCGCGCGGCGGTGTAGTCGGCGTATTTCTCGCGCGCTTTCAGGTCGATCGGCGACAGCTTCCAGCTCTTCAGTGGCTCGTCGGCGCGTTCGGCGAAGCGCTCCTCCTGCTGGGCCTGGTCCACGCACAGCCAGTACTTGAACAGCAGGATGCCGTCGTCGGTGATGCCTTTCTCGAACACCGGCGCCTGTGCGAGGAATCGCGCGTGTTGTTCATCGGTGCAGTAACCCATCACCTTCTCGACACCGGCGCGGTTGTACCAGCTGCGGTCGAACAGCACGATCTCGCCGGCGGCCGGCAGGTGTGTGATGTAGCGCTGGAAGTACCACTGCGTGGCTTCGCGTTCGCTGGGTTTCGGCAGTGCCACCACGCGGCATTGGCGTGGGTTGAGGTGTTCGGTGATCGCGCCGATGGCGCCGCCCTTGCCGGCGGTGTCGCGGCCTTCCATCACCACCACGATGCGGGCGCCGCAGTGCGACGCCCAGCGTGCCATCGCCGCCAGTTCGAGTTGCAGGGGCTTGAGCCGGTCTTCGTAGTCCTTGCGTTTGAGGGTCTTCATCGCGTGTCCTGTGCGGTGGCGGGGGATTCAGCGTTTGCGGCGGGCATGGCCTGCCATGCCGCGTGCGACTTCCAGCAAGGCGCCTTGCTGGCGGGTGTTGAGGGCGCGGTAGGCGGCCAGCAGGTCGTGCTCGCCCCGTGTGCGTGCGGGGTCCAGCGTCGTCGCCAGTTCCGACAGCAGCGCGCCTGCGGGAACGCCGAAGGCACGTGCCAGGGCGGCGAGCTGGTCGCCGCCGGGCAGCTTCTCGCCGGCCAGCCACGATTTCACCGTGGCCACGCCGGCGCGCGGGATGGCGGCGGCGAGATCGGCGGCGGTCAGGCCGCTGGCCTTGGTCAGCAGGCGCAGGGTGGCATCGAGCGACATGGCGGGCTCTCCTTGCTCATTCCTTCAGGCGGGGGCGCAGCGTGGCCAGGTTGCAGGGCCGTGTGCGTGCGTCGAGTTGGGCGCGGATGATCTTCTCCCACGCCGTGCGGCAGGCCGAGGTGGAACCCGGCAGGCAGAACAGGAAGGTCTGGTTGGCGAGCCCGGCGAACGCGCGCGACTGCAGCGATGACGTGCCGATCTCCGCGACGCTGACGTGCCGGAACAGTTCGCCGAAGCCCGGCATTTCCTTGTCCAGCAGCGGGAGCAGGGCTTCCGGCGTGGAGTCGCGACCCGTGAAGCCGGTGCCGCCGGTCACCAGGATGCCGTCGACTGCGGGATCGGCGATCCACTGCGAGACCTGCGCGCGCAGGCGGTAACGGTCGTCGGGCAGCAGCGCGCGGTCATGCAGGTGGTGTCCTTCCTGCGCGAGCGCCTCGGCGAGGTAGTCGCCGGAGCGATCCTCGGCGAGTGTGCGGCTGTCGGAGACGGTCAGCACGCACAGGTGCAACGGGATCAAGGCGTCGGCATGGCTCATGCCCGAAGGGTAGCGCAATCGCGGGTCAGCCGAGCGGCGCGGGTGGCAGCCCCTTGCGGTGCCGGTCAGCCATGCGCCAGGCGACGTCGGCGAAGCCTTCCGCGAACCGCGGCATGTCGAACAGCGGCGCGTGCGCGATCGCGGCCTGCAGGCGCACGCGCAGGTCCGTGCGTGCCGCGGCATCGCGGCCCAGCCGGATCCCTGTCGCGACGAAGGCCTCGTCGTCGGTCACGTTCATCTCGTGAAGGCCGAGATGATGGTTGAGGCTGCCTGCGACGCGTGCCGCGAACGTCTCACCCGGGCAGGTCAGTGCCGGGCAGCCTGCCCACAGCGCGTCGGACGCGGTGGTGTGCGCGTTGTAGGGGTGCGTGTCGAGGAACAGGTCCGCATGCCGGTAGCGCGCCAGGTACTCCGCATGCGGCAGCTTGCGCGTGAACACCAGGCGCGCCGGATCCACGCCGCGCGCCTGCGCCGCTGTGCGCAGGCGGTCGTCGGCCCGCCCCGGGCCGGAGAGCAGCCACAGCACGCTGTCGTCGACGTTCGCCAGTATGTCGAGCATCCGGGCCAGGCTGCGAGCGTTCACCTTGTAGCTGTTGTTGAAGCAGGCGTAGACCACGCCGGTGCCGGGAAGGCCGCAGGCCTCGCGCGGGGGTGGCGTGTCGAGCGTGCGACGCGTATCGGACGGTTGGAAGGCGCCGGGCAGGTAGGCGACGGCTTCGCTGTACGCCGGCACCAACGCCTCGGGCAAGGCGAAGCGATCCGCCAGCACGTAGTCGATCCACGGCGCACCGGAGGTGCCGGGATAGGCCAGCCAATTGACCTGCACGGGCGCGGGCCGCATGGCCAGCACTTCCGGCGTGCCGCCCCCACCCCAGCCGCGCAGGTCGTAGAGCACGTCGATGCGCTGGTCGCGGATGGCCTGCGCGATGCGCGCATGCGGGAGGCTCGCGAGATCGTACAGGTGCGTCGCCGTCGCCAGCCGTTGGCGGATGGGGCTGCCATCGTCGGGCGTGAGGGCGAACAGGTGCGTGGATACCGTGGCGTGCGCCTGCAGGGCTTCGAAGAACGCCACCGTCAGCAGACCGGTGGGATGCGCGCCGAAGCCATTGGACAGGAAGCCCAGGCGCAGCGGCGCGTCTTCCGTCGCGGGCGATGCGGGCGGCAGCGGACGGACGACCGACGCCAGCGCCTGTGCCCGTTGCCGTGCGCATGCCAGCTGCTCCTGCGGGGTGGCGTCTTCGCTGAGGAAGGCGAACGGCTCCACCACGCCGCGACCCTCGCGCACGGCGCGCCGCACCTGCGCCGACAGCGCATCGAGGTCACGCCAGTCGCAGAGTTTGCGGCGCCAGTTCAACAGGTGGGCGGCGAACATGGGCTCGCCCGGCAGCAGCCGGTAGGCCTGCTCGTAGGCCTGCGCGGCGGACTCGGCGTCACCGGCGTCTTCGAGGGCATGGCCGAGCCACAGCGCGATGCCCGGGTGCTGGGGCGCCTGCGCAGCCGCCTCGCTCAATGCCTGTGCCGCCTGCGCGTGCCGACCCGACAACCAGTGGCTGCGGCCGAGACGCGCGAGGGCTTCCGGGTGGCGCGGGCGCAGATCCAGTGCGCGCTCGGCGGCACGCCGGCCTGCGTCCGTATCACCGTGGTCCAGCTCGGCATCCGACAGCATGACCCACGCGATGAAGTCCTGCGGCGCCTGCCGTACGTGCAGCTGCAATCGCGCGCGCTCGTCGCGTGGATCGTCAACGGTCACCGCGACCGCCTGGCTTGAGGGAGCAGGTGGCGCTGGGGGGCGTGGTGGCGATCATGGACGGCAGCCTAGCGAGCATCGACAGCGCACGACAAGCCTTGCACTACGCGCGATGCATGTGGGAGTGACGCCCGTCGCGAACGGCGCACCCATGTCGCGAATTTGGTCGCTCCCACATCGGGGAAGCAGGCTCCCACGTCGTGCAGGCTAGAGCGGCAGGCGGAAACGCAGCGTGCCGTCGTACGGCACCCAGCCCATCGCGCGGTAGAGCGCCTGTGCGGTGGCGTTGTCGTGGTCGGTTTCCAGTTCCAGCCGCAACGCTCCGTCGGCGTGCGCGAAATCGGCAGCGGCCGACAGCAATGCGCGCGCAACGCCCTTGCGGCGCGCCTCCGGCAGTACGAGCAGGTCGTTGAGGATCCAGACCCGCGACGCGCTGACGGAAGAAAAGGCGGGATACAACTGGGTGAAGCCGACGGCCGCGTCGTCTACCCACGCCAGCAGGATGACGGACTCGTCGCGCTCCATCCGCTCGCGGATGAAATCCCGTGCCAATGCCGGGTCCGAGGGCTGACCGTAGAAGCCGCGGTAGTGGTCGAACAGGCGGGCGACGACGTCCAGGTGCGTCAGTCCCGTCCGGCGGACCACCGTCGTCATGCCGCCTCCGTCAGTCGTGCCAGTTCGTCCGCCAGGTGCTCGCGGCCGAGACGGTCGATCAGTTCGTCCAGGCTGCCCTGGATGATGTTGGGCAGGTCGTACAGCGTGAGGCCTTCGACGCGATGGTCGGTGATGCGGCCCTGCGGGAAGTTGTAGGTGCGGATGCGCTGGCTGCGGTCGCCGCTGCCGACCTGCAGTTTGCGCGATTCGGCCTGCGCGGCCTGCTGCCTGCTGCGTTCGGCATCCAGCAACTGTGCCTTCAGCCGCTTCATCGCCTTGTCGCGGTTGGCGTGCTGGCTGCGCTCGGTCTGGCATTCCACCACCACGCCGCTGGGCACATGGGTGATGCGGATCGCGGACTCGGTCTTGTTGACGTGCTGGCCGCCGGCGCCGGAAGAACGGAAGGTGTCCACCCTCAGGTCGGCCGGGTTGATGACGATGTCGTCGACCTCGTCGACGTCGGGAATGATCGCCACCGTCGCGGCGGAGGTGTGGATGCGGCCCTGCGATTCGGTTTCCGGGACGCGCTGCACGCGATGGGTGCCGGATTCGAACTTGAGCTTCGAATAGGCGCCGCGGCCGACGACGCGCGCCACGATTTCCTTGTAGCCGCCGTGCTCGCCCGGGCTGTCGGATTCGATCTCCACCTTCCAGCCCTGGCGTTCGGCATAGCGCGCATACATGCGGAACAAGTCACCGGCGAAGATCGCCGCTTCGTCGCCACCCGTGCCGGCGCGCACTTCGAGGAACAGGTTGCCCTCGTCGCGGTTGTCCTTGGGCAGCAGCAGCAGCATCAGCTCGTCGTCCAACTGCGCCAGGCGCTGCTGTGCGGCGGCGATCTCTTCGTCGGCCAGTTCGGCCAGCTCGGGGTCGCCACGCATCGCCTGCGCGGCGGCCAGGTCGGCCTGCGCACGCTTTTCTTCCGCCATCGCGGTGGCAACGGGCTCCAACTGGGAAAACTCACGCGAGAGATTCCGGAAACGGTCGCTGTCGCCGATCACGCCCGGATCGGCGAGCAGGCGTTCGAGTTCTTCCCGGCGTTCGGCCAGCGCTTCGAGCTTACGGCGCAGCGTCGGCGTCATCGTCTTTGTCTTTCTTCAGGTGGGAGTAGGGCGGTTGCGCGGGGAACAGACGATCGGCGGCGCGCGCCAGTTCGGCGTCGCCACTCACGGCGGCCTCGCGCAATGCAGCGGTGGGCGGGTGCAGCAGGCGGTTGGTCAGCGTGTGGGCGAGGAACTCCAGTACCTGCTCCGGTTCGCGGCCGTTGGCGAGTTGTTGCCGCGCCTTCGCCAGTACGTCCTCGCGCGTGGACTCGCCCAGCGCGCGCAGGCGCTTGAGCGGTTCCTGGCGGGATCCGGCCAGCAGGCTTTCCATGAAGCGGCCGACCTGCACGTCGATGATGGCCTCGGCGGCGTCGGCGGCTTCCCGCCGGCTGCGGCGGTTGTCTTCGACCGCGCGCTCCAGGTCATCGACCGTGTAGAGGTAGGCATCGCGCAACTCGGCCACGGATGCCTCGATGTCGCGCGGGACGGCCAGGTCGAACAGCAGCATCGGCTTGTGCTTGCGCTTGGCCAGTGCGGCGGCGACCTGCGCCTGCAGTACGACGGGTTCGCGCGCAGCGGTAGCGGAGAACACCACGTCGGCTTCGGCCAGGTGGCGCTCCAGTTCGGCCAGCGGCAGGGCGTAGCCGCCGTGGCGGGTGGCCAGTTCCTGTGCGTGCGCGAGCGTGCGGTTGGCGACCAGCAGGCGGCGCACGCGACCTTCGCTGAGGTGCTTGGCGGCCAGCTCGATGGTTTCACCGGCGCCGACCAGCAGCACGGTGGAGTCGCTGAGGCGGGCGAAGGAGTTCTGTGCCAGGCGCACTGCCGTCGAGGCGACGGATACCGGATTGGCCCCCACGCGGGTGTCGGTGCGTGCGCGCTTGGCGACGGCGAAGGTCTGCTGGAACAGGCGGTCCAGGCGGTTGCCCAGCGCGCCGTGTTCACGCGCCGTGGCCCAGGCATCCTTCACCTGGCCGAGGATCTGCGGCTCGCCCAGCACCATCGAATCCAAGCCCGTCGCGACCCGGAACAGGTGGCGGACGGCATCCGCATCCCGGTGACGGTAGAGGTAACCTTCAAGGCCCTCGGCATGCGTGGCCAGCCAGCTCGCCAACACGTCGCCGTCTTCCGCCACCGCATACAGCTCGGTGCGGTTGCAGGTGGACAGCAAGGCGGCTTCGACCACATCGGGCAGCGCCCGCAGCGACGACAACGCATGCGGCACCGTGCCGGCGTCGAACGCCACCCGTTCGCGCAGGTCGACCGGCGCGGTCTGGTGGTTCAATCCGAGGACCCACAACGTCATCGTTCAGGCGCTTGCAGTAAGCTGCTGGCTCATATCAGGGCCGCCATTTTACGGCCGACGTGACGTTCATGCCCGAAATGATTCGCACCTTGTTTGCCGCGCTGGCGATGGCGGCCGCCATGCCGTCGGCGCTGGCCGCATCGTCGGCCTCGCCCGGCCAGCGGCAGGACGACGCGCTGACCACGGTGATGGCGGGCGAGTTCGCCCTGCAGGCGGGCCAGTTGCCGGATGCCGCGCGCTGGTACCTGGACGCGGCGCGGGAGCAGGACGATGACGCCGGGCTGGCCGAACGCGCCACCCGCATTGCGCTGCTGGCCAAGGACGATGCCCGTGCCGGCGAAGCGATCAAGCTGTGGCGTGAGCGTTCGCCCCGCACCCTTGCGCTGCGCGGTGCGGAGGCCACGCTGGCACTGCGCAAGGGGCAGAGGCGGGCTGCGCTGCGCGAGTTGGCCGGGCTGATGAAGGATCCCGACGAACTGGGTTGGCGTTACGCGCTGACGGCGTTGGCAAGTGGCGGGAAGGACCCTGAGCTGCCGGCGCGGCTGCTGCGCGACCTGCTCGACGATGGCGCCATGCCCGACAAGCTGCAGGCCTGGCTGGCATTTACCGGCCTGGCCCAGCAGATGGACGAGCCCGCGCTGGCCGAACGGATGGTCGGCGATGTGGTCAAGCGCTTCTCAGGGGAGCCGCTGGTCGCCCTGCTGCAGGCCAGCCAACTGTTGCAGGCGGATCGTAAGCAGGAGGCCCGGGCAGTGCTGGACGGTCTGCTTCCCAAGGCCGCGGGCGACGCAGCGCTGCGACTCAAGCTGGCCGAGGAGTACGACAGGTTGGGCGATCCGGCGGCGGCCTCGCGCGCGCTGGGCCAAGGGCCGCAGGACACGCTGACCTATGGTCTGCGGGCGCAGTTGCTGGCCAAGGCGGACGATACGGCGTCTCTGGGCGAGCTGTATGAGGAGCTCAAGCAGGCGGCTTCGGGTGCGGGGCAACCGACCCAGTACAGCCCGGATCGCCGGTTGCTGCTGGGGCAGATGGCGGAGTTCCTGAAGCGTCAGGATGAGGCGCTGGCGTGGTACCGGAGCGTGCCCGCCGGCGAACAGCGGGCGGAAGCGCGTCTGCGCGCGATCAACACCCTGTTCGAACTGGAGCGGAAGGACGAAGCCTTCGCGGAGGCCCGCAAGTTGCAGGGCGATGCCAGCGTCGAAGACGGCACCCGCCGCGACGCGTATCTGATGGAGGCCGAGCTGCAGCAGAAAGACAAGCAGGACGAAGGCCAGATGGAGGTCTTCGCCCGCGGGCTGGCGGCGTACCCCGATGACCTCGCGCTGTTGTATTCGCGCGGACTGGCCTGGGAGCGGCGAGATCGCATCGACCATGCCGAGGCCGACTTCCGGCGCATCCTGGTGATCGAGCCGGACAACGTGGCCGCGCTCAATGCGCTGGGCTACACCTTGGCCGACCGCACCACGCGCTATCAGGAGGCGCTGGAACTGATCGATCGGGCGCGCACCGCCGCGCCGGAAGATGCGGCCATCATCGACAGTTATGGCTGGGTGCTTTACCGGCTGGGGCGCAATGCGGAGGCGCTGGTGGAATTGCGTCGTGCGTTCACGCTGCAGAAGGACCCCGAGATCGCCGCCCATGTGGCGGAAGTGCTGTGGGTGATGGGGCAGAAGGACGAGGCGCGCCGTTATTTCGAAGAAGCCCGCAAGCTCGACCCCGATAACCGCTCGCTGCTGCGGGCGCTGGAGAAGACAGGCGCATGAAGGTTTCAGGATTCCTGCTGGCGGGGCTCGCGGCCCTGTCGATGGCGGGCTGCGCCACGCGCGGTACCACGGTGGACTCGCCTGTCCTGCGCGATCCCGCGGCGCTGGCGGCGGCGCAGGCCGCCCAGGCCACGCGCACGGCATGGCTGGCCTCGCAATCCGACTGGTCGTTCGCTGGGCGCGTGGCGGTCAATGCGAACGGAAAGGGGGGCAGTGGCCGCATCGACTGGCAGCAGACCGGGTCGAGCTATCTGGTCGCGCTGAGCGCCCCGGTCACCCGCCAGAGCTGGCGCCTCAGCGGGGACCTGCGCACCGGCGCTGCTCGGCTGGAAGGGTTGGAGGGCGGGCCGCGCGACGGTGCGGAGGCGGGCGACCTGTTGCGTGCCGCTACGGGCTGGGACATTCCGGTCGCCTCGATGGTCCACTGGGCCCGGGGCGTCGCGGATCCCGCGGCGCCGGCGGAAGGCATGGAATACGGTGCCGACGGCAGGCCGAGGACCCTGATGCAGCACGGGTGGCGGGTCGATTACCTGGACTGGCTCCCGGCCGAGGGTGCGCAGCCCGCCATGCCGCGGCGCATGGAGGCGCGCCGGCAGGATGCCACGGTGAAAGTCGCTGTCGACCAGTGGCACCTGACGCCGCCATGAGCCCCTTCCCCCGGGAAGAGGGCTGGTCGGCCTGGCCTGCCCCGGCCAAGCTCAACCTCGCATTGCAGATCACCGGTAGGCGCGCCGACGGTTACCACCTGCTGCAGACCGTGTTCCGCTTGCTGGAATGGGGGGACACCGTCCATGTCCGGCTTCGCACGGAGGAGCGCGTGTGTCGGGTCGGCGCGTCCGTTCCCGGTGTCGCCGAAGCAGACGATCTCCTCGTGCGGGCAGCCGAACTCCTGAGAAAAGAGGCCAATGTCGCCCAAGGCGTCGATATCGGCATCGAAAAGCGGATTCCTGCCGGAGGCGGTTTCGGCGGGGGTTCCTCGGATGCGGCCACCGTGCTCGTGGCGCTGGATCATCTGTGGGGTTGCCGGCTGGGGTGGGGGGCGCTGGCGTCCCTGGGCCTGCGGCTGGGTGCGGATGTGCCCGTCTTCGTGCGTGGTGAGAATGCCTGGGCCGAAGGCGTGGGCGAAATCCTGACGCCGCTGGTGCTGCCTCCGGCCTGGTATCTGCTGGTCGATCCCGGTGTCCACGTGCCCACGGCGGCACTTTTCGCATCACCGGATTTGACGCGTGATGCTGCACCCGCGAAAATATCGGACTTCGTTTCGGGATCACTGCTCGGCAACGCGTTCGAGCCGGTCGTGCGTCGCCGGGAGCCTGCCATCGAGGCAGTCTTCCAGGCCCTTTCGCACATCGGCACGCCACGTTTGACGGGTTCCGGTGGCGGCTGCTTCGTGGAGTTCGCCGACCGGGCCTCTGCCGAGGCTGCGCTGGCGACCTTGCCTTCCGGGCTGCATGCCCGGGTGGTGGAGGGCGCCGTGCGATCGCCACTGCTGCGCGCGCTGGAGTCGTGTCGCGAGACGGAGAAAAACGCCTAGGGGCGTCGCCAAGTGGTTAAGGCACCGGGTTTTGATCCCGGCATTCGTAGGTTCGAATCCTTCCGCCCCTGCCAATTCACTGTGTCCTAGCCGCACCTGCCGAGACGACCATGCAAGACGAACGCAACCTGCTTGTCTTCTCCGGCAACGCCAACAAGCCGTTGGCGAATAGCATCTGCCGCGAACTGGGCGTGCGTCCGGGCAAGGCGCTGGTATCCCGTTTCTCGGACGGCGAAGTGCAGGTCGAGATACAGGAGAACGTGCGCCGGCAGGAAGTGTTCGTCGTGCAGCCGACCTGCGCGCCGAGCGCCGAGAACCTGGTGGAGTTGCTGGTGCTGATTGATGCGCTGAAGCGCGCCTCGGCCAGCAGCGTCACCGCGGTGGTGCCGTACTTTGGCTACGCCCGTCAGGATCGCCGCATGCGCTCATCGCGCGTGCCGATCACGGCGAAGGTGGCGGCGAAGATGTTCGGCGCCGTCAGCGCCGATCGCGTGCTGACGGTCGATCTGCACGCGGACCAGATCCAGGGGTTTTTCGACATCCCGGTCGACAACGTGTACGCGTCCCCGCTGCTGCTGGCCGACATCTGGCGCGCCTACGGCACGGAGAACCTGCTGGTCGTGTCGCCCGACGTGGGCGGCGTAGTGCGCGCCCGTGCAGTGGCCAAGCGGCTGGATGACGCCGATCTGGCCATCATCGACAAGCGCCGTCCGCGCGCCAACGTCGCCACGGTGATGAACATCATCGGCGACGTGGAAGGCAAGGACTGCGTGCTGGTGGACGACATCGTCGACACCGCCGGCACCCTCTGCGCCGCTGCGGCGGCGCTGAAGCAGCACGGCGCCAACAAGGTGGCGGCGTACTGCACCCACCCCGTGCTTTCCGGCCCGGCGGTGGACAACCTGAACAACTCGGTGCTCGACGAACTCGTCGTCACCGACACCATCCCGCTCTCGCCGCAGGCGCAGGGCTGCAGCAAGATCCGCCAGCTGTCGGTGGCGGAACTGCTGGCGGAAACGATCCGCCGCATCGCTTTCGGCGAATCGGTCAGCTCGCTGTACGTGGATTGATTCTCCGCCGCACGCCGGGACACCGGCGCGTGGCTTTCCGGGTTCATCTGGTCGCGGATGAGCCTTCATCAGATCGCCACACGGCGGTCCAACAACTAGGTAGTGAAGCAAATGGCTAAGACACATGAAATCAAGGTCGAGCGCCGCGAAGACGAGGGTAAGGGTGCGAGCCGCCGCCTCCGTCACGCGGGCACCGTGCCTGCCATCGTCTACGGTGGCGAACTCAAGCCGGTCAGCATCCAGCTGAACCACAACGAAGTCTGGCTGGCCTCCCAGCACGACTGGTTCTACTCGTCGATCCTGGACCTGAGCCTCAATGGCGACATCCAGAAGGTCCTGCTGCGTGACATGCAGCGCCACCCGTTCAAGCAGCAGATCATGCACCTGGACTTCCAGCGCGTGAACGAGAACGAGACCCTGCGCACCGCGGTGCCGCTGCACTTCCTCAACGAAGACAAGTCGCCGGCCGGCAAGTCCGCCGAAGTCGTGGTCACCCACGAGCTGAACGAAGTCGTCGTCGAGTGCCTGCCGAAGGACCTGCCGGAATTCATCGAGATCGATCTGGCCGACCTGGCCATCGGCGCGGTGATCCACCTGTCGGAAGTGAAGCTGCCGGCCGGCGTCACGATCCCCGAGCTGAAGCTGGGCAAGGAGCACGACGTCGCCGTCGTGATCGCCAAGCACGGCAAGGAAGAGGTCGAAGAAGCTCCGGCGGAATCGGCCGAAGTGCCGGCCGCCAAGGTCGCCAAGAAGGACGACAAGTAATCGCGTGAGCCTTCGCCCGCTCCGGCGGGCGAGGGTGCGCGGTGCGTCCCCATGGCAGGCTTGCGCCTCATCGTCGGACTGGGCAATCCCGGTGCCGAACATGCCCGAACCCGGCACAATGCCGGGTTCCATTTTGTCGACGCCCTGGCGGAGCGGCAGGGTGAGCGGTTCGGGCTGGACAGCAAGCTGTTCGGCGAGACCGCGAAAGTCGTGGTCGCGCGTCAGCCGGTCTGGCTGCTGAAACCGGCCACCTACATGAACCTCAGCGGCAAGTCGGTCGCGGCGGCGTTGCGTTTCTGGAAGATCGCCCCGGAGGAGGCGCTGCTGGCGCATGATGAGCTGGATCTGGCGCCCGGCGCGGCGCGGCTGAAGTTCGACGGCGGCCACGGCGGCCAGAATGGCCTGCGCGACACCATGCAGCATCTTGGGCACGGCAAGTTCCATCGGTTGCGGATCGGCATCGGTCATCCCGGCCACAAGGACCGGGTGACCAGTTGGGTGCTGGGCAAGCCGGGCAAGGACGACGAGATCCTGATCGCGCGGGCGATCGACGACGCCCTGGATGTGCTGCCGCTGGCGGTGGCGGGCAACTTCATGGATGCGATGACGCGGCTGCACACGCAGAAGCCGTGATTGGTGATTGGTGATTTGCAGGGCACGGATCGGGCCGCGAATCACCAATCACGAATCACGAATCCCGGATGTAGACATGGGTATCAAATGCGGCATCGTAGGCCTGCCGAACGTAGGCAAGTCCACCCTGTTCAACGCGCTGACCAAGGCGGGCATCGCCGCGGCCAACTTCCCGTTCTGCACTATCGAGCCGAATGTGGGCGTGGTGCCCGTGCCGGACCTGCGCCTCAACCAGCTGGCCGAGATCGTCAAGCCGCAGAAGGTCATCCCGACCGCGGTGGAATTCGTCGACATCGCCGGCCTGGTGGCGGGCGCCGCCAGTGGTGAAGGTCTGGGCAACAAGTTCCTGGCGCACATCCGCGAAGTGGATGCGATCACCCATGTGGTTCGCTGCTTCGAGAACGATGACGTCATCCACGTCAACAACCGGATCGACCCGCTTTCGGACATCGACACCATCGACACCGAACTGGCGCTGGCTGACCTGGAGAGTGTCGAGAAGGCGCTCAACCGTGCCGAGCGCTCCGCCAAGGCGGGCGAGAAGGACGCCATTGCCCGCAAGCCCGTGCTGCAGAAGCTGCAGGCCGGCCTCAACGACGGCAAGCCCGGCCGCGCGCTGGGCCTCGATGACGAAGAAAAGGCGCTGGTCCGCGACCTGTTCCTACTGACCCTGAAGCCGGTGATGTACGTGGCCAACGTGCTGGAGGACGGGTTCGAGAACAACCCGCACCTGGACGCCGTGCGCGCCCGTGCCGCCACCGAGGGTGCCCAGGTGGTGCCGGTGTCGGCCGCCATCGAGGAAGAACTGTCCCAGCTGGATGATGCCGACCGGGACGCCTTCCTGACCGATCTCGGCCTGGACGAGCCTGGCCTGAACCGGGTCATCCGGGCGGCGTATACGCTGCTGGGCCTGCAGACCTACTTCACCGCCGGCGTCAAGGAAGTGCGCGCGTGGACGGTGCGGGCCGGGTCCACCGCTCCCCAGGCGGCGGCCGTGATCCATACGGATTTCGAGAAGGGCTTCATCCGGGCCGAGACCATCGCCTTCGACGACTTCCTCAAATACAAGGGTGAGGCGGGCGCCCGCGACGCGGGCCGCCTGCGGCTGGAGGGCAAGGAGTATCGTGTGCAGGAAGGCGATGTCCTGCATTTCCGGTTCAACGTCTGAGAAAAAAGTGTGTCCGGCGCGTTGACAGATGGACCGGCACACGCCAAAATCTCGGGCTGTTTCACCCTGGTTTGATTTGGCCCACCAGCCCAGTCAGTCCGGTGATCCCGGAGGGATACCCAAGCGGCCAACGGGGGCAGACTGTAAATCTGCTGGCTTACGCCTTCGGTGGTTCGAATCCACCTCCCTCCACCAGTTTTCGTTGTTGCTTCGTGTTGTAGTGGTCTCCCGGTGCGGGAGTAGTTCAATGGTAGAACTGTAGCCTTCCAAGCTACTAGTGCGGGTTCGATTCCCGTCTCCCGCTCCACTGAACATCCGTGCAGGATCTGCGGCAATCCAGGCGACACAACCGGTTTCACGCTCACGTAGCTCAGTCGGTAGAGCACCTCCTTGGTAAGGAGGAGGTCGAAGGTTCGATTCCTTTCGTGAGCACCACTTCCATCCATTGATCCACTCGAGAACCAGCAGCCATGGCAAAGGGTAAGTTCGAACGCACCAAGCCCCACGTGAACGTGGGCACGATTGGTCACGTTGACCACGGCAAGACGACGCTGACGGCGGCGCTGACGAAGATCGGCGCGGAGCGTTTCGGTGGCGAGTTCAAGGCCTATGACGCGATCGACGCAGCGCCGGAAGAGAAGGCGCGCGGCATCACGATCTCCACGGCCCACGTGGAATACGAATCCGCCTCGCGCCATTACGCGCACGTGGATTGCCCGGGCCACGCCGACTACGTGAAGAACATGATCACCGGTGCCGCCCAGATGGACGGTGCGATCCTGGTGTGCTCGGCCGCCGACGGCCCGATGCCGCAGACCCGCGAGCACATCCTGCTCTCGCGCCAGGTCGGTGTGCCGTACATCGTCGTGTTCCTGAACAAGGCCGACATGGTGGACGACGCCGAGCTGCTGGAGCTGGTGGAGATGGAAGTTCGCGAGTTGCTGAGCAAGTACGAGTTCCCGGGCGATGACACCCCGATCATCTCGGGCTCGGCCCGCCTGGCGCTGGAAGGCGACCAGAGCGAGATCGGCGTGCCGGCGATCCTGAAGCTGGTCGATGCGCTGGACACCTGGATCCCGACCCCGGAGCGCGACGTCGACAAGCCGTTCCTGATGCCGGTGGAAGACGTGTTCTCGATCTCGGGTCGCGGCACCGTGGTGACCGGCCGTATCGAGCGCGGCGTGATCAAGGTGGGCGAGGAAATCGAGATCGTCGGTATCCGTCCGACCCAGAAGACCACGGTCACGGGCGTGGAAATGTTCCGCAAGCTGCTGGACCAGGGCCAGGCGGGCGACAACGCCGGTCTGCTGCTGCGCGGCACCAAGCGTGACGACGTGGAGCGTGGCCAGGTGCTGGCCAAGCCGGGTTCGATCACCCCGCACACCGAGTTCGAAGCCGAAGTCTACGTGCTGAGCAAGGACGAAGGCGGCCGCCACACCCCGTTCTTCAAGGGTTACCGTCCGCAGTTCTACTTCCGCACGACCGACATCACCGGTGCGGTGACCCTGCCGGAAGGCGTGGAAATGGTCATGCCGGGCGACAACATTAAGATGGTGGTGACGCTGATCAACCCGGTGGCGATGGACGAAGGCCTGCGTTTCGCGATCCGCGAAGGCGGCCGTACTGTCGGCGCCGGCGTGGTGGCCAAGATCATCAAGTGACGTCCTGATCCGGGTGGGCGCTGCCCACCCGGCTTCGTCCGGCCGTCATCCCCGCGCAGGCAGGGATCCATGGCCTGATGAAGCGACAAGGGCGGACCGGAACCTCGGTCCGCCTTCGCCGTCTAAGGGAAGGTTGTAGCTGTATCGATACGCCAGTAGCTCAATTGGCAGAGCAGCGGTCTCCAAAACCGCAGGTTGGGGGTTCGAGTCCCTCCTGGCGTGCCACTTCCTTCCTCGCGGAGTCCGGGTCTACCGTGCTCCCCTCGAGCTAAAGAGCGACAACTGACTTGAACAGCAAGGTCGAACAATCCAAAGCCGGCACGCCCGCAGCCGACATCGCCAAGTACGTCCTGGCGCTTGCGCTGGTCGTCGGTGGCCTAGTCGCGTGGTGGTGGTTCAATGGCCAGTGGGCCACGCCGCTGCGTTCGCTGGCGGTGGTCGCGGGGCTGGTGCTGGGTGCGCTGGTGTTCCTGCAGACGGGCAAGGGCCGTGATACGCGCGAATTCCTGTCCGAGTCGCGGTTCGAGCTGCGCAAGGTTGTGTGGCCGACCCGGGAAGAGGCGACCCGCACGACGTGGGTGGTGATCATCGTGGTGATCGTGCTCAGTCTGATCCTGGCCGGTTTCGACTTCGCCATCCAGGCGTTGATCGAATGGTTCCTGAATTTTGGCCGTTGAGGAGAGTCGCTCAGTGAAGCGCTGGTATGTCGTCCATGCTTATTCTGGCTTCGAGAAGTCGGTAGCCCAGGCCCTGCGCGACCGCATCGTCCGCGATGGCATGCAGGAGAAGTTCGGCGACGTGCTGGTCCCGACCGAAGAAGTCGTGGAAATGCGCTCCGGCCAGAAGCGCCGTTCCGAGCGCAAGTTCTTCCCCGGTTATGTGCTGGTCCAGATCGAAACCCATGACGAGGGCGGCATCCCGCGCATGGACAACGAAAGCTGGCACCTGGTGAAGGACACGTCCAAGGTGCTTGGCTTCATTGGTGGCACCGCCGATCGCCCGCTGCCGATCCGTGACGAAGAGGCGGCTGCCATTCTCGACCGCGTCCAGGAAGGCGTCGAGAAGCCCCGGCCCAAGGTGCTGTTCGAGCCCGGTGAGATGGTCCGCGTCACCGATGGTCCGTTCAACGACTTCAATGGCGTGGTCGAGGAAGTCAATTACGAGAAGAGCCGCCTGCGCGTGGCGGTGCTGATCTTCGGCCGCTCCACCCCGGTGGAGCTGGAATTCGGGCAGGTCGAGAAGGCCTGACCCCGCAGGTCCGGCGCGTTCAGCCGGGCCCGTGAAACCCTGATATACTGCGCGGCTCCCTGACGGCGACGCCGGGCAGGAACCATGGCCGCCTTCGGGCGGCCATTGGTGCGTTCAAGAAAACGCGATGCCGGGACGCGTGATTTTCCCGGTCCGATGGGGAGCCTGACACCAGGCGCTAGCACCCGGAGAGTACTCACATGGCAAAGAAAGTTGTCGGTTACATCAAGCTGCAGGTGAAGGCCGGTCAGGCCAACCCCTCGCCGCCGGTCGGTCCTGCGCTGGGTCAGCGCGGCCTGAACATCATGGAATTCTGCAAGGCCTTCAACGCCGCCACGCAGAAGCTGGAGCCGGGCCTGCCGATTCCGGTGGTCATCACGGCCTATTCCGACCGTACCTTCACCTTCATCACGAAGACGCCGCCGGCGTCGATCCTGCTGAAGAAGGCCGTCGGCATCACGTCCGGCTCCAAGCGCCCGAACACCGAGAAGGTGGGCAAGGTCACCCGCAAGCAGCTCGAGGACATCGCCAAGGCGAAGGAACCCGACCTGACCGCGGCCGACCTGGACGCAGCGGTGCGTACGATCGCGGGCTCCGCCCGCTCCATGGGCCTGACGGTAGAGGGTTAAGAGATGGCACAGAACAAGCGACAGAAGGCCATCCTGGCCGCCGTGACGCCCGGCAAGGCGTACGCCATTGACGAGGCCCTGAAGATCGTCAAGACCGCCACCAAGGCGAAGTTCGTCGAGTCCGTCGACGTTGCCGTGCGCCTGGGCGTGGATGCCAAGAAGTCCGACCAGCAGGTGCGCGGTTCCACCGTGCTGCCCGCCGGTACCGGCAAGTCGGTCCGCGTGGCGGTGTTCGCCCCGGCCGGCGCCAAGGCTGACGAAGCCGCCGCTGCCGGCGCCGAAGCCGTCGGCATGGACGATCTGGCCGAGAAGATGCTGGCTGGCGACATCAACTACGACGTGGTCATCGCCACGCCGGACGCGATGCGCGTGGTCGGCAAGCTGGGTACGGTCCTGGGCCCGCGCGGCCTGATGCCGAACCCGAAGGTCGGCACCGTGTCGCCGAACCCGGCCGAGGCGGTGAAGAACGCCAAGTCGGGCCAGGTGCGCTACCGCACCGACAAGGCCGGCATCATCCACTGCACCATCGGCAAGGCCAGCTTCGACGACGAAGCGCTGAAGTCGAACCTGCAGGCGCTGCTGATCGACCTGGTGAAGGCCAAGCCGGCCACCTCCAAGGGCCAGTACCTGCAGAAAATCTCGGTCAGCTCGACCATGGGCCCCGGCGTGACCGTGGACCAGTCCTCGCTGTCCCTGAAGTAATCGCATCATCCCTGCTCCGCGACGCGGGGCAGGGCGCAACGAATTTTGAGGGCAGTCGCCCAGGCCGGATAACGGTGCAAGCGACAGCCGTCAAAGACCGCAGGTGCGCTCAGCGCGCTACGACGACGGGCACGGAAGCTCGTGTTGGCAAGGAATCGCCGTCGTGGCCAGCGGGACCGCTTAATCCATTCCCCCGGGAATGCGCCTGCGTAGATGGTGCCGCCTTCTGGAAGTTTTCTGGAGCACGACCGCAAGGTCGCCAGTCAGACAGGCCACCGCCGGGACCTCTGCGTCCCCGGCATCCAGGATGGATGCCGTCCAGGACCGCGAGCGGCAGGAGCCGCGAGCGGAGTCAATAAGTGAGGAGTGTATGGCTCTCAATCTGTCCCAGAAGCAAGAAGTAGTCGCCGAACTGGCAGACGTCGCCGCCAAGGCGCACTCCCTGGTCGCCGCCGAATACGCAGGCACCACGGTCAGTCAGATGACCGCGATGCGCAAGAAGGCCCGCGAAACCGGCGTGTACTTGAAAGTTGTCAAGAACACGCTGGCCGTGCGTGCCGTGGCCGGTACCGAGTTCGAGGTTGTCCAGGACAAGCTCGTCGGTCCGCTGCTGTATGCGTTTTCGACCGAGGAGCCCGGCGCCGCCGGTCGCCTGATCAAGGAATTCGCCAAGGGTAACGACAAGCTGCAGCCGAAGGTCGTCTCCGTGGGTGGCCAGCTGTATCCGGCCAGCCATGTGGAAGTCCTGGCATCGCTGCCGACCCGCGATCAGGCGCTGGCCATGCTGGCCCGCGTGCTGGCCGAGCCCGCCGCGATGTTCGCCCGTGCCGTCAAGGCCGTGGCCGACAAGCAGGGTGGTGGCGAAGCGCCGGCGGAAGCCGTTGCCGAAGCCCCGGCTGAAGCCTGAGTTCGACGTCTTTACGGTTCTACGAACCCTAATCCCAGATAATTTCCAAAGGTAAACACAATGTCCCTTTCCAACGAACAGATCGTCGACGCCATTGCCGGCAAGACCCTGATGGAAGTGATGGAGCTGGTCAAGGCCATCGAAGAGAAGTTCGGCGTCTCCGCCGCCGCCCCGGTCGCCGCCGCTGCCGGTCCGGCCGCCGCTGCCGCCCCGGTCGAAGAGCAGACCGAGTTCACTATCGTCCTGAAGGACGCCGGTGCCAAGAAGGTCGACGTCATCAAGGCTGTCCGCGCCATCACCGGCCTGGGCCTGAAGGAAGCCAAGGACCTCACCGAGGCCGGCGGCGTGCTGAAGGAAGGCGTGTCGAAGGAAGATGCCGAGAAGTTCAAGAAGGACCTCGAAGCCGCTGGTGCGAGCGTCGAAGTCAAGTAAGCCGTATCCGTCGCCGGTTCACCCAGGCGACAACCCGAGGCCGGGGGCGAAAGCCCCTGGCCTTCGGTCGTTTCAAGACGTAGCGATGTAAACGCGAGTTTGTAGTTGGAAGTAGCGGCAGAAGGCGTGCTGGTGCCGGCAATACCAGCGACTTCCAACTGAAAATTCCCCCGTTCGAAAGAATGTCCCCCGTGTGGTCGCGGACGCGCGCCCCACGCTGCCAAAGGCACAGTCACATGACGACATATTCGTTCACCGAAAAGAAGCGCATCCGCAAGGATTTCGGCAAGCAGCGGTCGATCCTCGAGGTCCCGTTCC
The DNA here is from genome assembly GCF_029542205.1 of Pseudoxanthomonas sp. SE1. NCBI lineage: Bacteria > Pseudomonadati > Pseudomonadota > Gammaproteobacteria > Lysobacterales > Lysobacteraceae > Pseudoxanthomonas > Pseudoxanthomonas sp. SE1. The sequence continues at coordinate 3,140,599 of NZ_CP113783.1, read as the reverse complement.
TGCTCGCCATCCAGGTCGACTCCTACCGCGAGTTCCTGCAGGAGCACACCGATGCCGCCAAGCGCGAAGACCGTGGCCTGCATGCCGCGCTGAAGTCGGTCTTCCCGATCGCCAGCTACAGCGGCAACGCCGCGCTGGAATATGTCGGCTACAAGCTCGGCGAGCCGGTGTTCGACGAGCGCGAGTGCCGCAACCGCGGCCTGAGCTACGGCGCACCGCTGCGCGTCACCGTCCGCCTGGTGATCTACGACCGCGAGTCGTCCACCAAGGCCATCAAGTACGTGAAGGAGCAGGAGGTCTATCTGGGCGAAATCCCGCTCATGACCGACAACGGCACCTTCATCGTCAACGGCACCGAGCGCGTCATCGTCTCCCAGCTGCACCGCTCGCCGGGCGTGTTCTTCGACCACGACCGTGGCAAGACCCACAGCTCGGGCAAGCTGCTGTACAGCGCCCGCATCATTCCTTACCGCGGCTCCTGGCTGGACTTCGAGTTCGACCCGAAGGACGCGCTGTTCACGCGCATCGACCGTCGCCGCAAGCTGCCGGTCTCGATCCTGCTGCGCGCGCTGGGCTACTCCAACGAGGAGATGCTCAACGAGTTCTTCGACGTCAACACGTTCCACATCCTGCCGGAAGGCGTGCAACTGGAACTGGTCGCCGAGCGCCTGCGCGGCGAAACGCTGAACTTCGACCTGGCCGATGGCGACAAGGTCATCGTGGAAGCCGGCAAGCGCATCACCGCGCGCCACGTGAAGCAGCTGGAACAGTCCGGCATCGCCGCCCTGGCCGTGCCGGATGAATACCTGGTCGGCCGCATCCTCTCGCACGACGTGATCGACGCCAACACCGGCGAGCTGCTGGCTTCCGCCAACGATGAGATCACCGACGACCAGCTGGCCAAGTTCCGCAAGGCCGGCGTGGACGCCGTGGGTACGTTGTGGGTCAACGATCTGGACCGCGGCCCGTACCTGTCCAACACCCTGCGCATCGATCCGACCAAGACGCAGCTGGAAGCGCTGGTCGAGATCTACCGCATGATGCGTCCCGGCGAACCGCCGACCAAGGATGCCGCGCAGAACCTGTTCCACAACCTGTTCTTCACCTTCGAGCGCTACGACCTGTCGAACGTCGGTCGCATGAAGTTCAACCGTCGCGTGGGCCGCAAGGAAACCACCGGCGAAGCCGTGTTGTACGACAAGAAGTACTTCGGCGCGCGCAACGATGAAGAAGCCAAGCGCCTGGTCGCCAGCCTCGGCGAGACCTCGGACATCCTGGATGTCATCAAGGTCCTGACCGAGATCCGCAACGGCCGCGGCACCGTCGATGACATCGACCACCTGGGCAACCGCCGCGTGCGTTCGGTCGGCGAAATGGCCGAGAACGTCTTCCGCGTGGGCCTGGTTCGCGTCGAGCGCGCCGTGAAGGAGCGCCTGTCGATGGCCGAGTCCGAAGGCCTGACGCCGCAGGAACTGATCAACGCCAAGCCGGTGGCCGCCGCGATCAAGGAGTTCTTCGGCTCCTCGCAGCTGTCGCAGTTCATGGACCAGAACAACCCGCTGTCGGAAGTCACGCACAAGCGTCGCGTTTCGGCCCTGGGCCCGGGCGGCCTGACCCGCGAGCGCGCCGGCTTCGAAGTCCGCGACGTGCACCCGACCCATTACGGCCGCGTCTGCACCATCGAGACGCCGGAAGGCCCGAACATCGGCCTGATCAACTCGCTGGCCGTGTACGCCCGCACCAACGGTTATGGCTTCCTCGAGACGCCGTACCGCAAGGTCGTGGACGGGATGATCACCGACGAGATCGAGTACCTGTCGGCGATCGAGGAAAACGAGTACGTCATCGCGCAGGCCAACGCGCTGCATGACGCCAAGAGCCGCCTGACCGAGCAGTTCGTGCCGTGCCGTTACCAGGGCGAATCGCTGCTGAAGCCGCCGAGCGAAGTGGACTACATGGACGTCTCGCCGATGCAGACCGTGTCGGTCGCTGCGGCGCTGGTGCCGTTCCTGGAGCACGACGACGCCAACCGCGCACTGATGGGCGCCAACATGCAGCGCCAGGCCGTGCCCACGCTGCGTGCGCAGAAGCCGCTGGTCGGCACCGGCATCGAGCGCGCCGTGGCGCGCGACTCGGGCGTGACCGTGAACGCCCGCCGTGGCGGCGTGGTCGAGCAGATCGACGCCGGCCGCATCGTGGTCAAGGTCAACGAAGTCGAAATCTCCGGCGAAACCGATGCCGGCGTCGACATCTATTCGCTGATCAAGTACACGCGCTCCAACCAGAACACCTGCATCAACCAGCGTCCGCTGGTGAACGTGGGCGACGTGGTCGCGCGCGGCGACGTGCTGGCCGACGGTCCCTCGACCGACATCGGTGAGCTGGCGCTGGGCCAGAACATGCTGATCGCGTTCATGCCGTGGAACGGCTACAACTTCGAAGACTCCATCCTGCTCTCCGAGCGCGTGGTGGAAGAGGATCGCTACACCACGATCCACATCGAAGAGCTGACCTGCGTCGCGCGCGACACCAAGCTGGGACCGGAGGAAATCTCCGCGGACATCCCGAACGTCTCCGAGCAGGCGCTGAACCGCCTGGACGAGAGCGGCGTGGTGTACATCGGTGCGGAGGTGCGCGCCGGCGACATCATGGTGGGCAAGGTGACGCCGAAGGGCGAGAGCCAGCTGACCCCGGAAGAGAAGCTGCTGCGCGCGATCTTCGGCGAGAAGGCGTCCGATGTGAAGGACAGCTCGCTGCGCGTGCCCCCGGGCATGGACGGCACCGTCATCGACGTGCAGGTCTTCACCCGCGACGGCATCGAGAAGGACAAGCGCGCGCGCCAGATCGAGGAAAACGAGATCAAGCGCGTCAAGAAGGACTTCGATGACCAGTTCCGCATCCTGGAAGGCGCCATCTACGCCCGCCTGCGCTCGCAGCTGGTCGGCAAGGTCGCCAACGGCGGTCCGGGCACGCTGAAGAAGGGTGATGCGATCACCGATGCCTACCTCGACGGTCTGAAGAAGTCCGAGTGGTTCACCCTGCGCATGAAGGACGATGACGCGTCCGACGCCATCGAACGCGCCCAGATGCAGATCCAGGCGCACGAGAAGGAGTTCGAGCGTCGCTTCGCCGACAAGCGCGGCAAGATCACCGCCGGCGACGACCTCGCTCCGGGCGTGCTGAAGATGGTCAAGGTGTACCTGGCCGTGAAGCGCCGCATCCAGCCGGGCGACAAGATGGCCGGCCGCCACGGCAACAAGGGTGTGGTGTCGACGATCGTGCCTGTCGAGGACATGCCCTACATGGCCACCGGCGAGACCGTGGACATCGTGCTGAACCCGCTGGGCGTGCCGTCGCGCATGAACATCGGCCAGGTGCTGGAAGTGCACCTGGGCTGGGCCGCCAAGGGGCTGGGTCGCAAGATCCAGAACATGCTGGAAGCCCAGGCCAAGGTCGCCGACCTGCGCAAGTTCCTGACCCAGATCTACAACCACGACCAGAAGCTGGGCGAGGACCGCGTGGACCTGGACCAGTTCAGCGACAAGGAACTGATCGCGCTGGCGCAGAACCTGACCGACGGCGTGCCGATGGCCACCCCGGTGTTCGACGGCGCGGCGGAAACCGAGATCAAGCACATGCTCGAACTCGCGGACCTGCCGATCAGCGGCCAGACCCAGCTGTACGACGGCCGCACCGGCGAGGCGTTCGACCGCCACACCACGGTCGGCTACATGCACATGCTGAAGCTGAACCACCTGGTGGACGACAAGATGCACGCGCGCTCCACCGGTCCGTACTCGCTCGTCACCCAGCAGCCGCTGGGCGGCAAGGCGCAGTTCGGTGGCCAGCGCTTCGGTGAAATGGAAGTCTGGGCGCTGGAAGCCTACGGCGCGGCGCACACCCTGCAGGAAATGCTGACGGTCAAGTCGGACGACGTGCAGGGCCGCAACCAGATGTACAAGAACATCGTCGATGGTGCCCACGAGATGGTCGCGGGCATGCCGGAATCCTTCAACGTGCTGGTGAAGGAAATCCGCTCGCTCGCCATCAACATGGAACTGGAAGACTGATCGCAACGGCGCGGCGGCCCTCAGCGGCCCCGCGCCTTCCGGATACGGTCAACCCGCCCTCGACAAAGATTCCTCCTGACGGAGAAACAAAATGAAAGACCTGCTCAACCTCTTCAACCAGCAGCGCCAGACGCTGGACTTCGACGCGATCAAGATCGCGCTGGCCTCGCCGGACCTGATCCGTTCGTGGTCCTTCGGCGAAGTGAAGAAGCCGGAAACCATCAACTACCGCACCTTCAAGCCGGAACGCGACGGCCTGTTCTGCTCGGCCATCTTCGGCCCGATCAAGGACTACGAGTGCCTGTGCGGCAAGTACAAGCGCATGAAGCACCGCGGCGTGGTCTGCGAGAAGTGCGGCACCGAAGTGACGCTGGCCAAGGTGCGCCGCGAGCGCATGGGCCACATCGACCTGGCCAGCCCGGTCGCGCACATCTGGTTCCTGAAGTCGCTGCCCTCGCGCATCGGCCTGATGCTGGACATGACACTGCGCGACATCGAGCGCGTGCTGTACTTCGAAGCCTACGTGGTCACCGAGCCGGGCCTGACCTCGCTCGAGCGCCGCCAGCTGCTGACCGAAGAGCAGTTCATGCAGGCGCGCCAGGAACACGGCGACGACTTCGACGCCGCCATGGGCGCCGAGGCCGTTTACGACCTGCTGCGTACGATCGATCTGCAGGCCGAGATGGTGAACCTGCGCGAGGAAATCGCCAGCACCGGTTCGGAGACCAAGCTCAAGCGCCTCACCAAGCGCATCAAGCTGATGGAAGCGTTCCTGGAATCGGGCAACCGTCCGGAATGGATGGTCATGACCGTGCTGCCGGTGCTGCCGCCGGACCTGCGTCCGCTGGTGCCGCTTGACGGTGGCCGCTTCGCGACCTCCGACCTGAACGATCTGTATCGCCGCGTCATCAACCGCAACAACCGCCTGCGCCGCCTGCTGGAGTTGAATGCTCCCGACATCATCGTGCGCAACGAAAAGCGCATGCTGCAGGAATCGGTTGATGCCCTGATGGACAACGGCCGTCGCGGCCGCGCCATCACCGGCACCAACAAGCGCCCGCTCAAGTCGTTGGCCGACATGATCAAGGGCAAGCAGGGCCGCTTCCGCCAGAACCTGCTGGGCAAGCGCGTCGACTACTCCGGCCGTTCGGTCATCGTGGTCGGCCCGACCCTGCGCCTGCACGAGTGCGGCCTGCCGAAGAAGATGGCGCTGGAGCTGTTCAAGCCGTTCGTGTTCGCCAAGCTGCAGCGTCGTGGCCTGGCCACCACCATCAAGGCCGCCAAGAAGCTGGTCGAGCGCGAAGAAGCCGACGTCTGGGACATCCTGGAAGAGGTCATCCGCGAGCACCCGGTGCTGCTGAACCGTGCACCGACGCTGCACCGCCTGGGCATCCAGGCGTTCGAGCCGGTGCTGATCGAAGGCAAGGCCATCCAGCTGCACCCGCTGGTCTGCACGGCGTTCAACGCCGACTTCGACGGTGACCAGATGGCCGTGCACGTCCCGCTGAGCCTCGAAGCCCAGCTGGAAGCACGCGCGCTGATGATGTCGTCCAACAACATCCTGTCGCCCGCCAACGGCGAGCCGATCATCGTGCCGTCGCAGGACGTCGTGCTCGGTCTGTACTACATGACCCGCGCGCTGGAGAACAAGAAGGGCGAGGGCATGGCGTTCGCCAACATCGCCGAGGTCAAGCGCGCCTACGACAACCGTGCCGTCGAGCTGCATGCGAAGGTCAAGGTCCGCATCAGCGGCACCGTGATCGACGAGGAAGGTGGCCGCAGCAAGCAGACCAGTATCGTGGACACCACGATCGGTCGCGCCCTGCTGGCCGAGATCCTGCCGGAAGGCCTGCCGTTCGCCCTGGTCAACACCGAGTTGAACAAGAAGGCCATCAGCCGCCTGATCAACTCCAGCTACCGCATGCTGGGCCTGAAGGACACGGTCGTGTTCGCCGACAAGCTGATGTACACCGGCTTCGCGTACGCCACGCGCGCCGGCGTCTCCATCGGCATCGACGACATGCTGATCCCGGCCGAGAAGAAGGGCATCCTGGGCGAAGCCGAACAGGAAGTGCTGGAAATCCAGGAGCAGTACCAGAGCGGCCTGGTCACCGCGGGTGAGCGCTACAACAAGGTGGTCGACATCTGGTCGCGCACCAACGAGCGCATCGCCAAGGCGATGATGGAAACCATCGGTACCGACAAGGTGCAGAACGCCAAGGGCGAGACCATCAACGAGAAGTCGATGAACTCGCTGTACATCATGGCCGACTCCGGTGCCCGCGGCAGCCAGGCGCAGATCCGCCAGCTGGCCGGCATGCGCGGCCTGATGGCCCGCCCCGATGGTTCGATCATTGAGACGCCCATCAAGGCGAACTTCCGCGAAGGCCTGAACGTGCAGGAGTACTTCAACTCCACCCACGGTGCCCGAAAGGGTCTGGCCGATACCGCGCTGAAGACGGCGAACTCCGGTTACCTGACCCGCCGCCTGGTCGACGTGGCGCAGGACGTGGTGATCACCGAGGTCGACTGCGGTACGTCGGAAGGCCTGATGATGACCCCGATCGTGGAAGGCGGCGACGTGGTCGAACCGCTGCGTGACCGCGTGCTGGGCCGCATCGTGGCCGAGGACGTGTTCCTGCCGGGCAACGACGAGGATCCGATCGTCACCCGCAACACGCTGCTGGACGAAGCCTGGGTGCAGAAGCTGGAAGACGCCGGTGTGCAGGCGCTGAAGGTGCGCTCCACCATCACCTGCGAATCCGATTTCGGCGTCTGCGCGCACTGCTACGGTCGCGACCTGGCCCGTGGCCACATCGTCAACATCGGCGAAGCGGTTGGCGTCATCGCCGCCCAGTCGATCGGCGAGCCCGGCACCCAGCTGACCATGCGTACGTTCCACATCGGTGGTGCGGCATCGCGTGCGGCGGCGGTCGACAACATCACCGTCAAGACCACCGGCTCGATCAAGTTCAACAACCTCAAGTTCGTCGAACACGCCAACGGCAGCCTGGTCGCGGTGTCGCGTTCGGGTGAACTGTCGGTGCTCGACGGCCACGGTCGCGAGCGCGAGCGCTACAAGCTGCCCTATGGCGCCACCATCAACGTCAAGGACGGCGACCAGATCACCGCCGGCCAGGCCGTGGCGAACTGGGATCCGCATAACCACCCGATCGTGTCGGAAGTGGCCGGCTTCGTGCGCTTCGTCGACTTCGTGGATGGCGTCACCGTCATCGAGAAGACCGACGACCTGACGGGCCTGGCCTCGCGCGAGATCACCGATCCGAAGCGTCGCGGTTCGCAGGGCAAGGACCTGCGCCCGATCGTCCGCATCGTGGACAAGGACGGCAAGGACCTGAGCATCCCGGGTACCGACCTGCCGGCGCAGTACCTGCTGCCGCCGCGCTCGATCGTCAACCTGCAGGACGGCGCGCCCGTCGGCGTGGGCGACGTGGTCACCAAGGTGCCGCAGGAAGCGTCCAAGACCCGCGACATCACCGGCGGTCTGCCGCGAGTCGCCGACCTGTTCGAAGCCCGCAAGCCGAAGGATCCGGCGATCCTGGCCGAGCGCTCCGGCATCATCAGCTTCGGCAAGGACACCAAGGGCAAGCAGCGCCTGATCATCAAGGACACCGATGGTTCGGAGCACGAAGAGCTGATTCCGAAGTTCCGCCAGATCATCGTGTTCGAAGGCGAGCACGTGGCCAAGGGCGAAACCATCGTCGACGGCGAGCCGAGCCCGCAGGACATCCTGCGCCTGCTGGGCGTCGAGCCGCTGGCGGCCTACCTGGTCAAGGAGATCCAGGACGTCTACCGCCTGCAGGGCGTGAAGATCAACGACAAGCACATCGAGGTCATCACGCGCCAGATGCTGCGCAAGGTGGAGATCACCGACGCCGGCAACAGCAAGTTCCTGGCCGGCGAGCAGGTCGAGAAGCAACGCTTTATCGAAGAGAACGCCAAGCTGTTGGCCCGTAACGAGCTGCCTGCGAAGTACGACCCGGTGCTGCTGGGCATCACCAAGGCCTCGCTGGCGACCGAGTCGTTCATCTCGGCGGCCTCCTTCCAGGAGACCACGCGCGTGTTGACCGAAGCGGCCGTCCGCGGCACCCGTGACACCCTGCGCGGACTGAAGGAAAACGTCATCGTCGGCCGCCTCATCCCGGCGGGTACCGGCCTGGCGTACCACAACCAGCGCCGTCGCAATGCTTCGGGCCTGACCGAGGCGGAAGTGAATGCCCTGTCGGGCGGCAGCGCCGAGGCCGCTCCGGCGACCGCGGCCGCCGCCATCGACGAAGCCGGCGAGGAGTCCAGCGCCAGCTAAACCGTACTACCTGACGGCCTCCGGGCCGTCCCAGACCACGAAAAGAGGCGCAGGAAGCGCCTCGTTTTCGGCCCAGGATGGGCGGGATCGCAGTCAGTTGGCAGGCACCCACCTCCGTCGCGTTGACGGTCGGGCGGGATGCCGGCTATACTTTTCCGTCTAGGTGGGCCGTCTTGCGGCCTGCCTTCGTTTTCATGTCAAACAAGGCTCCGGCCTTCACACGAAGAACCCACTATGGCAACCGTCAATCAGCTGGTCCGCAAGCCGCGGCAGGCCCCCACGTACAAGAGCCAGTCGCCCGCGCTGGACAACTGCCCGCAGCGTCGCGGCGTGTGCACCCGCGTCTACACGACCACCCCGAAGAAGCCCAACTCGGCCCTTCGCAAGGTCGCTAAGGTGCGCCTGACCAACCAGGAAGAAATCATCAGCTACATCGGCGGTGAAGGCCACAACCTGCAGGAGCACTCCGTGGTGCTCGTGCGCGGCGGTCGCGTGAAGGATCTGCCGGGCGTGCGCTATCACACCGTGCGCGGTTCGCTCGACGCCTCGGGCGTCGCCAAGCGCCGCCAGGGCCGTTCCAAGTACGGCGCCAAGCGTCCCAAGGCCTAAGGAAAAAGAATCATGTCGCGTAAAGGCTCTGCCCCCCAACGTGAAGTCCTGCCGGATCCCAAGCACGGCAGCCAGACGATCGCCCGCTTCATCAACATGGTGATGCTGAGCGGCAAGAAGTCCGTCGCCGAGAAGATCGTCTACGGTGCGATGGATGTCATCGGCGAGAAGAACCCCAATGCCCTCGAACTGGTCGAGAAGGCGCTGGACAATGTGTCCCCGGCGGTCGAAGTGAAGTCGCGTCGCGTCGGTGGCGCCACCTACCAGGTGCCGGTCGAAGTGCGTTCCTCGCGTCGCATGGCGCTGGCGATGCGCTGGCTGATCGAATCCGCCCGCAAGCGCGGCGAGAACTCCATGCCGCGCAAGCTGGCTGCCGAGCTGCTGGATGCCTCCGAGAACCGCGGCGGCGCCATCAAGAAGCGTGAAGAGACCCACCGCATGGCGGAAGCGAACAAGGCGTTCGCGCACTACCGCTGGTAACGGCCTCCGGGCCCTTGCGAACAAGGGCCTTTGGCACCATGTAGGTGCCCTTGGAGCGCACTCCAGCGCTCCTCCCCGAAGGCCGCCGAAAGGCGGCATTCGGCCATCTGAAGATCCGCCCTCCACGGAAGGCCCAGGCATCCCGCCGGCCCTCCATCAGAAAAGAGAGACTGTCGTGGCTCGCACCACTCCCATCGAGCGTTACCGCAATTTCGGCATCATGGCGCACATCGACGCCGGCAAGACCACCACGTCCGAGCGCATCCTGTTCTACACCGGCGTCAGCCACAAGATCGGTGAAGTGCACGATGGTGCCGCGACCATGGACTGGATGGAGCAGGAGCAGGAGCGCGGCATCACCATCACGTCCGCCGCCACCACGGCGTTCTGGACCGGCATGGACAAGTCCCTGCCGCAGCACCGCTTCAACATCATCGATACCCCCGGCCACGTCGACTTCACCATCGAAGTCGAGCGTTCGCTGCGCGTGCTCGATGGCGCGGTGTTCGTGCTGTGCGCCGTCGGTGGCGTGCAGCCGCAGTCCGAGACCGTGTGGCGCCAGGCCAACAAGTACGCCGTGCCGCGCCTCGCGTTTGTCAACAAGATGGACCGTACCGGTGCCGACTTCGCCAAGGTCGTCGACCAGTTGAAGTCGCGCCTGGGTGCCTATCCGGTGCCGATGCAGGTGCCGGTCGGCGCCGAGGACGGCTTCGAGGGCGTCATCGACCTGCTGAAGATGAAGTACATCCACTGGGATGTGGCTTCCCAGGGCACCAAGTTCGAGTACCGCGACATCCCCGCCGAGTTGGCCGACAAGGCCGCGACGGATCGTGCCTTCATGGTGGAGGCTGCGGCCGAAGCCAGCGAAGCGCTGATGGACAAGTACCTCAACGAAGGCGATCTCTCCGAGGCCGAAATCATCGCGGGCCTGCGCGAGCGCACGCTGAAGGTGGAAGTGATCCCGGTCTACTGCGGCTCCGCGTTCAAGAACAAGGGCGTGCAGGCCATGCTGGACGGCGTGATCCAGCTGCTGCCGTCGCCGACGGATCGTCCGCCGGTGCAGGGCATCGACGAGAACGAGAAGGAAGACACCCGCAAGGCGGGTGACAACGAGCCGTTCTCCGCGCTTGCCTTCAAGATCATGACCGACCCGTTCGTCGGCTCGCTGACGTTCTTCCGCGTCTACTCGGGCGTGCTGAATTCCGGCGACGCGGTGTACAACCCGGTCAAGTCGAAGAAGGAACGCGTGGGCCGCATCCTGCAGATGCACTCCAACCAGCGTGACGAAATCAAGGAAGTGCGCGCTGGCGACATCGCCGCCGCCGTGGGCCTGAAGGACGTCACCACCGGTGACACGCTGTGCTCGCTCGACCACATCATCACCCTGGAGCGCATGGTGTTCCCGGAGCCCGTCATCTCGATGGCCGTGGAGCCGAAGACCAAGTCCGACCAGGAGAAGATGGGCTTGGCCCTGGGTCGCCTGGCGCAGGAAGATCCCTCTTTCCGCGTCAAGACCGACGAGGAATCCGGCCAGACGATCATCTCGGGCATGGGCGAGTTGCACCTGGAAATCCTCGTGGACCGCATGAAGCGCGAGTTCAACGTGGAAGCCAACGTCGGCAAGCCGCAGGTGGCCTACCGCGAGACCATCCGCAAGGCGGTCAAGCAGGAAGGCAAGTTCGTGCGCCAGTCGGGCGGTCGCGGCCAGTACGGCCACATCGTCATCGAGATGTCGCCGGTCGAGCGTGGTGTCGGCTTCTCGTACGAAAGCGCCATCGTCGGTGGCGTGGTGCCGAAGGAATACGTCGCTGCAGCAGGCAAGGGCATCGAGGACGCATTGAAGAGCGGTCCGCTGGCCGGCTTCCCGGTCGTCGACATCGCCATCAAGGCGGTCGACGGTTCGTTCCATGACGTCGACTCGAACGAAATGGCGTTCAAGGTCGCCGGCTCGATGGCCTTCAAGGAAGCTTTCAGCAAGGCCCAGCCGGTCCTGCTGGAGCCGATGATGAAGGTCGAGATCGTCACCCCGGAGGACTACCTGGGCGACGTGATGGGCGACGTGAGCCGTCGTCGCGGCATCCTGCAGGGTCAGGACGACAGTCCGTCCGGCAAGGTGATCGCCGCGATGGTGCCGCTGGGCGAAATGTTCGGCTACGCCACCACGCTGCGTTCGATGTCGCAGGGTCGCGCCACGTTCTCGATGGAGTTCGACCACTACGCGGAAGCGCCAGCCAACATCGCCGACGCGGTCGTCAAGAAGAACTAAGAGTTGGGGCAGGGCATCGCGACTGCGATGTCCTGCATTCCCGTCACGAATCACGCATAACAAGGTAGAAGACAATGGCAAAGGGTAAGTTCGAACGCACCAAGCCCCACGTGAACGTGGGCACGATTGGTCACGTTGACCACGGCAAGACGACGCTGACGGCGGCGCTGACGAAGATCGGCGCGGAGCGTTTCGGTGGCGAGTTCAAGGCCTATGACGCGATCGACGCAGCGCCGGAAGAGAAGGCGCGCGGCATCACGATCTCCACGGCCCACGTGGAATACGAATCCGCCTCGCGCCATTACGCGCACGTGGATTGCCCGGGCCACGCCGACTACGTGAAGAACATGATCACCGGTGCCGCCCAGATGGACGGTGCGATCCTGGTGTGCTCGGCCGCCGACGGCCCGATGCCGCAGACCCGCGAGCACATCCTGCTCTCGCGCCAGGTCGGTGTGCCGTACATCGTCGTGTTCCTGAACAAGGCCGACATGGTGGACGACGCCGAGCTGCTGGAGCTGGTGGAGATGGAAGTTCGCGAGTTGCTGAGCAAGTACGAGTTCCCGGGCGATGACACCCCGATCATCTCGGGCTCGGCCCGCCTGGCGCTGGAAGGCGACCAGAGCGAGATCGGCGTGCCGGCGATCCTGAAGCTGGTCGATGCGCTGGACACCTGGATCCCGACCCCGGAGCGCGACGTCGACAAGCCGTTCCTGATGCCGGTGGAAGACGTGTTCTCGATCTCGGGTCGCGGCACCGTGGTGACCGGCCGTATCGAGCGCGGCGTGATCAAGGTGGGCGAGGAAATCGAGATCGTCGGTATCCGTCCGACCCAGAAGACCACGGTCACGGGCGTGGAAATGTTCCGCAAGCTGCTGGACCAGGGCCAGGCGGGCGACAACGCCGGTCTGCTGCTGCGCGGCACCAAGCGTGACGACGTGGAGCGTGGCCAGGTGCTGGCCAAGCCGGGTTCGATCACCCCGCACACCGAGTTCGAAGCCGAAGTCTATGTGTTGAGCAAGGACGAAGGCGGCCGTCACACCCCGTTCTTCAAGGGTTACCGTCCGCAGTTCTACTTCCGCACGACCGACATCACGGGTGCCGTGACCCTGCCGGAAGGCGTGGAAATGGTCATGCCAGGCGACAACATCAAGATGGTGGTGACGCTGATCAACCCGGTGGCGATGGACGAAGGCCTGCGTTTCGCGATCCGCGAAGGCGGCCGTACCGTCGGCGCCGGCGTGGTGGCCAAGATCATCAAGTGACGTGACGGCGCGTCCGCGCCCAAGGCGCGGACGCCTATGCCGGAACGTCATCCCCGCGGTTTTCAACAGCCGAATGGCTGGTCAAGCGGGGATCCAGCGTCCGGCAGGCTGCAAACGGGCGGACCGGAACCCCGGTCCGCCTCTTTTTTGCAGAAATCCCGCGTTTTATGCGATGGGATGCTGCAAAACAGCAAAACCTGCGTTATGATGCGCGCCCCCTGATAGCCGCTTGGCTTGACGGGAATCGCATGATCCGCCAGCGCCCCCTGGGAGGCCGCTGGTTCTACCGCGAAAAGAGGTGCAGGAAGCGCCTCGTGTTCGCCAGACACGGAGTGTCGCGTGCCTTCCTGCGGACCTTGGGGTCGGGCAGGGTGTCCCGGTGGTTGACGGGGTTTGTCACGCGTCCTATACTTTCATGTCTGGGCGGGCCGGTTTACCGGCCTGCCTAGTTTTTCAGGAAGAATCCCCAGCCGATTCCGGCGCTGCCCGTCCGTGGAGTCCACGCGGCCGGTGGGGAGCTGGAACAGCTTGGACTATTCGGGGCAAGGCATCCCAGAGGCCGCGCCCGTCGCTCTTTAACGAAGGAAATTTCCGTCATGGCGGACCAAAAGATCCGAATCCGGCTCAAGGCGTACGATCATCGTCTGATCGACCGCTCGGCCAGCGAGATCGTCGAGACAGCCAAGCGGACCGGCGCGCAAGTGCGCGGCCCGATCCCGCTGCCGACCAAGATCGAGCGCTACACCATCCTGGTTTCCCCGCACGTCGACAAGGACGCGCGTGACCAGTACGAAACCCGCACGCACAAGCGCGTGCTCGACATCGTCGACCCGAACGACAAGACCGTGGACGCGCTGATGAAGCTCGAACTGGCGGCTGGCGTCGACGTCCAGATCAAGCTGACCTGAGGCCAACGACCATGACCGCGAAGAAATATTCGTTGGGTCTCGTCGGCCGCAAGGCTGGCATGACCCGGGTGTTCACCGAGGACGGCAAGTCCATTCCGGTGACGCTGATCGAAGCTACCCCGAACCGCATCACCCAGATCAAGACTCCGGAAGCCGATGGCTACAGCGCCGTGCAGGTTGCCGTGGGTACCCGTCGCGCCTCGCTGATCACCAAGCCGGTCGCCGGTCACCTGGCCAAGGCCAAGGTCGAAGCCGGTCGTGGCCTGTGGGAGCTGCGTGTTGAGGCCGACAAGCTGGGCGACTTCACCGTCGGCGGCGAGATCAAGGCCGACATCTTCGAAGTCGGCCAGATCGTCGACGTCCAGGGCGTCACCAAGGGCAAGGGCTTCCAGGGCACCATCAAGCGCTGGAACTTCCGCATGGGCGACGCCACCCACGGTAACTCGCTGTCGCATCGCGCGCCGGGTTCGCTGGGTCAGCGCCAGACGCCGGGTCGCGTGTTCCCGGGCAAGAAGATGTCCGGTCACATGGGTGCCGTGCAGCAGAGCACGCAGAACCTGGAAGTCGTCCGCGTGGACGCCGAGCGCGGCCTGATCGCCGTTCGCGGCGCCGTGCCGGGTGCGCCGGGTGGTGACGTGATCGTGCGTCCGGCAAGCAAGGGTTGAGGAGAACGACCATGGAACTAGCCATTACAGGTAGCGCCAACAAGCTGTCGGTCTCCGACGACGTGTTCGGCCGCGAATTCAGCGAAGATCTGGTCCATCAGGTCGTCGTTGCCTACCGCAACGCCGGTCGTGCCGGCACCAAGGCGCAGAAGACGCGCGCCGAAGTCAACGGCACCACCAAGAAGTCCAAGAAGCAGAAGGGTGGCGGTGCCCGTCACGGCGCCCTGACCGCGCCGATCTTCGTCGGCGGCGGCGTGACCTTCGCGGCCAAGCCGCGCAGTTTCGCGCAGAAGGTCAACCGCAAGATGTACCGTGCGGCCATCAGCTCGATCCTGTCCGAGCTGAACCGCCAGAACCGCCTGAAGGTCGTGGAATCGTTCGACGTGGACGCCACCAAGACCAGCGCCCTGATCGAGAAGCTGAAGGGCCTGGACCTCGGTCGCCGCCCGCTGATCGTCACCGAAGAGGCTTCCGAGCATCTGTACCTGTCCGCCCGCAACCTTCCCTACGTGGAAGTGCGCGACGTGCAGGGTCTGGATCCGGCGGCGCTGGTCGGTGCCGACTCCGTGCTGATCACGGCCGACGCCGTCAAGAAGATCGAGGAGTGGCTGGCATGATCAGCAACGAAAAGATTTTTGCCGTGCTGCGTGCTCCGCGCGTCTCCGAAAAGACCGTGCGCCTGCAGGAACTCTCCAACCAATACGTCTTCGAAGTCTCGAACGATGCCACCAAGGCCGATGTCAAGGCCGCGGTCGAGCAGCTGTTCGACGTCAAGGTCGAGACGGTCAACGTGGTCAACGTGAAGGGCAAGAACAAGTCCTTCCGTAACCGCGCCGGCCGTCGCGGCGACTGGCGCAAGGCGTACGTGCGTCTGGCCGATGGCCAAGCCATCGACGTGTCGGCCAAGGCCTGAGGTAGACCCACATGCCATTGATGAAATTCAAACCCACCTCTCCCGGTCGCCGCTCGGCGGTCCGCGTGGTGACGCCTGACCTGCACAAGGGTGCCCCGCATGCTGCGCTGCTCGAGAAGCAGAGCAAGTCCGGCGGTCGCAACCACCACGGTCGCATCACCACCCGTCACATCGGTGGTGGCCACAAGCAGCATTACCGCCTCATCGACTTCAAGCGCGACAAGGAAGGCATCCCGGCGCGCGTGGAGCGGATCGAATACGATCCCAACCGCACCGCGCACATCGCGCTGCTGTGCTACGTCGATGGCGAGCGTCGCTACATCATCGCCCCCAAGGGCCTGAAGGCCGGTGACCAGGTCATCGCCGGCAGCGATGCGCCGATCAAGGCCGGCAACACGCTGCCGCTGCGCAACATCCCGGTCGGTACGACGGTCCACGGCATCGAGCTGAAGCCCGGCAAGGGCGCGCAGATCGCCCGTGCCGCCGGTGCCGCCGTGCAGCTGGTCGCCCGTGAGCAGGGCTTTGCCACGCTGCGCCTCCGCTCCGGCGAAATGCGCAAGGTGCAGGTCGAGTGCCGCGCCACGGTGGGCGAAGTCGGCAACGACGAGCACAGCCTGGAGAAGCTCGGCAAGGCCGGTGCCAAGCGCTGGCGCGGTATCAAGCCGACCGTCCGCGGTGCGGCCATGAACCCGGTCGATCACCCGCACGGCGGTGGTGAAGCCAAGGCCGGCCAGGGCAACCCGCATCCGGTCACCCCGTGGGGTGTGCCGACCAAGGGTTACAAGACGCGCAAGAACAAGCGCACGCAGCAATTCATCGTCCGCGATCGTAGGGGCTAATCGACCATGGCACGTTCACTCAAGAAGGGCCCGTTCGTCGATCACCACCTCATCAAGAAGGTGGAGGCCGCGGGCGGCAGCAAGAAGCCGATCAAGACCTGGTCGCGCCGTTCGATGATCCTGCCGGAAATGGTGGGTTTCACGATCGCCATCCACAACGGCAAGAACCACGTTCCCGTGCTGGTCAACGAGAACATGGTCGGCCACAAGCTCGGCGAGTTTGCCGTCACCCGGACCTTCAAGGGTCACGGTGGCGACAAGAAAGCCGGCGGCAAGAAGTAAGGGAGATGACCATGGAAGCGAAAGCCATCCTGCGCACCGCGCGCATCTCCCCCCAGAAAGCCCGCCTGGTCGCCGACCAAGTGCGTGGCCTGCCGGCCGAGCGCGCCGTCAACCTGCTGAAGTTCTCGGACAAGAAGGCTGCCCACCTGATCAAGAAGGTCGTGGAGTCCGCCATCGCCAACGCCGAGAACAACCAGGGCGCCGACGTCGACGAGTTGAAGGTCAAGACCATCATGGTCGACGAAGGTCCGATGCTGAAGCGTTTCATGGCCCGTGCCAAGGGCCGTGGTACCCGCATTCTGAAGCGCACCAGCCACATCACCGTGGTCGTGGGCGAGGGTAAATAAACATGGGTCACAAAGTTCATCCGACCGGTATCCGCCTGGGCATCGCCAAGGACTGGAATTCCAAGTGGTTCGCCAACAAGCGCGACTACGCCGAGTACCTGGCCGCGGACCTCAAGGTGCGCGAAATGCTTCGCAAGAAGCTGGCGCAGGCGGGTATTTCCAAGATCCTGATCGAGCGTCCGGCCAAGACGGCCCGCGTGACCATCCACACCGCCCGTCCGGGCGTGGTGATCGGCAAGCGCGGTGAGGACATCGAGAAGCTGCGCAAGGAAGTGAGCGACCTGATGGGCGTCCCGGCGCACATCAACGTCACCGAGGTGCGCAAGCCCGAGCTGGACGCGCAGTTGGTGTCCGAGTCGATCGCACAGCAGTTGGAACGCCGCATCATGTTCCGCCGCGCCATGAAGCGCGCCGTCGGCAACGCGATGCGCCTGGGTGCCCTGGGCATCAAGGTCAACGTGGCAGGCCGCTTGAACGGTGCGGAAATCGCCCGTTCGGAGTGGTACCGCGAAGGCCGTGTGCCGCTGCACACGCTGCGTGCCGACATCGATTACGGTTTTGCCGAGGCGAAGACCACCTACGGCATCATCGGCATCAAGGTGTGGGTCTACAAGGGCGAAATCTTCGATTTCAGCCAGGTGGGTCAGGAGAAGCAGGACGACGCGCGCCCCGAGCGCAGCGAACGTCCGTCGCGCCCGGCTCGTGACCGCGACGCGAGGTAATCAGTCATGTTGCAACCCAAGCGAACCAAATACCGCAAGATGCACAAGGGCCGTAACGAAGGCCTGAGCTGGAGCGGCAATCTCGTCAGTTTCGGCGAGTACGGCCTGAAGGCCACGGCGCACGGTCAGCTGACCGCGCGCCAGATCGAAGCAGCGCGTCGTTCCATCAGCCGTTACGTGAAGCGTGGCGGCAAGATGTGGATCCGTGTGTTCCCCGACAAGCCGATCACCAAGAAGCCCATCGAAGTCCGCATGGGTTCCGGTAAGGGTAACGTCGAGTACTGGGTCGCCCAGATCCAGCCGGGCCGCATGATCTATGAAATCGAAGGCGTCAGCGAGGACATCGCACGCGAGGCGTTCCGCCTTGCTGCAGCCAAGCTGTCGGTCACTACCACTTTCGTGACCCGGACGGTGCGCTAATGGAACTCAAGCAACTCCGCGAGAAGTCGGCTGACGAACTGAAGGCCCACCTGACCGAGCTGCGCAAGGAGCAATTCTCCCTGCGCATGCAGAAGGTGACCGGCCAGCTGCCGAAAACGCATGAAACCCGCCGGGTCCGCCGCGAGATCGCTCGCGTCAAGACTCTGCTGGGCAGCCAGAAGTAAGGAGCGACCAAGATGAGCGATAACAAAGACAAAGCGCAACGCACCATCGAAGGCCGCGTCGTCAGCAACAAGATGGACAAGACGGTCACCATCCTGGTGGAGCGTCAGGTCAAGCACGCCCTGTACGGCAAGTACATCAAGCGTTCCACCAAGCTGCACGCGCACGACGCGGACAACAGCTGCAAGGAAGGCGACGTGGTGCGCGTGACCGAGATCGCCCCGATGTCCAAGACCAAGAACTGGCGCGTGGTGGAAATCATCACCCGCGCGGCTGAATAAGAGGAGATCTGAATCATGATCCAGATGCAGAGCTACCTTGACGCGGCCGACAACTCCGGCGCCAAGGAACTGATGTGCATCAAGGTGCTGGGCGGCTCCAAGCGCCGTTACGCCGGCATCGGCGACATCATCAAGGTGACCGTCAAGGACGCCATTCCGCGCGGCAAGGTCAAGAAGGGCGAGGTTTACGATGCCGTGGTCGTGCGTACCCGCAAGGGCGTTCGCCGCCCCGACGGTTCGCTGATCCGCTTCGATGGCAACGCCGCCGTGCTGCTCAACAACAAGCAGGAGCCGATCGGTACCCGCATCTTCGGGCCTGTGACCCGCGAGCTGCGTTCCGAGAAGTTCATGAAGATCGTTTCGCTCGCGCCTGAAGTGCTCTGAGCGGAGGACATAGAAATGGCAAACCGTATCAAGAAGGGCGACCAGGTAGTCGTCACCGCCGGCAAGGACAAGGGCAAGAAGGGCGACGTGGTGCGCGTGGACGGTGACCGTGTGGTCGTCTCCAACGTCAACGTCGTCAAGCGCCATACCAAGCCGAACCCCCAGGCCGGCGTGGCTGGTGGCGTGGTCGAGCGCGAAGCCTCGATCCACATTTCCAATGTCGCGCTGTTCAACCCGGCGACGGGCAAGGGCGAGCGTATCGGTTTCAAGGTGCTGGAGGATGGACGCAAACTGCGTGTGTTCCGCTCCAGCGGTGAGGCGCTCGACGCCTGAGGAATGAGGACATGACCACCCGTCTCGAAAAAATCTACAAGGAAGAAGTGGCGCCGGCTCTGATGAAGAAGTTCGGCTACACCAATCCGATGGAAGTGCCGAAGATCACCAAGATCACCATTAACATGGGTGTGGGTGAAGCGGCGACCAACAAGAAGATCCTGGAAAACGCCGTGGCCGACCTGGCCAAGATCACCGGCCAGAAGCCGATCACGACCAAGTCCCGCGTCTCGGTGGCTTCGTTCAAGATCCGCGACGGCTGGCCGATCGGCTGCAAGGTGACCCTGCGCCGCGCCAAGATGTACGAGTTCCTGGATCGCCTGATCAGCATTTCGCTGCCGCGCGTCCGCGACTTCCGTGGCGTGTCCGGCCGTTCGTTCGACGGTCGCGGCAACTACAACATGGGTGTGAAGGAACAGATCATCTTCCCGGAAATCGACTTCGACGCCGTCGATGCGATCCGCGGCATGGATATCGCCATCACGACGACCGCCAAGAACGACGCCGAAGCCAAGGCGCTGCTCGAAGCGTTCAAGTTCCCGTTCCGCAACTGATTCGCTAGGAAAACGACATCATGGCAAAGACCTCGATGGTCAACCGCGACATCAAGCGGGAAAAGCTGGCCAAGCAGTACGCCGCCAAGCGCGATGCGCTGAAGAAGATCATCTCCAGCCAGAACGCTTCGTACGAAGAGAAGGCCGACGCGGTCGTCAAGCTGCAGAAGCTGCCGCGCGACTCCTCGCCGAGCCGCCAGCGCAACCGCTGCGAGCTGTCCGGTCGTTCGCGTGGCGTGTACCGCAAGTTCGGCCTGGGCCGCAACATGCTGCGCAAGGCCACCATGAACGGCGACGTGCCCGGCCTGCGCAAGGCCAGCTGGTAAGGACGCCAGGGGTGCCCGATCAGGGCTCCCCCGTGGTTTCAAGGACAAGTCCGGCACGCGCCGGACTTGTTGTTGTACAATGTTCGGCTCCCGCGACCCGGTCGGGGGAGGGCCGGGGAACCGGCTACCCGCCTGGGGGATTCCAGGGACAACACAAGATTTTCGCGAAAGCGGATATCGGTGCTACTCATAAGGCAGACTCTAATGAGCATGACTGATCCCATCGCCGACATGCTGGTGCGCATTCGCAATGCCGCCGCTGTTGGCAAGCCGACGGTGAAGATGCCGTCCTCCAAGATCAAGACCTCGATCGCCAACGTCCTCAAGGCGGAAGGCTATATCGGCGACGTCCGCGTGACGCCGACCGAGAACAACAAGGCCGAACTCGAGATCGTCCTGAAGTACTTCGAAGGCAAGCCGGTCATCGAGAAGCTGAGCCGCGTGTCCCGTTCGGGCCTGCGCCAGTACCGTGGCAAGGCTGAACTGCCCAAGGTCCTCGGTGGCCTCGGCGTCGCCATCATCTCCACTTCCAAGGGCATCATGACCGATGCGCAGGCCCGTGCGGCCGGCGTGGGTGGTGAAGTCCTGTGCTTCGTGGCCTAAGCGAAGGAGCCCAGACATGTCCCGCGTAGCCAAGAAGCCGATCAATCTCCCCAAGGGCGTCGAACTGAATGCCCAGGGTGAAACCCTCAACGTCAAGGGCCCGAAGGGCACCCTGTCCATCGCCAAGCCGGCCGGCGTCGAACTCAATGTCGACAACGGTACGGTGAACCTGTCGCCGGTCACCCCGGCCGACGACGCCATCACCGGCACCATCCGTGCGATCCTGGCCAACATGGTCAAGGGCGTGTCGGACGGTTTCGAGCGCAAGCTCGAGCTGGTCGGCGTGGGTTACCGCGCCGCGATGCAGGGCAAGGACCTGAATCTGTCACTGGGTTTCTCCCATCCGATCCTGTTCAAGACGCCGGAAGGCATCACCATCGCCACCCCGACCCAGACCGAAATCCTGGTGCAGGGCGCCGACAAGCAGCGCGTGGGTGAAGTCGCCGCCAAGATCCGCGGTTTCCGTCCGCCGGAGCCCTACAAGGGCAAGGGCGTGAAGTACTCCGACGAAACCATCATCCGCAAGGAAGCGAAGAAGGCCTAACCGGGCTTTCGGCTTCGAGGAACCAGATCATGAGCATCAAGAACACCGCCCGCCTGCGTCGCGCCAAGTCCACCCGCGCGCACATCCGCGAACTCGGCGTGCCGCGCCTGTCGGTGCTGCGCACCGGCCAGCACATCTACGCCCAGCTGTTCACCGCCGATGGCTCGAAGGTCATCGCGTCGGCCAACACGCTGCAGTCCGATGTCAAGGATGGCCTGAAGAACGGCAAGAACAGCGATGCCGCTGCCCGCGTGGGCAAGTTCATCGCCGAACGCGCCAAGGCCGAGGGCATCGAAAAGGTTGCGTTCGATCGTTCGGGCTACCGCTACCACGGCCGCATCAAGGCCCTGGCAGATGCGGCCCGCGAAGGCGGCCTGCAGTTCTAATCCTGAAAGGCATGGGGGCAGCCCCATGCCTTGACCTGCCGGCGCGGGCTGCGCCGGGCGCGGTCGCTCTTCTGCAGCGGCCGTTGCGTCACCGCTCCATACCACAACCATAAGCGGCCAAGCCGTACATACCCTATCAACCAAGGAATTCAAGCAATGGCAGAAGAACGTCAGCCGCGGGGTCGTGATCGCGACCGCAACCGCGAAGAGAAAGTCGACGACGGCATGATCGAGAAGCTGGTCGCGGTCAATCGCGTCAGCAAGACCGTCAAGGGCGGTCGCCAGTTCACCTTCACCGCACTGACGGTGGTGGGCGACGGAAACGGCAAGATCGGTTTCGGTTACGGCAAGGCGCGCGAAGTGCCGGTCGCCATCCAGAAGTCGATGGAATATGCCCGCAAGGGCATGCTGAACGTCGACCTGAACAACGGCACCCTGTGGCACCCGGTCAAGGCCGGCCATGGTGCGGCGCGCGTGTTCATGCAGCCGGCTTCGGAAGGTACGGGCGTGATCGCCGGCGGCGCCATGCGCGCCGTGCTGGAAGCGGTCGGCGTGAAGAACGTGCTGGCCAAGGCCGTCGGTTCGCGCAACCCGATCAACCTGGTCCGCGCCACGCTGAAGGGACTGAGCGACATGCAGTCGCCGACCCGCATTGCGGCCAAGCGTGGCAAGAAGGTGGAGGAACTCCTCAATGGCTAACGAGTCCAACAAGACCGTCAAGGTGCGCCTGGTGCGTGGCCTGCGTGGTTCCCGGGCCGTGCACCGCTTGTCGGTGAAGGCGCTGGGCCTGAACAAGTTGAACGATGTGCGTGAACTGAAGGACAGCCCGCAGGTACGCGGCCTGATCAACAAGGTTCACTACCTCGTCAAGGTCGAGGAGTAATTCAGATGCGTCTCAACACATTGAAGCCCGCAGACGGCGCCCGCACCGAGCGCACCCGCGTTGGTCGCGGCATCGGCTCCGGCCTGGGCAAGACGGCCGGTCGCGGTCACAAGGGTTCTTTCGCGCGTTCGGGCAAGGGCAAGATCAAGGCCAAGTTCGAAGGCGGCCAGATGCCGTTGATCAAGCGTCTGCCGAAGGTCGGCTTCCGCTCCAAGCTGAAGCTGGACTGCGCCGAGGTGCTGTCGTACCAGTTGGAGAAGCTGGAAGCCGGTGAGATCGACTTCGCCGCGCTGCGTGCCGCCAAGCTGGTGCCCAGCACCGCCAAGCGCGCCAAGATCGTCAAGAAGGGCGAACTGACCAAGAAGTTCGTGCTGAAGGGCGTGGCCGCCACGGCCGGTGCCAAGGCCGCCATCGAGGCTGCCGGCGGCAGCGTGCAGGAGTAACGGACGCATGGCGCAGGGTAATGCCGCCGGTGCGCTGGCAGGCGCGGGCAAGTTCACCGAACTCCGCCAGCGCCTGCTGTTCGTGCTGGGCGCGCTGATCGTCTACCGGATCGGCTGTTTCATCCCGGTCCCGGGCGTCAATCCCGATGCCATGCTTGCGATGATGCAGGCGCAGGGCGGCGGCATCGTGGACATGTTCAACATGTTCTCGGGCGGCGCCCTGCATCGTTTCAGCATCTTCGCGCTGAACGTCATGCCCTACATTTCGGCATCGATCGTGATGCAGCTGGGCGTGCACATCTTCCCGAGCCTCAAGGCGCTGCAGAAGGAAGGCGAGTCCGGTCGCCGCAAGATCACCCAGTACTCGCGCATCGGTGCCGTGCTGCTGGCCATCGTGCAGGGTGGCAGCATCGCCACCGCGCTGCAGAACCAGGTCGCGCCGGGCGGCATGCCGGTGGTGTACGCGCCGGGCATGGGCTTCGTGCTGACCGCCGTGGTCGCGCTGACCGCCGGCACCATCTTCCTGATGTGGATCGGCGAGCAGGTGACCGAGCGCGGTATCGGAAACGGCGTCTCGCTGATCATCTTCGCGGGCATCGTGGCCGGCCTGCCGGGCGCGGTCATCCAGACCGTGGGCGCTTTCCGCGACGGCACGCTGAGCTTCATTTCGCTGCTGGTCATTGCCGTGGTGGTGCTGGGCTTCACGTTCCTGGTGGTCTTCGTGGAACGCGGGCAGCGCAGGATCACGGTGAACTACGCGCGCCGCCAGGGCGGCCGCAACGCGTACATGAACCAGACCTCGTTCCTGCCGCTCAAGCTCAATATGGCCGGCGTGATCCCGCCGATCTTCGCCTCGAGCATCCTGGCGTTCCCGGCCACGCTGGCGATGTGGTCCGGCCAGAATAGTGGCGCGACCACATGGCTGCAGCGCATTTCCAATGCGCTGGCTCCGGGTGAACCGCTGCACATGATCGTGTTTGCGGCGATGATCATCGGTTTCGCGTTCTTCTACACGGCGCTGGTGTTCAACTCGCAGGAAACCGCCGAGAACCTGAAGAAGTCGGGCGCGCTGATCCCGGGCATCCGTCCCGGCAAGGCGACGGCCGACTACGTCGATGGCGTGCTGACGCGGCTGACGGCGATCGGTTCGATGTACCTGGTCGCGGTCTGCCTGCTGCCGGAAGTGATGCGGACGCAGCTGGGCACCTCGTTCTACTTCGGTGGCACCTCGCTGCTGATCGTGGTGGTGGTGGTGATGGACTTCATTGCGCAGATCCAGGCGCACCTGATGTCGCACCAGTACGAGAGCCTGCTGAAGAAGGCCAATCTGAAAGGTGGCTCGCGGGGCGGTCTTGCCCCGCGCGGCTGAGGTATAATCGCGGGCTTCCCGCACCAGTCCGGCCCTCATGGCCGGCTGACTTAGATGGGCGGCCCCCGCAGCGATCCGGTGCGGGGGTGCGAGCCAGCCAGTCCCTGCGCCAGAGTAGCGCGGGCGGAGCAGGGCAGGGGGAAACCCGTGCCCCGCACCAGGCAGGTTCCGGCGCCGGAGCATGGGCACACTCCCCATGCCGGTCCGTGGTCGGCTCAGCCGGCACGGGCTTCCCGTAAACACCGGATCTTGTTACAATTTCCAGTTCACTCCGCCTGTCTGCGCAAATCCCGCAAGGGATGACCGTACACGGGCCAATACTCACAGTTGGAGAACCGCGTCATGGCGCGTATTGCAGGTGTCAACCTGCCTGCCCAGAAGCATGTCTGGGTCGGTTTGCAAAGCATTTTCGGCATTGGCCGTACCCGTTCCAAGAAGGTCTGCGAAGCCGCCGGCGTCGCCTCGACCACCAAGATCCGCGACCTGTCGGAGCCGGAAGTCGAGCGCCTGCGCGCCGAAGTCGGCAAGTACGTGGTCGAGGGCGACCTGCGCCGTGAAGTCGGCATCGCGATCAAGCGCCTGATGGACCTGGGTTGCTATCGCGGTCTGCGCCATCGCCGCGGCCTGCCGCTGCGTGGCCAGCGCACCCGCACCAATGCCCGTACCCGCAAGGGTCCGCGCAAAGCCATCAAGAAGTAAGGGGCGACCATCATGGCCAAGCCAGCTGCTGCCAAAGTCAAGAAGAAGATCAAGCGCGTCATCACCGACGGCGTCGCCCACGTCCACGCTTCTTTCAACAACACCATCGTCACCATCACCGACCGCCAGGGCAATGCGCTCTCGTGGGCGACGTCGGGTGGTGCCGGTTTCCGCGGTTCCCGCAAGTCCACGCCGTTCGCGGCGCAGGTCGCTGCCGAAAAGGCCGGCCGTGCAGCTCTGGACTACGGCGTGAAGTCGCTGGAAGTCCGCATCAAGGGCCCGGGTCCGGGTCGTGAGTCGGCCGTGCGTTCGTTGAACAACGTGGGCTACAAGATCACCAACATCATCGACGTGACGCCTATCCCGCACAACGGGTGCCGTCCGCCGAAAAAGCGTCGCGTCTAAAGGGGGCGATAAGAAATGGCTCGTTATATCGGTCCTACCTGTAAGCTCGCGCGCCGTGAAGGCGCCGACCTGTCGCTCAAGAGCCCGGCCCGTGCGCTGGACTCCAAGTGCAAGCTGGAGCAGAAGCCCGGCCAGCACGGCGCGACCGCCCGCAAGGGCAAGCTGTCCGACTACGCCACCCAGCTGCGCGAGAAGCAGAAGGTCAAGCGTATCTACGGTCTGCTGGAGCGTCAGTTCCGCAACTACTACAAGAAGGCCTCGACCAAGAAGGGCAACACCGGCGAGAACCTGCTGCAGTTGCTCGAGACCCGTCTCGACAATGTCATCTACCGCATGGGCTTCGCCGTGACCCGTCCGGCCGCTCGCCAGCTGGTCTCGCACCGTGGCGTGCTGGTCAACGGCAAGCCGGTCAACCTGCCTTCGTACCAGGTCAAGGCCGGCGACGCGATCGCGCTGTCGGAGAAGGCCCAGAAGCAGCTCCGCGTGCAGGAGTCGCTGACGGTCGCCGAGCAGCTCGACCTGAACCCCTCGTGGGTCGAAGTCGATGCGAAGAAGTTCAGCGGCGTGTTCAAGGCGGTTCCAGCGCGTTCGGACCTGCCCGCCGACATCAACGAAGCGCTGATCGTCGAGTTGTACTCGAAGTAATTCATTCACGCACCCCCGGGCGACCGGGGGACCGCAGGAGACAAAGCAACATGACGGGTATTACTCAGCAAGTGCTGCGCCCCCGCGGCCCGCAGATCGAGCGCCTGAGCGGCAATCGCGCGAAAGTGGTCATCGAGCCGCTGGAGCGTGGTTACGGTCATACGCTCGGCAATGCGTTGCGCCGCGTGCTGCTGTCGTCGATTCCCGGCTTCGCGATCACCGAAGTCGAGATCGATGGCGTGCTGCACGAATACAGCACCATCGAAGGCATGCAGGAAGACGTGCTGGAAGTGCTGTTGAACCTGAAGGATGTGGCCATCCGCATCCACAGCGGCGACTCGTCCACGCTCAGCCTGGCCAAGCAGGGCCCGGGCGTGGTCACCGCCGGCGACATCAAGACCGACCACAACGTCGAGATCCTCAATCCGGAACTGGTCATCTGCAACCTGACCAAGGACACGGCGCTGAACATGCGCCTGAAGATCGAGCGTGGTTTCGGTTACCAGCCGGCCGCCGCGCGCCGTCGTCCGGATGAAGAAACCCGTGCGATCGGTCGCCTGGTGCTGGACGCCTCGTTCTCGCCGGTCCGTCGCGTCGCGTACGCGGTGGAAGCCGCGCGCGTCGAGCAGCGCACCGACCTGGACAAGCTGGTCCTGGACATCGAAACCAACGGCACGATCGATGCCGAGGAAGCCGTGCGCACCGCCGCCGACATCCTCAGCGACCAGCTGTCGGTGTTCGGCGACTTCACGCACCGCGACCGCGGCGCGCCGAAGCAGGCGGCCAGCGGCGTGGACCCGGTGCTGCTGCGCCCGATCGACGATCTGGAGCTGACGGTGCGTTCGGCCAACTGCCTGAAGGCCGAGAGCATCTACTACATCGGCGACCTGATCCAGAAGACGGAAGTCGAACTGCTCAAGACCCCGAACCTCGGCAAGAAGTCGCTGACCGAGATCAAGGAAGTCTTGGCGCAGCGCGGCCTGTCCCTGGGCATGAAGCTGGAGAACTGGCCGCCGGCCGGTGTCGCCCAGCACGGCATGCTCGGCTGATGATGCGATACGGAACTCCCGCGTTCGCGCGGGAGTTCCGCTGTTTCAAATGCAATACCAACGCCGACGGACCTGAAGGTCCGCGGCTATCCGGTCAAGGACGGCCGGTTCGGACCATCCGCAGTCCACGGCACCAACGCCACGATGGCGACAGCGAAATCCAACGTCCCACTCTTCATCAGGAATCCAACCCATGCGCCACCAGAAAGCCGGTCGCAAGTTCAACCGCACCAGCGCCCATCGCGAAGCGATGTTCCGCAACATGGCCGCCTCGCTCATCAAGCACGGTCTGATCAAGACCACCCTGCCGAAGGCCAAGGAACTGCGCCGCGTCGCGGAACCGCTCATCACCCTCGGCAAGATCGATGGCGTCGCCAACCGCCGCCTTGCCTTCTCGCGCCTGCGCGACAAGGAAGCCGTCGGCACCCTGTTCACCACCCTCGGCCCGCGCTACCAGTCGCGTCCGGGTGGCTACCTGCGCATCCTGAAGTGCGGCTTCCGCGCTGGCGACAATGCGCCGATGGCATACGTCGAGCTGGTCGACCGTCCGGAAGCGGCGGCTGAGTAAGCTTCCCGTCCTGCAGGACACCAGAAACCCCGGCCCGCGCCGGGGTTTTTGTTTTCGAGGCGCCGTTTCGCGCCTGGCCCGGATGCGCCAGGGTGTCGCAGGGTGACGTGCAGGGCGGCAGGCATGGATAATGCGGGCACGACCTCACGTCATGGGTGCCGATGAATCCTCTCCGCTGGAGTTTCCGCGCGCAGTGCTTCCTGGGTTTCGCGATCTGTGCGGGGCTGCTCGGCTATGCCCTGTACGTGCAGTTCGTCCATCAATTGGAACCTTGCCCGTTCTGTATCTTCCAGCGGCTCGCCTTTGCGGCGACCGGCGTACTGTTCCTGCTGGGGGCGCTGCATGGTCCCCGCCGTCCGACGGGACGTCGTGTCTACGGGCTCCTGGCTTTCCTTGGTGCTGCCACCGGCATCGGGATCGCGGGCAAACACGTGTGGGTGCAGCTCTATCCACCGCTGATGCCGAGTTGCGGCCCCGGATGGGACTACATGATCGAGAACAACACCTGGCTCGGTGTCGTACAGAAAGTGCTCTCCGCCAAGGGCGACTGCAGCACCATCGACTGGAGCTTCCTCGGGCTCACAATGCCGATGTGGAGCCTGGTGTGGTTCGTCCTGCTCGCGGTCTGGGCGCTGTGGATCGGCTTCCGCCCCCGGAAAACCTCGACCTTTCGTTGAATTGACGCGGCGCACCATTCTGTCACCATGGTGGGCCGCAAGGAGCCCGCCATGAATCCCACCGACCGCAATCTTCGTGCCGTTCAGTTGCCCGCCCAGTGGGCGCCGGACAGCTGGCGCGCGCGGCCGGCCGTGCAGCTGCCGACCTATCCCGATGCCGGCGCCCTGGAAGCCGCGGTCGGCGAATTGAAGCAGCTGCCGCCGCTGGTGACGTCATGGGAGATCTTCTCGCTGAAGAAGCAGCTGGCCGAAGCGCAGGAAGGCAAGCGCTTCCTGCTGCAGGGCGGCGACTGCGCGGAGAGCTTCAGCGACTGCGAATCCGGCCTGATCTCCAACCGGCTGAAGGTCCTGCTGCAGATGAGCCTGGTACTGGTGCATGGCTTGCGCCTGCCGGTGGTACGCGTGGGCCGCTTTGCGGGCCAGTACGCCAAGCCGCGTTCGGCCGACATGGAAACGCGCGATGGCGTCACGCTGCCCAGCTACCGCGGAGACCTGGTGAACGCGCCGGAGTTCACTGCGGAAGCGCGGTTGCCGGATCCGCGCAGGATGATCAAGGCGCATGCGCGCTCGGCGATGACGATGAACTTCGTGCGCGCGCTCATCGATGGTGGCTTCGCCGACCTGCATCATCCGGAGTACTGGAATCTCAACTGGGTGGGCTACTCGCCGCTGGCGAACGAATACCAGCACATGGTCACCTCGATCGGTGATGCGGTGAAGTTCATGGAGACGCTGTCCGGCGCGGAAGTGCACAACCTCAACCGCATCGATTTCTACACCTCGCACGAGGCATTGCTGCTTCCGTACGAAGAAGCGTTGACGCGCGAGGTGCCGCGCCAGTGGGGCTGGTTCAATCTCAGTACGCACTATCCCTGGATCGGGATGCGGACGGCGGCGGTGGATGGCGCGCACGTGGAATACCTGCGCGGCGTGCGCAATCCGATCGCGATCAAGGTCGGTCCGTCGGTCACGTCCGACCAGTTGCTGCGCCTGATCGACGTACTGAACCCGGAAGACGAAGCGGGCCGCCTGACCTTCATCCATCGCATGGGCGCTGCGCAGATCGCGGACAAGCTGCCGCCGCTGCTGGATGCCGTCCGTCGTGACGGACGCCGCGTGCTGTGGGTGTGCGATCCGATGCACGGCAATACCGAAAGCACCAGCAACGGATTCAAGACGCGTCGCTTCGACAACGTGCGTGGCGAGGTGGAACAGTCGTTCGACCTGCATGCGGCGGCCGGTACGCGCCTGGGCGGCGTGCATCTGGAACTGACCGGTGAGGACGTCACCGAATGCACCGGGGGGGCGCGGGAACTCACGGACGTGGATCTGGAGCGCGCCTATCGTTCCACTGTCGATCCGCGCCTGAATTACGAGCAGTCGCTGGAGATCGCCATGTGCATCGTGCGCAAGCAGAACCAGGTGGCGGCGCCAGCGGTACGGTAGGCCCCGCTTCCGTTGCCCGCCATCACGACCAGTGTGCGTGGATGGCGGGGGCCACCTGCGGGATGTGCCATGTCTTGCCGCGCGCGTACAAGCGTGCGAATTCCGCCGCGGGCACCGGCTTGCTGAAGTAGTTGCCCTGCAGTTCATCGCAACCGTTGGCTGCCAGCCATGCGGCTTGTTCCGGCGTTTCAACACCCTCGGCGATCGTGCGGCACTGCAGTTGCGCGGCCAGGCTGATGATGGCGCGCGTGATCGCGGCCTGGTTGGGTTCCGCCACGTCGCGGACGAACGACTGATCGATCTTCAGTACATTGAAACCGTAGTTGCCCAGGTAGCTCAGACTCGAGAAGCCGGTGCCGAAGTCGTCGATGGCAATGCGCACGCCCAGCGCCTTCAGCGCGCGCAGGGTGCGGTCCGTCCGCTGCACATCGCGCATCAGCGTGGTTTCGGTGACTTCCAGTTCGAGGAATTCCGCAGCCAGACCGCTATCCGTCAGTGCGTCGACCACGGTATCGACGAGGTCATCGGTATCGAAATTGGCGGCGGCGATGTTGACCGACACGCGGATGGGCGGTAGCCCGGATTGCTGCCAGATACGGTTCTGCCGACATGCGGCGCGGATGGCCCATTGGTCGATGTCGACGATCAGGTTGGTCTCTTCGGCGATCGGCAGGAATTCGCCGGGCATCATGAGCCGGTCGCCGCGCTGCCAGCGCGCGAGTCCTTCCACGCCCACGATGCGGCCGCTGATGCGGTCGATCTGTGGTTGGTAGTGCAGGGAAAGATCGCCATTGCGCAGGCTGCGGCGCAGGCTGTTTTCCAGTTCGATGCGCGCATCCACGCTGGACGCCAGCTCGCGCGTATAGAAGCGGGTGGCGTTGCGGCCGTTGCGCTTGGCCAGATACATGGCCGCATCGGCGCGCATCATCAGGGTGCCGGCGTCGTAGCCATCTTCCGGGAACAGGCTGATGCCGATACTGAAGGCCTGGTGCAGTTCGTGCGAGGCCACGGTGTAGGGCGTGCCGCCGAGTGCGAGCAGACGGTCGGCGACCTGCAGCACGTTGTCCCTGGCCGCGACGTTGGGCAGCAGCACCACGAACTCGTCGCCACCGGTGCGATACACCGTGCCGAGGTTGCCGATGTTGCGCTGGATGCGACGGGCAACCTGCTGCAGCAGTTCATCGCCCGTGTGATGCCCGAGTGCGTCGTTGACGTGCTTGAAGAGGTCCAGGTCGAGGAACAGCACGGCAATGCCGTTGCCGTGGTTGGTCGCATGCGTGATCGCCTGGTTCAGTCGTTCGTTGAGCTGCAGTCGGTTCGGCAGGCCGGTCAGCGCATCATGGTGGGCGAGGTAGGTCATGCGCGAACTCCACGCACGGGATTCGGTGATGTCGCGCAATACCATGACGGTGCCTACCAGCCGCTCGTCGCGGTCGCGGATGGCGGACAGCGAGCGTTCGACCAGCATGCGGCTGCCGTCCTGGCGCAGCACCTGCAGGTCGCCGGGCTGGCCCGGCGGGTGCGGTCCTTCATCGGGCGCATCCTGCGTCTCCACCAGCGCCAACGGAGCGATGCGTTCCAGTGGCTGGCCCAACGCCTGTTCCAGGCTCCATGCGCAGAGGGATTCTGCCGCTGGATTCATGTAGGTCACCCGGTTCTCGACATCGACCGTGATGACGGCCTCGCTGATGGCGGTCAGCGTCACCTCGGCCAACTCGTTTGCGTTGTGCAGCGCATGCTCGAGCCGCGCCTTCTCGGTGATGTCGATGGCCATGACGAAGAAGCCGCACACCCTGCCGGTCTCGTCGATGTCCGGCGTGTAGAAGCTGTGCATGCTGCGCGTGCCATCGACGGTGGCGAAACTGCTTTCGAACTCGCCATCGCGCCCGGCCAGCGCGGCATCGATCTGTGGCATCCGTCGCAGGTACGCATCCTCACCGAAGAGATCCCGCATGTGCACGCCGGCCTGTGGCGGCATCCGCCAGCGGACCTGTTCGGCAAACGCACGGTTGCGGAAGACGAGGCGATGCTGCGTATCGAACTGCGCGATCAGCGCTGGCAGGCGATCGGTGACGCGTTTCAGGTGATCGCGCGCCATCGCCAGCTCGCGATGCGCCTGGCGCTGCTCGCTGACGTCATTGCCCATCAGGTACCAGCCGACGATCTTCGAGCCGGGCTCGACGTCGGGTACCAGGTACAGGTGCACCGGGCGCGGGGGTTGTCCCAGGTCCGCGTCCCACGCGATCCAGTGGTCTGGCGTGCAGCTCTGCATGGCGCGCGTGAGCGACGCGAGGAATTCGGGATCGGTCGCGTGCACGTCTTCCACGTACCGTTCGCTCCACCCTTCCTGCGTGCCCGACCAGGCGCGGCATGCGCGATTGGCGAAGCCGTAGCGGCCGTCGCCGCCGATGTAGGCGATCAGTGCAGGCAGGTGGTCGGCGACCGCGTCCAGCAGCGCCCGGCTGCGGCGCTCGGTGCGCGCGAGATTGTGCAGCAGCAGGAAGAGCAGCAGGCCCAGGCCTATCCCGCACAGGGTCAGCAGCAGGATGGATGCCTGCCCGGGCAGCGCCTCGTGCAGCGGCGGCGAATGCAGGACCAGGCGCCATTCGTTGCCCAGCAGATGGAGATCACGCTGGGCGGTGAAGGCAGGTTGCCACGCCTCACCGTAGCGCTCCCTCATCGCGCGCGTCTGGAAGATCGGTTCGTCGCCATGGTCCAGTGCAAGGAGTTGCAGATCGAACTCGTCCCCGTCGGTTCGACCGACGGCGTCCTCCATGACCCGCTGCCAGCCGAAGCCGGCGGTGGCGAAGCCGCGCAGCAGCGTGCGGCGCGCCTCCACGCCACTGCGTGCGGCGACAGAATCCGCATAGACCGGCGCATACAGCAGGAAGCCGGGCAGTCCGGTGTTGCCTTTGGAGGCGTCGCCCAGTGCAACCAGCGGGGCAGCCGCCAGTTCGCCGGTGTCGCGGGCGGATTCGATGGCGCCACGGCGCACGGGTTCCGCCATCACGTCCTTGCCCAACAGGGGACGCATGCCCGGCGTATCCGGATACAGCAGGTCGATGACGACGTATTCGCTGCGATCGCCGGCGGGGTGGATCGCAAACGCGTCCCCATAGCGCGCGCGCTGACCGGCGACGTAGGCCTCGCGTTCTTCCATCCGCACGTGGCGTGCGAAGCCGAGTCCATGCACGCCCGACTGCCGCGTGGGCACCTGCAGCTTCTCGACAAAGGCATAGAAGCTGTCCTGCTCGATGTCCTGCCGCCCCTCCAGCACGGCGGCCGCCGCGCGCACGGTGTCTTCGTAGGCGTTCATGTGGGTGGATACGGCGGTGGCGACAGCGTCTGCCCGCGCATCGAACCGGGCGTGCGCATGGTCGCGTGCCTGCTGCCACGCCGTCGTCCCGGACCACAGCGAGAGCAGGCAGGCGATGACAAGCACGCCCCATGCCAGCGAATTCAGGTTGCGCTGCCGCCTGCGGGCCGTGGATCCCGATCCACTGAACGCCCGCAGCTCCGATACCCGGTCCGCGCCTGACTCCACGCGTCAATCCCCGCCTGCTGGTTGATGGCTATGACGCCACGAACCCGGAGCGCCTGCAAGCACTCTTGCGTCGGGAATGGCTCACACTTGCAGCATGCGCCTCAGCGACGTGTCGCGCGGGGCGGCAGCGAGGGCCAGTATTCCGGTGGCTTGCGGGCCCGCGTGCGCTGCTCGTAGTCGTACCCCAGGGCAATCAGGCGCGCTTCGCTCCACGCCGGGCCCATGAATACGATCCCCAGCGGCAAGCCGTCGCTGTGGCCCATGGGAATGGTGAGGCTGGGATAGCCCGCCACTGCGGCAGCCCCGTAGCCGGCACCCGGGAAATGATCGCCGGCCTTGTGGTCGGTCAACCATGCGGGCCCGGTGGTGGGCGCCACCAGGATATCCAGTTGCTGCGCCTTGAGCGCGGCGTCGATGCCTTCCGGTCCCGCCAGCCGCCGTGCGCGACTGCGGGCGGCAATGTAGGCGGCTTCGCCAAGCCCGCCCTTGGCGTTGGCCCGTTCGAACAGGTCCTGGCCGAAATAGGGCATCTCGGACAACCGGTATTGCTCGTTGTAGCCGATCAGTTGGGTCAGCGTGGTCAACGGCGCGTTGCGTTCGGCGAGGTAGCGCTCCGCGCCGTGCTTGAACTCGTAGAGCATCAGTTCCAGTTCGTCCGCGTTCCACTGCCCGTCGGTGGGAATCTCCGCATCGACCACGGTAGCGCCGGCTTCGCGCATCACCTCGATGGCGCTTTCCAGCGCCGCTGCGGCATCGGGATGGATCGCGGCCTTGCTGCGCAGCACGCCGATGCGCGCCCCCTTGAGCGCGCCAGGTGTGAGGCGTGCGCTGTAATCCAGTGTGGTGTTCCAGGTGGCCTGCATCGTGGCGGCGTCTTCCGGATCCCGGCCTGCAAGCGCGGCCAACAGGAGGGCGGCGTCCGCAACGCTGCGGGCGATGGGGCCGGCGGTGTCCTGACTGTGCGAGATCGGCAGGATGCCCTGCCGACTGACCAGGCCGACCGTCGGTTTCAGGCCCACGACGCCATTGATCGCTGCCGGGCAGAGAATGCTGCCATCGGTTTCGGTGCCCACGCTGACCGCCGCCAGGTTGGCCGATACCGCCACCGCGCTGCCCGAGCTCGAGCCGCATGGATTGCGGTCCAAGGCGTAGGGGTTGCGGGTCTGGCCGCCGCGCCCGCTCCAGCCCGACGTGGAATGCATCGAGCGGAAGTTGGCCCATTCGCTCAGGTTGGCCTTGCCGAGGATGACGGCGCCCGCTTCGCGCAGGCGGCGGACCAGGAAGGCATCTTCGCCCGGGCGGAAATCCTTCAATGCCAGCGAGCCAGCGGAGGTGGCCATCGGCACTGCATCGATGTTGTCCTTCAGCAGCACGGGGATGCCGTGCAGCGGTCCGCGCACCGCATTCGCGCGGCGCTCCACATCGCGCAGGGCGGCTTCCTTCAACGCGTCGGAGTTGAGTTCGATCACGGCGTTCAACTGCGGCCCCGCCTTGTCGATGGCGGCGATGCGGTCCAGGTAGGCCTGGGTCAGGCGGCGGCTGTCCAGTTCGCCGGACTGCATGCGTGCTTGCAGGTCGGCGATATCCAGTTCGGCATAGATGAAATCGGTGGGCGCGGTCGGTGCCGCTGCATCCGGTGTCGTCGCCGGCTGGCAGGCTGCCAGGGCGAGCATCAGGCCAAGCGGCAGCAGGGATCGGCGCATGCGGACACCTTCACGGAGTTGCCGCAGGCTACGCAGGCGCTGGCCCGCGCGTCAAATCCGCTTGCGGCGCCGGATATCGCGCCAGAGCACCCACACGATCACCAGGTTGACGATCAGCAGCGCCCAGGTGTGCCAGCCGGGGTGGTGGTAGAGCGCGTAAACGTCCAGCGGGAGGTAGGCGGCCGAGCCGATGCAGCCCAGCCACGAGGCCCAGGCGCGGGCCCGCCACAGGCCCCAGGCTTCCAGCAGCCGCATGCCGGCGTACACGGCGATGATCAGCACGGCCACGTGGACCGACTCGGGATTGATGCGCTCCATCCACTGGCTCACCACGCCGGGGCCGGCGTCGGGGATGAAACGGCTGACGATCGCCTGCACGCTGTCGCGCAGACGATCCGGGCCGACCGCCAGCAGGCCGCCGGCGAAGGCCAGGGCCAGCACGCCCTTGGCGCCCTCGAACAGGGCGATGGCATGCAGGCCGGGATGCGCCTTGGGGTCCGGGTTGTACGCGGGCGTCTCCAAGGCGCGGTGCGACGATCAGGCGGCGCGCGAGGCGCGCTTGCGGTCGCTTTCGGTCAGGAACTTCTTGCGCAGGCGGATTTCCTTCGGCGTGATCTCGACCAGTTCGTCGTCGTCGATGAAGTCCAGGGCCTGCTCCAGCGAGAACTTGATCGCCGGCGTCAGCTGGATGGCGTCATCCTTGCCCGAGGCGCGCATGTTGGTCAGCGGCTTGGTCTTGATCGCGTTGACGGTCAGGTCGTTGTCCTTGGAATGGATGCCGATCAGCTGGCCTTCGTACACGTTGTCGCCTTCGGCGGCGAACAGCTTGCCGCGCTCCTGCAGCGGGCCGAGCGAGTAGGCCGGCGTGGCGCCCGGCGCGTTGGCGATCATCACGCCGTTGAGGCGCTTGGCGATGGCGCCCTGTTCCTTCGGACCGTAGTGGTCGAACACGTGGAACAGCAGGCCCGAGCCCTGCGTCAGCGTCTTGAACTCGTTCTGGAAACCGATCAGGCCACGCGCCGGAATCTGGTAGTCCAGGCGCACGCGGCCCTTGCCGTCCGGTTCCATGTTCTTCAGCTGGCCCTTGCGCACGCCCAGCTTCTCCATCACGCCGCCCTGGTGGGTTTCCTCCACGTCGACGACGAGCTGCTCGATCGGCTCCATCAGCTGGCCGTCGATCTCCTTGATGATCACTTCCGGACGCGACACGGCCAGTTCATAGCCCTCGCGGCGCATGTTCTCGATCAGCACCGACAGGTGCAGCTCGCCACGGCCGGAGACCAGGAACTTGTCCGCGTCTTCCAACTGCTCGACCTTCAGCGCCACGTTGTGCACGGTCTCGCGCTCCAGGCGCTCCTTCAGCTGGCGGCTGGTCAGGAACTTGCCGCCCGACAGGTCCTTGTGGCCGGCGAACGGCGAGTTGTTGACCTGGAACGTCATGCTGATGGTCGGCTCGTCGACGGTCAGCGCCGGCAGTGCTTCCGGGGTGTCCAGCGCGCAGACGGTGTCGGAGATGGTCAGGTCCTGGATGCCCGAGATGGCGACGATGTCACCGGCCTCGGCGCTGTCCTGCTCGATGCGCTCCAGGCCCAGGAAACCCAGCACCTGCAGCACCTTGCCCTGGCGCTTCTTGCCTTCGCGGTCGATGACCGCGACGGGCATGTTCTTCTTCAGCGTGCCGCGCTGGATGCGGCCGATGCCGATCACGCCGACGAAGTTGTTGTAGTCCAGCTGGCTGATGCGCATCTGGAAGGCACCATCCGGATCCACTTCCGGCTTCGGCGCGTGCTTCATGATGGCTTCGTACAGCGGGGTCATGTCGCCGCCGCGGACGGTGTCTTCCAGGCCGGCGTAGCCGTTCAGCGCCGAGGCGTAGACGATCGGGAAGTCCATCTGCTCCGGCGTGGCGCCCAGGCGGTCGAACAGGTCCCACACCTGCTCCACGACCCACTCGGGACGCGAGCCGGGGCGGTCGACCTTGTTGATCACCACGATGGGCTTGAAGCCCATCGCGAAGGCTTTCTGGGTGACGAAGCGGGTCTGCGGCATCGGGCCGTCCATCGCGTCGACCAGGATCAGCACGGTGTCCACCATCGACAGCACGCGCTCGACCTCGCCGCCGAAGTCGGCGTGGCCAGGGGTGTCGACGATGTTGATGCGGTTGCCATTCCAGGTGATGGCGGTGTTCTTGGCCAGGATCGTGATGCCACGTTCCTTTTCCTGGTCATTGCTGTCCATCACGCGCTCGGCCAGCACGGTGCGCTCGGAGAGGGTGCCGGACTGCTTCAGCAGCTGGTCGACGAGGGTGGTCTTGCCGTGGTCGACGTGAGCGACGATCGCGATATTGCGGAGGTTTTGGATGGACATGCCGAAGGGGCGCGAACGTGCGCGCTCAGAGTGGGGAAAGGAAGCGGCGTATTATAGCGGGCTGCGTTGCGCTAAGCACCTGATTTATCGAAAAACGCCAGAATGAACGCCGCCGCCGGGGCCTGCCCTTGAATTCCCCGTCCGGCGCCGTGATCTGGCAACAGGGCCGGACCTGCCTGGCAGGTCCGGCCTGACCCATCGCAGCCCCGGTCGTCGCTGACCGGGGCGGCGGGCCAGCCCCGTCCCCGTTCCGCGACTGCCGCAGGGCAGGCGGAAGGACGCGGGCCACCTCCCGCAGCTTCTTTATTTCACCCCTGGAGAACCGTTCCATGAGTCAGCTGACCGCCACCTTCGACACCTCGCGCGGCCCGATCACGATCGAGCTGTACCCCGACAAGGCCCCGCTGACGGTGGCCAACTTCGTCAACCTGGCCAAGCGCGGCTTCTACGACGGCCTGAATTTCCACCGCGTGATCCCCGACTTCATGATCCAGGGCGGCTGCCCCGAAGGTTCCGGCCGCGGCGGCCCGGGCTACCGTTTCGAGGACGAGACCACCAACGGCGTGCGCCATGAGCGCGGCGTGCTGTCGATGGCCAATGCCGGTCCGAGCACCAACGGCAGCCAGTTCTTCATCACCCACGTGCCCACCCCGTGGCTGGACGGCAAGCACACCGTGTTCGGCAAGGTCACCGAGGGCCTGGACGTGGTCGATGCGGTGAAGCAGGGTGACCTGATCAGCAAGGTCACCATCGCCGGCGACGCCGATGCCGTGCTGGCCGCCAAGGCCGACCGCGTGGCGGAGTGGAACCGCGTCCTGTCCGCGTGATGCAATGGAGGGCCGGTCACTGACCGGCCCTTCTTCTTTACGGAGCAGCACCATGAAGGATCGCCATCCGCGCCCGTTACGCGTGCTGCTGCTGTTCGCCGCCGTGCTGGTGCTGGCGGCCTGTCGCCAGAATGCCGACACCGATCCGGTCGCCGCAGCGCCGGACGTCGAGCAGCCGTCGGCCGAACGTTTCCAGCAGAGCCTCGAGGGTCTCTGGAGCACCGAAGAGAATGAAGGCGATGACGCGGAAACGCTCTACGCATTCGAATGGCAGGCCGAAGGCGGTCTGCGCGTCGTGCGAGACGGCACCTGGCTGGACGGCAAGGTCGAGGATGTCGATCTGGACAACGGCACGCTGGCCCTGCACGTGACCTCGGACACGGGTCCCAGCGAGACCGTCACGGTGCGCAAGGTCCCGGATCCGGAGACGCCGGATGCCTTCAGTCTGCGCATCACCTGGGGAGGTGGCCAGACCGAGGCGCTGGGCTTCGTGCGGCGCTTGACCCGGCGGGATCGCGAGGGGGTGGCGGAGGCGATCAGTGCCGCGGCCCAGCGGGGTGACGGAAGCGCGGCCTGCGACACCGATGCGCCCGCCGGCAGCGTACGCGCGGCTCTGGTCTGCGGGCACGAGGAGTTCGGCGTCCTGGATGCCGGCATGCGCAAGCAGCTCAAGGAACTGGCGGACCGCTACCCCGATGGCGACCGCACGGTCGAGGCGGCGACCCGGCAGCTGGATGCCTGCGAGACGCCCGCCTGCCTGCGCGCGGCCTATGCGCAGTGGCAGGCCTACTTCGACGAGAACTACGATCTGGGCGACGTCTTGGACTACCAGTGATGGCGCCCTGCTGACCTGCCCGATGTAGACCATGGGCTAGTCGGTCGCGTCGGGGTGGCGTGATACCATTTTGCGCCGCAAAAAGACGGCGGCGACGCTCCCTGACCTTTCCACGCGAGGTTGTGCAATGCCCCTGCTTGCCCGGCGCATCGGTCGCGCCAAGCCAAGTGCGATCATGGCGGTGGCCGAGAAGGCCAAGAAGCTCAAGGCCGAAGGCCGCGACATCATCAGCTTCTCGATCGGCGTTCCCAATTTCCTGCCCGGCGACCATGTCTACCAGGCCGCACGCGATGCCTTGGCGAAGGACTCCGGCCAGTACGGCAGCAACCGCGGCACCGACGCGCTGCTGGATGCCTTCCTGCAGCACATCGAGGCGCTGGGCCTGACCGGCTACACGCGCGCCAACGTATCCACCGGCATCGGCGCCAAGCACATCCTGTACAACCTGGCCGAGTCGCTGCTGGACGAAGGCGACACCATCGTCTATCCGTCGCCGTACTGGACCACGTATGCCGACATCGCCGACATCGTCAACGCCAAGGCCGTGCCGCTGCCGTGCCCGGCCAGCCAGGACTACAAGCTGATGCCCGCGCAACTGGACGAAGCACTGGCGACGCACACGCCCAAGGTGTTCCTGTTCAACAACCCGTCCAACCCGACGGGCATGGTCTACACGCGCGAGGAAGTCGCCGCGCTGGCCGACGTGCTGGTGAAGTATCCGGACACCTGGATCATCACCGACGACATCTACAACCGCATGCTGTTCGACGGCCTGGCGTACACCAATTTCGTGCAGGCGCGGCCCGAGTTGCGCGACCGCACGGTGTTCGTCGATTCGCTGTCGAAGACGTACGGCATGCCGGGCTGGCGCGTCGGTTTCATGGCCGGGCCGGAGGTGGTCGCCAAGGCGCTGACCACGATGAACTCCAACCACATCACCAACGTGCCGGAAGTCGTCACTGCAGCGGCCATCGCCGCGCTGACCGGACCGCAGGACGTGCCCACGCAGAAGAACGCTGAATTCCAGGCCAAGCGCGACCAGGTGCTCGCCGCGATGAATGCGATTCCCGGCGTCGTCTGCCCGCGTCCGCAGGGCGCGTTCTACGTGTTCCCCGACATCAGCTGCGCGTTCGGCAAGTCGCACAATGGCGTGAAGATCGAGAACGACATCGATCTCTGCAATGCGCTGCTCGACGCCAAGGGCGTGGCCTGCGTGCCGGGTTCGGCCTTCGGCGAGCCGCGCGCGCTGCGCATCAGCTATACCTGTCCGACGCCGCAGCTGGCACCGGGGCTGCAACGCTTCCAGGAATTTTTCGCCGAACTGAAGTAACCGTCGCGTGGGCCTTGGCCCACCTTTTCCCCACGCGGCGGGCCTGGGCCCGCCCTACGTAACCCCGAGGATCCGCATCATGAAAACCCCCGTCCGTGTTGCCGTCACCGGCGCTGCTGGCCAGATCGGCTACGCGCTGCTGTTCCGCATCGCTTCCGGTGAAATGCTGGGCAAGGACCAGCCGGTCATCCTGCAGCTGCTCGAACTGCCGCTGGAGAAGGCCCAGGCCGCGCTGAAGGGCGTGATCATGGAGCTGGAAGACTGCGCGTTCCCGCTGCTGGCCGGCGTCGTCGGCACCGACGATCCGGAAGTCGCGTTCAAGGACGTCGACGTGGCCCTGCTGGTCGGTGCGCGTCCGCGCGGCCCGGGCATGGAGCGCAAGGATCTCCTCCTTGAAAATGCCAAGATCTTCACCGCCCAGGGCGCCGCGCTGAACAAGGTCGCCAGCCGCAACGTGAAGGTGCTGGTGGTCGGCAACCCGGCCAACACCAACGCCTACATCGCGATGAAGTCCGCGCCGGACCTGCCGGCGAAGAACTTCACCGCCATGCTGCGCCTGGACCACAACCGCGCGCTGTCGCAGCTGGCCAACAAGGCCGGCGTCGCGGTCGGCGACATCGACAAGCTGGTCGTGTGGGGCAACCACAGCCCGACCATGTACCCGGACTACCGCTTCGCCACGGTCAACGGCCAGTCGCTGAAGGACAAGATCAACGACGCCGACTGGAACGCGAACACCTTCATCCCGCAGGTCGGGAAGCGCGGTGCCGCGATCATCGAAGCGCGCGGCCTGTCGTCGGCGGCGTCGGCCGCCAACGCCGCCATCGACCATGTGCGCGACTGGGTGCTGGGCAGCAACGGCAAGTGGGTGACGATGGGCATCCCGTCCGACGGCAGCTACGGCATCCCGGAAGGCGTGATGTTCGGTTTCGCCGTCACCACCGAGAACGGCGAGTACACGATGGTGAAGGATCTGCCGGTCGACGCCTTCAGCCAGGCCGCCATCGACAAGACACTGGGCGAACTGGAAGAAGAGCGCAGCGGCGTTGCGCACCTGCTGGGCTGATCGTCCCGGCATGGTGTACAAGAAGCGCCGGGTATCCCGGCGCTTTTTTTGCTTTGCGTGGGGCGGCGACCGTAGACAGGGGTGTGCATGATCGTTCCGCAGTACTGGGCCGAAGGGCGGTTGCAGCATCGCGCGAAAGGCAGGCAGGTCACCGTGCGTCGCTTCGGCTGGTCGGACATCAGCCAGCAGGATGCCCAGGCACTCGCCGATGCCCGCACGCGTGAAGCGTTCGAGCGGGTGTTGGCAGGCGAACCGCTGCCGCGCCGTGAAGACAAGCGTCCTTACAACGGTGCGGTGGGCGTACCGATCCGCGAGGAGATCATCGCGCGCGAAGGCGACAGCGTGATCACACGCAATTCCTATGGCGCGCTTTGCCTCAACACGCCGAATGCGTTCTTCTTGGACATCGATTTCGACGATCCCGGGCCCGACGCGGCCCTGAAGCGCAAGGTCAGGATGCCGCTGCTGGCGCTGGCGGTGCTGGCCGGCGTGGTCGCCAAGTCGTGGATGGTCGGCATTGCGTCGGCCATCGTGGTGCTGGTGCTGGCCGCATGGATGATCCGCCGCTTCCATGCGGCGCGCATGCGTCGGGATGGCGGCCCCGAAGCGTGGGCGAATGCTCGCATCGAAGCCTTCATCACAGCCCATCCCGACTGGTGCCTGCGCCAGTACCGCACGCCTGCAGGGTTCCGCCTGCTTGTCATGCATCGCCTCTTCGATCCGGCCGATCCGGAGGTCGAAGCCTGCTTCAACGCGCTGAAGACCGATCCACTGTACGCCCTGATGTGCGTGCGCCAGCATTGTTTCCGTGCACGTGTCACTCCGAAGCCATGGCGCATCGGCATCGCCAGGCACCTGAGGCCGCGGCCGGGCACATGGCCCATCAAGCCCGAGCGCATGGCGGAACGCCGGCAATGGGTGGCGGACTACGAGCGGCGTTCGGCTGGATTTGCTGCATGCGGGTACGTACGCACGCTTGGCGAGGGCCGCGTCGATCCCCGCGTGGACGCCGTGCGCGAGTTGCACGACCGCCTGTGCCGTGCCGACAGTGGGCTCCCGCTGGCCTGATTCCCGCGGTCTCCATGTGCGGGTGCGACGGAATGTCCCATGCGACCAAGGTAGGAAGGTTGCGGCGGTGGCGCAGGTCTATGCTGATCCCGGCGGCAGCATCTGGGAGCATCGCATGGCATACGAAGACGTCTACCGGCGCTCGATCGAGCAGCCCGAGGCCTTCTGGGGCGAGGAGGCGAAGGCCATCCATTGGCACGTGCCGCCGCGGCAGATCCTCGACTATTCCAATCCCCCTTTCCGGCGCTGGTTCGTCGGCGGGCAGACCAACCTCTGCTACAACGCGGTGGATCGCCACCTCGCCGAACGCGGCGACCAGCTGGCGCTGGTGGCGGTGTCCACCGAAACCGATGTCACCCGCGAGCTGACCTATCGCGAACTGCATCGCGAAGTGAATGCGTTCGCCGCCGTGCTGAAGCGGCTCGACGTCGGGCGCGGCGACCGCGTAGTCATCTACATGCCCAACATGGCCGAGGCCGTGTTCGCGATGCTGGCGTGTGCGCGCATCGGTGCGGTGCACTCGGTGGTGTTCGGCGGTTTCGCCGCGCACAACCTGGCGCTGCGCATCGACGACGCGCAACCGAAGCTGTTGATCGCCGCCGACGCCGGCAGTCGCGGTGGCAAGGTCATTCCGTACAAGGCGCTGGTCGATGAAGCCTGCACGAAGGCGGCCACGCCGCCGGCCAAGGTGTTGATCGTCTCGCGCGGGCTGGATGCCGCCGAGCCGAAAGTGGTGGGCCGCGATGAAGACTACGCCACGCTGCGCGCCGAGGTTGGCGATGTCGACGTGCCCGTCGAATGGCTGGAAT
This sequence comes from Pseudoxanthomonas sp. SE1, assembly GCF_029542205.1. Classification (NCBI taxonomy): domain Bacteria; kingdom Pseudomonadati; phylum Pseudomonadota; class Gammaproteobacteria; order Lysobacterales; family Lysobacteraceae; genus Pseudoxanthomonas; species Pseudoxanthomonas sp. SE1. Next base: position 3,097,162 of record NZ_CP113783.1, on the reverse strand, counting down.
CGAACGAGCCCAGCTACCTGCTCTACACCTCCGGCACCACCGGCAAGCCCAAGGGCGTGCAGCGCGATGTCGGCGGCTATGCCGTGGCTATGGCGCTGTCGATGCGCACCGTGTTCGACGTGGGACCGGGGCAGGTGATGTTCTCGACCTCCGATGTCGGCTGGGCCGTCGGGCATTCCTACAACGTGTACGGTCCGCTGATCGTCGGTGCGACGTCGGTGCTGTACGAAGGCCTGCCGACCGCCCCGGACGCCGGCATCTGGTGGGCGCTGTGCGAACAGTACGGCGTGCGCACCATGTTCTCGTCGCCGACGGCAGTGCGCGTGCTGAAGAAGCACGATATCGACTTCATCAAGCGCCACGACCTGTCCGAACTGAAGTACCTGTTCCTTGCGGGCGAACCGCTGGACGAACCGACTGCACACTGGATTACCGACGCGATCGGCAAGCCGGTGATCGACAACTACTGGCAGACCGAGACCGGTTGGCCGGCGCTGACACTGCTGCCGGGCCTGGACATGAAGCCGGTGCGATTCGGTTCGCCCGGGTTCCCGAACCTCGGCTACAAGATGAAGGTGATCGACGAAAGCACCGGTGACGAAGTCGGCCCTGGTCAGAAAGGCGTGCTGGTGATGCAGCCGCCGCTGCCGCCGGGTTGCATGACGACCATCTGGAACGACGACGCCCGTTTCCTGTCCAGCTACTTCAGCCATTTCAAGGAACTGCTGTACAGCTCGCTGGACTGGGCGATCCGTGACGAGGACGGCTACACCTTCATCCTGGGCCGCACCGACGATGTCATCAACGTGGCCGGGCACCGCCTGGGTACGCGCGAGATCGAGGAATCCGTGTCAGGGTTCCCCGCGGTGGCGGAAGCGGCCGTCATCGGCGTGGCCGATGAACTGAAAGGACAGGTGCCTGTGGTGTTCGCCACATTGCGGCAGGCGACCGACGAGCCGCACGAGCGGGTGCAGGCCGCCGATGGCATGCGGCGCACGGTCGAGCAGAGCCTGGGGGCGGTCGCGCGGCCGGCGCGGGTCTACATCGTCAATGCCCTGCCGAAGACGCGCTCCGGCAAGCTGCTGCGGCGCTCGTTGCAGGCGCTGGCGCAGGGCGCCGATCCCGGCGATCTTTCCACGCTGGATGATCCGAACGCGCTGGAAGAAGTGAAACGCGCGCTGCTGCGCGGACCCGACGTGGGCAGCTGATCCGTCAGTGCGCCGGTGAAGGCGTCCCGGGATCCACGCTGCCGTCCAGCGTCCACACCACGTCGCGGCCCTGCGGATCGCGGCTCAATACGAACCGTGCGCTGGCGCCGGGCGTGAGCGGCAGCGGCGAGCGGGGTTCGTCGTTGTCGCCCTCGTCGTTCGCTTCGATCACCGTGCGCTCGCCCTCGCGCCCCGGCAGCGGCACGATGAACAGTCCGCGCGCATCGATGCTGCGACGCGCCTTCCTCGTACCCAGGTCGCCCACGTCGGCGACGGCGCCGTCTGTTTCGGCCAGCGGGTTGCGGAAATTCACCAGCACGTCGGCGCGCGTCGGCGGTTGGCCCGGCAGGGACAGCGTGCCGCCGCGGACCAGCAGGTCAGGCCATACGTCGCCGTTCTCCGGCAACTCGCGGTACAGCGCGTGCGGCACCCCGGCGTGGCTGCCGGTGGCGATGCTGTCCAGCGCGGCCACCAGGCCGAGGAAATAGAGCTTGCGCAGGCGCTGCTTCTGCACATCGCCCTCGATGCCGCCGGCTTCGATCAGCACGGTGCTGGCGCCCCACTGCGTGGTGAGGTCGCCGAACGCGCGCGGGTCGAAGGTTTCGTCCCAGCGCGCGATGTGGCCGGCCAGGTAGGGTTCCAGTGCGGTGCGGATGACGCCGGCCACTTCGATGGCGCGCGTACGCACGTCGTTCACGTCGGCGGCATGGTTGTACGGCGGCGACAGCAGCGCGATGGCGGTGCCGCGGTCGGAATCGCCGGCGCGGTAACCCACGCGCTGGTCGTGCAGGTTGAAACCGTAGGTCGGCTCCACCTGGTCGAACAGGGCCTTCAAGGTGCGCGCCTCGGGGGTCGCCAGCCTCCGTGCATCGCGGTTGAGGTCGATGCCCTGCACGTTGCGGCGCTGGAATCGCGCGGCACCGTCCGGGTTGACGATGGGAAAGAAGTGCAGCGTGGTGTTCGCCCGCAGCGCCTGCACGCGCGGATCGTCGGGATGTTCGCCGAGGAAGCGGAACAGGTCCGCCAATGCCATCGATGCCGTGCTCTCGTCGCCATGCATCTGCGACCACAGCAGGACCGACGTCTTGCCCGTGCCCCAGCGCACATGGCGCAGCGGACGGTCCTCCACGCTGCGGCCGATTTCTTCGACGCGGAACCCACGCTTGCGCTCCAGCAATGGCGTGGCGACCGACCACCAGTGCTCCGCGCTGAACGTGCGGTCGTCCAGGCCCGCCGCACGCAGGCCGGCGTCGTAAAGAGCGTCAATGTCGGACAACCACGCGGGCGGCGACGGTATCGGCGTCGACGCGGGCGCGACGGCGGGCGCGTTGGCGTTGTCGGTGTTCCGGGCGATGGTGGTGGGAGTCATCATCGTCAGCAGCAGGCACAGGACCAGGGCAGGGCGCATTGCAGCAGCGGGAAGCGAATGGGCCCGCGCAGGGTCACCATATGCGTCGACGATGTCAAACGCATGCCGGTGCGCGAGGGGAGTGCATCACGTTGATGTCGCCGGTGGGGTAATGCCGGTGTAGCGCGCGCGCGGGCGGATCAGGCGGCCCTGCGCCTGCTGTTCCAGCGCGTGCGCCAGCCAGCCCGCCAGGCGTCCTGCGGCGAACATCACCAGCGCCGGTGTTGCCGGCAGCCGGTTGAGATGGCAGATCGCGGCGAGCATGAAATCGATGTTCGGCCGCAGGCCGCTGATCTCCTCGGTGGCGACGATCAGCGTTTCCAGTGCGGCCATCTCGCGCGTGCCTGCATGTCGGTCGCGTGCGCGCGCCAGCAGTTCCGCGCCGCGTGGATCACCCTGCGGGTACAGCGCGTGGCCGAAGCCGGGCAGGTCGTCGCCGCGCTGCCAGCGTTGCGCGATGAAGCCACGCGGAGACTTGGCCTGCTGCGCATCGGCGATGAGGGCGTAGGCGCGTGTCGTCGCGCCGCCGTGGCGCGGCCCGGACAGCGCCGCCAGGCCGCTGCAGGCCGTGGCATGCAGGTGCGCGCCGGTGGAGGCCACCACGCGCGCGGCGAAGGCGGACACGTTGAGTTCGTGGTCGGCGCACACCACCAGCGCAGCGCGCACCAGTTCGGCGAATCCATCGTCGCCCGGACGCCAGGCGCCCGCGAGCACACGGTGCACCGGCGCATCGGACGGCGGCTGCGCGACCAGCAGCGCCGCGCTGTGGCGCAACAGTCCGGCCGCGATCTCGTGGCGCACGCGCGGGGCGGAACTGAAGGAGTGGCGCACGTCCAGCGCCAGCAGCGGTATGGCGGCCATCGCCCGCTCCAGCGGCGGCAACGAGGCATCGGTGGCGAGCGGCGCGACCACCGGCGGCCACTGCGTCGATGACGGAGTGGCAAAGGGGTCGTCCTCGCCGCCGTCCCACAATTGCCGTGCCACGTCTTCCAGTGTGGCGCCTTCCCGCACCATCGCGATCGCCGAGCGGCCACGGTAGTAGGGGCCGTCGGCCCTGATCAGCGAGATGCGCGTTTCCAGCACCGGCAGGCCACGGTCCAGGCTCTGCGCCGCGCCACGGGCCGCGCCGCGGCCCACCTGCTTGCGCTGCGCCAGCCGCTCCACGTCCTGCAGGAGGTATAGGCGGCTGCGATGATCCTTGCCGGGGCGCGATTCCAGCAAGCCCCGGCTGACGTAGGCGTACAGCGTGGCCTGGCTGATGCCGAGCAGGCGGCAGGTCTCGCGGGCGGTCAGCAGGTCGGTGGCGGAAGCCATGCGGAAATATTGATTTATTCGATCAAGATTGATCAACCTTGTGGATGGTGCCAGATTTGCGTCCCGAAGAGGGGCGTACCCTTCACGCACCTCCGGCCCCGGCCTTGCGCCGGGCCCGTTCGCTGACCGAGAGGAGTCACGTCGCATGAGCACACCGTCCGCAGGCGCGAAGTTTCGCGCCGCGCTCGCCGCCGAATCGCCGCTGCAGGTGATCGGCGCGATCAACGCCAACCATGCGCTGCTGGCCAAGCGTGCCGGCTACCGGGCGATCTACCTGTCCGGCGGCGGTGTCGCCGCAGGCTCGCTGGGACTGCCCGACCTGGGCATCAACACGCTGGAAGACGTGCTGATCGACGTGCGCCGCATCACCGATGTCTGCGACCTGCCGCTGATGGTCGACATCGACACCGGCTTCGGTCCCAGCGCGTTCAACATCGAGCGCACCGTGAAGTCGCTGATCAAGGCGGGCGCCGCCGCCTGCCACATCGAAGACCAGGTCGGCGCCAAGCGCTGCGGCCATCGCCCCGGCAAGGAAATCGTGTCGGCCGGCGAAATGGTCGACCGCGTAAAGGCGGCCGCCGATGCGAAGACCGATCCGGACTTCTTCCTGATCGCGCGCACCGACGCCATCCAGGTCGAGGGCGTGGACGCGGCGATCGAGCGCGCCATTGCGTGTGTCGAAGCCGGCGCCGATGGCATCTTCGCCGAAGCCGCCTACGACCTGCCGACCTACAAGCGCTTCGTCGACGCGGTGAAGGTGCCGGTGCTGGCCAACATCACCGAGTTCGGCAAGACGCCGCTGTTCACCCGCGACGAACTGGCTTCGGTCGGCGTGGCCATCCAGCTGTACCCGCTGTCCGCGTTCCGCGCAATGAACAAGGCCGCGGAAAACGTCTACGAATCCATCCGCCGCGACGGCCACCAGAAGAACGTGGTCGACAGCATGCAGACCCGCGAAGAGCTGTACGACCGCATCGGTTACCACGCGTTCGAGCAGAAGCTGGATGCTCTCTTCACTGCAAAAAAATAGCCATATCCCTTCTCCCTTTGGGAGAAGGTGCCCGAAGGGCGGATGAGGGTACGGTGAAGTCAGTGATGTCCCAGGCGCATGGACTTCGCCGCACCCTCACCCCAACCCCTCTCCCGGTGGGAGAGGGGCTTTACATCATCAAGAGGTGTTGACATGTCAGACGCTGCCGTTCCCTTCAAACCGAAGAAATCCGTCGCCCTGTCGGGCACCGCCGCCGGCAACACTGCGCTGTGCACCGTCGGCCGCACCGGCAATGACCTGCACTACCGCGGTTATGACATCCTCGACCTGGCGACGACCAGTGAGTTCGAGGAAGTCGCCTACCTGCTGGTGCACGGCAAGTTGCCCAACCGCGCCGAACTGGCCGGCTACAAGGCCAAGCTGAAATCGCTGCGCGGCATCCCGGCCGCCGTGAAGGCCGCACTGGAAGAGCTGCCGCCGTCGGCGCACCCGATGGACGTGATGCGCACCGGCGTGTCCGTGCTGGGCTGCGTATCGCCGGAAAAGGACGACCACAACCACCCGGGTGCGCGCGACATCGCCGACAAGCTGATGGCGTCGCTGGGTTCCATGCTGCTGTACTGGTATCACTGGAGCCATAACGGCCGCGCCATCGACGTGGAAACCGACGACGACTCCATCGGTGGCCATTTCCTGCACCTGCTGCACGGCGAGAAGCCGCGCGAGTCGTGGGTGCGCGCCATGCACACGTCGCTGATCCTGTACGCCGAGCATGAGTTCAATGCGTCCACCTTCACCTGCCGCGTCATCGCCGGCACCGGCAGCGACATGCATTCGGCCATCGCCGGCGGCATCGGCGCGCTGCGCGGCCCGAAGCACGGCGGCGCGAACGAAGTGGCGTTCGAGGTGCAGAAGCGCTACGAAACGCCCGATGAAGCGGAGGCCGACATCAAGGCGCGCGTCGAGCGCAAGGAAGTGGTGATCGGCTTCGGCCATCCGGTCTACACCGTCGGCGACCCGCGCAACGGCGTGATCAAGCAGGTCGCGAAGGACCTGTCGGCCGAGCAGTCGAATATGAAAATGTACGACATCGCCGAGCGCCTGGAGTCGGTGATGTGGGACATCAAGAAGATGTTCCCGAACCTGGACTGGTTCAGTGCGGTCAGCTACCACATGATGGGCGTGCCGACGGCGATGTTCACCCCGCTGTTCGTCATCGCCCGCACCAGCGGCTGGAGCGCGCACGTCATCGAGCAGCGCATCGACGGCAAGATCATCCGCCCCAGCGCAAATTACACGGGGCCTGAGGATCTGGAATTCGTCCCGCTGGACCGGCGCTGATCGAAGTCGAACCCGCATGGCACCCACTTCCCCTCTCCCGCTTGCGGGAGAGGGCACAGGGTGAGGGCATGGTTGCACCGGCCTGGAAGACCTGGCCTTCGTGCCGATAGACCAGCGCTGAGCCGATCCGGGGTATGGCGGGGCCGTTTCGACGAAGGTCGGGCGGCCCCGTGTCGTTTGTGTGACCCGTGTGGCAGCCGGGAACAGGCTCGCCGGGTTACTACTTGCGGTCGCAAGGGGTGCGTCGCAGCGAGCGGGAGGGGCCCGCCGCGCGGCGCTGGGGGACGCCTATGCAGACCATGTGGTGCAAGACCGAGGCCGGACGCAACGAAATCCAGCAGCGCACGCGCAAGCTGCCGGCGGGGTTGCGTTCCATCCTGTTGCTGGTGGATGGCCAGCGCAACGACGAAGAGCTGCGCGCGATGATGAGCGGGCTGCATGCGCCCGACGACGCACTGCAGCAGTTGGCAGCCGACGGATTGATCGAGCGGCGCTCGGGCGCGGCGTCGCTGCTGGCCGCTGTTGCCGCGCCGAAGGCCGGCGACGGGACGCAGGCGACGACGATGACATCCGCCGAGCGCTACAACCTGCTCTATGCGCGGATCACCGACGACATCCGTTCGCACATCGGACTGAAGGGCTACTTCCTGCAGCTCAAGGTCGAGCGTTGCGCCGACGCGGACGAACTGGCCGCACTGCTGCCCGACGTGGCCACGGCGCTGACGAAGGCACGCGACCACACCTTCGCCACGCGCTGGCTGGAGGATGTGCGCGCGTCGATGGCCTGACGCGCGCGCCGCCTGGAGGTCACGCCAGGCCTTCGGCCCTCAAGGCGGCCTGCACGCCGGCATCGGCGTCCATCCGCTGCTTGAATGCTGCGATGTTCGGCAGGTCCTTCAGGTCCACGCCGGTGCGCTCGGCCCAGCGCAGCGTGATGTAGAAATACGGATCGGCGAAGCTGCGGAACCCGGCCAGCCAGTCGCGTCCTTCCAGCTGCTTCTCCGCGCTTTCGAACAGGCCCCGCAGGCGCTTGCGTGCGGCGACCTTGATCGCGTCGAACGATGCTTCGTCACTGATGAAACGCGCCGGCCCGAACAACGGGTGGAACGCCGGGTGCAGGTCGGAGTTGACGAAGGCCAGCCACTTCGCCGCCTGCGCACGCTGTCGCGGCGAGCCATCGCCGGCGAGGTGCGCCTGCGGATACGTGTCGGCGATGTAGCCCATGATCGCCGCGTTCTGGGTCAGCACGAAGTCGCCATCGACGATCGCCGGCACCGCGCCGGTGGGATTGATCGCCAGGTACGCGGGCTCCTTCATCTCGGCGGCCGTCATCACCTGCACCTCGAACGGCTGGCCGGTCCATTGCAGCGCGATGTGGTCGGCGGTCGAGCACGCGCCGGGCTTGGTGTAGAGCTTCATGGTGTTCCCGTGGAAAAGAAAAGGCCCGCGATTATCGCGGGCCTTCAATGTTTCCAGCGTGATGCGCTGTGCAACGGATCGTCGCGTTCGGTGCGATGTGCTCCGTCGCATCGCGGCCGTCGGCCCTCACCCCTTGCCCTCTCCCGCAGGGGCGCCCCCTGAAGGAATGGCTATGGTGAATTCAAACGCGTCGCAACGCGCCCGGATGGAGAAGGGCTTGGGTTACCTTCAGGAGCGCGGCTTGAGCTTCTGCACGCGCAGGAAGGTGTGATCCCCGATGGTGGCCACGTGGTACGCGTTGCGCCAGCTCGGGCTGGCGATCTGGTGCGCCATGAAATGGCTGGCGCCAGGCACGATCTCCTGGCGCTGGCCGGGCGGCAGGGCCCAATTGCGCTCGGCGTTCAGGGCGACGCTGACCGACTTGGCCCAGGCGTCCGGGTTCTTCAGGCGGGTGTTCGGGCCGACGATGGTCGGTGCGAACTGCTTGCGGGCGGTCACCACGGAGCAGACGGAGTCGCCCCACAGGCCGCTGTCGCGGCGGCGCAGGGCGACCTCGGCGACGGCCTGCTGACCGCGGAGGGTCTGGTCGCGGGCTTCCAGGTACACGGTGGTGCTGAGGCAAAGCGAATCGGCGGCCGGCTGCGGCAACATCTGCGACAGCCATAGGATCCAGGCCAGTTTCATGGGAACTCCTTGCTCCGTCTTTCCCGCGCCCCTGCCTCTCCCGTTACGCAGGGAAGGACATCTGTGGGACAGCGGCTAGGGCGTCATGGGGAGGCAGCCTTCACACGGGCTGCCCGGGGACCGGCAAGGCCGGACCAAGAGGGTCCGAGCGCCGGGCTCAACCCGCCTGAGACTGGGCGGCGGGCCGGAAAGTGGGCGCAAGGTAGGCGGGGGAGACCCAACTCGGCCTGAACGGGCCGGCTTGACGGAGGGGGCCTCGATCTGGCTGGGAAACTGTGAGCGAGGTCGCACCTGCCACGTGTGTGAGGGGTGCGGCAAGCGCGAAAGAACGTCGCCCGAGGGTCGGAGGCGCCTCTTTGTAGGAGCGCCCCATGGGCGCGATGCCGCTCGTGGCGGCTAAGAAGCATCGCGCCCATGGGGCGCTCCTACAAAGCGGGTGTACGGGCCGCGTGGTAGGCCGGAGGCCTTACAGGCTTGCTGCCAGCCGGCTGCCCTGGTCGATCGCGCGCTTGGCATCCAGTTCGGCGGCCACGTCGGCGCCGCCGATCAGGTGCGGTGCCTTGCCCGCTCCGATGAGATCCGCCTGCAGGTCCCGGCGCGGCTCCTGGCCGGCGCATATCACCACGTGGTCGACCGGCAGCAGGTGTTCCTTGCCGTCCATCTTGATGCGCAGGCCGGCGTCGTCCACGCCCAGGTACTCCACCCCGCCCAGCATCTTCACCTGCTTGGCCTTCAGCGTGGCGCGGTGCACCCAGCCGCTGGTCTTGCCCAGGCGGGCGCCCGGCTTGCCGGGGCTGCGCTGCAGCAGCCAGACCTCGCGTGCCGGTGGTTCCGGCTGCGGCTTGACCAGACTCCCGCGGGTCTCGAAGGTCGGGTCCACGCCCCATTCGGCCATCCAGCGGGCGGGATGCAGCGATGGCGAAGGGCCTTCGTGGGTCAGGTATTCGGCGACGTCGAAGCCGATGCCGCCGGCGCCGATCAGCGCGGCGCGTGCGCCCACCGTCACCCGGCCGGACAGCACGTCCACATAGCTGACGACCTTCGCGTGGTCGGTGCCGGGGAAGGCGACCTTGCGCGGCGTGATGCCGGTGGCCAGCACGATCTCGTCGAAGCCGGCCAGGTCGGCCGCCGTGACCGGCGTCGACAGCTTCACATCCACGCGCGTCTCCTCGAGTCGGTGACGGAAGTAGCGCAGGGTCTCGTGGAATTCTTCCTTGCCTGGAATCCGCTTGGCATAGTTGAACTGCCCGCCGATCTCGCCGGCTGCATCGAACAGCTTCACACGGTGGCCGCGCTCGGCGGCGACCGTCGCGCAGGCCAGGCCGGCAGGACCTGCGCCGACCACGGCGACGGTCTTGGGCGCGAAGGTCTTCTGGTACGTCAGGTCCGTCTCGTGGCAGGCGCGCGGATTGACCAGGCAACTGGCCAGCTTGTTCTCGAACACGTGGTCCAGGCACGCCTGGTTGCAGGCGATGCAGGTATTGATGGCCTGTGGCGTGCCGGCGCGCGCCTTGGCCGCCCACTGCGGATCGGCCAGCAGCGGCCGCGCGAGCGAGACCATGTCCGCCTTGCCGGCGGCCAGGATGCCTTCGGCCACGTCCGGCATGTTGATGCGGTTGGTCGCCACCAGCGGCACGCGCACGTGCGGCTTGAGCTTGGCGGTCACGTCCACGAAGGCCGCGCGTGGCACCGAGGTGACGATGGTGGGGATGCGTGCCTCGTGCCAGCCGATGCCGGAATTGATGAGGGTGGCACCGGCGGCTTCCACCGCCTTGGCCTGCTGGACGATCTCGTCCCACTGGTTGCCTTCCTCCACCAGGTCCAGCAGCGACAACCGGTAGATGATGATGAAGTCGGGACCGACGGCCTCGCGCACGCGCCGCACGATCTCCACCGCGAAGCGCATGCGCTTCTCCGGCGAACCACCCCAGGCATCATTGCGCTTGTTGGTGCGCGGCGCGGTGAATTCGTTGATGAAGTAGCCTTCCGACCCCATGATCTCCACGCCGTCGTAGCCGGCGTCGCGCGCCAGCTTCGCGGCGTTGGCGTAGGCGTTGATCTGGCGTTCGATGCCGCGTGCGGAGAGTGCGCGCGGGGTGAACGGATTGATCGGTGCCTTCAGCTTCGACGGCGCCACCGTCAGCGGGTGGTAGCCGTAGCGGCCGGCATGCAGCAGCTGGGCGCAGATCTTCGCGCCGTGTTCGTGCACCGCCTTGGTCACGAACTTGTGCGGCCGCGCTTCCCACGGCCACGACAATTTGCCGCCGAAAGGCTTCAGCCAGCCCACCAGGTTGGGCGAAAAGCCGCCGGTGACGATCAGGCCGACGCCGCCGGCCGCGCGTTCGGCGAAGTACGCGGCCAGGCGCGGGAAATCCTTCGCCCGGTCCTCCAGCCCGGTGTGCATCGACCCCATCAGCACGCGGTTGCGCACCGTGGTGAAGCCCAGGTCCAGCGGCGTGAACAGGTGGGGGTAGGGCGTGGGATCGGTGGCGGTGGTCGACGTCATGCGGGCAGTGGATACGCGGGCGTATGGGTGGGCGCACGATGCCGCGAATCACCCGGGCACGCAAGCGCGATCAAGGCGGCGGTGAAGATCATCGCGCGGCGAGGGTGTCGGAAGGCAATCGGGCGGGCAGGGCTTCCTGCTCGAGGTGCAGCGGCTGCGCGCGCAACGCCTCGGCGACGCCCGCCCAGCCCGCGCGTTCGGCCCAGCGGCACATGGCCTGCAGCACGTCGGATGCGGGCACCGACGCGTCGTGCCCGGGGATGGGCAGGACGTCTGCAGGCGACATCTGCCATGGCTGCAACCGATGGCCGCTGGCGGTGACGGTCTCCGCGAGGACGGCGGCGATGCGGAAGCCGCCCTCGTCGATGTCTCCCCAGTGCCACACCGGCACGTCCGGCGGCAGCGAACGCAGCAGTCGGGCATAGGCGCGTCGCCAGGCTGGCGACGGCATGCCACCGGTGTAGACCACCAGCATGCGGTCGGCGCCAGTCGCACGGGCAGCGTCGTGGAAGCTGGCCAGGTTCTCGACGCTCAGCACGCATACGGCGTCCGTCCGCACGCCCTCGACGGCGTCGAGCGGTACGCCGAGGAAGGTCGTGGCGAGCGGCAGTTCCACGTCGCCGTCCAGCAGCAGCGTGCCGGTACCGGCGACCAGCAGCGGCTGCGGCTCGCGGCGAAGGCCCAGCGAGGCCCAGACGTGCTCCTTCTCGAGCGGACCGTCGGCAACCAGCTGCCCGCTACCCAGCAGGTCCAGCCACGGGGTGAGCTGTTCGAGCCGCTTGCTTGCCTGCGCGCGTCCCGCGAACAAGCGTGCGCTCTCGCGGCGGAGGATGCATTCGTGGGCCTCGTCGGCGAGGCGGGCGCGCACCGCCAGCGCAGCGTCGGCCAGGTCGGGCGCCGCTTCGGGACCGTGGCCGCGCACCTTGCGGTCGGCCCGCCATGCCGCCAGCACGTCATTCAGCACCGGGAAGTCCGTCAACCACGATGACAGCACCTCGGCGGCTTCGCGGACGCGGGCGTCCAGCAAGGGCACGCCCAAGTGGTCGGCCAGTACGTCGAGATCGATCACCGTGAGCCGCAGCAGACGCTCACCGTCGCCACGATGCCGGTCGCGCTCGACCGTGACCGCGCCGGCGCGTTCGGCGATGGCGACCTGCGCGTGGAAGGTCTCGCGTTCGGCCAGCGTGCGCAGCGACACATAGTCGCGCGCGCTGGCTTCGGTCATCGGCAGCGAGGCGTGGGCGGCATCGCCGCGCAGCCGGGCGCGTTCGCCCTTGCGCAGCAGCCGCTCCAGCACGCGCCGGGCGTCGCTCACACCGGCGCCTGCTGCCTTTCGACGCGGGCGGTTTCCTCGACCAGCAGTTCCGGATGCAGGTCGAACTGGTCGGAAAGCAGCAGTGCGCGCGCGGCGGCCTGCACCTCGATGCGCTCGGCCTGCAGCAGGTCGCCATCGCGGAACAGTTCGATGTAGCTGTCCAGCACGCCGCTCAGCGTGCCCTGTGCCGTGTCCGGCGCGGCCAACACCAGTTGCAGCCCCAGCGAGCGCAGGTAGTTGGTGGTGGCGCGCGCGTTCTGCGCGTCGATCTTGTCGCCGAACTCGTCCAGCAGGATCAATCCCAGGCCGCCCGGATGCGCCTCGCTCTTGCCGTAGGCCGCTGCCAGCGCGGCACCGGCGATCACGTACAGCGGGGCGCGGTGCTCGCCCCCCGAGCCCGAGCGCATGCGCTCGCTGAGCGTGCCGATCACGGTGTCGTCCTGGCGGATCTGCACTTCGAAGCGGAAGAAGCGGCGATAGTCGTCCAGCGGGGAGGTGGCGGTACGTGCGGCAGCACCGTCCTCGATCAGCTCGCGGAACGCCGCCGGCACTTCGCCGGCCGTGCCGAACAGATTGTCTTCACCGCCGATATCCACGGCGCGCTTGATGAAGCGCTCCAGGTCGCGGAACTCCGGCACCACGTCGTAGTGGAACTGGTAGCGCTCGTTGTTGGAAAACGGCGGGCTGCTGCGCAACGTCCGGTTGAGCGTGGCGATCTGCTGGCGCAGGCGGATGAAGTTGTCGTTGAGCGCGGCGGCGACGCCGGCGCGGAAGGTATCCACGGCGGTGTCGTAGGCCTGGCGCGCCTCGCCTTCGTAGCGCACCAGGTCGGTGTCGCGCAGCTGGGTGAGTTCGCGCAGCAGCAGCGCCAGCGCCGGTCGCCACGCACTCGCGTCGAAATCCACGTCCAGGCGGTGATCGCGCGCGTACTGCGCCAGCGCGCTCCAGGCCTCCGGCAGCAGTTTGGCGAGCTGCCGGTCGCTCTCGTCGGCACGTCGCTCGCAGGTGGCGCCGCGTTCCTCCAGCGACTCGACCTTCGCGTCCAGTTCGTCGCGGTGCCGTTCGATCAGGTTGGGGTCGACATCGGGATCCCTGAAGGCGTCCACCGCACGGCGGGCGACGAGCTCCTCCTGCTGGCGCAGGCCTTCAAGCAGACGACGGCTGCGATCGAGATCGGCGACCGCCACCGCTTCCCGCCCGACCAGGGCGTCGGTACGCGCCTCGCACTCGCCGAGTTGCGCAGCGAGTTCACGCACCGCGTCGGACAGGCGGAGCAGGTCGGGATCCAGCGCGGCGAGGCGGCTTTCCTGCGCAGCGCGATAGCGTCCCGCGACCTGGCGGTGCTCGATCGCGCGCTCATGCAGCGCCTGCGCGACCGCATCGGCATCGGCCAGCCGCGCCAGGCTGCGCTGGCTCTCGTCGGCGCGGCGCAAGTGCGGCTCGATCTCGCGGACCTCGCGTTCGGCTTTTTCGATCTCTTCATGCAGCACGCGCAAACGGGCCCGGTTGTCGGACGCGCCGATGCGCAGCTCGCCGGCGGCAGGCAGGCGCAGGCGCTCGATGCTGCCGCCGCGTGCCAGCAGGCCGTCGCGGGTCAGGCCCTGGCGGCTGCGCACCAGCTCGGCTTCGGTGTCCACGCAGCGCAGTTCGCCAAGCTGCCGGCGCAGGAACGCCAGGGCATCCGCATTGACGCCCTCCAGCAGCGCGGCGACGCTGCCGGCCGCGGCGTCCTTGCCGCGCACATCGCGCGCCTGGCTGGACAGGGCCAGTTTCACGCCGTAGACCGAACGCCCGCCGGACAGGCCGCGATACAGCTTGACCGCGCGCTCTTCGTCGGCGGCGGGAATCAGCAGCGCCTCGACGTTGCTGCGCAGGTAGGCTTCGATGGCGGGCTGCCATGCGGCATCGGCGACGCGTACCAGGTCGCAGACCGGGCGGGCATCGATGCCGGCCTCGCGCAGATAGCTCATCAATCGCACGGTGTCGGCATGCAGTTCCGCCTGGCCGGCGGCCAGGCGCTTCTGGTTCTGCCGCGCGGCCAGCAGCGCGTCGCGCGCCTTGTCGTGTGCGGCATGCAGGTGGCGGGCGTGCTGGTCGACCTGCTCGCGCAAGGGCGCGGCCGTGCGCAGTGCCTGGCGCGCGCGTGCGAACAGGTCTTCCGGCGTCCAGGGCAGCGTGTCCCCGTCGGTCAACGACGACAGCGCTGCGTGCCATGCATCCCACTCCGCGCGCGCCGCGTCCACGGCGCCGGCCTCGACGCCGCCGAGCGCGAGCGCATCGAGTTGGCGGAAGGTGTCGCGGACGAAACCGATCTCGCGCAACAGATCCCTGTTCAAGTGGGCCAGGCGTTCGAGATCGCGGCCGGCCAGTTCGTCGAGTTGCGCCTGTTCGCCATAACCGCTGCTCCCCTGCAGGCGGGCGGTCGCACGTGCCTGCTCATCGCGCAGGGTGTCGCGCTCGGCGCGCGTATCGACCAGGCGGCGGCGGGTGTCGGCCAGGGCGTCTTCCGCGGCGGTGACCGCACCTTCGGCCCGTTCCAGTTGTTCGCCGTACAGATCCCGCGCGTACTCGGCGGCCAGTGCGCGGTAGGACGCTGCCCGCACGGCCTGGGTGGCGATGCGGTCGTATTGCCGCTCCACGCCTTCGGCCGCTTCGATGCGCTGGCGCACCTGTTCGATGCGGTCGCGGATCTGGCGGAAGCTCTCCAGCAACGCACGGAAGCGGGCGATGTCGGTGGGCCGGTCCTCGGCGACCAGGGTGCGCACGAACAGGTCCACGTCCTCCACACGCTGCAGGTTGAGTGCGTTGAGGAAGGCCTTGCGGTAGGCGTTGATGTCGGGGTTGGCGGTGGGCGAGGCACGCAGGCGCAGCAGCAGATCCTTGACGAAGCGCTCGGCCACGGTGTGCAACTCGGGCTGCCCGCCGGCCGCCTTGCAGCGGCGCAAGGCCATCTCGCGGAAGGTCGGCCAGGCCAGCGGCAGTTCCTTGCCCTTGAGCTGTTCCACGTGGTCGGCCAGGTCCAGCGCCACACCCGGCAGAAGATACAGCCCGTGCAACCGATGATCGGGCTCGTCCACCGATGCGCCGAGCGCGATGCCGGCGGTCAGGACGTCGCCGGTGTCGGTGTCGCGGAACACCAGCGAGATGTACGTGGTGGCCGTGCGCCGCTTGCGTCCCTCGTCGCCGCTGCGGAACACGCCCAGGCAGTAGTCGCGGATGGTGCGCGCGCGGTGGCTGCCGCCGGCCTGTGCGTTGAAGCGGATGCGGCTGCGGTCGCCACCCAGCAGCACGATCTGCAGCGCATCCAGCAACGCACTCTTGCCCGCGCCATTGGGCGCGATGATGGCGGTGGTGGCGTCCAGCTCCAGGGTCTGCGCCTCGAACAGGAAGAACTGCACCAGGTGCACGCGCTCAAGCTGCTGCATCGCCGTCCTCCATGACGTCGTCGTTGTCGGCCGCGTCGGCATCGTCGTCGCGGTTGTGCTGGTCGAGCCGTTGCAGCCATTGTTCGCCGACGATCTCCACGATGGCCGGCCTTACGTGCAGGTGGAACGGCTGGGGATCGTCCGGTTCCGACTCCACCAGTCGACACGTGCCCCAGCGCTTCAGCGTGCGGGCCAGTTCGCGCAAGGTGCCGACATCCGGCATCGGCCGCCCGGCCAGCGCCTGGTAGGCCTCCTGCAACTCGGGCAGTTCCACGGTGACGACACCTTCGTCTTCCACCATGCCTTGCCGCATCGCTTCGTCGTAGCGCTGCCGCAGGACCAGCAGCAACAGGGTTTCGGCCAGCGTCACCGGCACGCCCTCGGCATGCGCGGGCAACGCCACCACGTAGCGGTAGTGGGCGTTGCGCTCCAGGCGGATGCCGAGCGGCGCCAGTGCGGCGATGAAGTCGTCGAAGTGGTCTTCCACCAGGTGGTAGGCCAGGCGCGTGCTGCGGTCGCTCGCGTACAGCACCTGCTCCAGCACCAGGCGGTAGGCGGCGCGTTCGAAGTCCTGCACGGCGTAGACGCCGTTGGAGAGTTGGCTGAGCGTGTTCCAGCTGCGTTTCATGCGGTTTTCCGTGAGGGCGTACCGATGCGGCGCACGACGAAGCGTGGCGCGCGCAGATAGCCGTTGTCGTCGTGGCCACCGGCATCGAGCAGTTCGACGCGATAGCCGCGCAGCAGGCGGCCCAGCGGATCCTCGCGCCGCAGGCCACCTGCGCGATGGCTGCGCAGCGCCAGCGTCAGCAGGGTCTGGTAGGCGCGCAGGTCTTCGATGCTGGCGATGGAGAATGCGCCGGAGTCGACGGCGTCCGTCGTCTCCAGGTGCGGGCCGACATAGCGCGCCATGTCTTCGGCGGTGACCAGGCGCGCGCGCTTCATCCGGCGCAGCAGGCTGAGCCTGGCGAGTTGTTCCGGCGTCGGCGGCTGGGTGGCATTGGCGCTGCGCGGGATGGGCTGGGGCTTCAGCCGCGGCGGGCGCAGGCGGTTGGCGTCCATCAGCGCGCCCGGCGCCACCGGCAGGCGCAGGGCGTCTTCCGGCGCATGCTGCACGCCACGGCAGGCGCGGCGCAGCAGGATGTCCAGCTTGTCGGGCGCACGCAGGCGGTAGTCGAGGAAGGCGAGCGCGCGCCGGTTGGCCTGGCGGATGTCGTCGTCCAGCCGGCCCAGGTATTCGTCGATGCGGTCCAGTTCGCGCAGGCGTCGCAGGCTGCGCGCGAACCGCTGTCCTCCGCGCTCGCCGTCGCCGCCGCCCACATGCTCGCGGTACCACGCCAGCAGCGCCGTACGACGCTCGCCGGTCTCGATCTGCTGCGCCATCGACAGGATCGCGCTGCGCCGCGCCAGCGGATGGTCGCCCTTGTGCAGTTCGGCGTAGTCGCCGATGAAGAATTCGCTCACGTAGCGCTCGAACCACTGGCGCGCGAACTGCGCGGTGGATTCGGCCTTGCTGAGCTCCGGCATCAGGTCGCGGACCTGCAGGCTCATCGACGACAGCGACACCAGCAGCCGCCGTGCCTGGTCGGCGGCCTCATCCAGCGCATCGCCGGCGGCCTTGCCTTCTGCCACCTGCTGCAACTGGTGTTCGATCGAGCGCATCTTCGCCGACACGAAGGTCGGGCCATGTTCGGCGAACTCGACGAGCAGCGAGAGGAACTGGTGCACGACGGGCGGCATGGTGACCATCTCGCGCGCACCTACGCGCTCCTGCCGCAGCCAGCCCGCGCCACGGAAACGGTCGTAGATGTTGTTGACCCTGACCGGCAGCGGCGTGTCCGGGGTGTCGCCGTCTTCGTCTTCCCAAGGGTCGTCGGCGAGCAGGTAGCGCTCCAGCGCTGCCGTGATCTCGCGACGCTGGAAGCCCATGCTCGGCGGGACCGGCGCGTCAGGCCCGAAGAACTCGTCGAACAGCCGGCACAGCAGCAGCCAGTAGTGTTCCCGGTTGGGCGACGCCAGCGGGCCGAACAGACCGCTGGGCAGCAACGGGAACAGGGCGGGCGCCTGCGTCATGGCCGCACGCACCGCCGCGGTGGGCTGGCATTGTGATATGGCGGGCGCGGCAGCGCCGGGGAAAAGAGCATGGCGGGATCGGAAAGGCGGGCGGATCGCGCCGGAGCGCGCTGCGGCCAGCCACGATATCGCAAGTCGCCGGGGCGCCGGTAGCCGTTCCCGCCCAGCGACCGGCGCCCTTCCATCCCGCATGCTGGGAGGTGCGGGTGGGTCTACCAGCCGGCGAGCACCAGCTTGCCGATGGTGGTGCCGGACTCCAGCCGGCGATGTGCTTCGCGCAGGTTCGCCGCATTGATCGGTGACAGGGTGTCGGTCAGCGTGCCGCGCAGCGTGCCGGCGTCGATCAGCGCCGCCACGCGGTCCAGCAGTGCGCCCTGTTCGCCCATGTCGGCGGTGCGGAAGCGTGGGCGGGCAAACATCATTTCCCAATGGATGCCGATGCTCTTGGCCTTGTACGGATCACCGATGCGCAGCTCGCCGCGCGGCTCGACGATCAGGCCGACGTGGCCGAGCGGCGCCAGCAGTTCGCCCAGTTCCGTCCAATAACGGTCGGTGTCGGCCAGGTTCAGCGCCGCGTCGACGACATCGAAGCCCAACGCCTTCAGCTGCGGACCCAGCGGTTCGCGATGGTTGATCACGTGGTCGGCGCCCAGCGTCCTGCACCAGTCGATCGTGTCCTGGCGCGACGCGGTGGCGATGACGGTGAAGCCGGCGCGCTTGGCCAACTGGATCGCGATCGAGCCGACGCCGCCGGCACCGGCGATCACCAGCAACGACTTGCCATCGCCGCCGCCCGCGAGGGCGTAAGGCATGCGGTCGAACAGCAGTTCCCACGCGGTGATCGTGGTCAGCGGCAGCGCGGCCGCTTGTGCGAAGTCCAGCGATGTCGGCTTGCGGCCGACGATGCGTTCGTCGACCAGCTGGAACTGCGCGTTGCTGCCGGGGCGGGTGATGTCGCCCGCGTAGTAGACCGCGTCGCCGGGCCTGAAGCGCGTCACTGCCTCGCCGACGGCTTCGATCACGCCGGCAGCGTCGTAGCCCAGCACCTTCGGCTGCGCTTCGACCTGCGGCTTCGGCGCGCGCACCTTGGTGTCCACCGGATTCACGGAGACGGCCTCCACGCGCACCAGCAGGTCGTGGCCGGCGGGCGAGGGCGTGGGAAGCTCCACATCGGAAAGCGATTGCGGATCGTCGATGGGCAGGTAACGGGTAAGTGCTACAGCTTTCATGTGGCGGCTCCGGCATGTGGGGGAAAGGCCTGGACAGGCAGCGGACTGCGTTCGGAGAAATGCCCGCGCCAGTACGGATAGTAGGGATACGGCGTCTCCACAGCGCTGGCAGCATCCAGGCGCGCGATCTGGTCGGACGACAACTGCCAGCCGATGGCGCCCAGGTTCTGTCGCAGCTGTTCCTCGGTGCGTGCGCCGATCAGCACCGTCGACACGGTGGGACGCTGCAACAGCCAGTTGATCGCGATCTGCGGAATCGACTTGCCGGTTTCCCCGGCGACAATTTCCAGTGCGTCGATGATGCGGAACAGGCGTTCCTGTTCCATCGGTGGCCCGATGTCGGCGGTGTCGTGCAAGCGACTGGTGGCAGGCAGCGGTTGCCCGCGTCGCAGCTTGCCGGTCAGCCGGCCCCAACCCAGCGGACTCCACACCACCGCACCTACTCCCTGGTCGATGGCCAGCGGCATCAGTTCCCATTCGTAGTCGCGGCCGACCAGCGAATAGTAGGTCTGGTTGGCGACATAACGCGTGTAGCCGTAGCGTTCGGCGACGCCGAGCGATTTCATCAACTGCCAGCCGGCGTAGTTGGATACGCCCAGATACCGCACCTTGCCGGCACGCACCAGGCCATCGAGCGTCGACAGGGTTTCCTCGACCGGCGTCAGCGCGTCGAAGGCGTGCAGTTGCAGCAGGTCCAGGTAGTCGGTGCCGAGCCGCTGCAGCGACGCATCCACCGCCTTCAGCAGGCGGAAGCGCGATGCGCCGGCATCATTGGGGCCTTCGCCCAGGCGCAGGCCGGTCTTGCTGGACAGGATGACCTGGTCGCGCCGACCTTGCAGAGCCGCACCCAGGATCGATTCGGACGCACCATCCGAATAGACATCGGCAGTGTCGAAGAAGGTGAGGCCCGCATCCAGACTGATGTCGATCATGCGGCGCGCCTGCGCGGTATCGGTGTTGCCCCAGGCGCCGAACAACGGTCCCTTGCCGCCGAACGTGCCGGCGCCGAAGCCAAGCGCCGAGACCTTCAGGCCGGAACGGCCGAGAAAACGGGTTTCCATGGAAAACTCCTCAAGCATTCAAGGGAAGTGGGTCAGGCGCATCCGTCGGCCTGCAACGCCGGCGCGACACCTGCTGCGTGAGTCGCCTGGCGGCGCTCCAGCGCAAGCGCCCACAATGCGACGGCGAAGGCGGAGGCCGGCACCAGCGCGGCGACCCACGGCAGCGCCGACAGGCCCAGGCCTTGCGAGATCACCACGCCGCCCAGCCACGCGCCGAGCGCGTTGCCGAGGTTGAAGGCGCCGATGTTGAGGCTGGATGCCAGGCTCTGCGCGTCGCTGGCCTTCTGCAGCACCCACAGCTGCAGCGGCGAGACGGTCGCGAACGCGGCGGCGCCCAGCAGGCCGGTGAAGAGGATCATCGCCCAGCGGCTGTGCAGCGCGAAGCTCATTGCGCCCATCACCAGCGCCAGCAACGCCAGCGTGCCGAGCAGGGCCGTCGCCAACCGGCGATCGGCGAAGCGTCCGCCCAGCAGGTTGCCGACGATCATGCCCACGCCGAAGACCAGCAGGATCGGCGAGACCGCCGCATCGGCGAAGCCGGTCACCTGCGTCAGCAGCGGCTGGATGTAGGTATAGACGGTGAACATGCCGCCGAAGCCCAGCACGGTCATCAGCAGGCCCAGCAGCACCTGCGGGCGGCCGACCACGCGCAGTTCGTCGCGGAACGACAGCGGAGTCGGCGCGCTGCGGTCGGCCGGGACCAGCGTGGCGATGATCACGGTGGCGAATACGCCGATGGCGGTGACGGCCCAGAACGTCGCGCGCCAGCCATACTCCAGCCCCAGCCAGGCGCCCGCGGGCACGCCCAGCAGCGTGGCCACGGTCAGGCCGGTGAACATGATCGAGATGGCCGATGCCTTGCGATCTTCGCTGACCAGGCCGGTCGCCACGACCGCGCCGACACCGAAGAACGTGCCGTGCGCCAGCGACGTGATCACGCGCGCAGCCATCAGCAGTTCGTAGTTCGGCGCCAGGGCGCAGGCGAGGTTGCCGAGCGTGAACACGATCATCAGTGCCACGAGTACGGCTTTGCGCTGCATCCGGTTGGTCGCGGCGGTCAGCAGGGGAGCGCCGACGAACACGCCCAGCGCATAGCCGGAGATCAGCAGGCCTGCGGCGGCGATGGACACATGGAGATCGGTCGCGACCTGCATCAACAAGCCCATGATGACGAACTCGGTGGTGCCGATGCCGAAGGCGCCGGCGGTGAGCGCGTACAGGCCCAACGGCAGCCGGGAGGAGGGAGTAGGAGGCATGGGAGTGGGTGGGTAGAAGAACGAGGCGCGCAGCTTGCGCCTTCCCATGATGATGAAAAACAGTGAATATGCCGAATCACTATCAATTGAATGTTGATAATGGACCGTATCGGTGACCTGACGCTGTTCCTGCGCGTGCTCGATCTCGGGTCGATCACGGCAGCGGCGCACAGCCTGGACCTCTCTGTTGCCGTGGCCAGCCAGCGCCTGAAGCGGCTGGAGAAGGAACTTGGCGTGCGCCTGCTGCACCGGACGACACGTCGCCTGCATCCCACGCCGGAGGGCGCCGCGCTCGCCGAGCAGGGCCGGGTGCTGGTGGAGGAACTGGAGACGCTGGGCAGTGGCCTGCGCGAAGCCGCGCGCGAGGTCGCCGGCACGCTGCGGGTGACGACGTCCGCGTCCTTCGGGCGGCAATACGTCTCGCCGCTGCTGCCGGCCTTTCTTGCGCGCCACCCGAAGCTGAGGCTCAGCATCCACCTCAGCGACAACGTGGTGGACCTGGTCAGCGAAGGCTTCGACCTCGCGATCCGCATCGGTGCGTTGGACGACTCGCGCCTGGTAGCGCGACGGATCGCTCCCAATCGCCGCGTGCTGTGCGCGTCGCCCGACTACCTGCGCCGGCGCGGTCGGCCGAACACGCCCGACGAACTCGCCGATCATGACTGCCTGCTGCTGTTCGGCAGCGGCGGCCGCCAGGATGTGTGGCGATTGGGCACACCGGAGGGCGGGGAAGTCGCCGTCCGGGTGCAGGGACGCTTCGAGAGCAACTTCGGCGAAGTCCTGCGAGACGCCTCGCTGGCGGGCGAGGGCATCGTCATCCATTCGCTGTGGCATGTCGCCGACGACCTGCGCGCCGGTCGGCTTGACGTGGTGCTGCCGGCCTATCCGCTGGCCACGACCGCGATCAGTGCAGTGATGGCGCAGCGCCGCCTGATGCCGCCGCGCGTGCGGGCCTTCACCGACTTCCTGATCGAGCAGTTCGGTGACAACCCGCCCTGGGAGCAAGGGCTGCAGGCCTGATCAGGCCGGCTCGAACGCGAAGGCATCCAGGGCCAGACCACCCATCTCGACATCGCGATGGAGCAGCCGGCCCCTGGCGCCATCGCCGCCAGCGCCCAGGGCCACGTACAGCGGGAACAGGTGCTCGGTGGTGGGATGGTTGCGGTGGGCGTCCGGCAGGGCGGTCCAGTCCAGCGCGCCCGCAATGTCGCCGGCCAGCAGCCGCTCGCGCAGGGCGTCGGTGAACGCCGCCACCCAGTCGTATGGCGCCGTCTGCGCGTGTTGCCAGTCCAGGGCACGCAGGTTGTGCGAGAACCCGCCGGATCCGACCACCAGCACGCCCTGCGTGCGCAGCGGTGCCAGGGCCCGTCCCAGCCGGTAATGCCACTCGGCTGTCTGCGCCGGGTTCACCGACAGCGCGATCACCGGGATGTCAGCGTCGGGATACATCCGTCGCAGCGGCACCCAGACCCCATGGTCCAGTCCGTGGTGGCCATCGATCTGGACAGGGAAACCGGCGTCCCGCAGCAACCCGGCGATCTGATGCGCCAGCGCTGGGGCGCCCCCGACCGGGTACTGGATGCGGTAGAGCGCCTCGGGGAAGCCGCCGAAGTCGTGGATCGTGTCGGGTGCGGGCGTGGCCGTGACGGTGGGACGCGCCTGGATGAAGTGGGCCGATGCCACGACGACGGCCCGGGGGTGCGGCAGTCGTTCGCCAAGGTGGTCCAGGAAGCGGCCGGTAGGAGAGTCCTCGATCGCCATCATGGGAGAGCCATGCGACAGGAAGAGGCTCGGGAGGTGTACGGCGGGGATGGGCAGGTTCATGATGCGAACATCGGCTCCTGCGGAGGACTTGCCAAGATGCTTCCGTGCACCGGTGTGTTGCCCACGGGAATCTCGTCATGCGTCCCCATGGACCGGACGCCATGCGTCGCTGCCCCCGTGAAGATCTGCGCCAGTTCCCTTCAAGAGTGTTAACCTTGCCCGACTTGTTATGGTACCGTTAACACAGTCTTCACGTATCGACGCATAATCTGTTCAGCAAGGCGATGGGTCCCTGTCGTCTCGAATAACAACTAGAAACGCCGGAACCACCGCAACAGACGTATTTCGGTTTCTCTACAACTGAACTTTTACAAGGAAAGGAGCTGCAAATGAACAAGAAGATTCTCTGCGCCGCGCTGCTGGGCGGCCTGAGCCTCGCTAACCACGCGATGGCGCAGGAGTTCGACGACCGTTGGTATCTGACCGGCTCCGCCGGCTTCAACCTGCAGGACGACGATCGCCTCACGCGCAACGCCCCGTTCCTGGGTCTGGGCCTTGGCAAGTTCATCAGCCCGAACTGGTCGCTCGATGGCGAGCTGAACTACCAGAACCCGAAGTTCGAAGACAACCGTGACGCCCTGTGGAGCCAGTACGGCATCTCGCTGGACCTGCGTCGCCACTTCGTGCAGGAAGGTCGCGGCTGGAACCCGTACATCGTCGCCGGCCTCGGCATGCAGCGTTCGGAAGAAGAGTCGCTGATCAACGCGTCGAACCAGACCCGTGACAACAACCTGGCGGCCAAGCTGGGCGTCGGTCTGCAGACCACGCTGGACAAGCGCGTCGGCGTTCGCGCCGAACTGGCCTACCGTGCAGACTTCAACGACCAGAGCGCTGCTGCTCCGCAGGAAGACTGGTTCGGTGACGTGCTGGCCTCGGTCGGCGTCGTGATCCCGCTGGGCCCGAAGGCGGAAGCCGCCCCGGCGCCGGCTCCGGCTCCGACCACCACCTGCGCGGACCTGGATGACGACGGTGACGGCGTCAACAACTGCGACGACAAGTGCCCCGGTTCGCAGGCTGGCCAGACCATCGGTCCGGACGGCTGCCCGGTGCAGGTGTCGATCGACCTGAAGGGCGTGAACTTCGACTTCGACAAGTCGACGCTGCGTCCGGACGCGATCGCCATCCTGAGCGAAGCTGCCGAAATCCTGAAGCGTTACCCCGACCTGCGCGTCGAAGTGGCCGGTCACACCGACCTGTGCGGTGCCGATGCCTATAACCAGTCGCTGTCGCAGCGTCGTTCGCAGACCGTGTACGACTACCTGACCAGCAACGGCGTGGACGCCTCGCGTCTGGTGGGCCCGGTGGGTTACGGCGAGAGCCGTCCGCTGGAGCCGACCGCGCAGACGCTGCCGGGCTGCAAGAGCGAGCGCAACCGTCGTACGGAACTGAACGTCCAGAACTGATAGGACGCTTTTCCCGCAACACCCGAAGCCCGGCCCAGTGCCGGGCTTCGTTTTTTCAGAAGGCGTACGCGGGATTTGCGTGACCACGTTTCCGTCTTGCGCAATGCGGGACGGTGAAGGCCTGCAATTCCTTGCCATGCCAGGAGGGGCTGCCTAAACTCGCCGCACGAACAGGAATACTCAGGAGTTCCACGATGCGCCGTCACGTCCTCGCCAGTCTGCTGTGCATCGTCGCGATTCCTGCCGCCCATGCCGCACCCGACTGCACGGGCAGCCTCGTGCCGGTGCCGTTGAAGCGATCCAACACGGTGATCGCGCCGGTCGCACCGGAATTCACTGCCACCGCCACGCAGTTGGGTGCTCCCAGCGGTGTGCTGGCGTCGCATGCATTCGACGAAGCGCAGTCGGTGGACCGCGTGCTGATGCGCCTGCGTATCGAGGGATGTCGCAACGTTGCCAAGGCGCTGCCCGCGCCCGCGGCTGCAACGGCTGCCACTGCGAGCCCGGCGGCATACCAGCCGAAGACCGCGCACGACAACTCGCCCTGGCGGTTCGACATGAGCCAGAACGGCAAGCGCATGACCGCCGATGAGTTCGATGCCTGGATGAAGTCGCGTGGCGTGCGCGTGGTCAAGGCGCCTGGTGCGCCGGCCGCTGCACCGGCGCCGGCTCCCGCCGAGCCGGCGAAAAAGAACTGATCGACGAACGGCCGGTACCCCCGGCCGTTTTTTCCTGCCGGACACCGCCATGCCTCAGCGCAGAACGCCTCGCGATACGCGGACGACCGCGCGTCAGGGCGTGCCCGGCAGTCCCGCAGCGCGACACGGATTGGCGCGCATTCTGTCCAAACAGGGCGTCTGCTCGCGAACGGAAGCCGCGCGCTGGATCACCGACGGCAGGGTGTCCGTCGACGGGCGCATCGTTCGCGATCCGGAATTCCCGGTGGTTGCCGGCCATGCCGTCGTGCGCGTGGATGGCCAGGCGGCTGCGGCTGCGGATCGCCATTACCTGATGCTCAACAAGCCTCGCGGCCTGGTCACGACGACGCGCGACGAACGCGGGCGCGATACCGTCTATCGTTGTCTGGAAGGTGCAGGCCTGCCATGGACCGCGCCGGTCGGGCGGTTGGACAAAGCCAGCGAGGGTCTGCTGCTTTTCACCAACGATCCGGAATGGGCCTCACGCGTCACGGATCCTGCGTACGGGCCCGACAAGACCTACCACGTGCAGATCGATCGGGTGCCCGACGAGGCATTGTTGCGCGCGCTGCAAGCGGGTATCCACGTCGGAGGGGAACATCTGGCTGCGCGCCAGGCACGCCTGTTGCGTGCCGGCGAACGCAATGCCTGGGTGGAGATCGTGCTCGATGAAGGCCGCAACCGGCAGATCCGGCGACTGCTTGAGGCTTTCGACATCCGCGTGTTGCGGCTGGTCCGGGTTGCCATCGGACCGTTGGTGCTGGGCACGTTGGCGAAGGGCGCATGGCGCATGCTCGATGCAGCGGAACGCGAAGCGCTGGCGCCGATGACCGGCTGCTGATTGCGCGACAGCGGTCAGGGTTCGCGGCGGTGTGCTTGCCTACACTCGCTCACGCCTGACCACTGGGGAATTGCCATGCTCGACCTGACGGCGCGCTTGCCTGCGCGTTTCGCTGTTCTGTTTGTCATCGGTATGGCGGCGGGTTGCGCCTCGAAACCGCCACACGCCAGTACCGCCGGCGCGAAGGAGGATGTCGTCAGCGTACGCCCGGGGCCGCATGGCCATCGCTTCGACATGCAGCAGAACGGCCGCAAGATGACGGCGGAAGAGTTCGATGCCTGGATGAAGGCGCGCGGCATTCGCGTCGCCAAGGGCGCGCCAGCCAAGCCGAAGCCTTCCGCCATCGCCAAACGCGCCCGCTGACCGCGGGCGCACAGGCTTCGGCTACGCCTTCAGTACGCCCAACTCGCGACCGATGCGGGTGAAGGCATCGATGGCGCGATCCAGATGTTCACGCGTGTGCGCGGCGCTCATCTGCGTGCGGATGCGGGCCTGGCCCTTCGCGACCACCGGGAAGAAGAAGCCGATCGCATAGATCCCTTCCTCCAGCAGGCGCTCGGCGAAGCGCTGTGCAAG
The DNA here is from genome assembly GCF_029542205.1 of Pseudoxanthomonas sp. SE1. Lineage (NCBI taxonomy): Bacteria > Pseudomonadati > Pseudomonadota > Gammaproteobacteria > Lysobacterales > Lysobacteraceae > Pseudoxanthomonas > Pseudoxanthomonas sp. SE1. Next base: position 3,070,593 of record NZ_CP113783.1, on the reverse strand, counting down.
CGGTGCGTCGTACAGCATCACCGGGCTGATGGGGTGCACGCCCGGCTTGATGTCGAAGCCGGCAGCGGTCATCTTCTCGCGGAAGTAGGCGGTGTTGGCGGCCAGCGTCTCGCGCAGGTCACCGGCCGCATCGAGCATCTCGAAGGCCTTGATGCCGGCGGCCACGACATGCGGCGGCAGCGAGTTGGAGAACAGGTACGGTCGCGAGCGCTGGCGCAGCAGTTCGACCACTTCCTTCCTCGCCGTGGTGAAGCCGCCCAGCGCGCCGCCCATCGCCTTGCCCAGCGTGCCCGTGATGATGTCGATCCTGTCCAGCACGCCCTTCACTTCGGCTGAGCCGCGGCCCGTCGCACCGAGAAAGCCGGTCGCGTGGCATTCGTCGATGTGCACCAGGGCGTTGTATTTCTTCGCCAGCGCGGTGATCTCGTCCAGCGGTGCGATGAAGCCATCCATCGAGAACACGCCGTCGGTGGTGATCAGCTTGGTCTTGCAGCCGGCCGCATCGGCCGCTTGCAACTGCGCTTCCAGGTCGGCCATGTCGCAGTTGGCGTAGCGGAAGCGCTTGGCCTTGCACAGGCGCACGCCGTCGATGATCGATGCGTGGTTCAGTGCATCGGAAATGATCGCGTCGTCTTCGCCCAGCAGCGGCTCGAACAGGCCGCCGTTGGCATCGAAGCAGGCCGCGTAGAGGATCGTGTCCTCCGTGCCGAAGAAGTCCGCGATCGTCTTCTCCAGCTGCTTGTGCAAGTCCTGCGTGCCGCAGATGAAGCGCACCGAGGCCATGCCGAAGCCGTGCGTGTCCAGCGCGTCCTTCGCCGCCTGGATGATGTCCGGATGGTCGGCCAGCCCCAGGTAGTTGTTGGCGCAGAAGTTCAGCACCGTGCGCCCGTCGGCCAGCGTGATTTCCGCCGACTGCGGGCTGGTGATGATCCGCTCGGCCTTGAACAGGCCCTGGGCGCGGATCTCGTCGAGGGTGGTGGCGTAGTGGGCGGTGAGCGGGTTGGACATGAGGGGCGGACTGGAAGGGAAGGCCGCCATTCTACCTTTCCGCCCCGGAGCAGCCCGGCGTCATGCGGGAAGGACATAAGCGCTTGCCATTTGGTTATTTCCCCGCCGGCGGGTGCGCAAGCAGCATTGCGTTCCGGCCGGCAACGGCCCGTCCACCCTGGACCCGGGCTGGATGCATGAGACCACTCTCCCGCGCACGGGCCGCCTGCGGCCTCCAGAACCTCGATGAATACCTATCCGTTCCGACGCCATGCCCGCAATGCCCTGCTCGCGTTGAGCCTGACGCTGGCAGCCGCCGCGGGTGCCAGGGACATCAAGCTGCTCAATGTGTCCTACGACCCGACGCGCGAGTTCTATCGCGAGTTCAATGCCGCCTTCGCCGCCGAGTGGCAGAAGACCAAGGGGCAGAAGGTCAGTATCGAGACCTCGCACGGCGGTTCCGGCAAGCAGGCGCGCTCGGTCATCGATGGCCTCGAGGCCGATGTGGTGACGCTGGCGCTGGCCTACGACATCGACTCGATTTCCCGGCGCGCCGCGCTGTTTCCGGCGAACTGGCAATCGCGCCTGCCGGAGAACAGCGCGCCGTACACCTCGACGATTGTCTTCCTGGTGCGCAAGGGCAATCCGAAGAAGATCCGAGACTGGCACGACCTGGTGAAGCCGGGCATCTCGGTCATCACGCCGAATCCGAAGACCTCGGGCGGCGCGCGCTGGAACTACCTGGCCGCATGGGCCTACGGCCTGACCATATTCAAGGGCGACGAAGCGAAGACGCGCAGGTTCGTGCGTGCGTTGTTCCGCAACGTGCCCGTCCTTGACACCGGCGCGCGCGGCTCGACCACCACGTTCGTCCAGCGCGGCATCGGCGACGTCCTGCTGGCGTGGGAAAACGAGGCCTTCCTGTCGATCGAGGAACTGGGCCCCGACAAGTTCGACATCGTGGTGCCGTCGTTGTCGATCCTGGCCGAGCCGCCGGTGGCGCTGGTGGATCGCAATGTCGACAGGCACGGTACGCGTGAAGCGGCGCAGGCGTACCTGAAGTACCTGTATTCGCCAACGGGCCAGCGGCTCGCGGCCAGACACTACTATCGTCCGCGTTACCCGCAGCATGCGGCGCAGGAAGACATCGCGCGCTTCCCGAAGCTGGAACTGGTGACGATCGACGGCATTTTCGGTTCCTGGGCGAAGGCGCAGGCCACGCACTTCGCGGACGGTGGCGTGTTCGACCAGATCCAGGCGAAGTAAGGTGGCGGCCGTTCAACCATGGCCGGGAAAGGCGCGCGCCAGGCGCGTCATCCCCGGTTTCGGCCTCAGCCTGGGGTATACGCTGGCCTGGCTGGGGCTGATCGTGTTGATTCCGCTGGTGGGTGTGTTCGCCAAGGCCAGTGGGCTGGGTGCGGCGGGTATCTGGGCGATCTGGACCGAGCCACGTGTGCTGGCGGCCTTGCGTGTCAGCTTCGGCACGGCGCTGGCAGCCGCCGCATTCAACGCCGTGATGGGTACGCTGGTCGCCTGGGTGTTCGTGCGCTACCGCTTCCCCGGCAAGCGCGTGTTCGACGCGATGATCGATCTGCCGTTCGCGCTGCCTACCGCTGTGGCGGGCATTGCGTTGACCGCGTTGTACGGGCCCACCGGTTGGATCGGGCAATGGCTGGAAGCCGCCGGCATCAAGGTGGCGTACACACCGCTCGGCATCACCGTGGCGCTGGTGTTCATCGGATTGCCTTTCGTCGTGCGCGTGGTGCAGCCAGTGCTTGCGGAAATCGAGACGGAGCTGGAAGAAGCGGCCGCCACCCTGGGGGCGAACCGCTGGCAGACGGTTCGCCACGTGGTGCTGCCCACGCTGTGGCCGGCCGTGCTGGCCGGCTTCGCGCTGGCCTTCGCACGCGGCGTGGGCGAGTACGGATCGGTGATCTTCATCGCCGGCAATCTGCCGGGCGTCTCGGAGATCGCGCCGCTGCTGATCACGATCAAGCTGGAAGAGTTCGACTACGAGGGTGCCACGGCGATCGCGGCGGCCATGCTGTTGCTGTCGTTCGCGTTGCTGCTGCTGATCAACACGTTGCAGGCGCGTCTGCAGCGCACCGGCAAGCGGGCAGGGGGCTGACGATGGACGGCGCCGCTTCCGCCGTCACCGCCATTCTCCCGGAGTCGTCCGTCGTGGAAGCACAAGTACGTCCTGCGCGTCGCAATGCCGCCACGACCGAACCCGTATGGGTCCAGGTGCTGCTGGTGCTGGGCGCGCTCGCCTTCCTGCTGTCGTTCCTGCTGCTGCCGCTGGCGCTGGTGTTCGTCGAAGCGCTGCGGGGCGGCTGGGTGGCGTTCGCGGCCGCCATCACCGAGGTCGATGCATTGGCTGCGGTGAACCTGACGCTGCTGGTGACCGCCATCGTCGTGCCGCTGAACCTGCTCTTCGGCGTGGCAGCGGCATGGGCGGTCAGCAAGCATGAGTTCCGAGGGAAACGCTGGCTGGTCACGCTGATCGACCTGCCGTTCGCGGTGTCGCCGGTGGTGGCGGGCCTGATCTACGTGCTGATCTTCGGTGCGCAGGGCTGGGCGTATTCGCTGGTCGACGAGGGCTGGCGCTTCACGCTGCCGCTGCTGGGCGACCTGCACCTGCAGTTGCCGAAGATCATCTTCGCGCTGCCGGGCATCGTGCTGGCGACGATCTTCGTGACGTTTCCGTTCATCGCGCGCGAGCTGATGCCATTGATGGAGCAGCAGGGCACGGACGAGGAACTGGCGGCACTCAGCCTGGGCGCGAATGGCTGGCAAACCTTCTGGCGGGTGACACTGCCGAACATCCGCTGGGCGTTGCTGTACGGCGTCCTGCTGTGCAGTGCGCGCGCGCTGGGCGAGTTCGGCGCGGTGTCGGTGGTGTCCGGCCACATCCGCGGGCGCACCAACACGCTGCCCCTGCATGTGGAGATCCTCTACAACGAGTACGCCTACAGCGCGGCGTTCGCGGCGGCCTCGCTGCTGGCGCTGACTGCACTGGTGACACTGGTGCTGAAGACCTGGCTGGAGTGGCGCCACGGCGAAGCGCTGGCCGCCAACCACCGTCATTGAGAAAACGACCATGGGCATCAAGATCGAACACCTGGACAAGCAGTTCGGCGACTTCAAGGCGCTGGACGATGTATCGCTCGACATCCGCCAGGGTGAACTGCTGGCGCTGCTGGGGCCGTCGGGGTCCGGCAAGACCACGCTGCTGCGCGTGATCGCCGGGCTCGAACATGCGGACGGTGGACGCGTGCTGTTCGATGGCGAGGACGCGACCCGCCTCAGCGTGCAGGCGCGGCGTGCGGGTTTCGTGTTCCAGCACTACGCGCTGTTCCGCCACCTGACGGTGGAGGAGAACATCGCGTTCGGTCTGCGCGTGCGGCGCGGCCACGAGCGGATGCTGGATGCCACCATCCGCGCGCGCGTCGCGGAACTGCTTTCGCTCGTGCAACTGGACGGATTCGGCACGCGGTATCCGGCGCAGCTGTCAGGCGGCCAGCGGCAGCGCGTGGCGCTGGCGCGTGCGCTGGCGATAGAGCCGCGCGTGCTGCTGCTCGATGAGCCTTTCGGCGCCCTCGATGCGCAGGTCCGCCGGGATCTGCGTCGCTGGCTGCGGGAACTGCATGACCGCACGGGTCTGACCACCGTGTTCGTGACGCACGACCAGGAAGAAGCGCTGGAACTGGCCGACCGCGTGGCGATCCTCAACCGGGGACGCATCGAACAACTCGGCAGTCCGGCGGATACCTATGATGCGCCGGCCTCGCCCTTCGTCTATTCCTTCGTTGGTGCGGTCAATCGCCTGCCCGCGCACTGGGAAGCAGGCACGCTGCGGGCTGCAGGGTTGCCGCTGCCGCCGCGTGAGCAGGCAGGGCAGGGACAGGGCGAAGTCTTCGTGCGCCCGGAGGACCTGCGGGTGGTGGAAGAGGGGCCCGGCTGGCCGGCGACGATCATCGGCGCGCAGCGGAACGGTCCGCGCCTGCGCCTGCGGGCGCGGCTCCAGGGCGATGCCATCGAGGTCGACGTGGACTTGCCCGCCGACCACGAAAGCCCGGCCACCACCCCCGGACAGCCGGTGCACCTGGCACCAAAACGGTTCGGATGGTTTCCCCTAAAGGGTGCGTAGGCACCAACGTGATGCGATGTAAGCTGCTGAATTGATTGAAAAAGAAACCAATTATCCGACGTGCGGACAGGCACTTGACGTCGACGATTGTTGCGGCGCACTATCGGGGCGCAGTTAAAAAACCGTGAAGCTGCGATTACGGTCTCACGACCGCCATCACCGCCACGCCAGCCGCCACCGTCCGCCCATCGACCAGGAGAATCCGGATGAAGCCCGTCAAGCTCTGCACCGCCCTTGCCACTGTCCTGTTGCTGGCGCTTCCGCTGTCCGCCTTCGCCCAGGATGCCGAGGAAGAAGCGTCCTCCCCGTTCAGCGCGACCTTCGCGGTGACGACGGACTACGTGTTCCGCGGCGTGTCCCAGACCGACAACGAACCGGCATTCCAGGCCGGTGCCAGCTACTCCGCGCCCTTCGGCCTGTATGCGGGCGTATGGGCGTCGAACGTGGATTTCGGAGAGGGCGGCCCTGACTATGAGGTCGACTACTACGTCGGCTGGAACAAGGATCTCAACGACAGCTGGAACCTGGACCTGGGTGTGAACCGCTACACCTATGAAAGCGCTTCCGATGGGTACGGGGATATCGATTACAACGAATACATCGCGAAGGTGACCTGGAGTGGCCCCGTGACCGTAGGCGGCATCCTCGCGTACGCCGACGACTACAGCAACACCGGCGCGGAAGAAATCTATGCGGGCCTGTCGGCCAGCTACGACATCGGCGATTCCGGCTTCTCGGTGGGTGCCACCACGGGCTACACCTCCATCGATGCCGGCAGCGATGGCCGCGCCGACTTCTACGATGGCTCCGTTACCCTCTCCAAGGGCTTCGGTCCTGCGACGGCGACGCTGGGCTACTACGACACCTTCGGTTCGGACGCGTCCGAGCTGCGTCGTGGCTCGGACATCTACAAGCCGGGCCTGGTGTTCACGATTGCCGTTGCCGTTCCCTGATAGGGGATGACGCAAAAAAGGCGCCGCAAGGCGCCTTTTTTGTGGGTGCCGGGATGCGGATCAGTTCCAGCTCAACACCACCTTGCCAGCCTTGCCCTGTTCCATCAGATCGAAGCCCTTCTGGAAATCGTCGATCGGCAGCTGGTGCGTCAGCACCTTGCCCAGCGGGAAGCCGCCCAGCACCAGTTGCGTCATCTTGTACCAGGTCTCGTACATCCTGCGGCCGTAGATGCCCTGCACGGTGAGGCCCTTGAAGATGATGCGGTCCCAGTCCACGCCGGCGCCCTTGGGCAGGATGCCGAGCAGCGCAATCTTGCCGCCGTGGTACATGCAGTCCAGCATGTCGTTGAAGGCGCGCGGGTTGCCGCTCATCTCCAGGCCCACGTCGAAGCCTTCCATGTGCAGGTCCGCCATCACGTCCTTGAGCGACTGGTTGGCCACGTTGACCACGCGCGTGGCGCCCATGTCGGCGGCCAGCTTCAGGCGGAAGTCGTTGACGTCGGTGACCACCACGTTGCGTGCGCCGATGTGCTTGCAGATGCCCGCGGCGATGATGCCGATGGGGCCAGCGCCGGTGATCAGCACGTCCTCGCCGACCACGTCGAACTCGAGCGCGCAGTGCGCCGCGTTGCCATAGGGATCGAAGAACGCAGCCAGTTCGCTGGGGATCTGATCCGGGATCGGCCACAGGTTGCTGGCCGGCATCACCATGTACTCGGCGAAGGCGCCGTTGCGGTTCACGCCGATGCCCACGGTGTTCGGGCACAGGTGCTGGCGGCCGCCGCGGCAGTTGCGGCAGTGGCCGCAGACGATGTGGCCTTCGGCCGAGACGCGCTGGCCGACCTCATAGCCGGTGACGGCGGAACCGAGCTGCGCGATGCGGCCCACGAATTCGTGGCCGATGGTCAGGCCGGGCTTGATGGTGCGCTGGCTCCATTCGTCCCACAGGTAGATGTGCAGGTCGGTGCCGCAGATCGCGGTCTTCTCCAGCTTGATCAGCACCTCGTTGGGGCCGGGCTGCGGGACGGGGAGTTCCTCCATCCAGATGCCCTTGCCGGCCTCGCGCTTCACCAGCGCCTTCATCGTCTGTGCCATCGGACGTCGATCCAGGGAATGAGGGCGCGGATTATACGCCCCGGTCCCCGGCGCCCCTGTTGCGACGCCTCTTGACAGGGATGGCGCGCGACATCTCTCGGCGGCATAGGACATAAGTCATGGCCGGCGCGGATGACGGGATCATTACAATCGGGACTTTCCTGCCAGTCCCGGGGTTTCCATGCGTCCTAACCTGCTCGCCGCCGCCGTCGCGGTCCCGCTGTCCCTGCTCGCCGCCCAGATCGCCCATGCGGGCGAGGGCATGTGGGTGCCGCAGCAACTGCCCGAGATCGCCGGGCCGCTGAAGAAGGCAGGCCTGAAGCTGTCGCCGCAGCAGATCTCCGATCTCACCGGCGACCCGATGGGCGCCGTGGTCGCGCTGGGTGGCTGCACCGCCAGCTTCGTGTCGCCGAACGGCCTGGTGGTCACCAACCACCACTGCGCCTACGGCGCCATCCAGCTGAACTCCACGGCCGAGAACAACCTGATCAAGAACGGCTTCAACGCGCCGACGACGGGCGATGAAGTCAGCGCGGGCCCGAACGCGCGCGTGTTCGTGCTGGATGAAATCACCGACGTGACCAAGGATGCGCAGGCCGCCATCGCCTCCGCCGGCAACGATGCCTTGGCGCGCACGAAAGCGCTCGAGGCATTCGAGAAGAAGCTGATCGCTGACTGCGAGGCCGATGCCGGCTTCCGCTGCCGTCTGTACAGCTTCTCCGGCGGCAACACCTATCGCCTGTTCAAGAACCTGGAGATCAAGGACGTGCGCCTGGCGTACGCACCGCCGGGCAGCGTCGGCAAGTACGGCGGCGACATCGACAACTGGATGTGGCCGCGCCACACCGGCGACTTCGCGTTCTACCGTGCCTACGTGGGCAAGGACGGCAAGCCGGCCGCGTTCTCCAGGGACAACGTGCCGTACCAGCCGAAGCACTGGCTGAAGTTCGCCGACCAGCCGCTGGGCGAGGGCGATTTCGTCATGGTGGCGGGCTATCCGGGTTCGACCAACCGCTACGCGCTGGCGGCCGAGTTCGACAACACCGCGCAGTGGACCTATCCGACCATCGCGCGCCACTACAAGAACCAGATCGCGATGGTGCAGGAAGCCGGCAAGAAGAACGCCGACATCCAGGTGAAGTACGCCGCCACCATGGCCGGCTGGAACAACACCAGCAAGAACTACGACGGCCAGTTGGAAGGCTTCAAGCGCATCGACGCCGCCGGCCAGAAACAGCGAGAGGAAGCCGCCGTGCTGGGCTGGCTGAAGGGCCAGGGCATCAAGGGCCAGGCGGCGCTGGACGCGCATGCGAAGTTGCTCGCGCTGCTGGAGCAGAACAAGGCCACGCGCGAGCGCGACCTGACGCTGGCGCTGTTCAACAACACCGCGATGCTGGGCTCCGCCTCGCAGCTGTACCGCCTGTCGATCGAACGCGAAAAGCCGAATGCCGAACGCGAATCCGGCTACCAGGAACGCGACCTGCCGGCCATCGAGGGCGGCCTGAAGCAGCTCGAGCGCCGCTACGTGGCCGCGATGGATCGGCAGTTGCAGGAATATTGGTTGAACGAATACATCAAGCTGCCCGCCGGCCAGCGCGTCGCCGCGATCGATGCATGGCTGGGCGGCAACGATGCCGCGGCGGTGAAGCGCGCGCTCGACCGACTGGCCGGCACGAAGCTCGGCAGCACGGAAGAGCGGCTGAAGTGGTTTGCCGCCGACCGCAAGGCATTCGAAGCCAGCAACGATCCGGCCATCCAATACGCGGTCGCGGTAATGCCGACACTGCTGAAGCTGGAGCAGGAGCGCAAGACGCGTGCCGGCGAGAACCTGGCCGCCCGCCCGGTCTACCTGCAGGCGCTGGCCGACTACAAGAAGAGCCAGGGCGAGTTCGTCTATCCCGATGCCAACCTGTCGCTGCGCATCACCTTCGGCAACGTGATGGGTTACGCACCGAAGGACGGCGTGGAGTACACACCGTTCACCACCCTGGAAGGCGTGGTGGCGAAGGAAACCGGACAGGATCCGTTCGATTCGCCGAAGGCGCTGCTCGATGCGGTGGCCGCCAAGCGCTACGGCGGGCTGGAAGACAAGCGCATCGGTTCGGTGCCGGTGAACTACCTGTCCGATCTGGACATCACCGGCGGCAACTCCGGTTCGCCCGTGCTCGATGCGCACGGCAAGCTGGTGGGCCTGGCCTTCGACGGCAACTGGGAATCTGTCAGCTCCAACTGGGTGTTCGATCCGGAAATGACCCGCATGATCGCCGTCGATGGCCGCTACCTGCGCTGGATCATGCAGGAGGTCTACCCGGCGCCGCAGTTGCTGAAGGAAATGGACGTAGGCAAGTAACACCTGCAACGGCTGCGGCAGACACGGGACGGGAGCGGTTATCATCCGCTCCCGTCTTCGTTTCCGGCCCCCGGAAACCGGACCGTTTTCCTCGAATGGACACACCGACGCATGCGCATCCTGCTTGCCCGCCACGGCGAAACGCCGTGGAACGCCGAAGGCCGTTACCAGGGCCAGATCGACATCCCGCTTTCGCCGGTCGGCGAAGGTCAGGCGACTGCGCTGGGCCAGCGCCTGAAGGACGTGCGCATCGATCGCGCCGTGGCCTCGCCGCTGTCGCGCGCGCAGCTCACCGCGCAGCTGGCGCTGGGTGAAGCGCGCGCCGATCTGCTGCAGACGGATGCCGACCTGCAGGAAATCGCCCACGGCGAATGGGAAGGCCTGCTCGCCAGCGAAATCCAGGAGAAGGACCCGGCGCGTCTGCTCGCCTGGCGTGAGGAGCCGGATACCGTCCTCATGCCGGGCGGCGAATCGCTACGCCAGGTGCTGGACCGTTCCTGGCGCGGCCTCGCGCGCGCTGCCGACGGGCTGGGCGATGACGACACCTTGCTGGTCGTCGCGCACGATGCGGTCAACCGCGTCCTGCTGTGCCGCATCCTGGGCCTGCCGATCGCGAAACTCTGGACGTTCCGCCAGGCCCCGACCACGCTCAATCTGCTGGAAGGGCCGTCGGTCGACCAACTCGAAGTCGTGCGCCTCAACGATTGCGCGCACCATACGCCGTTCTTCGGCGAAGCGAAGCATCGGGCGTTGTAGAGTCCGGCGGCGGCGACACCCTGCGAGCGCAGATGGGTTGGAAAGCGGTCTGGTTCGGCTCGGACGCGCCTGCGCCTGGTCAGGTCGCCGCGACCGTGGCGGTACTTGGCACCTGTGCGTTGGCGCTGATGGGTCTGTTCGTCGACTTCGTGCCTGCGCCCGCCTTGCACGGCCTCCATGTCGCCCTGCTGTTCCTGGTCGGTGGCGTGATCGGAACGGCGTTGTTGATCGGCCATGCCCGCCGCCATGGACGCACGGCCCTCCTGCTCGACCAGGGGTTCCTCAAGTTCCTGTTCCTTCTTTGCGGGATGCCCGTGATGCTGGGCCTCGTTGGCTGGCTGGTGTTGGCCAGGTCCTTGCCATGGGCGTGGACGTGCGTGTTCGGGGAAGCATTCCGCGAATCCCACATCATGCAGACGCACTACACCCCCAACCGTCGTGCATGCGACTACCGATTGCGAGGCGGCCCGATGGAGCAGGCCTTTCCGCGCTACTTGTGTATCCGTGAAGCGTTCTATCATCGCCATCCCGAGCAACAGGTGTCGGTGGTGCTGAGCGGCCGACGGTCGCTGTTCGGCTCCAGCATCCGGCATATCGAATCCGGCAACTGACATGTCACGCGCGCTGCTTACCCTCGACGACTGGCTCGAATACATCGAGCAACAGCATCCCAACTCCATCGACATGGGCTTGGACCGCGTGCGCGAAGTCGCAATGCGGCTGGCGCTCGGCAAGCCCGCCACACGCGTGATCACCGTCGGCGGCACCAACGGCAAGGGCTCGACCGTGGCCTTCATCGAGACCATCGCGCGTGCCGCCGGCTGGAAGGTGGGTGCGTACACCTCGCCGCACCTGCTGCGCTACAACGAGCGCGTGCGCATCGATGGCGTGGAGGTGGATGACGCCTCGCTGGTCGAAGCATTCGCTGCCGTCGAAGCGGCGCGCGTGAGCCCCTCTACCGGTGGGAGAGGGGTTGGGGTGAGGGTCGAACGAAGCGCGCGTGTTTCCGATAGCGACGCGACACCATCCCCACCCAACCCTCCCCTTGAAGAGGAGAGCCCCGGCATTCCGCTGACCTATTTCGAGTTCGGCACACTGGCCGCGCTGTGGCTGTTCGAGCGCGCGGGGCTTGATCTGGTCGTGCTGGAGATCGGGCTGGGCGGGCGACTGGATGCGGTGAACATCGTCGAACCCGATGTCGCCGTCATCACCACGGTCGACATCGACCACACCGACTGGCTGGGCAACGACCGCGAGGCCATCGGCGCCGAGAAGGCGGGCATCGCGCGTGCCTGGAAACCGCTGGTGCTCGGCGAAGTGGATTCGCCGTCCAGCGTGTTGCGCCATGCCTACGCCATCGGCGCGAATGCACTCCGGCTGGGCAGTGACTTCTTCCACGAACCCATCGACAGCCAGCGTTGGCGCTGGCGCGAAGTCGGGGCCGAACTGGAACTGCCGGTGCCCGCCTTGTCCGCGCCGTCGCAGCGTGCGAACGCGGCAACGGCGATCGCTGCGCTGCGTGCACTGCCGGGCGTGGTGATCGCTGACGAGGCTTTCGCTGCCGGCGTCGCGAGGGCCGCATTGCCGGGGCGACTGCAGACGTTCGAGCGCGATGGCGTGCAGGTGGTGCTGGATGTAGGCCACAACCCCCAGGCGGCGCGCGAGCTTGCGTCATGGCTGCAAAGGAACCCGGTAGCGGGCACCACCCGTGTCGTGTTCGCCGCGCTCGCCGACAAGGATGTACACGGCATCGCGGGTGCGCTCAGCGATGCACCCCTGCACTGGTTCCTGGCCGGATTGAAGGTCGGTCCGCGATCGCAGACTGCCGAACAGCTCGCGGCTCGGCTGCAGGGCGCCATCGGGGAGAGGGTGGATCAGCACGCCGGCGTGGCGGATGCGCTGCATGCCGCCCTCGAAGCGTCAGCGCCGGGAGATCGCGTGCTGGTGTTCGGTTCGTTCCATACCGTCGCCGACGCGTTGCAGGCCCTGCATTCAGGTCGATGACGGGGAGCGCGCCGATGCGCGCCGTATAATCGCCGCGGCATTCCCGCCGCAGCTGCCCGTGGACCTGGATGGATACTGCCCTGAAACAGCGCCTGATCGGCGCCGTCGTGCTGGTGGCGCTGGCCGTCATCTTCCTGCCCATGCTGGTGAAGGGCCCTGCGCCCGACAGCGGTGTGTCCGACGTGCCGCTGGACGTGCCGCCCGCCGCCGATGGCGAATTCGAGACGCGTGAACTGCCTCTGGTGACGCCAGGCAATGCGCCCGCAACCGGCGCCGTGGGACTGCAGGGCCAGGTTGCCGCACCTGCCGCGGAACCCGCACCGGCTACCGGCACGGTGCAGCCGGCCGCCACGGCAGGCGGCGACTTCGCCGTCAGTTTCGGCGCCTATGCCACGCAGGCCGATGCCGATGCCGTACTGGCGCGCGTGAAGCAGGCCAAGCTGCCGGGCTTCGTCGAACCGGCGACCATCAATGGCAAGCCGGCATTCCGGGTGCGCGTCGGTCCCTACGCCGACCGTCCGCAGGCCGAAGCCGCGCGACTGGACGCGATCAAGATCCGAGGCGACGTCAACGCGCAGGTCGTGACGCTGGACGTTGCCGATACCGAGCCGGCCACCGCATCGCCTGCGGCCACGGCGTCGGTCGCGTCGGCCGCCCCCACCACGCTGGCGGTTACCACCCGGACGCTGCCGCCCGAACCCGCCAAGCCCGCGCCGAAGCCGGCTGCGCCCGAAGCGAAGCCGGTGGCTACGAAACCGGCGCCTGCCACCACCCCGGCAGCGTCCACGCCCAAGCCTGCCGAGGCACCGAAACCGGCGGCCTCCGGCACCGGCTTCGCCGTGCAATTGGGCGCGTTCTCGAATGCCGCCGACGCCAATGCCTTGCGCGACCGCGCGCGCGGCGCCGGATTCAGCGCCTTCGTCGAACAGGTCCGCACCGACAAGGGCACGCTCAGCCGCGTGCGCGTCGGGCCGGTCGCCAACCGTGCCGATGCGGACCGCCTGAAGGCACAGGTGGCGTCCAGGATCGGTGTCGACGGCATGGTCCGTCCGCATCCTTGATGGATGTGCCCTGTTGCGCGACTGATTGCCACGGGCGCGTCGCGTGAGCGCCCTCGACCTGACCCTGCTGGCCATCGTCGGCGTGTCGACCCTGTTCGGCGTGATGCGAGGTTTCATCAGTGCATTGGCGTCGATGGTCGCGTGGTTGCTGGCCGGCTGGGTGGCCTTCCACTACGGCGGAGACGCGGCGCATTGGCTGTCCAGCGACGGCCAGCCCTCCGCTAGCGAACTGCTGGGCGGTTACGCGCTCAGCTTCATCGGCGTGATGATCTTCGTCGGATTGACGGGGTGGGCCATCCGCCACCTGGTCAAGTCGGTGGGGCTGTCGGGCCTGGATCGCGTGCTCGGACTGGCGCTGGGGTTCGCGCGCGGTGCTTTCGTCGCCTGCATCGTCCTGCTGCTGGCGGCCTTCACGGATCTGCCGCGCGAACCTGAATGGCGCGGCTCGCCCATCGTGCCGATGCTGCTGCCCGGCGCGCAATGGCTGTCGCAGTGGCTGCCGGAATGGACCGTGCAGGAATTGGACTTTGGCAACGGACGCCCGGCGGGCGATAATGCGCGCCTGCAAAACCTGCTCCCCATGCCGCTGGAAGACACCGGCGCACCGCAGGACCACGCCCCCTCGTCCGCCTCACCCGCGTCGAAACCGGAGTAGATCCACCATGTGCGGCATCGTCGGAATCGTCGGCAACCAGAACGTCGCCGGCCAGCTTTATGACGGGCTGACCGTCCTGCAACACCGCGGACAGGACGCCGCAGGCATCGCCACCGCCGACGGCACGCGCCTGCGCGTGCACAAGGACAACGGACTGGTGCGGGACGTCTTCAGCGCCAAGGCGATGAGCGTGCTGGAAGGCCGCGTGGGCATCGCCCACTGCCGTTATCCGACTGCCGGATCCGAAGGCATGGACGAAGCGCAGCCGTTCTACGTGAACTCGCCGTACGGCATCGCGCTGGCGCACAACGGCAACCTGATCAACACCGAGGCCCTGCGCCAGGACGTGTTCGCGCAGGACCGCCGCAACATCAACACCGATTCGGACAGCGAAGTGCTGTTGAACGTGTTCGCGCATGAGCTGGACCTGCAGCGCACGCTCAGCCCGGAGGCCGCCATCCGTGCGGTGGCCGGCGTGCATCGCCGCGTCAAGGGAGGATATGCGGTGGTCAGCGTGGTGCTGGGCCTGGGCCTGGTGGCGTTCCGCGATCCGCATGGCATCCGCCCACTGGTGCTGGGCAAGCGCGAGCACAGCGAAGGCACCGAGTACATCATCGCCTCCGAGTCTGCGGCGCTGGATATCCTCGGCTTCACGCGCATGCGCGACGTGCAGCCGGGCGAGGCCATCGTGATCACTGCGCGCGGCGAGCTGTTCAGCGAGATCGTCGCCGAGCCCCAGGACCACGCGCCGTGCATCTTCGAGTACGTGTACTTCGCGCGTCCCGATTCGATGATCGACAACGTGTCGGTGCACAAGGCGCGCATGCGCATGGGCGTGAAGCTGGGCGAGAAGATCCTGCGCCTGCGCCCCGACCACGACATCGACACCATCATCCCGATCCCGGACACCTCGCGCGACGCCGCGCTGGAAATCTCCAACGTGCTGGGCGTGAAGTACCGCGAAGGGTTCATCAAGAACCGCTATGTCGGCCGCACGTTCATCATGCCGGGGCAGGGCGAACGCGTGAAATCCGTGCGCCGCAAGCTCAACCCGATCAACCTGGAATTCCGCAACCGCGTGGTGCTGCTGGTCGACGACTCCATCGTGCGCGGCACCACATCCAAGCAGATCGTGCAGATGGCGCGCGATGCCGGCGCCCGCAAGGTCTACCTGGCCAGCGCCGCACCGCCGGTGCGCCACCCCAACATCTACGGCATCGACATGCCGGCGGCCGACGAACTGGTCGCGCATGACCGCAGCATCGAGGAGATCGAGACGCTGCTCGGCTGCGACTGGCTGATCTACCAGGACCTGGAAGACCTCGAGGCGGCCGTGCGCGAAGGCAATCCGCAGCTCGCCGATTTCGATTCCTCGTGCTTCGATGGCAAGTACGTCACCGGCATCGAGCCGGGATATTTCGAACGCATCGAGCAGGCACGTTCGGACGAAGCCAAGCGCAAGCGCCGCGTAGGCTGAAGCGGCGCGCACGCCATGGCGACGCTGTTCGAGGCTGCGCGTGCCTGCCTGGACGCGACGGACGTGGACGACAAGGTCGCGCTGACACGGCGATACGCTGATGCGTTCGCGCGCGGTGAGCTGGCGGTTCCCGCCGACGCGCCACCGCCCGAACCCATCCGCATGCCGGGGCGACCGGCGAAGCCGACCCTCGTGCATCCGCGCGATCTGCCGCGGCGTGGACTCGGCAGCGTGCCGGGCAGGGCCGCCTTCATCCATGCCATCGCGCATATCGAACTCAACGCCATCGACCTTGCCTGGGACGCGGCATACCGCTTCCGTGGTCTGCCGGCGGCGTTCCATGCCGACTGGGTGCAGGTGGCCCACGACGAGGCGCGCCACTTCGTGCTGCTGCGCGACCGCCTGCGCGAACTCGGCTACGACTACGGCGATTTCGACGCCCACAACGGCTTGTGGGAGATGACCGAAAAGACTGCGCATGACGGGCTGGCGCGGATGGCGCTGGTGCCACGCGTGCTGGAAGCGCGTGGCCTGGACGTCACGCCGGGGATGATCGTCAAACTGCGCGAACTCGGCGACGAAGCCACCGTGGCGATCCTCGAGCTGATCCTGCGCGAGGAGATCGCGCATGTCGCCGCCGGTTCGCGCTGGTACCGCTGGTACTGCGCACAACGCGGCATCGAACCGCGCGCACGCTTCCGCGAACTGCTGAGGGAATATGCCGGCGGCTACCTGCATGGCCCGTTCAACATCGAGGCGCGGCTGTTGGCCGGCTTCGACGAAGACGAGCTGGCGGCGTTGGAAGCCCCGTAGGGGATGAGGGTGTGGGAGCGACGTAAGTCGCGATGAGCTACCGCGGAAACATCATCGCGACTTACGTCGCTCCCACATCTAAGACCTACAGACGCTCCAGCGTCATTACATGCGGTTCCACGCGCAACACCGAGCCCTGCTCGTACCAGTCGCCCAGCACGATGCGGCGGCACGCTTGGCCATGGACGGTCAGGTCGTGGATCGCCGGCCGGTGCGTGTGGCCATGGATCAGCATGTCGATGCCGAACTGGGCCAGCGTGGCATCCACCGTCGCGGGCGCCACGTCGGTCAGCGTCTCGAACTGCGCCTTGTCGCTCTGCTTCATGCCGCCCTGGTGCGCAGCACTGGCGGCACGCGCCTGTGCAGCGAAGGCCAGTCGGGCAGCCAGCGATTGGGCCAGGAATTGCGCCTGCCACGCCGGATTGCGCGTCTGCGCACGGAACGCCTGGTAGGCCGTGTCGCCCGTGCACAGCAGGTCGCCATGCATCAGGATCGTCGGCTTGCCGTACAGCATGACGACCGCTGGATCGGGCAGGATGCGCATGCCGGCGCGGCGGGCGAAGGCGTCACCGAGCAGGAAATCGCGGTTGCCGCGGATGAAGAACACCGGTACGCCGGCATCGGCGACCTCGCGGATGCGGGCCGCGACGTAGGCACCGGTTTCAGACGGGTCGTCATCGCCCACCCAGGCTTCGAACAGGTCGCCCAGGATGTAAAGGGCGTCGGCCCCAACGGCCTCCCGTTGCATGAACGTGCCGAACAGTTCGGTTACAGCAGGGCGTTCGGGATCCAGGTGCAGGTCGGAGATGAAGAGCGTGGTCATGCCGTGATTCTAAGCCCTCCCCACCGGGCTTCCTTCATCGGCAAGGCCTTCCGGGCGCCTCGCCGAGCGGGCGCGCTGCGGCGCGTTCGGGCCGGCGAGGCGCGGCAGAACCGTCGCGGCGCGGTAAAATCGCGGGATTCCGTATTCAGAGCTCCTCCATGGCCTGCCGTACCCGCTTCGCTCCCAGTCCCACCGGCTACCTGCACATCGGCGGCGCCCGCACCGCGCTGTACTGCTGGCTGGAAGCGCGCCACCGCGGCGGCGATTTCATCCTGCGCATCGAGGACACCGATCGCGAGCGCAGCACGCAGGCGGCGATCGACGCGATCCTCGATGCGATGGACTGGCTGGGCCTGAACTACGATGAAGGCCCGATCTACCAGACCCATCGCGTCGACCGGTACCGCGAGGTCGCCGAACAGCTGGTGGCCGACGGCAAGGCCTATTACGCCTACGAGACGCGCGAAGAAGTTGACGCGATGCGCGAGGCGGCGATGGCGAAGCAGGAGAAGCCGCGCTACAACGGTGCCGCGCGCGAGCAGAACCTGCCGCGTCGCGACGACCCCAACCGCGTCATCCGCTTCAAGAATCCGCTCGACGGCGTGGTCGCCTTCGACGACCTGATCAAGGGCCGCATCGAGATCGCCAACAGCGAACTCGACGACATGGTGATCTTCCGTCCGGACGGCTACCCGACCTACAACTTCGCCGTGGTCGTGGACGACTGGGACATGGGCATCACCGAGGTCATCCGCGGCGACGACCACATCAACAACACCCCGCGCCAGATCAACATCTACGAAGCGCTGGGCGCGCCGGTGCCGAAGTTCGCGCACATGCCGATGATCCTGGACGAGCAGGGCGCCAAGCTCTCCAAGCGCACCGGTGCGGCCGACGTGATGCAGTACAAGGATGCCGGCTACCTGCCGCACGCGCTGATCAACTACCTGGCGCGGTTGGGCTGGTCGCACGGCGACCAGGAACTGTTCACGCGGCAGGAACTGATTGACCTGTTCGACGTGAAGGACGTGAACTCCAAGGCCGCGCGGCTGGACATGGCCAAGCTGGGCTGGGTGAACCAGCACTATCTGAAGACCGATGCGCCGTCGGACATCGCACCGCACCTGGTCCACCAGTTGGAAAAGCTGGAGATCGATCTCTCCCGTGGTCCCGCACCGGCCGATGTCGTGGTCGCCCTGCGCGACCGCGTGCAGACCCTCAAGGAGATGGCCGAGAAGGCGATGGTCTGGTATCAGCCGCTGACGGTGTACGACGAGGCCGCCGTGGCCAAGCATCTGGGGGCCGCCGCCCACGCTCCGCTGGGCAAGGCCCGCGAGTGCCTGGCAGCGCTGGCGGAGTGGAGCGCGGAAAGTGTGTCCGTCGCGCTGCACGAGGCTGCCGCAGCGCTCGGACTCGGCATGGGCAAGGTGGCGCAGCCGCTGCGCGTGGCCATCACAGGCACCCAGGTCAGCCCCGATATTTCGCAGACCGTCTACCTGGCCGGTCGCGACGAAGCCTTGAAACGCATCGATGCTGCACTTATCAAAGTGGATACGTCCGCCTGACTCCGGATCGCTCATGTCAAACGCCCATGCCTGTACCGACCCGCACCATCACGTCCACGACGCGCAGGCGTTCGTGGCGGCGGTCGAGCGCGCGTGCCAGGAGCGCGGCCTGCGACTGACGCCGATCCGTGCCCGCGTGCTGCAGCTGATCGCGGAAGCCGGCAAGCCGGTGAAGGCCTATGAATTGCTGGAATGGGTGCGCGCCACCAAGGGCGTGGGCGCCGACGCGCCGCCGACGGTGTACCGCGCGCTGGACTTCCTGATGGCCAACGGTTTCGTGCACAAGCTCGAATCCGTGAATGCGTTCGTGGCCTGCCATCACCCGAACAGCGCCCAGCATTCGGTGCCGTTCCTCATCTGCGACCGGTGCCACAGCGCGGTGGAGCTGGAGGATCGCGACGTGGTGGCGGCCTTGGATGCGCGCGCCAAGGCACTGGGTTTCCAGCCACAGGCGCAGACGCTGGAAGTACATGGCCTGTGCGCGCGCTGCGCGGCGACGTGAAACCCGCCGGCTTGCTGTGGGAGCGACGTAAGTCGCGATGGGCCACCGCGGCCCGTCATCGCGACTTACGTCGCTCCCACAAGGATCCTCAGGCCGCGGCCGGTACCGCACTCGGTGAACGTTCCCGGATCGGCAGGTTGGCCAAGGCGGCAATCAACGCCAACGCCATGTCCGCGTACCACATCCACGTGTAGTCGCCGAAGCGTTCCAGCGCCAGGCCGCCCAGCCACGCGCCGAAGAAGCCACCGATCTGGTGCGACAGCAACGTCAGCCCGAACAGCGTGCCCAGGTAGCGCGGGCCGAACAGCTTGCCGACCAGGCCTGCCGTCGGCGGTACGGTCGCCAACCAGGTGAAGCCGAGCGCAGCAGCGAATACGTAGAACGTCAACGGCGTCGGCGGCGCCATCAGGTAGAGGGCGATCATCACGGCGCGACTGGCGTACATCGCCGCGAGGATCCACTTCATGCGCATGCGCTGACCCAGGGCGCCCGCGACCAGGCTGCCAGCCACGTTGAACAGGCCGATCAGCGCGATCGACACCGCCGACACGCTGGGCGACAGACCGCACAACGCGATTTCGCCAGGCAGGTGCGTCACCAGGAAGGCGATGTGCACGCCGCATGTGAAGAAGCCCAGGTGCAGCATCCAGTAGCTGCGGTCGCGCAGGGCGATGGCGATCTGTTGTTTGAGCGAAATGTCGCCGACGGCAGTGGCCGGTGTCGTGCCCGTCGAAGGCGTCGCCTTCCTGCGCAACGGGAAGGCCAGGGGAATCGCGAGCAATGAGGCGACGGCAAGCGTGTACATCGCGCTGGCCCAGCCGGCGACGGCGATCACGGCCTGCACCAGGGGCGCGAAGACGAACTGGCCAAGCGACCCCCCCGCGTTGATGAAGCCCGCGGCGAACGAACGCTTCTCCGGTGCAAGCTGCTGTGCGGTGGCGCCGATCAGGATCGAGAAGCTGCCCGCGCCTGCGCCCGCCGCCGTCAACAAGCCCAGCGTGAACATCAGGCCCCACGGCGAGGTGAGGTGTGGCGTCAGCACCAGGCCAAGCGACAGAAGGATTCCGCCGGCCACCAGCACGCCCGTGGAGCCACGCTTGTCGGCGATTGCCCCGAAGACGGGTTGCACCGCGCCCCATGTGAACTGACCGATCGCCAGCGCGAAGCTGATCGCGGCGATACCGATGCCGGTGTCCTGGTGGATCGGCGTCACGAACAGCCCGGTGGTCTGCCGCGCTCCCATCGTGATCATCAGCATGCCCGCAGCGGCTAGAAGCAGGCCCCAGTGCATGCGCGGAGCGGGCGTTGTGGCGGCGGGGCTCATGCGGCTTCTCCCAGGTGCTTGCGCAGCAGGGCGTCGAGGTGGTCCAGGTCTGCGTGCAGCCGGTGGATGCCGGCGTCACCGAGCATCGCGTCGATGGTGTCCTGCGCGCGTCGCCACCTGGGCTTGGCGGCAAGGAGTCGATGGCGCCCCTCTTGCGTCAGCGCGATCAGGCGCTGGCGTGCGTCGTGGCCGCGGACGATTTCCACCAGGCCTGCATCCACCAGCGGCGACAGATTGCGGGTCAGGGTGGTGCGATCCATGCCGAGTTCCCCGGCCAGGTCGCCCAGCACGCGTGGCTCGCGTTCGCTGCGGCGCAGGATGGAGTACTGATTGAGGCTCAGGCCGACGGGCGCCAGTTCGTGGTCGTATACCTGGGTGACGCGGCGGCTTGCGCGGCGCAAGCGGAAGCAGGTGCACATGCTCGGCGTCGCCGAGGCGGAAGGGGTGGGCATGGTGGGGGGATCACACTGGCAGCGATGCGTCAATTATGTGTATATGCACATAACGGATGTCAAGAAGGGCGGCTGCCATCCAGGCCAGCCGCCCCGGGGGAGGACCGTCAGCCGTGGATCAGAAGTACGCGCGGATGCCGAAGGCCACGCCGCGGCCCGGCAACGGCGCGTAGTCGCGCAGCAGCGAGGTGTGCGGGCGGGCTTCTTCGTCGGTCAGGTTGCTGCCATCCAGGAACACTTCCCAGCTTGATGCCGTGCGATCCCAGCGATACGCCAGGTGCGCATCCACCAGCGTGTAACCGTCGCTCGGCTCCTCGTTCTGCGCCACGTCGTCCTGCTTGCTGTAACGCACTGCGCCCAGCGAGGCGCGCCAGCCGCCCAGCGACCAGCCCAGGTCGGCGCCGACGCGCATCGGCGAGATGCGGGGCAGGTAGCCGCCCTGCGCGATGTCGACCTCATAGCCGTGCGTGTGGTCGCCATGTGGCACTTCGAAGGCCACCGTCCGCAGGCCATTGCCGTCCAGCTTCGCCCGGACGTAGTCGCCGTACATGCGCAGCTCCCATGCGCCGGCCGTCGTGTCGGCCAGCTGGATCTTCGCTTCGGCCTCGGCGCCGGTGAAGGTGGCGTCGTCCTGCGTCCACAGCCGCACGGGATAGCCTTCTTCTTCCACGCCGGTATCGGTGAGATAGATGAAGTCCTTGAACTTCGTCTGGTACACCGCGAGCTTCAGGTCCACGCGATCGGTATGCCAGTGCGCACCGATCTCTGCGCGCACTCCCTTTTCCGTGTCCAGCGAGGCGTCGCCGATCTCGATCGACTGCGTGGCCACGTGGGTGCCGCCGGCGAACAGTTCCTCATTGGTCGGCGCACGCTCGGAGCGGTCCAGCCCGAAGCGCAGGTCGAAGCCATCGCTCAGGCGCCAGATCGCGGCGGCGGACAGGTTGATGGCGTCGAAATCGGTGGAGGCGCGATCCTCCGGCTTCAGTTTGACCTGATCGTAGCGGCCGCCGAGTTCCAGCTTCCACGGGCCGAAGTCCTTCTGCTGCAACACGAACAGGCCCAGTGTTTCGGTGACCGTCGAAGGCACGAAGGCCTCTGCGCCCACCGCGCTGAAATCGGTACTGCCGAACTGCAGTCCGAACGCGCCGCGCCAGCCGTTCCAGGTCTTCTGCACCGCTTCCAGGCGCGCGTCGTAGCCTTCATTGGTGAAGCGCGTGCCGATCTCGTCGCCTTCGAGCTCGAGGTGCTCGTAGTCGTTCCAGGCGGCGCGCAGGTTGATGCTCTCCAGGAACGAGACCGGGTCGTACACGCCGGCCTTCATGTCCACGCGGTTCTGCACCATGTCGATGCGCACGGGGCCTTCCTCGTGCGCTTCGTCGTCGTGGTCTTCTTCGCCGTCATGGTCGTGATCGTGGTCCTCTTCGCCATGCTCGTGCGCGCCGGCCGGAATGCCGTAGTTGCTGCGGTACGTGCTGGCGGCCAGGCCGACGTAGCCGCGGTCGCCCAGATAGGTCGCGCCGACGGCACCGGCACGGGTCTTCACCGAACTGTTCGGCAGCGTGCCGTTGGGTTGGGGTTCTTCCTCATGTTCTTCGCCCTCCTCATGGTCGTGCAGGATGGCCACGCCCGGGATGTCGTAGTCGTCGGTGTCGCGGACCAGGCCGTCGACATGCAGCACCCAGTTCCCGTTGACGCCGTCGAGGCGGAACATGCCGGTACGTTCGTCGTTGACGGTGTTGCCGCGCACTTCCGCGCGGCCGCTCAGCGGCTGGTCCGGGATCGATTCGGCCAGCCGGCCATCGACCACGTTGACGGCACCACCGATGGCACCGCTGCCGAACAGCAGGGTGGCGGGCCCCTTCAGCACTTCGATCTGGTCGGCTA
Source organism: Pseudoxanthomonas sp. SE1 (assembly GCF_029542205.1). Classification (NCBI taxonomy): domain Bacteria; kingdom Pseudomonadati; phylum Pseudomonadota; class Gammaproteobacteria; order Lysobacterales; family Lysobacteraceae; genus Pseudoxanthomonas; species Pseudoxanthomonas sp. SE1. Next base: position 3,047,742 of record NZ_CP113783.1, on the reverse strand, counting down.
GGAACGGCTCGATGCTGACCGCGTGGTCGGCGGAGACCGTGGAGGCGTCCATCGAGCCGATGCCGCCGGACAGCACCTGCACGCGCGGGCCCTCCTGGCCGCGGATGATCGGGCGACCCACGCCCGTGCCGAAGTAGGTGGTCTGCACGCCCGGCAGCTTCGCCACCGTCTCGCCCAGGGTGCCGGCCTTGGCCTTGTCCAGCGCCTCGCCGTACAGCACCTCCACCGGGGTGGCGACGGATTCGGCATTGCCCTTCAACGGTGAGGCGGTCACCACCACGGCGTCCAGATCCTTGGCCTGGGGGGCTCCGGCGTCGTCCGCCAGCGCGGCGGGAGAGGCAAGCGCCAGGGCGAGGGCGGCGGCGAGCAGGTGGGGGGCGGGGAGGGCGCGACGCAGGGATGGCATGGGCGTGGATTCACTCATGGTGGGGAGATTGAAGATGTTATAATATACCAACAGTGACAATATAACCCTCCCGGAAGTCATACTTGTCCCCATGAAGTCCTCCCTCCGCTTCTTCATCGATCGCTTCGCCGCAGCCGGATCGCTGGTGTGTGCATTGCATTGCGCGATCACCCCCCTGCTGTTGGCCGCGATTCCCTCGCTGGGCCTGTCCGTATGGCTGGGCGACGGCTTCGAGCGTGGCTTTGTGACCTTCGTGACCGTGCTGGGGCTTTTCAGCCTGGTCTGGGGTTATCGCCGCCACCGCGCGTTCCGTGCGCTGGGCATGCTGCTGTTCGGACTGGCCGCCCTGTGGGCGGGGGTGTTGTATGCGCCCCTGCATGAAGCCGTGGTGCCGCATGCCATCGTCATGACCGTGGGCGGCATGCTGGTGGGCCTGGCCCACCTGCTGAACCTGCGCCTGAACCACTGGCACATCCACGACGCCAGCTGCGCGCACTGAGCGCCTTGCCATAACGCGGGCAGGGGCCGAGGAGGCCCCGCTGTGGTAGGCTTTGCGGCCTCGCGCGCAGCGCCCCGGTCCGGTGGTCGCACGTGCAATCGCCCCGACCCGGGCGTACTTTTCAGTGAATCAGGAGAACAAAGATGGGCAAGGGTGATCGCAAGACGGCCAAGGGCAAGCGCTATTCGTCCAGCTACGGCAATGCGCGCAAGCACACGGTCGCCAAGGCGGGCGTGGCTGCCACCGCCACCGCCAAGAAGTCGGTCGTGAAGACCCCGGCGAAGAAGGCCGTGGCCAAGAAGGCCGTCGCCAAGGCGTAAGCCAACCGCGCCGGCAAGCCCGGCAGCGCGTGCGAAACCCCGGCCTGCGCCGGGGTTTTCGTTTTTCTAGCCAGCGGTAACGAGGCGGCCGCCCACGTGCACGGCCGACACCAGGTCGCCGCCCAGCCAGTAGGCGAGTTGCGCGGGCTGGTCGATGCGCCAGCGCACGAAGTCCGCGCGTTGCCCGACCTGCAGGCGTCCACGATCCGACAGGCCCAACGCCTGTGCCGCGTGCACGGTGGCGCCGCGCAAGGCTTCCTCGGGCGTCAGCCGGAAATGCGTGCATGCCAGCGACATCGCCAGCCGCAGGGATTGCAGCGGTGACGTACCGGGATTGCAGTCCGTCGCCACCGCCATCGGCACGCCCTGTGCACGGAAGGCATCGAGTGGCGGCAATCTGGTTTCGCGCAGCACATGGAACGCGCCCGGCAACAGCACCGCGACGCAGCCTGCCTGCCTCATGGCGACGACACCGGCTTCCGAGGTGTACTCCACGTGGTCCGCCGACAGTCCGCCAAAGCCGGCCACCAGCGCCGCACCGCCACCATCGCTCAACTGGTCCGCGTGCAGTTTCACGGGGAGTCCCAACGTGCGTGCGGTTTCGAACACCCGCTGCGTCTGCGCCGCGGTGAAGCCGATGCGTTCGCAGAAAGCGTCCACCGCATCCACCAGTCCTTCCGCATGCAGCAACGGCAGCCAGTCGCACACGGCGCCGATGTAGTCGTCGGCACGTCCTGCGTACTCCGGCGGCAACGCATGCGCACCCAGGAACGTGGTGCGCACCGTGATGCCGAGCGCAGCGCCGATGCGCCGGGCCACGCGCAGCATCTTGCGCTCGTTTTCCAGATCGAGGCCATAGCCGGATTTGATCTCCAGCGTGGTCACGCCATCGTCGCGCAGCGCGCGCGCACGCGGCAGCGACTGTGCGAACAGGTCGTCCTCGCTGGCGGCACGGGTGGCTCGCACCGTGGACACGATGCCGCCTCCTGCACGCGCGATGTCTTCATAGCTGGCGCCCTGCAGGCGCTGTTCGAACTCGCCGGCGCGGTCGCCGCCGAACACGGCATGCGTGTGGCAATCCACGAGGCCGGCCGTCACCCAGTCTCCGCCCGCATCGATGACGGTATCGGCCAGCGCATCCGGTGGAGCGGGCAGGCCGTCCATCGCGCCGGAGAACACCAGCACGCCCTCGCGCCAGCCCAGGGCGCCGTTTTCCACCACGCCGTAACCGGTGTCGCCTGCCAGCGTCACCAGTCGCGCATTCACCAGCAGGCCATCCCAGCGGAGCGTCATGCGATCAATCGCCTCCGCCGTCGCCGCCGCCATCCGCGTCGCCCTCGAAGCCGTGGACGCTGCCGTTGCCGCCGTCGTCACGATCGGTCCTTGCGGCCTTCAGGAACACGAAGACCGCGAAAAGGGCCGCCGCGACGAACAGCAGGGCGATTTCAAGAGCATCCATGGGCGTGCCAGAGCAGGGAGCGACGCGGTAGCCTAACGCACCCTCGTCACCAGCCGTAAGCATCGCCATGTCCCAGCATGACTCCCACGAAGCCCTGGCCGTCGCCACCGACGGCGGCTGGCGCGTGCCCGGCATCGCCAACCTGCATTCGCATGCCTCCCAGCGCGCGATGGCCGGCCTGGCGGAGCGTCAGACGCATCCGGAGGACAGCTTCTGGACCTGGCGCGAGATCATGTACCGCTTCACGGCCCGCATGACGCCCGACAGCATGTACGCGGTGGCGACGCAGCTGTATGCGGAAATGCTGGAAGCCGGTTACACGCACGTGTGCGAATTCCACTACGTGCACCACCAGCCGGATGGCACGCCTTATGCCGACCCGGCGGCGATGTCGAAGGCGGTGGTGGCGGCCGCGCGCGACACCGGCATCCGGATGACGCTGCTGCCCGTGCTGTACATGACCGGGGGCTTCGACGGCCGCGCGCTGTCGCCACGGCAGCAGCGGTTCGGGCACGACGTGGACGGCTTCCTTCGCCTGTTCGACGGCCTGCGCGCCCTGCAGGACGACGGGTTGCGCGTGGGCTGCGCGTTCCACAGCCTGCGTGCGGTGCCGGAAACCGCGATGCGGCGTGTGCTGGCGGCACTGCCCGCCGACGCGCCGGTGCACATCCACATCGCCGAACAGGTAGGTGAAGTGCAGGACTGCCTGGCGCTGCGCCAGGCACGGCCGGTCGAATGGCTGCTGGGCGAATGCCCGGTCGATCGCCGATGGACGCTAGTGCATGCCACGCACCTCACCGAAGCGGAGACGCGTGGCATCGCTGCCAGCGGCGCCACGGTGGCGATCTGTCCCACGACCGAAGCCAACCTGGGCGATGGCCTGTTCCCGCTGCGCGACTATCTGCAGGCGGGCGGGCGGTGGGGCATCGGTTCGGACTCGCATGTGTCGGTGTCGCCCGTGGAGGAACTGCGCTGGCTGGAGTATGGCCAGCGCCTGGTCACGCGCCATCGCAACATCGCCGTGACGCCGGCATCCACCAGCGTCGGCGAGACGCTGCTGCGCGGTGTGCTGGCGAGCGCAGCGGATGCCACCGGCTTCGCGGGTACAGGCGGGGATTGCGTCGTCCTGGATGGACGCGCTCCCGCACTGGCGGGCGCCACGCAGGACGATGTCATCGACCGCTGGCTGTTCGCCGGCAATCGTCCGCTGGTCGGGGAAGTCAGGGTGGCCGGGCGCCAGGTCGTCGCCGACGGGCGGCATGTGGCAGGCGACGCCATCGCGCGCCGCTACGGCGAAACCCTTCGACAACTCCTGCGCGGGTGACGGCATGCCGGACGGAATGCCGCCGTTGCCGGTGCCATCCGCCGGATCGGGGGTTCCGTCGTGCGGATTGCCGTCTCCATCCGATGCCGGCACGGCGCGGGAGCGGGTGCGGCAGCATGGTGGCCATCCCATCAGGAGCCACGCCATGACGTTCGCGCATTCCCTCGCCCTGACGCTGGCCGTCGCCAGCGGTTCCGCCCATGCCATGAGCGATGACGCGCTGGGCGATCTCGTCAGCCAGCGCCTGCAGGGTGATCGTACCGGCGCATGCATGGCCGTCGCCGTGATCGAGGACGACACCGTGGCGCGCGCGTTCCGATGTGCGGATGGGCAGGACACCGCGCGCATCGGCGCCGATACCGCGTTCGAGATCGGCTCCGTCAGCAAGACTATGACGGCCGCGCTGCTGGCCGACCTGATCCGGCAGGGCAAGGGCTCGCTGGATGACCCGCTGTCCGCGTGGCTGCCGGCGGGCACGAAGCTGCCGGACTACCAGGGCAAGCCGATCCTGATCCGCCACGTGGTGACACACAGTTCGGGATTGCCCGCACTGCCGTCGCGCATGGCCGCGCCGAGCGTGGACGATCCCTACGCCAGGCTGGACGAAGCTGCGCTGCTGGCTTCGCTCGGCGACGTCACCCTGACGGCTGCGCCGGGCACGACGTTCCAGTACTCGAACTTCGCCTCGATGGTGCTGTCGTACGCCGTCGCCCGCCGCGCCGGCACGGATATGGAAACCTTGCTGAAGCAGCGGCTGTTCGCGCCGCTCGGCATGCAGCACGCCTACATCGACCAGGCACCGCCCGGCGTGCGTGCCGCGGTGGGGCATACGCCGAATGCACGCCCGGCTTCCGCCTGGCATTTCCAGGCCAACCTCGCAGGCGTGGGCGGCGTGCGCGCCACGCTCGACGACATGGTCCGCTACGTGCAGGGTCAGCTCGGCGGCGAGCCGACATCCATCTCGCCGGCCCTGGAACTGTCGCAGCGGAAGATCTCCGACGCGCCGCCGATGGCGATGAACTGGATGCTGATGCCGGTCGGAGAGCGCGTCGTGCACGTGCACGAAGGCGGTACCGGTGGCTTCTCGTCCTTCGTGTCGTTCGACAAGGAAAGGCGGCGGGGCGTGGTGATCCTGTCCGACACCACATGGAACTCGATCGGCAGCCTGGGCTCGCTGGGCCTGCATCTGGTCGACCCCGCCTTTCCGCTGGGCAAGCCCCGTCGCGAGGCGACGCCGGATGGCGCCCTGCTCGATGCGCTCGCAGGCGAGTACCAGTTGTCCAGCGGCTTGAAGATGGTGCTGCGCCGCAAGGGTGACGCGCTGGAGATCCAGCCTGCGGGGCAGGGTGTCCATGCCATGGGGTACGACAGTGCCGGCGATTTCTATCCGCGCGATTTCGACGCCATCCTGCGACCGCAGCGCCAGGCGGATGGTTACGCCTTCACCTGGATGCAGATGGGCGGCGTGATGTCCGCCAAGCGCGTGGATGCCACCATGCGCAAACCCGCGCTGCGGGTGGACGCTGCCATCCTGAAGGACTACGAGGGCGAGTATCCGCTGGTGCAGGGGTTCGCCTTGAACGTGAAAGTGCAGGACGACGCCCTGACCATCCAGGGCACCGGCCAGCCGGCGCTGCCCGTGCAGGCGGTGGCGCCGGACGTGTTCGTGATGGATGCCGTCGGCGCCGAGATACGCTTTGAGCGCGACGGGGCGGGCGAAGTGGTCGCATTGACGCTGAAACAGGCCGGCCAGGAGCTGCGCGGGGAGAAGAAGTAGCCATGGATCGCGATTACTCCCTGCGCCAGAAGCTGCCGGCGGAGGTGCTGGTCGGTGGCAACGCCGTGTGGAGCCGGTATCGCCAGTACCCGGTGTTCGGCCGGCAGTGGCTGCTCGGTCGCAGTGTGCTGTTCTGCAGCGTGATCGCACTTGTCGCCGCTTTCATCGGAGCCGGTGTCGGCGTGGCGGTGCAGGATCCCGCCATCGCAGTCAAAGTGGCGGCGACGCAGTTCGTCGCCTTCAGCCTGATGGCGACGCTGGGGCCGGCGCTGGCCACGGCCGTGCGGCACCGACGCTGGCGCTTGTCATTGGAGCGCAAGGCCGTCGTGGTGGCGGTGCTGATGGGCATGGTGCTGAGCTACTTCGTGGACCAGCTGGCCTCGTCCTACGTCGAGCAGCTGACCAAGCCGGGATTCGCCGCAGCCGGCCTGCAAACGCGACCGCCGGACCTGTCGCCATGGGCAAGGGCCATTGGCCTGGCCATCAACATCGCGGTGCTCATCGTGATCTACGGGTTGTTCGGCGGTGGGCTGGCGTTGCGTGCCTACTTCAGCGAGCACCGGCGCTGGGATGCGCATCGCCATGACCGCGAACTGAGCGCGCTGGAGCACCGCGTGCACGAGGCGGACCTGCGCCTGGGCGTACTGCAGGCGCAGGTGGAGCCGCATTTCCTGTTCAACACCCTGGCCTCGGTGCGCGCACTGGTGCGGCAGGATCCGGCCCAGGCGGAGAACACGCTGGACGCGCTGGTCGCCTTCCTGCGCGCCACCATCCCCAAGCTGCGCGATGACCGCGGCCTGCATGCCACGCTGGGCCAGCAACTCGACATCGCGGCCAGCTACCTCGCGTTGATGCAGGTGCGCATGGGTGGGCGACTGACCTATGCGGTGCAGGCGGACGATGCGCTCCGCGTGCTGCCGTTCCCGCCGTCATTGCTGATCACGCTGGTGGAGAACGCGATCAAGCACGGCATCGAACCGCACCCGGGCCCGGTGCACATCGAGGTGGCGGCGGTCGTTGAAGGCGGGAAGTTGTGCGTCCGGGTCACCGACGACGGCGCCGGCCTGCAGCCTGGCCTGAGTACCGGCGTGGGGCTGGCGAACGTGCGTGAGCAACTCGCCGCACGCTACGGTGCGCAGGCGGACTTCGCGCTGTCGCCGCGGGCGGGCGGGCGCGGGGTTTGCGCCGGGATCCGCGTGCCGCTAGGGTCGCCGGCATGAGCCGCATCACCGCCGTGATCGCCGAAGATGAAGCGCCGCAACGGCGCGCGCTGCAGCAACAGCTGCATGCGGCGTGGCCCGAACTCGATATCGTGGCGGTGTGCGAAGACGGCGTATCAGCGCTGGAGGCCGTGACGCGGCACCGTCCCCGCATCGCCTTTCTCGACATCCGCATGCCGGGCGTGAACGGACTGGACGTGGCCCGCAAGGTGGTGGAGCAGGGTGGCCTGGTGGTCTTCACCACCGCTTACGAGGACTACGCGATCCGCGCCTTCGAGGCGGGCGCCGTGGACTACCTGCTCAAGCCTGTGCAGGACGTGCGGCTGGCGCAGGCGGTGGAGCGCGTGCGGGAGCGGCTTGCCGACCCGCACGCGCCGGATCTGCGTGCGCTGATCGACGATCTCGAGGCGCGCCTGCGCCCGCAGGGTGATCGGCTCATCCGCTGGATCACCGCCAGCGTCGGCGACAGCGTGCGCATGATCGCCATCGATGACGTGCTGTTCTTCCAGGCGCAGGACAAGTACGTGCGCGTGGCGACCGCCGATGATGACGCGATCATCCGCATGCCGCTGAAGGAATTGCTGGCGGGACTGGATCACGATGTGTTCTGGCAGGTGCACCGCGGCGTGCTGGTGCGCGTGCAGGCCATCGACCGCGTGCGCAAGGACGAGCTTGGCCGCCACCAGCTCAGCGTGAAAGGCCGCCAGGACGTGCTGCCGGTCAGTGCCGCGTTCCAGCAACGTTTCCGCGGCATGTAGGCCGACTCAGCCGAACAGGTCGTCCGCCTTCGCCAGCGCGCCTTCCAGTTCCAGTAGGAACTGCTTGGTCGGAAGGCCACCGCCGAATCCCGTCAGCGAGCCATCCGCGCCGATCACGCGATGACAGGGCAACACGATGGGCAGCGGATTGCGTCCGTTGGCGGCGCCGACGGCGCGCATCGCGGTGGGTTTCCCGACGCGCTGCGCCAGTTGCGCGTAGCTGATCGTTTCCCCGTAGGCGATGCCAGCCAGCGCCAGCCACACCACGCGCTGGAAATCGGTGCCGCGCGGCGCCAGCGGAAGATCGAACGCGCGGCGCTCCTCGGCGAAGTATTCCCCCAGTTGGCGTGCGGCCAGTTCGAGCACGGGATGCTTCCCCTCCGTCCATCCAGCACGGTTCGCGGGATGGCGGTTGCGCGGGAACTCGATCGCATGCAGGCCGTCGTCGGTCGCGGCCAGGGTGAGCGTGCCGACGGGGCTGTCGAGGTGGCGGAAGAGGATCATGGCGGGCAGGATAAAGGAGCTCGAATGTAGGAGCGACGCAAGTCGCGACCGCATGAGTGGAATGTTCGCTGTCGTTGAAGGATCCCGGTCGCGACTTACGTCGCTCCTGCAGGAGAGCGTGGCTTCTGCGCCGCCATGCTCGCCTTCCACACATGGATCACCGCATACGCGCGCCACGGCCGCCAGGCTTCCGCGCGTGCCGTCAGCGCCTTCGCTGTCATCCGCGTGCCATCCGTCGGCACGGCCTTCTGCAGGACCAGGTCGTCGGCGGGAAACGCGTCCGGATGGCCGAGTGCGCGCAACGCCATGTAGTGCGCCGTCCACGGGCCGATGCCGGGCAGGGCCACCCAGCGTGCGGTGAAATCGTCCAGCGTGCGCTCCGGGTTGAAATCCACGCGCCCTTCGATCACCGCGCGTGCCAGCCCCCGTATCGTCGCGGCGCGCGCGCGGGTCAGGCCGATCTCGGTCAGGTCGACATCGGCGATCGCGTCAGGCGTCGGGAACATCTGTGTCAGTGCCCCGAACGGCGTCGCCAGCGCGGTTCCATACCGTTGCGCCAGGCGCGCGGTCAGCGTGCGTGCGGCGGCCACGCTGACCTGCTGGCCGATGACGGCGCGCACCGCGATCTCGAAGCCCTCCCAGCCGCTGGGCAACCGCAGGCCCGGCCGCTCGCGCAGCAACGGACGCAGGCGCGCGTCGCCCTCCAGCGCGTGCGCGATGGCCTGTGGGTCTGCATCCAGGTCGAACATGCGTCGCAGGCGGTGCACGATCCCCAGCAGTTCAGCGGGCGCCGCGCCGTGCAATTCCAGTTTCAATGCATGCGGGTCCTTTCCATCCCATGCGCTGACCCGCAACCAGCCCGGCGCAGCACCCGTGCCGATCACGCGAGCGTAGCCGTGTTCATCCACGGTTTCCACGCCGGGCAGGGCGCGTCCGCGCAGGAAATCCAGCATCGCGGCGAAGTCGTACGGTGGCCGGTAGCCGAGGCGGAGCGTCATCACCTCGCGTGAAGGCAGCGCATCGCGCTTGCGCAGGTCGCGCGGCGCCATGCGGTATTCCTCGCGGAAGGTGGTGTTGAACCGGGTCAGGCTGCCGAAGCCCGCCGCCAGGGCCACCTGCGTGATGGGCAGCGCGGTGTCGGTGAGCAGTTGCTTGGCGAACAGCAGGCGCCGCGTGCCGTGCACGCCTGCGGGCGTCGCGCCCAGGCGTTCGGTGAACAGGCGCCGCAGCTGCCGTTCGCCCACTCCGACTTTTCTGGCCAGCGCGGACAACGGCGCGTCCACCAGCGCGCCCTGTTCGATCAGCTTCAGTGCACGCGCCACCACCGCATCGCCGCGCCGCCAGGTGCCGTCGCCCGGCGCAAGTTCCGGGCGGCAGCGCAGGCATGGGCGGAAACCGGCGGCCTCTGCCGCAGCGGCGTGGCGGTAGTAGACGATGTTCGCCGGCTTCGGCGCGGGCGCCGGGCACACCGGACGGCAGTAGATGCGGGTACTGGTGACGGCGGTGAAGAACAGGCCGTCGAAGCGCGCGTCGCGGCTCAGGCGCGCCTGTTCGCAGACGTGCGGGTCGGGCAGGGCGGTGGCGTCGTTGGGAAGCATGCCCGCAGGCTAGCACCGGCCCCGCGCGCGGACTCCCCGTTTCCGGACATCAATGCGGCGTGTCCGCCCGCGGTGCGAGGGCAGGTGCGAACGTCTTCAGGGTGCCGTCGTTCGCTGCGGCCCGGATGCGCAGCAGGTGGGCCAGCAGCGGATACACGTCGACATTGTCGAAGGCGGGCAGTTCCACGCCGGGCACGAAATCCGGTCCTGACGCGACGAAGAACGCGCGCATCTGCGGATCCTCCGGCACGAAACCGTGCTCGCCCTTCAGGGCCTGCGGCGGCAGCGGGTGGCGACGCAGCTGCAGTCGCCAGCCCGTGTCGGACTGGCAGACGATGGGCGCGATGCGCGCGTTGCGCCCGTAATGCCATGCGGCGGGCAACGTGTCCCTGTTCCAGCAGGTGTAGTGGTCGTGCCGACCGATCAGGCGGCGCGCGACCTCGGCCTCCTGTCCTGCGCGCGGGGTGATGTGCGCCACGGGGCCGAGCGACGACCACGAGAACATGGGCTCCGGCAGCACGTCGTCCAGGTAGGCCGTGTCGGACGTGCGCACGTCGGCCATGCCGTGGTCGGACAGCACGACCAGGTTGGTGCTGTGGCGCAGATGACGCGCCTCCAGGCCACGCAGCAGTGTTGCCAGGGCGGCATCGATGGTGTGCATGGCATCCACGGCCTGGGGCGAGAACGTCCCGGCCGCATGCGCGGCCACGTCGTACTGCTCCAGATACAGCGTGATGAAGCGTGGACGTTCGGCTGCCGGCAGGTCCAGCCACGCCAGCACTTCGGCCACGCGCTGGTCCGGGGTCAGGGCACCGTTGAAGGGGCGCCAGTGGTCCGGACGCCCTCCCGCGATCTCCGCTTCGGAACCGGGCCAGAACATCGTCGCGGTCTTCAGGCCCGCGCGTTGTGCGCTGATCCAGATCGGCTCCCCTCCCCAGAAGCGGCCATCGCGGCCGGACGCCTTTTTCGATTCGAACCGCCCCAATGCAGCGTCCTTGAGGTCGTTGTGGACGATGCCATGGCGGTCCGGCCGCAGGCCGGTCACCAGGGTGTAGTGGTTGGGGAAGGTGAGCGTGGGATACGACGGATTGACCCACGCCGCGCGTGCGCCCTGCGCGAACAGGGCATCCAGCACGGGCATGCGGCCGCTGCCCGGGATATCGGCGCGCAGGCCATCGATGGAAACCAGCAGCAGGGTGGGGGGTGGAACGGACGCGGCATCGTCGCGCCGCGCGGGGGAGCTGCAGGCGGCCAGGCACAACAGCATGGCCAACCACGCCCCCCTGACGATTGGCAGGTGCATGGGCTACGTAATCACTCTAGAACGGCAACAGCTTGGCAGACTCCGGGACATTCCGCATGACAACGCACCTCCGACTTTCGTCCACGCTGCTGTTGGGACTGGCCGCCGGCAATGCCCTGGCCGCCTCACCGGACGCCACGCGGCAGGCCGAATGCGCTGTCTGGCAGCGCGAACTCAGCTTCGCCCAGTCCGTCGCCGACCACGATCCGAAGGCGTTCGCCGAGCACCTGCATGCCGATGCCGCTTTTGGCGTGAGCCGTGCGCCCACCCGGGGGCGCGAGGCCATCACCCGGGAATGGGCGCCGTTGATCGAGGGCAAAGCCTTGAAGCTGCGCTGGTACCCGGCGGTCGTGACGCTCGGCGGCGACGGTCGCACGGCCTATTCCAGCGGCCCGGCCCTGTACGAAGATCCGGTGACCGGCGAGCACAGGATCGGCCGCTTCGGCTCGGTGTGGCAGCGGGACGATGACGGCACATGGCGCGTCCTGTTCGACGATGGCGTGTCGCCGCAGAAGGTGGATGCGGCGGCCGTGCAGCGCTTCCACGAAGGGCGCAAGGCCCAGTGCCCGGCTGCCTGATTTCAGCCTGAACGATCAGGGCGCCCAGACTCACATTAACGCGTGGCGAGGCGTAACGTAGTGATCACACGCTCGACCGGGAGTCGATCATGAAACGCCTGACCCTCTTCGCTTTCGCTGCCTGCCTGGCAGCCACCGCCGCGCACGCCGAATCGCCTGTTGCCGAAGCGCAAGCCGCGCCTTCTCCAGAAGCGACGGCCACTGAAACCCGCGACGCGATGCCGGCCATGGACGCAGAGGCCGCTTCCGCATCCACCGAAAAGCCGCCCGTGTCGGAAGCCAACTGCGTGCGCCAGACCGGCAGCCGCATCCGTCCGCGCGATCGCAAGACGGCCTGCAACGGTCTTCCGGGCCGTGCGTACACCAAGGAAGATCTTGACCGCACCGGTCACATCAGTCTGGGTGACGCATTGCGCACGCTGGATTCCTCCATCCGATAGGTCCGGAACGGCGCACGCCTTCCCGGTTCCGGATCGGCCAGGAAGCAGGCGCTCCGGCGCGCGCTCCTCGCTGAGGGGGGCGCAACGCCTCAACAGTCGTCCGAACGCCCCGCGGCATACCGCAGCCCGCGCACCAGCTGCGCGATGACGTTCGCATCCGCATACACCACGGCATCGTGGCCCAGCCCCGTGTACCAGCTGCGTCCGCCATCGAAGGCATGGCACCACGCGATGGGATGGTCTTCACCCATCAGGCCGCCGTCATACGCGCGTTCGTCCACCGTGGCGATCACCTTCACGCGTCCGCGTGGATTGGCGCGGTAGTTGTACAACTCGTCGGTGATCGGCCAGCGCTCGCCCACGGGCTTTCCGTCATGTTCGGGTTGCACGTGGGTGGATTGCAGCCCGGGCGGGTGATCGTGGAAGTACGCGCCCACCAGTTGCCCGTACCAGGGCCAGTCGTACTCGGTGTCGGCCGCGGCGTGCACGCCGACGAAACCACCACCGTTGCGCACGAAGCCCTCGAGTGCCGCCTGCTGTGCATCGTCCAGTACATTGCCCGTGGTGCTGGCGAACACCACCACGCGGTAGCGCGCCAGATGGGCGGCGGTGAAAGCGCTGGCATCCTCGGTGTGGTCGGCGACCATGCCTTCCGCCGTGGCGATCCGTTGCAGCGTTGCCACGGCCACCGGGATGGATTCGTGGCGGAACTTCGCCGTCTTGGTGAACACCAGGATGCGGTCCGGCGGCGTGGCCGCCACAGGCGCCGCGCATGGCAGGCCGGCCAACAGAACAGCGGAGAGAAGCAGGCGGATGGCGGTCATGCCCCGATTCTGCCACGCATGCCATCGCGCACTGCAGCATGGCCGTGGCTCGCGCAGGGCATGGCCTCCCGCCGATAATGGCGGCATACCTGCATCTGGAACCCGCCATGTCCGATCCCCGCCACGACCCGTCCCGGGTCATCCGCGCGCCGCGCGGTGCCACGCTCACCTGCAAGTCCTGGCTCAGCGAGGCGCCATACCGCATGCTGCAGAACAATCTGGATGCGGAAGTCGCCGAAGACCCCACTTCGCTGGTCGTCTACGGAGGCATCGGCCGCGCCGCGCGCGACTGGGCCTGCTATGACGCCATCCTGAAGTCGCTGCGCGAGCTCGACGACAACGAGACCCTGCTGGTGCAGTCCGGCAAGCCGGTCGGCATCTTCCCCTCCCACGCCGATGCGCCGCGCGTGCTGATCGCCAACTCCAACCTGGTGCCGCACTGGGCCACATGGGAACACTTCAACGAACTCGATAAGAAGGGCCTGATGATGTACGGCCAGATGACGGCCGGCTCATGGATCTACATCGGCAGCCAGGGCATCGTGCAGGGCACGTACGAAACTTTCGTCGAGATGGGGCGCCAGCACTACGGCGGCAACCTGACCGGCAAGTGGATCCTCACCGCCGGCCTCGGCGGCATGGGCGGCGCGCAGCCGCTGGCCGCGGCGCTGGCGGGCGCGAGTTCGCTCAACATCGAATGCCGCCAGTCCAGCATCGACATGCGCCTGCGCACGCGCTACGTGGACGAACAGGCCACCGACCTCGACGACGCGCTCGCCCGCATCGCCAAGTACACCGCGGCCGGCGAGGCGAAGTCCATCGCGCTGCTCGGCAACGCGGCCGAGATCCTGCCGGAACTGGTGAAGCGCGGCGTGCGTCCGGACGCGGTCACCGACCAGACCAGTGCGCACGATCCGGTGCATGGCTATCTGCCGATCGGCTGGTCGGTGGAGCAGTGGCTGGCCGAACAGAAGGCCGAACCCGAGCGCGTGCGCGATGCCGCCAAACAGTCCATGCGCGTGCACGTGGAGGCGATGCTGGCGTTCCAGCAGATGGGCGTACCCACGTTCGACTATGGCAACAACATTCGCCAGATGGCGTTCGACCAGGGATTGAAGAACGCGTTCGACTTCCCCGGCTTCGTGCCAGCCTACGTGCGCCCGCTGTTCTGTCGCGGCGTGGGCCCGTTCCGCTGGGTCGCGCTGAGCGGCGATCCGGAGGACATCTACAAGACCGACGCCAAGGTGAAGGAACTGATCGCCGACGACGCGCACCTGCACCGCTGGCTGGACATGGCGCGCGAGCGCATCAGCTTCCAGGGCCTGCCGGCGCGCATCTGCTGGGTCGGCCTGGGCCTGCGCCACAAACTCGGCCTGGCGTTCAACGAGATGGTCCGCAACGGCGAACTGAAGGCGCCGGTGGTGATCGGCCGCGATCACCTCGATTCCGGCAGCGTGGCCTCGCCGAACCGCGAGACCGAGGCGATGAAGGACGGCAGCGACGCAGTCAGCGACTGGCCGCTGCTCAACGCGATGTTGAACGTCGCCGGCGGCGCCACCTGGGTGTCGCTGCACCACGGCGGTGGCGTGGGCATGGGCTATTCGCAGCATTCCGGCGTAGTGATCGTCTGCGATGGCACGGAGGAAGCCGACAAACGTATCGCGCGCGTGCTGTGGAACGACCCGGGCACCGGCGTGATGCGGCATGCGGACGCAGGCTACGACATCGCGGTGCAGTGTGCGAAGGAGCAAGGATTGAAGCTGCCGATGGTGTGAGGGTGGAGGCGTGATCCCGCTACGAAACGGCCCGCGATCGCGGGCCGTTTCATGTGTGGCTGCTTCAACGGCAGTTTGCGGGCTACCTGGAAAGCCGTTGCGGTGTATGGTCGATTTTCGACCAGCAGCTTCGTCGCCAACAGATCCCTGCCAAAAGGAGCTCCAATGAAATACCTCGGCCTTGCCTACTTCACCCCTGAGAAATTCGCGGCGATGAGTCCAGGCGACATCGAGGGCCTGGTCAGCCAGTGCCCTGCATTGGACGAGAAGATGCGCGCTACCGGCAAGGTGCTGGTTTCCGCGTCACTGGGAGATCGGGACGGCTGGGCCACGCTGCGTCCGCGGGGTGGCAGGACGCATGTCAGTGATGGGCCCTACGCCGAGTCGAAGGAAGTGGTGGGCGGCCTGTTCATCATCGAGGCGGACGACCGCGACGAGGCCCTGCGCATCGCGTCCATGCATCCGGCAGCCACGCTGGGCGAAGAGGGAGGATGGGCCGTCGAACTCATCCCCATGGATTTCTTCCTGGCACGCTGAGGTCACGGGCACGGTGTTCCGACGCCCGATGTCCATCCCCCCATCGACGGCTTCGCGAGGCATTGCGGCGATGTCTGTTCCCGACGCATGCATACAGCCGAGACCTGGGGCCATGCCTCCAGGCTCTCAGCATGACCTTTCGTTGAAACGGGGATTAACCCGTACAGCTTGAAGGTCGCAGCTGACGTCTGGCGGGCACGTTGCCGTGCCCGCCGTTGGACGTTCTCAGAAGTCCCAGCGGCCGGTGATGGACAGCGGAACCGAGACGCGGCTGCCGGTGTCGTTGATGGCCGCCAGGCCAAGCCCGGCGATCGCGGAATCGTCGTCGGCAAGATCGTCGATGTAGTTCACCCCTGCGGCGAGCTTCATGCTGAAGCGCTCGGTGAACGGGATCTGCACACCGGCCTCGAGCCCGCCGCTCAGCGCCCAGCCCTTCTCGTAGAACGGCGCATCCGGAATCGTGATCGCGGCGTCGGGAATCTCGAAGGTGGCGCGGATGACATCGGTCTCGGTCGCACCCAGTCGCGCCGCGACGAACGGCCTGACCCGGCCACCGTCGCGAAAGAAGTGCCGGTAACCCACCTCCCACGTGTACGCGTCATAGCCCGAGAACTTGCCGAAGACGTCGAGCTCGGTATCGAGCGCCGGCACGTAGGCGGCACCGACGCGCACGCGACCATCATCGGCGCTGGTCTCCCTGGCCAGAAGGAACACTTCGCTCCGGTCACTCAGTCCATAGCCCACCTCCAGGCCCCAGGACTTGGCGGTGCCGTAGATCTGCTCGTGGCTGCGGGAGCGGATGCGCAACTCCGCGCTGACGCCTGCCAGTGCGGGATTCAACGGACCGAGATCCGGCACCGGCGCCACGGCGCCGGAGTGGACATCGCCGCTGACCGGGAAGTCGACGCCGCCTGACACCGACATCGAGAATTTTCCCTGCTCGGGACCTGCCGCGAATGCCGGTCCTGCCACCATCAGCAAGGCAGCGCCAAGAAGTTTGATCTGCATGTTCCTCTCCCATCAGAACGGGTGACGCCTACCCACTGTAGGCAGGTGCTTTACGCAAGAATGGTGGAGATGGATTCACCGAGGCGCCGTACGTAAGCGCCCTTTCAGAGGTCCTCACACCGTTTCCACGTTGCTGTACGCACTTGCCGTTTGTAGGCCCTGCCACGGCTTGGTCCGACTGCCGCATCCGATCTGGAAGATCAGGGCCATGGTGGGCGCATCGATGGTGTCTTGTCTGCTCTGGATCACTTTGCGTCCGCACAGAACCACGCCGCCTGGCGTGCAAACGGAGCGGTGCTCGGAAGGTGAGGGATCGAGATGCGTTTGCCCAGGTGGGGCTATACCGCACGCCAGGGCGTCTGCTTCCGACCTATTCCGTTGAAACACTCTCCAGTGACGCGGGTAAGGTCGAAAACAGCGCGTTTTCAGCACAGTTTGAAGCTCGAAACCTGTGGATATCACGCTCTCGTGGCATTTCGCCCGGTGAGAAATCCGGGCAACCAGGTTTTCTCAACAGAATAGACCCGAAGCGGACGTTCGCGCTTCCACCGACGTCCCCTCCGTTCGCCATGCGATGATGCGGCAAGCCTCAAGCGCCTAGCCCTCATGCTCCGCATCGTCTTCGCGTCAATCATCCTGGTTGTGTCATTCCACAGTTCGGCCACCGAAGCGGAAAAACCGCTTGTCGGACCGCGTCCCATCGCTGTACTTCTCACCAAGGATCCGTGGGGCATGGTTCTTGGTGCTGACACGCCGTGGTTTGCACTCTACGACGACGGCCAAGTCATCTTTGTTGAGCAAACATCCGAAAACGAGTACACGCACATGGCGGCTCGCTTGACTCCTTCGGAATTGGCGGGAGTCAAGGCAAAACTATCCACATACGTCGCAGAACCTGCTCCGAAGGAAATCAACTTGCGGCCTGGTGTGAGCGATCAACCTGAATCTCAGTTTTTCCTGGACGTTGACGGGCACAAGCTTGCTACGTTCGTCTACGGTCTCGGAACACCTGCGGATTCCGACGATGAACCAACCGATGGTCGGGATGGGGTCGATGTGCTCCCCGCCAACATCAAAGGCTTGCATCAGTATCTGTCAGAGTTCCACGTTGCGACTGCCAAGAAGTGGACCCCCGACCAGATCGAAGTGATGCTCTGGGATTACAGCTACGCGCCCGATGCGTCTATCCAGTGGCCGGCCCACTGGCCGGACTTGAGTGATTCGACCACTCTGAAGCGCGGAGACGCATACTCGATATTCCTGCCTGGTACTCAAGAAGAGGCATTGATTGCGTTCCTAGCAACCCGAAGGGAGAAGGGAGGGGTGGAACTCGACGGCAAGAAGTGGGCAGTGTCCTATCGCCGGGTTTTCCCACGCTGGCATGACGCATTTTCCAAGTAGCAGCGGATCTCCGCTTCTGGCCGAGACCAGCCACTATAGCCTCGTGGTTTTACTAAGCACGTCTACCTCTACAGGCTGCGTGTTCCCCACGCGGATCAGTGAAGGTGAGCGCCGTGAGAGGCTTTTCCAAAGCGTCGTCGGCAAGAGCGACTTGTCAGTCTGCGTTGGGTCTTCTTCTCTGCGTCGCTTTCGCGGTCGCCGCGGCATCAGGGCCATTGCCATCAGCCGCTATGATGCCAGTAGCTGATTGCCTCAAGATCGAGCAGCATCTGACGGAAGAACTGCAAACACGAATCAATCGACAGAAGCGGATCGAAGGACAAAGCAGGGAAGTATCTGCGCAAGTTGGATTCGATCACTCCAGCAAGAGAGTGATCGTGGATCTGAGTCGAGGATATCTTCCAACGTATGCTGGGGGACAGTTGGAAGACCTCGAAACGGAACTAAGAACAGTCGTTGAAGAGCTTTTGATGGGCTTGGTCGACTTTAGCGGCGTCCAGTTCCGCTACGACGGAGAATCAATCCAGTACTTCCATCCCGATCCACCACGGCCCACTCGCCGCCCTGGCAGCCGGACTCCGCCTGGCTCCCGACTCTGACTGTATCTGGAGGATCCCTCCGCTTCCGCCCCGAAACGGACATCCCGGGGTTGCGCGCCAAGAAGGTGACCTTTTGGCGACATTTGCATTGCTAGCTTCGCGCTGCTTCATCAAGTGAACATGGCCACTTCTTGGGGGTAGCGCGATATGAAAAGGTACTTCAGACGGGCATTGTGGTTGGCTCTTTCGGCGCACTTGATCGGATCCGGCCTGTCCGCCCACGCGGCGGAGGCGCCCGGCGCCCTGACCATCGTCGTCAGGGATCAATACACCGAACGGCCGCTTTCAAGCGTGCAGGTCACGATCACGGAACGGGAGACCGACCTGGTGCGATCTCTGGAAACCGATGCACAAGGTCGCATCGTCGTTGATCAGCTCGATCCCGGCCTCTATTCGGTAACCGTGGCCAAGGTCGGGTTCGCTCCGCTATACGAACCCAGCGTGCGCGTCATTACGAGGAAGAACTCCAGGATCGAGCTCGAACTTGGAGCGCCGACACTGGAAGAAGTGGTGGTTGAAGCTCGGGTACTCGATGCATTCGCATCACCCTCGAGTACCTATCTCGATCGCGAAGCCTTGCGGGATGCCGTTGGCGGTGGCGCGGATCCGCTGCTCTCGCTGGACGGCCTGCCGGGCCTGGCTTCTGCCAGCGAGTTCGCAGCCTTCAGCGTGCGCGGACGGGGGCCCCGGGACAACCTGATCTTCGTCGACGAGTTCCCCTTCGACAAGGCGGTGCACTTCGACGCGACGCTGGGCGAAGACGAGGACGTTGGGGGTGGCGGCCGCTTCTCGATCTTCGCACCGAACGTCATCAATGGTGCCGAGTTCTCACCGGGCGGATGGGGGCCTGCGTATGGCGGGCGGGCAGGGTCGCTGCTCAAGCTTGACGTCGCCGACGGCAGCCCGAGCCCGTCGGCGAGTCTGCGCCTGGACCTTGCAGGCTATGAAGTCGGCTACGACGGGCCGCTCGGCATCACGCAAGATGCCACCGTGCTGGTATCTGCCCGCCGGCTGGATTTCGGTGACTTCTTCGAGGACATCGAAGAACTGGACATCGGAAATCCCGTGCTGAGGGACATCCTCGTCAAGTCGGCCGTACCGATCAACCCGTCCAACACGCTCGAGGTGCTGCTCATCGATACGCGTGAGACCTACACGCGCGACGTGACCCACGTCTTCCAGTCGCCCAACTTCGAAGATGCATCGCTGCTCGATTTCAGACAGGACAGCGATCTGTACGGGCTGACCCTGCGATCATTGATCGGTCAAGACGCTGTCTGGACAAACAAGGTGTACCGCCGCGCCAGCAACAAGGTCAGCTCGGAGGGCGAAGCATTCCCTGATCTGGTGCCCCCCGGATCGCCCGCCTCCAGCTTCCCGGTCCGGGAAGACATCATCACCGTTACCGAAGACGAGACCGAGATCGGCTGGCACAGCGACTTCGCGACGTTGAATCGATGGGGTGCTTTCAATGCAGGCGTCCAGCTGACGCAGATCGACCTGGACTACAGCACCGTGCTGGACGGCGACTGGATCCGGTACGTCTACGACGCCGATGACTTCCGGCCAGACCCCGGGCAACGCTACATCGTGTTGACGCCGGAGAACATCAACGCGTCGCTGAGCCGGAAAGCGACCAGCTACGCGGGCTACGTGGACCAGGTATTCAAGCGCGGCGTGTGGGACCTGAGCACGGGCTTACGGCTGGAACGGGACGGCCTGACGGACGAAACCCTCGTGTCGCCGAGACTCAGGGCCAACTGGCGGCCGAGCAAGAGCGTCAGATACTTCGCGACTGCAGGGCTTTTCCACCAGTCACCCCGGTTCCTGGACCTCGCGGCCAACGAGGCGAACACGCTCGAGAACGAGAAGATCACGCACGGCAGTGTCGGTCTGGAGTACTTCCCGAACGACAGGTGGTCGGTGTTGACGGAAGCCTATTACCAGGATCTCGCGAATCTCGTCGTCGACCTGGATCGGGCGAGCGGAACGTTCGCCAACATCGGCGATGGCACGTCCTATGGCTTCGATGTCGTGGTCAAGGGCACGATTCGGGAGGGCCTCTACGCGACCGCGACCTACTCGTACAACGATGCGGAAGTGGACCGGAAGGATGGCCGTGGCGCCGTCGCCGACGCGTTCAGCCGCGAGCACGTGGCGACCCTCGGGCTGACCTGGGAAATCACCGATCGCTGGAAGGTGGCTGCGCGCTACAAGTATCTGTCCGGGAGGCCGGAGGACGCCTACATCATCCACGAAGACGTGCTGGGCCCCGGGCAACCCGTGCGTTACTCGAGGGAGACGATCGAGCGCGGCGTCGGTCGCAAATCCGGTTACGGTGTGCTGAACGCCCGTGTCGACTATCGGCGCGCATTCGGCCCCATCGACATCACGGCCTTTCTCGATGTCATCAACGTCACCTCGGCGTCGTCGACCGACGACACCGAGTTCGACTACCGCAGGGGCGTCAACGTGAAGGACGACAGCGAAGCCGAGCCGCTTATCGGACTTCGGCTAGACTACGCTTGGTAAACGGGAGACGGCAGATGGCACGCGCTCTTGATGCTGCGCCCATCAGGGCGTTGATCGTCGAGGACAACCGCGACATCTGCGGGAACATTGCCACGTACCTCGAAAAGCTCGGCTATGTCCTGGATTTCGCCCACGACGGCGTCACCGCGATGAACCTGGCGCTGACGAATCCGTTCGACGTCATCGTCCTGGACCTCATGATCCCGAGGATGGATGGCCTCACCTTCTGCCAGAGGTTGCGGGCCGATGCCGAGATCGAAACGCCCGTCCTCATGCTGACCGCGAAGGACACGCTCGACGACAGGCTCAGAGGGTTCGACGCCGGCGCCGATGACTACCTGGTCAAGCCATTCGCGCTGCAGGAGCTGCATGCGCGCATCCGGGCCCTGTACAAGCGGAGCCACCGCAATGCCGACACCCTGCTGACCGTCGGCGACCTGACATTGAACCGGTCCACGCTGCAGGTGCATCGGGCGGGGCGACGGGTCGAGATCAACCCTGCCGGCATGAAGCTGCTCCGGCGTTTGATGGAGGAGTCCCCGTCCGTCGTGGATCGCGACGAGCTCGAAACGCTGCTGTGGGCCGACGAGCGGCCCGATGGCGATGCGCTCCGCTCGCACATGTACAAGCTGCGGCAGGCAATCGACCGGTCATTCGACCGGCCATTGATCCATACGGTGCATCGGATCGGATATCGCATCGCAGAGGATTCCCCGTAATGCTGCGACAAAGTCTGCGCAAGCGTGTCGAGTATGCGTTCGCGCTGTGTGTGGTCGGACTCAGCGTGGCCTGGGGGCTCGCGTTCTACGCGGCCATCCGCTTCAGTGAAGACCGGGTGCTGGTCAATCAGCTGCAACGCGCCGCCGAGAACTATCCCGATCTCACGACGAGTCTTCGGGGCTACGACGATGCGGGGAGCTTGCCGGAACCCCTGAGGGAATGGGCGCAGGCAGGCCCTGACGAGGGCGTGTACGAGTTTGTCGCCGAAGAGCTGCATGTCGCGGTGGTCCCCGCCGACAATGCAGGGGGGCGCGCCTTCGTGGTGTTCGATGTCGCCGGCATCGAGGCGGCATCCTCCGAGGACTGGTGGTGGCTGCTCGTCATCACCGGTGTCGTGGGCGTGCTCGGCACCCTGGGTTTCGGGCTGGGCGTCCTGGTGATGCGGAGAGCGGTCGCGCCGGTGGTGCAGCTCGCCGATGTGGTCGCGGGGATCGACCTGGAGCATCTTTCCGCCGGAGACCACAAGCTCATCGAGTCCAGCCGGTTCGGAAGCGACGAGGTCGGCGTCCTCGCCGGTGCCATCGAGAAGACGCTCGAGCGCATCAGCGCGTTCGTCGTACGCGAGCGGGACTTCACCGGTTCCGCCAGCCACGAGTTGCGGACGCCCATCACCGTGATCACGGGCGCGCTCGAACTGCTGGAGCAAAGCGATCTGTCGGCCGACGACGTAAAGGCGGTGGACCGGATCCGGCGCGCGACGCTCGAGATGAAGTCCACGATCGAGATGTTCCTGTGCATCGCCCGCGAAGCCGACGACGGCCTGTATGGCGAACAGTTCCCGGTCGCGCCCTTGGTAAGCCGGGCGGTCGACCAGCAGCGCTACCTGCTGAACGGCAAGCGCGTCGACGTCGAGGTCGAAAGTCTTGCGACACCGGTCGTTCGAGGGCATCCGCAGGCCTTCCTCATCGCCGTCACCAACCTGGTTCGAAACGCGTTCGAGCAAACGCCCGGAGGGCAGGGGCCGATCACGGTGCTCCTCAAGGAGCACGCGCTTCTGGTCACCAACCGGTTGGGCGATGACGAGGTCGGGCGGCTCACGCCGGCCGCCGCCTCTTCCAACGGACATGGCCTGGGGTTGGGCATCGTCCAGCGACTGTGTGAGCGCAACGGCTGGGAATTCTCGCTGCAAGTGGACGAGGCGAATGTGACCGCCTGTCTTTCCTGGTGATCGCCACTTCGAAACAGCGGGCGCGCGGCAGTCAACGTCCCGCGCTTATCGCCGATCCACAGAGGAGTTCAAGAAACGCGGTGGCCGTCATCGGTGGATGTCGCGGTCGCGACGCCCGGTGAAGCTCGCAAGACCCACAGGCCGAGCAGGCAGTACCACAGGCTCTGCGCGACGACCACGAACGTCATGCCGGGGACGTCGAGCGAGATCAGTCCAGTGGCATAGCCGATCAGGCACAGCAGGCCCGCGATCGCGCCGCAGGCGCCGCATGTGGTCGCCAGTGGCCCGGCCTGGCGCAGCATCGCGATCGACCACAGCACGATTCCCGCCGACATGCCGAGCGTGCCGAATCCCGCCAGCACCTGATTGGCGGAGAAAGCAAGCAGTACCGAAGGCAGCGCGCCCTCAGTGCGTGGGATCAACGGCAGGACGCGTTGCAGGTAGTCGCCGATGAGGAAGCCGCTGATCAGTGCGGCGCCCAGCATGGCAGCGGCGCCCAGGGCGTAGACGCGTATTGCGGTCCATACCCAGCCATTGTCCTGCCATCGCCGCGCGAGGTGGGCCAGCGACAGCCAGAGGGCGACGATGCACATGATCATCGCAAGGTGCACGTGCCGGCTGAGCGCCGAGATTTCCGTCAGGCTGGTGAGCCGCGACGCCATGTCGCCGCCCTGCGCGGTGGGATGGAAGATCATGATGAGCGGCGCCAGCACTCCGCTCGCGATCAGCAACACGCCGGACAGCACTGCGCCTGTCGCGCGGGAGGAAGTCGTGGTCATGCGATGCCCCTGCGAAGATGGAGCGTACAGGCTAGCGAGGCGATCACGGCTGGTTTCCGGACAATCGCGGCCCAATGTCCGGGAGGGTTCGTGGGATGATCCCGCTCATGACGCAGCTCGAACCCAACGAAGATCCCCGCAGGCGGCGCACGCGCCAGGACCTGATGGCGGCGTTCTTCTCGCTGGTGCTCAGTCGGCGCTACCACGAGATCCGCGTCGGCGATGTGCTGGCGCGATCGGGCGTCAGCCGCTCGACGTTCTACGAACACTTCCGCAACAAGGACGAGTTGCTTGCCGCCAGCCTGGAGGGGCCTTTCCAGACACTGGCCAATCTGGTGGGCGAGCAGGCGGACGTCAACAAGGTGTGCGCGATGCTCGAACATTTCTGGCAGAACCGCGCGCTCGCGCGCAGTCTCTTCCAGGGCGCTGCGCTACGTGTTGTCCGTTCCACGCTGGTCATGCACGTGGAGAACACGCTGTCCCAGGCGCAGCGCAGCCGCCTGCGCATTCCCGTGCGCCTTGCCGCACATGGGCTCGCCGATGGTCTGTTCTCGCCCGTGGTGGCGTGGTTGCTGGGCGACGCCAAGTGCAGTGCGCAGGAACTCGCCGTCGCGTTGCAGCTGTCCACGGCAGCGGCCACGCGCGCACTACAGACCGGCGTTTCCGCCGACGACTGGCCAAGGAGAAGAGGATGAAGATGCAGCGCGTGATCCCGATGCTGCCCGTCCGCCACATGCCGACGAGCGTGGAGTTCTACGCAAAGCTGGGTTTTGCCGTGGAAAAGCGCAACGACGAATGGCGTTGGGCGATGCTGGTGCTGGACGAGTGCCGGCTGATGGTGGACGAATCGATCAACCAGCCGCCGGATGCACCGCGCACTTCGGTGATCTACCTGTACCCCGACGACATCTTCGCCTACCACCGCGATGTGCGGCGGCGTGGCCTGGACGTGCCTTCGATCGGCCATCCCTTCTACGGGATGAGCGAGTTCCGTATCGAAGATCCCGACGGCAACCGTCTATGGATCGGGCAACGGACGGGAAGCTGAGCTTCGCTTAGGGAGCATGGCGTTCAACGGAACGCCCCCGAGGATGTCTGTTCCTGGCGGGAAGCGGACATCCGCCTTCTTTTCCTACAGGGCAGGCACTTGACTCCGGCTATGGCAGGCGTAGGATTTTAAGCAGCCGCGGGACAGACCCAAGGCACGCACAACGACATGAGGGATTCTCATGGAATACGACTATCTGGTCTTCATCGGGCGTTTCGAGCCCTTCCACAATGGCCATGCCGCCGTCGCCCGCCTCGCACTCAGCCGGGCCAGCAAACTGATCTTCCTCGTCGGCTCTGCCGACACCCCCCGCAGCCTCCGTAACCCTTGGACCGTGGCCGAACGTGCGGTGATGATCCAGGCTGCCCTCGATGGGTCAAGCGATCGTCTGCTGATCCGTCCGCTGCGCGACCACCTCTATAACGAGGCCCAGTGGATCGCTGGCGTGCAGCGTACCGTGGCTGAGGCGATTCGGAGCGACGGCGGTGATGCCGAGGCTAAAGTGGGCCTCATCGGCATGGACAAGGACGCCTCGAGCTACTACCTGCGCGAGTTCCCGCAATGGCCGCTGGTGGACGTGCAGCACACCGAGACCCTGTCGGCCACCGAGTTGCGCCGCTACCTGTTCGAGGCGGGCACCATCGATTTCCACGGCGCCCTGCTGATGCTACGCGGCAATGTACCGGCGCCGGTGTACGACATGCTGGAAGCCTTCCGCAAGAGCTCACCGTCCTACGGCCAGTTGGTGGCCGAGTACCAGTTCATCGAGCACTACAAGGCGGCCTGGAAGGACGCTCCCTACGCGCCCACTTTCGTCACCACCGATGCGGTGGTGGTGCATTCGGGCCACGTGCTGCTGGTGCGCCGCCGCGCCGAACCAGGCAAGGGTCTATGGGCGCTGCCGGGTGGCTTCGTCGGCCAGAACGAGGGTCTGCTGGACTCCTGCCTGCGCGAGCTGCGGGAGGAGACGCGCCTCAAGATCCCGGTCCCAGTACTGAAGGGGTCGCTGAAGGGTCAGCACGTGTTCGACCACCCCGAGCGCAGCCAGCGCGGCCGCACAATTACCCACGCCTTCCACTTTGACTTCCCGACCGGTGAGCTGCCAGAGGTGCGTGGTGGCGATGATGCCGACAAGGCCCGCTGGATCCCGGTCAGTGAAGCGCTCGACATGGGTCCCAAGTTGTTCGAGGACCACCTGCACATTCTGGAGTTCTTCCTGGGCCGGGGCTGATCCCGACCTCTCCCGCTGGTGGATAGACCGCCGGCTTCACTCGACGCGAAGGAGCTTCCGTCATGCAATGCCTCAACAATCTTCTCCTCAACACCGACAGCTACAAGGCCAGCCACTGGCTGCAGTACCCGCCAGGTACGGACGCTACCTTCTTCTACGTGGAATCGCGCGGCGGCACCTACGACCGCACCGTGTTCTTCGGTCTGCAGGCCATCCTGAAGGAATACCTTGCCAAGCCGATCACCCACGCCGACGTGGACGAGGCGCGCGACCTGTTCGCCGCCCATGGCGAGCCGTTCAATGAGGCTGGCTGGCGATACATCGTCGACCACCACCATGGCCTGCTGCCGATCCGAATTCGCGCCGTGCCTGAGGGCACCGTAGTGCCAACGCATAACGCGCTGATGACCATCGAATCGACCGATCCCCAAGCCTATTGGGCGCCGTCCTACCTGGAGACCATGCTGCTGCGCATCTGGTATCCCGTGACGGTGGCGACCATCAGCTGGCACGCCAAGCAGACCATCCGCCAGTTCCTGGAGCGCACCAGCGACGATCCGGAAGGCCAGTTGCCCTTCAAGTTGCACGACTTTGGTAGTCGAGGCGTTTCCAGCGTTGAGTCGGCCGCCATCGGCGGCGCGGCGCATCTGGTCAACTTCCTGGGTACCGACACGGTCTCCGGCCTGCAACTGGTCAAGGCTTACTACCACGAGCCAATGGCGGGCTACTCCATTCCCGCCGCCGAGCACAGCACGATCACCAGTTGGGGTCGTGAGAACGAGGTGCAGGCCTATCGCAACATGCTGATGCAGTTCGCCAAGCCGGACTCCATCGTGGCGGTCGTGTCGGACAGCTACGATATCTATCACGCCATCAAGGAACACTGGGGCAAGACGCTCCGGCAGGAAGTCATCGACTCCGGCGCCACGGTCGTCATTCGGCCGGACTCGGGCGATCCGGTGGCGGTGGTGCACCAATGCCTGGAGCTGTTGGACGAGAGTTTTGGCCACAGCATCAATGGCAAGGGTTACAAAGTGCTCAACCACGTCCGGGTGATCCAGGGCGATGGCATCAACCCGACCAGCATCCGCGCCATCCTAGAGCGCATTACCAGCGCCGGCTATGCCACAGACAACGTGGCCTTCGGTATGGGTGGTGCACTGTTGCAGCGGCTGGATCGCGATACCCAGAAGTTCGCACTCAAATGCTCGGCCGCCCGCGTCAACGGCGAGTGGATCGATGTTTACAAGGATCCGGTGACCGACAAGGGCAAGCAGAGCAAGCGGGGGCGCATGACCCTGCTCCAGCACCGCGAGTACGGCAACTTCCGTACAGTCCCGGTATCGGTCGAGGCCGAGTCACTAGCCGAGGTCGAGAAGCCGCTGGGCTTCGATGATGCGATGGTGACGATTTGGGAAGACGGCAGGATCGTCCACGACGACACCTTCGCCGACATCCGCGCCCGCGCCAACGCCGCCCGGCTCTAGCCCGTCCACTCGTTGCCAAGTATTAGTAGTCCACACTCGGATTGAACGGGTCATCCATTCGGGATGGCCCGGCTGACGTCCGCTCCCGACCCGAAGTACACATCATTCCAGGTCAGGTGCGAGTGATGGACACGCCGCCGTCGACGAGAAAGGCAGTCCCCGTGATGAAACTCGACGCATCCGATGCGAGGTGCAGGACGGAGCGTGCGATCTCTTCTGGCGAGGCCATGCGCTTCAACGCGTGGATACGCTCAACGAAGGCCTGCACCTCCGGCGTGGCGTCCGGCGCGTTGGTGATGCTGGCGGGCGTGTCGGTGCCTCCGGGGAGTACGGCGTTCACCCGGATCCCGCTCGCGCCGTATTCGGCCGCCAAGGCCTTGACCAGGCCGATCTGGCCCGCCTTGCTGGCGGCATACGCCGCCATGCCGGGAAGGCCGGCCGTGTAGCCGACGAAGGAAGACGTGAATATGAGCGAGCCGCCGCCGCGCGCCAGCATGGCCGGCACCTGATACTTGGCGCCCAGGAACGCGCTGGAAAGATTGGCGTCGAGCGTCTCGTGCCATTCGTCGAGCGACATCTCCGTGATGGGCTTGGTCTCTCCCAGCACCCCTGCATTGTTGAACGCTACGTCAAGGCCTCCGAAGCGGTCGATGGCTGTGTCGACCAGGGCTTTTGCAACTTCTTCGCGCTTGATGTCGCCCGCAACCGCGATTGCATGCCCGCCCGCCGCTTCGATTTCGCTGACGAGCGTGTCGAGTTCGGCGTGACGACGCCCACTCACTACGACGCATGCGCCTTCTCTTGCGAACAGCCTGGCCGTCGCGCGTCCGATGCCGGAACTGGCTCCCGTGACGATGGCCACCTTCTCTGCCAGTACATCCATCTGCAACTCCCGTCTCGTTGTGTCGGGAGAATCTATCGGCCTGTGTCGCCGGCCGATATCCGTTTCTTGCTTTCGCACCAAGGAAGGTGGAGCGCATATTCATATGGCATGCCAGGTCGGGATGCATTGATGGGCCTCCGAATGCACATGCAGCAACCCGAGGCGTGCCATCTCGGGTTGCGGGTGTCTCGTATGTTCACTGCTGGCAGGAATCCGTGATTGCGCACGGGGCCGTGGTGATGCGGTAGAGACCATGCCGACGTGAAGGGACATATTGCTCTCCTCGTTGATCCGTCGAAGAAGGCTCGAAGGTTGCTCCGCGCAAGAACAACTCGTTCATCGAGGTCGATTGTTCGCCTCGGCGCAGGGCGCCGACTGCGGACAAGTCCGCAACGTCGTTCAAATGCCGCGAATTCTCCTGGAGATCGATGGGTTCAAGTGGCAACGTGCGCGAGTTGCCATCTTCACAACGCATCCACGTACTCCAACGTAGGCTGAAGACGCGTGATGGCTCAGGCTAAAAGACAGATATATTTCGAGGCCCAAGACGAAGGAGGTTGGAATGTTTACGAATACCAAGCAACACTTTGCGATGGCGCGTGTGCTCGGCGTGGCGATCGTCGCCGCCATGGGTCTGGCGGGTTGCGCCACCTACGATGACGAGTTCGCAGGGATCAACTCGCGCCTCGATCAGCTCGACACGAAGGTGCAGGGCGCGGCCCAGAGCGCCGACGCCGCGAATCAGTCCGCGCAGCAGGCCAACCAGCGCCTGGACCAGATCGAAGGCCGCGTGCGGCAGCTCGAAGCGGCGCCGCGCCGCGTGCCGCGCGGCTGATCGCGCTTGCACGGTTCGTGACGAATCGTGAGACCTGGAACCCGGTGGCCGCTGCTGGCCGCCGGGCTTCCGCTTGATACCGTTTTGTTTTGAGGAACTGCGCCATTCGTACCTGCCTGCACCCTGCAATCCGTGCCTGTTCTGGCGCGCTGCTGCTGACGTTGGCGTTCGCGAGCTCCGCTGCGCCCAAGACCGAGCCTGACACCCAGCAAGCGACCGCCGTCGCCGACCAGCTTCCGGAAGGCCAGGACGTCTCCGGGACGGTGATCGAGCTTGCTGGCTGGATCGTCGCCACCAAGGACAGCCAGGGCTATCCCTTCGCGATCATCGACAAGGCATCCGCGCAGATCCTGGTGTTCGGCGGTGATGGGCGGCCTCGCGGTGCGGCGCCTGGACTGTTCGGCTCGGCGGTCGGCGACCACACGGCCCCAGGCATCGCCGGTCTCGCGCTTCGCGAGATTCCAGGCCGTGATCGCACGACGCCTGCCGGTCGCTTCGTGGGTGGTTTCGGTCCGTCCATCGACGCGGGACGCGTGCTGTGGGTGGACTACGATTCCGCGGTATCCATCCACCCGACCGCCACCGGCGTCCCGGCCGAGAAGCGTGAAGAACGCCTCGCATCGCCCACGCCCGATGACAATCGCATCACGCACGGCTGCATCAATGTATCGCCCGAGTTCTACGAGCGGATCATGCAGCCGACGTTCGAGAAGGGCGGGGTGTTCTACATCCTCCCGGACAAGGACTCGATCGAAGAGACGTTCCCGGAGTTCGCGCAAAGTCGTGCGGCTGCGCAACGCAGCGACGGAAAACGTGCACGGTCCGCCCGCCGGTAGAGGCCCGTCGGCGTGTTGCCTCTGGCGTGAGGGACAGAGCAGCGGCTGACATGGCAGCTGCACGCCCGGAGCGGGAACGACGGTTTCCACGCGGCAACGCTATGCCATCCGGATAACGACCTTGCCCTTCGTTCGCCCTTTGTCGACGTATGCCATCGCCTCGTTCGTCGATGCGAATGGGAATGTCCGGTCGATGACGGGCCGGATGGCTCCGGCGTCGATCAGGGAGCCGAGTGCGCGCAACTGATCGCCGCTGGCCTTCATGAAGAGGAATGAATAGCTCACACCTTGGCGCCCCGCTTGCTTCCTGATGCGCCGGCTCAGCAGCCGCATGACCTGCCTGATGAACCAGGGGGCGCCGATCTCCGTGGCGAAGCCGGGATCGGGCGCCTCGTGACCACCGCAAGAGGGCTGCAGGCGACGCCGGGAGCATCGCCAGCGCGCTGGCCAGCCCCCCCCCGCGGGTGCGTCAGCTCCCAGCCGCAAGCCGCGGACCCTCGCCGGCGCCCTTCCGATTCCCGACGCTGACATGCCGTAGCCCTGCGCGCGGGGTGCAGAGACTTGCGCGCGAGTCCGGAAGCGTCGGGGAAGCAAGCCTCGAACACCTGAC
The DNA here is from genome assembly GCF_029542205.1 of Pseudoxanthomonas sp. SE1. NCBI lineage: Bacteria > Pseudomonadati > Pseudomonadota > Gammaproteobacteria > Lysobacterales > Lysobacteraceae > Pseudoxanthomonas > Pseudoxanthomonas sp. SE1. Next base: position 3,017,223 of record NZ_CP113783.1, on the reverse strand, counting down.
CGCAAGGTGCGGAGGTCCGGTTGCAGGTCGCGGAAACCCGCGCTCCCCGCTTCGAGCTTCGCGGGCGAGCGTTCGAGGCTTGCAGCGGCAAGCGTCTGCGCCTCGCATGCAAGCCTCCACGCGTCGTCGTCGCGCGCTGGCGGCTTGCGCGCACGTCATTTCCGGCGACGTGTCGCTTTCCAAGCCCTGCCGACGAGGATCCCGGGCTTGCCGTGCGGACTCAATTGGCCGGCTGAATCCGGGCTCCCGCGGTGCACCGTTACCCGATGCCGGGCAGCGGCGCGTCGGGCGCGACCAGCCCGGCGCTGCGCAGGTCGCGCCAGAAGTCGACGGGCACCGTCTCGTGCAGGGCAGCACGGTCCTCGGCGATGCGTTCCGGCCTGCTGGCGCCGGGGATGACCGCGGCGACCGCGGGATTCGCCAGCACGAACTGCAGACCGGCGGCTTTCATGCTGATGCCATGACGGTCCGCCAGCGCCTTGATGCGTGCCACCTTGTCGAGGATCTGCGGCGTGGCCGGTGCGTACTCGAAGTTGGGGCCTCCGACCAGCGCGCCCGAGCTGTAAGGTCCGCCGACCACGATGCCCAGGCCTCGTTCGGCGACCTTGGGCATCACGCGTTGCAGGGCGCGGCTGTGGTCCAGCAGGGTGTAACGGCCCGCCAGCAGGAAACCATCCGGACGCGGGCCTTCCAGATCCAGCAGCAGCTCGATCGGCTCCACGCGGTTCACGCCCAGCCCCCACGCCTTGATAACGCCTTCGTCGCGCAGGCGGTCCAGTGCCTTGAAGGCGCCGGTGCGCGCGCTTTCGAACATCGAAAGCCATTCGTCGCCATAGAAGTCCTGCGCGATGTCGTGCACCCAGGCGATCTCGATGCGGTCGGTCTTCAGGCGCGTGAGGCTGTCGTCGATCGAGCGCAGCGTGGCGTCGTAGGAATAGTCGTTGACGATCCGGTTCGGACGGCCGTACTTGAACACGTCGCCCTTCTCGCCGAGGTCGCGCGCACTGACATCCTCGATTTCGTCCAGCACCAGTCGCCCGACCTTGGTGCTGATGACGTAGGCATCGCGCGGCTTGTCGGCCAGCGCTTCGCCCATGCGGATTTCCGCCAGGCCGGCGCCGTAGAAGGGCGCGTTGTCGAAGTAGCGGATGCCGTCGTTCCACGCGGCGTCGACCGTCGCGCGCGCTTCCCCCTCTGGGATGTCGCGGAACATGTTGCCGAGCGGGGCAGTGCCGAAGCCGAGCTTGCCGGGAAGCAGGTCGTGGAGGGACATGGTGGACTCCTGGATGCGGGAACGGGGGGAAGAAGGTGGAAGCGCGCCGCCGCCGTCAGGCCGCGTTCGCCTCGGGCAAGGTGAACTGCGTGTAGCCTTCGGCGCCATCGCCGAAGTAGGCCGACAAGGGTGCATCGAACTGCGGGGTTTTCGTGCACAGGCGGTCGACCGGACCGGGGTTTCCGATGAAAGGCGTGCCGAGGGCTATCCGCCCTCGGTAACGCGCGCGACATTGCCCATCCTGATCTGCCGCCATCTGGCGCCGCTCCGCGAGCCGGCACACCAGTGACTGCGTGCCCGCCTTAAAGTCCTCTTAAATATTGCTGCCTAACTTGGTGGGCAATGTGGAAGTCAGCGTGTCCGGGATGCCGATGAAACGGCAGTTCCCGCCTGACGATTTCCGCACGGCGTTCTTTGCCGCTGTCGGCATCCTCCGTCGGACACCACGCAGGCGTTGGATGGGAGGAAGGCCGCCACGCACGCGCCTGCAGGAACGTGTCCGTCATCCGCGGAGCGCGGTCTGCGTCGTGCGGACGCCGCGTCATCCAGCGCGACAGCGTCATCGCGTTGACCACCCCGCCGCATCACCAGAAGAGGCAATCATCATGGCGAATTGGACAGCGTCCGACATTCCGCCCCAGACAGGCCGCACCGCGGTCGTCACCGGGACCGGTGGCATAGGGTTCCAGACCGCATTGGCGCTGGCGCGGGCAGGCGCCAATGTCATTGTCGCGGGTCGCAATGCAGCGAAAGGCGCCGTCGCGATCGCGCAGATCCGCCGCGAAGTCCCGGTGGCCAACGTGCGTTTCGCGGCGGTGGATCTTGCCAGCCTGGAATCCATCGAAACCTTTGCGGATACCTTGCGCCGTTCGCATGGCGGCCTGGATCTGCTGGTCAACAACGCGGCGGTGATGGCACCCCCGCGCCGGCTGCAAACATCCAACGGTTTCGAGCTGCAGTTCGGTACCAACCATCTGGGGCATTTCGCCCTGACGGGTCACCTGCTGCCGCTGCTGTGCAAGGGCAACCGTCCGCGTGTGGTGAGTCTTTCGAGCGTGGCGGCCAGGAGTGGCGCGCTGGATTTCCATGACCTGCAGTCGGAGCGCGACTACAAGCCGATGGTGGCCTACGGCCAGTCGAAACTGGCGTGCCTGATGTTCGCGTTCGAACTGCAGCGGCGGAGCGTGGCGGCAGGTTGGGGCATCCAGAGCATCGCGGCGCATCCGGGTATTTCCCGTACCGATCTGCTGATCAATGGCGTGGGCGCAGGGAGTATGCCGGGCATGGCGCGCCGCTATCTGTGGTTTCTTTTCCAGCCTGCCGAACAGGGCGCGTTGCCGTCGTTGTTTGCCGGCACCGCGCCCGAGGCGGAGGGCGGCGCTTACTACGGTCCCGACCGGATGGGCGAGACGCGTGGATTCCCGCGCCCGGCCAGCGTGCCGATGCAGGCGAAGGACCTGGAGGCCGCCGAAAGACTGTGGAGCGAATCGGAAAGGCTCACCGACACGGTGTTCGTGACCGACAGAAGGCCGCAACCCGCATCCTCGCTGTTCGCTGTCTAGTCTGCTCGCGGATTTGTGTTGCCATGCCGTACGCGCTGCATGGTGGTGTTTCCGCGGCATGGGACTTTGTCCATGTGCCATGTCGCGGCTGCGCATGTTCAAGGATCGTCGTCATCCGATCGCTCATGCGCTTAAAACAATCTTAAACGTGGAAGACGATGCTTGCGTCAGGCCGACGAGCAAGCGGAAGTCTTCGGCCTGATCCCGCAGCAACCTCCTGGCTGTTCCCACTGCTGCCGTTTCCCGCATCGCGGTTCCGATGCCATGCGCGATGCGTCGCGGCGCGCTGCAAGCGGTGGTGCCGGTCATCGACGCACTGGCTCGACGTTCGTTGGCCGATCGTCTGCCCGACAAGCAACAAACATCCCGTAGCAATCCTTCCCCCATCACTACGCGAGTGAAAAAAGATGAGAAATGATCTCTCCATTGAACGCACCCAGCCCACGCGAGCCCACTGGCGACGCCGCGTCGCGGCGATGGCACTGATGCTGGGCGCCATGGCCGGTTCGAGTGCTGCCCTGGCGCAAACGGCGCCGAAGCCCGACTGGAGCCTGGCGGACATGCCTTCGCAGGCGGGCCGCTTCTTCCTGGTGACGGGCGGAACCAGCGGCATGGGATTTGAAGATGCCAAGGCGCTGGCCGCTTCGGGCGCGCACGTGGTGATCGCCGCGCGCAACGCCGAGCGTGGGCGCGAGGCGATGGACAGGATCAGGAAGGACACGCCGGATGCCAGGCTCCAGTTCGAAGTGGTCGACCTTGCGAACCTGGACTCGGTGCGCGCCTTGGGCCGGCGTCTCGGTACGGCGCTGCCGCGCCTGGATGGCCTGATCAACAACGCAGCGGTCATGGCGCTTCCGCAGCGTGGCGTGTCCGCCGATGGCTTCGAGATGCAGCTCGCCACCAACTATCTCGGACACTTCGCGCTGACCGCGGAACTGATGCCGCTGTTGCGGAAGAGTGCGTCTCCTCGCGTGGTCACGCTGTCCAGCATCGCCGTCCATCGTGGTGGTCTCGATTTCGACAACCTCCAGTCCGACAAGGCCTATGACGCGTATGCGGCCTATGCGCAGTCGAAGATTGCCTGCCTGATGTTCGCTTTCGAGCTGCAGCGGCGCAGCGACGCGGCGGGCTGGGGAATCACGAGCATGGCCGCGCATCCGGGTATCGCGGTGACCGAACTGGTCGCACGCGGTCCGGGGCTGGACAGCGAGCAGGGGCGTCGGTGGGCGGCCGGGAAAGACCAGATGCAGTCGGCGGCGCAGGGCGCGATCCCCACGCTGTTTGCCGCGACGGCGCCCGAGGCCGTGGCCGGTGCCTACTACGGGCCGACAGGCATGAACGAAATGCGCGGCCCGCTCGGCCTGGCCACGGTGCCTGCGGTGGCACAGGACGCCACGGCTGCAGCGCGTCTCTGGGACGTATCGGAAGCGCTGACGGGCGCGCGTTTCCGCTGACATGAGCACGCCGCTTCCAGGACAATCCATGAGCAGCTCCGACGCGCGCACCGCGGGCCCGAACCCGCCCCCTAGCAGGTGGCAGGCCATGTTCAACCTGCGCCGCGGGGAAGCCGTTCCCGTCCTGATCGCGGCGTGCTTTTTCTTCCTCGTCCTCACCGCACTGATGCTGCTGCGGCCCGCGCGTGATGCGTTGGGCATGGAACGCGGCATCGAGAGCATCCGTTGGCTGTTCATCGGCACCGCGCTGGTGACGTTGGCCGTCAATCCCGCGTTTGGTTGGCTGGTCAGTCGGTTGCGGCGGTTGCACTTCATCGCGGCGACCTATGGCTTCTTCATCCTGGGTCTGGTGGGCTTCTGGGCGCTGTTGATGTTCGCGCCGGAGGCGGTGGGGCAGCGCAGCGGCCAGGTGTTCTACGTGTGGTTCAGCGTATTCAACCTGTTCGCCACCATGGTGTTCTGGGCGTTGATGTCCGACCGCTTCACCAGCGACCAGGGCGGACGCTTCTTCGCGCTGATCTCCATCGGCGGAACGCTGGGCGCGATCGTCGGGCCCTGGCTGACCTCGCAACTGGCCGAACCGTTGGGAACCGCCAGCCTTCTGCTGGTCTCGGCGGGATTCCTGTCCCTCGGCCTGCTGACCGCATGGCTGCTGGTGAGGGTCGCGCCGGACCGCACCGGAACGAATGGCGTACATGCACCTGCGTTTCCGGACGAAGCCGAACGCATCGGCGGCAGCATATGGGCCGGTGTCCGTTCGGTGATCCGGTCCCCCTTCCTGAGCGGGATCGCCGGCTATGTGCTGCTGATGGCGGTGATGGCGACGCTGGTGTACTTCACGCGCATGCAGATGGTCGCCGACGTCGCCGAAGGTACGGACGCACGTGCCGCACTGCTGGGCAGCATCGACATGTGGACGCAGATCGCGGTGCTGGTACTCCAGCTCACCCTGACCGGGCGCTTCATCAGGCGCTTCGGCCTGGGCGTTGCGCTGGCGATCCTGCCGCTGGCGACGGCGCTGGGATTCATCGGCCTGGCGATCTACGGGTCGTTCGTCGTGCTGGTGCTGCTGGAGGCTGCCAATCGCGCGGTGCAGCGCGGCATCACGCGCCCGGTGCGCGAGGTGCTGTTCACCGTGGTCGATCGCGAGGACAAGTACAAGGCGAAGGCGTTCATCGACACCTTCGTGTACCGCGCCGGCGACGTGGTCGGTGCGCAGGCGGAAGGCGTGCTGGGCCGGATCGGCCTGGCGATCGGTGGCCTGGTCAGCGTGGTGGTTCCGCTGGCGTTGTTCTGGGCCGCGTTGGCGCTATGGCTGGGCCGCGCGCATGCGCGACGTGTGTCCCAGGCGTCGGATGTCGTGCCGGACCGCAGCGAGCGGCATGCGCACGATGAGCCAGTCGTCGGTCGGCACGCGCAGCCCCTGCCGCAAGCCGGACCGCCATGACCCGGCCCATCGGCCGAATGCGCCTTCGATGACAGCGGTCAGGCTTCCAGCGAGTCAACGCCGCATGCGGCGGGTCAGGGACGCCACGCCACCCAGTCGCCAGGGGCCACCGGTTGAACGTCCACCGATCTGTCGCGCGCCGCTGCCCGCAGCCGATCGAGGGCGTCGTCCGCTTCCACGTATTCCTTCATGCCGGTGACGCCGTAGTGGATGGGCACCAGCGTGCGCGCGCCCAGGATGGTGGCGGCGGCGACCGCCTGCTCGGGTGTCAGCACGCCCGGCTGGCCGCTGACCGGTTGTCGCCAGCCGAATCGCGCGCCGTTGATCGGAAGGAAGACCGCATCGAATGGCCCGAACTGGCGGCCGATGCGCCACCAGTGGCCATGCCATAGCGTGTCGCCCCCATGGAAGATGCGGCGTCCGCCGGCAGCGACCACCCACGACACCTGGGTGTCGCCATATCCGTCCGATGCCGGTACCGGCGTGGCGGTGAAGTCGCCCAGCAGTTGGGGTTCCCACAGCGCGCTTGGTCGCGCGCGTGCGCCGGCCGGCATCGGCAACGGCTGTGTCCCTGCCGGATAGGCGAGCATGCCGCCGCGGCCGAGCGCATCCGCCACGGCGTGCGCATCGAAATGGTCGGAATGTGTATGCGTGATCAGCACGCTGGTCTCGCCCACGCCGTCATCCACCGGCACCAGCCGGTCGCCGAGTGCGGTTCCCCACGCGTCCGGGTTGACCAGCGGATCGATGAACAGGGTCGCCTGCGGCAACTGCAGGCGGATGCCGGCCCACGCCAGGCGCTGGACGCGGAGCACGGGCGCGGGGCCCGACGCCAGCAGGCTGCCCGAAGACAGCAGCGCCGCGGCGGATGCGCCCACGCAACCCGCGAGGAATCGCCTGCGGCCTTCCATGTGCGGATCACCGTTCATGCATGCATCTCCCGGGACGCGAGGGAGGCATCCAGCGCGAAGATCGCCTGCGACGTGATGACGCCGAGATTGTGTCCATGCCACTCGCGTTCGAACGCCGTGGGCACCACACCCGGTGCAAGGCAATCCTCGATGCGGAGCGTCGCGATGCGGTCGTCGGCGTCCACCTCCGATACCTGCGTGCGACAGCGGACCACGGCATCCCGCAGCCGGTCGAGATAGTGCAGGGCATTGTCGAGCACCTTCGCATCGAACCTGCCGATATGTCCGCCGATCACCGTGCCGCGGCCGAATTGGAGCATCCGCCCGATGGCGGCGCGGAGCAGGGCAGGATCGGCCTTCGACAGGTAGACGATGTTGCCGACGATGTTGTCGCCCGCGCAGACCAGGTCCGCCGTGGGCACGTCCACGCTCAGGTGGTCCATCGTCTTGCCCGGGTTGTGGAGGAAGCGCAGCGCATGCGCGCCCCAGCGGATGGCCATGTTGTCGAACACGATGTCCGGCTCCCGGTAGAGCGCGTCCATGCGGCGGTTCTGCGAGAGGTAGGCGTGGCGATGGTGACGGTGGGCCATCGTCAGCGCGTCGGGAAACAGTGACATGCCGGCGATGTGGTCGCTCATGAAATGGGTGGCGGCGACCAGGCGCACCGTCTTGCCCAACTCCCCGCAGAGCACATCGCGCAGGCGGCCCGCGTCCCGCGCGCTGCCCAGCGAGTCGACCAGCAGCACATCATCGCCATCGATGAATGCCGTGGCGACGGATTGCACGTCGTCGCCGACGAACATCAGTACGTCGGTATTCACTTCTTCGAACTTCACGAGGATCACCTTGCCGTGGGTGGCCACATGGTGGCCAAGGCCCTCACGGGCGACAAACGAGTTGTTTTGCCGTTCGCTTCAGAAAAAGTAACGCGATACGATGCCGGCCGGCCCCGCTACGCCCAGGTGCTCGTGAAGCCCCGTCATCCTGCGCCACTCAATGCACTCCGCACGTTCGAGGCGGCGGCACGGAACCTGAGTTTCAACGTGGCCGCGCAACAGTTGTTCGTCACGCCGGCGGCGGTCAGCCATCAGGTCAAGCATCTCGAGACGTATCTGGGCGTCACGCTGTTCCATCGCAGCAATCGCTCGGTGGAACTCACTGTGGAAGGCAAGGCGCTGGCGGCTGCGCTGGGCGACATCTTCGGGCAACTGGATCAGGCGCTGCACCGCGTGACGTCGCACGCATCCGCGGACCTGCGCGTGAGCACGCTGGAGTCCTTCGCCGCCAAATGGCTGGCACCGCGGCTCCACCGCTTCCATCGCGCGTTCCCCGATATCCGCGTGCGTATCGAAACCGGCAACGCGCCTGCCGACTTCGCGCGCGGTGTCGATGTCGCCATCCGCTATGGTCCCGGCGGGTATGCGGGCCTGCATGCGGAACGCCTGATGGAAGCGCCGGCATTTCCCGTCTGTGCGCCATCGTTGGCGCTGTCGCGGTTGGAGGACCTGCGACAGCAGACGCTGCTGCACGACGAAAGCGCGCTGGGCCGGCCCGGCGTACCCCAATGGGCCGACTGGCTGGAAGCCGCCGGTGTCGAGGGTGTCGATGCTAGTCGCGGCCCGGTCTTCGCCAGCATCTACCTGGCGCAGGAAGCGGCCATCGCCGGGCACGGCGTTGCGCTGGGCATCGCGCCGCTGGTGAAGGAGGACGTGCTCCATGGTCGCCTGCTCCCGCCCTTCGACCACAGCGTGCCCAATGCGTACGCCTTCTGGATCGTGCGACGGGACGATGCGCGCCCGCGCGCCGAGATCACCGCGTTCTACGGATGGCTGCAACAGGAAGCGGGCGACGATGCAGCATTCTGGGAAGCGCGACGCACGGATCGGTAAGGGTGTCGCGGCGGTGCGCTTGGGGGCGTCGGTAATTCCCGATGCCGGGACGCTTCACGGCCGCCCTGCATACCGGCTGGGCGCTTCGCCCACATGCCGGCTGAAGGCCACGCTGAACGTGCTGGTGGAGCCGTAGCCGACGCGCTCGGCCACGTCGGTGACCGTCAGGCCGTCGCGCCTGAGCAGTTCCTTCGCGACTTCCATGCGCCAGGCCAGCACGTACTCCATCGGTGGCACGCCGACGGTGCGGGTGAACCGCTCGAAGAACGTCGAGCGGGAGAGCGCGGCGATGTTTGCCAGTTCGCCCACGGTCCACGGGTGCGCGATGCGCGCGTGGATCTGCTTGAGCGCCATCGCCAGCCGCGCATCGCCCAGTCCGCGCAGCAGGCCGGGAGGTGCGTTTCCTGCGGTTGTCGAGCGCATGGCTTCCACCAGCAGCATCTCGACCAGCCGGGACAGCATGTACGCATTGCCCGGCTGCTGCTGTGCGTACTCCTCGCCGACCATCTGCACCAGGTGCATGAGCCGCTGCGAGCCCTGCACATGCACGACCGTGTGCAGCAGCGATACCAGCAGCGCGGCGTCCTTCGTGTCGAACAGGAATGCGCCACCCAGCGAGCGCATGTCCGGCGGTCCGTCCGGATCGCCATGACGCAGTTCGCCCTGTCCTCCGGGCACGATGCCGGGATCGATGAACACCGGTGGCGCGGGCAAGAAGCCTGAAAGCGTGAAGGCCGGCGTGGTGGGCAGCAGCACGAAGTCGCCCGCGCTGATGGTGATGGGGGCGTGCCCCTCCACGGCCAGCCGCGCGCTGCCTTCCAGCACGATGCAGAAGCCGGGCTGGCCATAGTCGGCATACCGCACGGCCCAGTTGCCCTTGCCGCTGATGACGTTGGCGAACACCGCCTGCGGGTGCAGCAGCTGGACGACATCGGACAGCGGATCCCCCATTCCGGACTCCGGCTAAAACAAACAGGACGATGCGTTATCGATCATCCGGGAAGGCTGGCCTATCGTTCCCGCCGAGTCAACTCACCCCGGAGAACGAAATGAAGACTGTCCTGATCACCGGCTGCTCGTCCGGCTACGGCCTGGAAACCGCCCGCCACTTCCTCGCGCAGGGATGGAACGTCATCGCCACCCAGCGGCATCCGCGCGAAGACCTGCTGCCGCCGTCGCCCCGCCTGCGCCTGCTCGCGCTGGATGTCACCCGCCCCGAAAGCATCGCCAACGCCGTGGACGCCGCCGGCCCCATCGACGTGCTGGTCAACAACGCCGGCATCGGTCTGTTCGGTGCGTTCGAGGCCACGCCCATGGCCACTGTGCGCGAGGTGTTCGAGACCAACACCTTCGGCCTGATGGCCATGTGCCAGGCCGTCATCCCGCAGTTCCGCCAACGCAGGGCAGGCGTCATCGTGAACGTCACCTCCAGCGCGACGCTGGCGCCGTTTCCGCTGGTGGCCGCGTACACCGCCAGCAAGACTGCAGTCGAAGGCTTCACCGCATCGCTGGAGCACGAACTCAAGGCCTTCGACGTGCGGGTCAAACTGGTGCAGCCCGGCTACGGCCCTTCCACCCGGTTCACCGCGAATGGCCAGCAGCGCATGCAGGGCCTGATCCCCGAGGCGTACGAACCCTTCGCCCACAGCGTGTTCGCCGGACTGGGCGACATCGCGGCGGTGACCACCGAGGCCGACGTCGCCGACGGCGTGTGGCGCGCCGTGAACGACACCACCGGGCAGCTGCATTTCCCGGCCGGTGCGGATGCGGTGGCGCTGGCGGCCTCGCGCTGAGCACGGTGCACAGGTCGGGTCCGCACTGTCCGTTACCGTTCCGGGCCGCCGGATGTGTCATGCTCCCAGCGGTCGCAACGACCATGGGAGTGCACGTGATGGCCAAGGGCCTGGACAAGAAGAAAGAGCAGAAGAAAAAGCCGGCGAAGACGATGAAGGAAAAGCGCGCCGAGAAGAGCGAGAAGAAGGCCACGCGCGGATTCGCGCCGACCTGATCCGCTCCTGCAGACGCGCACCGGCCGTGTGTTGGGGGGAGCGCGCGAACCCCAACCATGCACCCACGTTGCCAGCCGGCATCGGCGCGAGCATGTGGCGTGGAATGGACCTGGCGCGAGGCGGAACCGCTCGTCGCGTGTTGAGCGGGTTGCTGCACTGCCATAGAATGCGCGCACTGCGCAGGCCCTGATATCTCGATGACGCCGCCCTGACCCTTCCCTGATGCATGAAGCTGCCGATCCTCCGGCGGCCGAAGGGTTCTTGTCTTTTACGCCACCATGCAACGCGCCCTCGGCGGCGCGCAGGAGTCACCCCATGTCTGTCAACTATCCGCTGCGCGAGCAGTGGTTCGGCAATGTCCGTGGCGACATTCTTTCCGGTGTCCTCGTCGCACTGGCCCTCATTCCCGAGGCCATCGCGTTCTCCATCATCGCCGGTGTGGATCCGAAGATCGGGCTGTACGCATCGTTCTGCATCGCGGTGATCACGGCCATCGCCGGCGGGCGGCCGGGCATGATCTCGGCCGCCACCGGTGCCATGGCGCTGCTGATGGTGGACCTGGTCAGGGACCATGGGCTGCAGTACCTGTTTGCCGCGACCATCCTGGCGGGACTGCTGCAGATCGTGGCGGCGGCGTTGCGCCTCAATTCGCTGATGCGCTTCGTATCGCGGTCGGTGGTGGTGGGCTTCGTCAATGCGCTGGCCATCCTGATCTTCCTGGCGCAGTTGCCGGAACTGACCGGCATGCCGTGGACGGTGTACGCGGTGTGCGCGGCCGCGCTGGCCATCATCTACCTGCTGCCCCGCGTGACGAAGGTGGTGCCTTCGCCGCTGGTCGCGATCGTGGTGCTGACCGTTGTCTGCATCTGGCTTGGCCTGGACATCCGCACCGTCGGCGACATGGGCGAACTGCCGGACAGCCTGCCGGTGTTCCTGTTCCCGGACATTCCGTGGACGCTCGATACACTGAAGATCCTGCTGCCGGTGTCCGCGACGCTGGCGGTCGTCGGCCTGCTGGAATCGCTCATGACGGCGCAGATCGTGGAGGACATGACGGATACGCCGACCGACCGGCGCCGCGAGTGCGCGGGCCAGGGCGCGGCCAACATCGTCACCGGGTTCTTCGGCGGCATGGCGGGGTGCGCGATGATCGGCCAGTCCGTGATCAACGTGTCTTCCGGCGGCCGCGGAAGGCTGTCGTGCTTCATTGCGGGCATCGTGTTGCTGCTGCTGGTGGTCTATGCGTCGGAGTGGGTATCGAGGATTCCGATGGCGGCACTGGTCGCGGTGATGATCATGGTCAGCATCGGCACCTTCCACTGGAAGAGTTTCGCCGAACTGAAGACCCATCCCCGGACCGCGAACCTGATCATGATCGGTACGGTCGTCGTCACCGTCGCCACCCACGATCTGGCCAAGGGCGTGCTCACGGGCGTGCTGTTGACCGCGCTGTCGTTCACCCGCCGGGTGAGTGCGATGCTGACGGTGGACGATGAAGACGCGGCCGACAACGTCCGTGTCTACAGAGTGAGGGGCCAGGTATTCTTCGCCTCCGCGGTCCAGTTCGCGAACAGCTTCGACTACCTGCATGCGCCGAAGAAGGTGGTCATCGACCTGACCGGGGCCCACTTCTGGGACACCAGTGCAGTCGCGGCGCTGGATCGCGTGGTGTTGAAGATGCGCAAGCATGGGGCGGAGGTGGAGGTGGTCGGCCTCAACCGGGCCAGTGAATCGCTGGTGGACCAGTTGGGCACGCACCGGGACGGGAAGGCCGGGTTCAGCGCGGGTCACTGAATCCTGTGGGCCGTCTGCGAAGCCACGTTCGCGCGGCAGGAACACACCGGCCGGTCCTTGCGCCGGCCGGCCACGGCTTGCATGCGCTGCGACACGGCTGGCGACTCAGTCAGGCGTGCGTGCCACCCAGCCGCGGAACGTGAACCCGGCATAGAACAGCTCGATATCGACAAAGCCCGCCTCGCTCAGCAGCGCCTCGTCCTGTGCGGGCGACAGCAGCGGCAGGCGCGCGTTGATCGCGGCGGCGGCGTTGACCATGTTCGCCGCCGGAATGCCGGAGGCGACCGCGAAGGCGGCGTAGCGGGAGAGCCAGCGCTGGCGCTTGTCCGCCGCATCGTCAACGCTGTGGTGGGCGACGACGAACGGCGCGCCGGGCTTGAGGCGGCGGCGCACTTCGGCCAGCGTGTGCAGCCGCTGTTCCGCTGTCAGGAAGTGCAGGGTCAGCAGGCAGGTGGCGCCGTCGAAAGGACCCTGCGGTGCATCGTCGATGTAGCCTTCGATGAGCGCCGCGCGCGACGCCAGTGGCCCGAGGGTGGTGGTGGCCAGCTTCAGCATCTCGGCCGACGGATCGACGCCGGTGAAGCGCCAGCCGGGCTGCGCGTCGGCGAACGCCTTCAGTTCCAGGCCGCCACCTGCACCGAGCACCAGCACATGGCCGTCCTCCGGTACCGATTCTGTCAGCAGCACGCGCGTCATCTGCTGCAGGCCGTGGAAACCCGGCACCTGGCGGACGGGGCCCTCTGCATAACGGGTGACGGCATCGGGATCGGTGAAGGACATGCGACGCTCCGTGTGGGGGAAGCGCCATGCTAACGCGCCCCGCGGCCGGCTCAGGGCGCGGCGGGCCCGCCGCCCAGACGCGCCAGTTGCTCCTCCAGTTCCACCTGGCGCGAGATGTCGGTGAACACACCGAACCAGCTGCGGCTTCCGTCGGGCGCTGTCCTCGGCATGGCGCGGCTTGATACCCAGCGCCAGCGATCGTCGAACCAGCGAAGCCGGAAACGCGTCTCGAAGGCGTCGCGGGCATGCACGGCGGCCAGCCATTCGGCGCGGACGCGGAGGCGGTCGGTCGCATCCATCCGCGCATACCAGGCCGCCATGCGCGCTTCCATCGTGCAGCCTTCGGGCTCCTGCGGGGCCGGGCTGATGTAGGTCAACGTGCCGGCGGCGTCGCTGACCCACAACACGTTGGGCCCCAGCTCCACCACGGCCCGATAGAGCGCCTCGCGTGCGCGCACCTCTTCCTCGGCGCGCTTGCGGTCGGTGATGTCGATGGTGACCACGGAGACGCCGATGGGCTGCGCGGTCTCGTCGGTCACGCGTGTACCGACGACCAGGAAGGTCTCCTCGCGTCCCGGAAAGCGGAACTCGACGGTGGAGATGTCGCCGCTGTCCAGGATCCGCCGCGATGCCTGCACGATCCAGGCCGCGATGTCCGGTGCATAGACCTGCTGGACGTGCGCTTCGACGATCTCGCTCAATGGCCGGCCCACCATGCGCGCGAACTGCATGTTCGCAGCCGCGTACCGCATGTCCAGATCGAGGAAGGCCAGGCCGACCGGGGCGTTGGTGTAGAGCGAGGACAACTGGTGCTGGCGCAGGTAGGGCGACAACGGCAGCGACGCGGGCGACGCCGCGCACGTGGGTGCCGCCGCCAGCACGCGTGCCACCTCGTCGCCCGGCATCGGCCTGCCGGTCAGCCAGCCCTGCGCGAAATCACAGCCCAGCTCGCGCAGCACATCGGCCTGCGCTTCGGTCTCCACGCATTCGGCCACCACCGGCACCTCCAGGCTGTGGCCCAGTCCGATGATGGCCGACACCACCTTGCGGCTCTCGCGGTCGATCGCCAGGCGCTGGATCAGGCTGCCGTCGATCTTCAGTTCGTCGAAGCCGAACCGGCTGAGCCGCACCATGCTGGAGAATCCCGTGCCGAAGTCGTCCAGCGACACGCGGATGCCGTGGGATTTCAGATAGCCGAAGGCCCGTTCGGCCGTGGTTTCGTCCTCGACCAGTTCGTCCTCGGTCATCTCGATGCAGATGCGATCCAGGGGAAAAGACGATTCGGACATGGCCTCCAGCAGCAGGCGCACCGCAGGCGCGTCCTGCAGCAGCGAAGGCGGCACGTTGAATGCCAGGCAGAAACCGCCAGGCCATGCGCCGGCCTCGGCGCAGGCGCGGCGCACCAGGTTCAGTGTCAGCAGCGGCAGCAGCGAGGCCTGCAGCGCGATGGGGATGAAGTCCTTCGGCGGGACGGCGCCGAACTCGGGATCGTGCCAGCGCGCCAGCACTTCCAGCCCGTGGATGGCACGGGTCTGCAGGCAGACGATGGGCTGGTAGGCGGGGAAGATCTTTTCATGGCACACCGCGTCGGCGATCCGCTGACGGAGCGCGTGGGCAGTGTGGAACGGTGGCGTCGCCATGCAGTTCCCCTGTGCAGCCTTGCCAGACCTTCCGCGTCGTCGGGGTCTCCCCACACGGCATCGGCCGGCGGTTGCGCGACTTGAGCCACGTGGCGCAACGTGCGCATGCCGGCGACGCCAGTCACCTTAGCGCGTGCCGTGGGGCTGCGGAAAGGGCGTGCCGACAGGCGAGGAGGTAAGGGCGATTACATAACTGCTGTCGCGCTCAGTGCGGTACGCGGCGCAGCTTCGACACGTCGTAGCCCAGCGCTTCGATCTGGCGCACGCGCGCCTGGTAATCCGCCTCCGGAATCCGCGGCGTGCGCGCCATCAACCACACGTAATCGCGCTTGCTGCGTCCGACGATCGTCTGCTGGTAGTCGGCGCCCACGTACGCGATGACGTACTCGGCCTGGATCGGCCACACGAACTGCATGTCCCACACTGCACCGCCACCGTCGGGCTTCACGGTGCCGATGGGGTGCATCGTCTTCTCCGGTCCGTCCAGCGCGCCCTTGCGGAAGCGGAACGTGGTCTGGATGCGGCCGTCGGGCAGCTTCGCGTACGACTCCACGGCGGCATAGGCCTCGCGTTCGGGAAACGATGGGATGTGCGCGATGACGTACCAGTCGCCCATGAAGCGGTCCACGTCGACCGGTGCGGCCGTGGGAATGGACGGCTTGACGTAGCCGGAGCGGCAGGCGGCGGTGGTGGTGGCGACCAACAGCGCGAGCAGCATGAAGGGCAGGGTACGCATGTCAGTGCTCCCGGGTCGGGCGCTGGAAGCGATAGTGCGCGACCAGCCATTCCTGCCCGCCGCGATAGCCGAACAGTTCCGCGCACGCCATCCAGAACATGCGCCAGCGCTGGTTCCATAGCGGCGCGGCATCGCCATAGGCGCTGCGCAGCACGTCCATCACTTCCGCGCGATGTGCATCGTGCCGCGCCAGCCAGTGGTTGGCGGTGCGCTGGTAGTGGGTGCCGTCGAGCAGCCAGCGTTCCTGCAGATGCAGATGGTCCTGGAAGAACAGCAGCAGGTCGGCCGACGGCATCATGCCGCCGGTGAAGAAATGCCGGCCCATCCAGTTGTCCTCACCCTGCGTCTCGAACGGATACATCAGGTGGCGGTGTACGAAGATGTGCACGAACAGCGCGCCACCGGGGCGAAGCGCGTCATGGATCCGATGTAGCAGCGCGGCATGGTTGCTGACGTGTTCGAACATCTCCACCGACACGCAGCGATCGAAGGCCTGCGGCTCCAGCTGCAGCTGGTTCACGTCGCAGGTAATGACGCGTACGTTGGTCAAGCCACGTTCTTTGCAGCGCGCCTCGATGAACTGACGCTGCGAGTGGGAGTTGGACACGGCGGTGATGCGTGCGCCCGGATAGCGCGCGGCCATCCACAGCGTCAGCGAGCCCCAGCCGCAGCCCAATTCCAGGATGTCCTGGCCATCGGCCAGCGCGGCGCGTTCGCCATACAACGCCAGCATCGCGCCTTCGGCCTGGTCCAGGGTCTCGGTGCCGGTGGGGTAATAGCAACTGCTGTACTTCAGGCGCTCGCCAAGGCAATGACGGAAGAAGTCGGCAGGAAGTTCGTAGTGCTGCCGGTTGGCGGCATCGGTATGCACGGCCAGCGCCCCCTGGCGCAGCGCCTGCAGCCGATGCGCGAGCAGCGCGGACTGCGTTTCCTGGCCGCCCTTGCTTTCGTCGCGCAGCCGCTGCGCGCACAACTGGCGGATGCCGGCGCGTATCAGCATGTCGGGCAACAGGCCGCGTTCGGCCAGGCCCAGCAGGCCCGGGGCAGCCTTGTCGGCGGCCAATTCTTCCACCATCGCGTTCATCGTGTCGCCTCCTTGGTGGCGGGTTTGGGAAACCAGGGCAACAGCATCGCTGTGGTGCGCTGGTACTCGCGGTAGTCTTCGCCGCGCGTGCGCAGCGCCTGGGCTTCGGTATAGGGAATGCCGGAGATCCAGCGCAGGAACACGTACATCACCACCGGGCCTGCCCACGCCAGCCAGAACCACGACGAACCGACCGCCAGCGCGATGTACGCGAACCAGTGCAGCCATTCGAAGAAATAGTTGGGATGGCGCGAATATCGCCACAAACCCTCGCGGCATGTCCTGCCGCGATTGGCCGGGTCAGCGCGGAAGCGCGCCAGTTGCCGGTCGGCGACGGCCTCGCCGGCGACGCTGCCCGTCCAGATGGCCACCGCCAGCACGATCCAAGGCCAGGCCCCGTCCACCGGACTGCGCGCCACGGCGGCGAACGGCAGGGCGAACAGCACCACCAGCAGCGCCTGCGCCATGAAGAACAGGAAAAACTTGCCCTGGTGTCCCTGCCAGTGCTCGCGCAGATGGCGGTAACGGCCATCCTCCGGCTCGCTGCGCACGCGGTGCCACAGGTGCAACGCCAGTCGTGCACCCCACGCGCCACCGAGCACGGCCAGGGTGGCGCGCGCCTGCCACGCGCCGTCGCCCAGCGCGGCGAACAGAACAGCGCTGCCCCCCACGCATGCGGACCACAGCACGTCGACGATGCCGGCATTGGCATGCCGTCGCTGCCACCGCCAGCCCAGCATCATCACGACGGCCGCCAACACGGCGACGAGGGCGAAGACATGCAGGGGATTCATGCGGCCCCCGATGGATGGCCGGGACGCGCCATCAGCAGGTGCGACACGCCGATGGAGCGCTCCAGGAAGCCGCCTTCGCAATAGGCCAGGTAGAACTCCCACAGGCGGATGAAGCGCTCATCGAAGCCCTGTGCGCGTACATCCGCCAGGCGCGTCATGAAACGGCGCCGCCATGCGCGCAACGTATACGCATACGACAGCCCGAAGTCCTCCTGGTGGACGACCTGCAGGTCGCCGGCACGGGTCTTGGCGTCGTACATCGCGTTGAGCGACGGGATGAAGCTGCCGGGGAACACGAAGCGTTTGATGTAATCCACCGCGTCGCGCGCCTGCACGTAGCGGTGATCCTCGATGGTGATGGCCTGCAGCAGCGCCTGTCCGCCCGGCCGCAGCAGACTGCCCAGCCTGCCGAAGAACGTGTCGAGGTATTGCGCGCCGATCGCCTCGATCATCTCGATGGACACCAGCTTGTCGTACTGCCCCTGCAGGTCGCGGTAGTCCTGCAGCAGCAGGGTCACGCGATCCCCGAGGCCGGCCGCGGCGACACGCGCGCTGGCCAGCGCGTGCTGTTCCCGCGAGATCGTGGTGGTGGTCACGTGCGCGCCGTAGTGGCGCGCCGCATGCAGCGCGAAGCCGCCCCAGCCGGTACCGATCTCGATCACCCGGTCCCCCGGCGCCAGCGCCAGCTTGCGGCACACCGCATCGAGCTTGCGGTACGAGGCCGTTTCCAGGTCCTCGTCCGGCGAAGCGAACATCGCCGAGGAATACATCAGGTCCGACGACAGGAACAGGGCGAAGAAATCGTTGCCGAGGTCGTAGTGCGCAGCGATGTTGCGACGGCTGCCTTCGCGTGTGTTGCGCCGGAGTGCGTGCCAGCTGCGCAGCGCCCAGCCCCCCAGCCGCGCGAGGCCGCCTTCCATGCCATCCAGCAACGCGCGGTTGCGCACCAGCAGGCGCACCAGACCTACCAGGTCGTCGCAGCGCCATTGGCCGCCGATGTAAGCCTCGCCCGCGCCGACGCTGCCCTGGGCGGCCACCGCGCGGTAGAACGCGGGATCGTCGATCCACAGATGCACGGCGGGCAGCGCATCGCCACCGGTGCGACCGAAGCGGTGTTCGCCCAGCGCGTCGCGGACCACCAGCATGCCGTGGTCCAGCGCATCCAGGCGCGCCAGCAGCTGCGAGCGCAGCAGGCGATCGAGCGCGCTGAAGGACGCGGTGGCAGGGACGTCGGCGATTTCGTTCATGGGGTCTCGCGGGCGAGGGAAGGGTGGTCGTGGACGGGCGTGCGCTTGAGCCACAGGCGCAGCGCCTGCCAGTGGATGCCGGCGACGACCTGCGCGGTCATCAGCGGGTAGCGCCACAGCACGCGGGCGAGCGAGGCGCCATCCAAGGGTCGGCGCAGCAGGGTCAGGGTGGCGTCAAAGGCGCGCCGCCCTTCGCGCTCGACTTGCATGTGCACGCGCAGGGCGTCTTCAGGCGGTGTGAAGCGCCAGCGGTAGGTGCAGTCCATCGGCAGGAACGGCGACACGTGGAAGGCCTTGTCGAAGCCCCATGCCCAGCCGTCGCCGTACGGCACACCGTCCTGTACCGGCAACACGTAGCTGTGCCGTTCGCGCCAGGGCGTGTTGGTGATCTCGGCCAGCACGGCGTCCAGCGTGGTGCCATCAGGCTGGAAGCAGTAGTAGAAGCTGACCGGATTGAAGACGTAGCCGCCGTAGCGCAGGTGCGTCAGCAGGCGGACCGGGCCTTGCGGCCGATGGCCGAGCGCGCGTTCGACCCGGTCGCGCACAGCCTCGGCCAGCGGCCGGTCGTGCGGTGCCAGGTAGTCGCACCGGCGGAACTCGGCCAGGTTGCGGCGATCCACCGACCACAGCCAGCGACGGTCGAACACGGTATCGATTTCGTCCAGGTCCAGGTAGAGCTGCGCCATGCGATAGCGGAAGGCATGCGCGCGCGGCGCATACCGGCGATGCCGCACCCAGCCCTCGTATACGGCGCTTGCCAGCGGCGCGGTCACGCGCTCACCGCTTCTGCGTCGCGCCGGACGGCCGTTGCGGCGGTCAGCGCCTCGATGGCATCCACCACGTCGCGCGCGCTGCGGATGCCGTCCTCATGGAAGCCCCAACCCCAATAGGCACCGGCGAACCACGTGCGCCGGTGTCCCTGGATCTCGTGCCTGCGCCGCTGTGCGGCGACCATGGCGTGGTCGTAGACCGGATGGCGATACTGCATGCGCTTGAGGATGCGCGCGGGATCGATCGCCTCGCTGCGGTTGAGGGTCACCACGAAAGGATCCGGCGACACGACGTCCTGCAGCAGGTTCATGCAGTAGCTCACCGTGCACGGTGCCGACGGGTCGCGCGGCACGTGCGCGTTCCATGCGGCCCAGGCCTTGCGGCGACGCGGCAGCAGGCGCGCGTCGGTGTGAAGCACGGTGTCGTTGGACTGGTAGCGGATCGCGCCGAGGATGTCGCGCTCGCGGATGTCGGCGTCATGCATCAGGCGCAGCGCATCGTCGCTGTGGCAGGCCATCACCACGTGGTCGAAGCGTTCGCGGCCACGCAGCGTATCGAGTTCGACGCCATCCGCATCGCGCCGTACCGCCAGCACGGGCGTGGACAAACGTTCCTGCACGCGCCAGCGACGACGCAGCGCCTCCACGTACGTCGCCGAACCGCCGGCCACCACGCGCCACGGCGAGCGTTCACCCAGCGTCAGCATGTGGTGGTTCGCCATGAACTGCACCAGGTAGCGCGCAGGAAACGCGAGGATCCCCTGCGGCGGGGACGACCACAGGGCCGATGCCATCGGCACCAGATGTTCATCGCGGAAGGCATCGCCGTAGCCGCCGGCCTGCAGGTAGTCGCCGAGCGTGGGGCCCGTCTGCTCTCCGACCAACAATGCAGGCGCCTCGCGGTAGAAACGCGCCAGGTCGCGGAGCATGCCCCAGAAGCGCGGCGACAGCAGGTTGCGGCGCTGGCAGAACAGCGTATCGAGCGAGGTCGCGTTGTATTCCACGCCGCTGCGCGCGCTGTGCACGGAAAAACTCATCGTGGTCGGCTGCGAGGCCACGCCAAGCTCGTCGAAGAGCCCGCACAGCAGCGGATAGTGGTCCGGGTTGAAGACGATGAAGCCGCTGTCGATGCGGTACTCGCGCCCGGCCTGCTCGACGGCGTGCGTATGCGTGTGTCCGCCAAGGTAGTCGTTGGCTTCGAACAGCACCACCTCGTGCCGCTGCGACAGCCACCAGGCCGACGCCAGGCCTGCGATGCCGGAACCCACGATCGCGATGCGCATGCTCAATGCCTCGCCTTGGCCAGCACCCAGGCGGGCACGGGCTTGAGTTCCTGCACCAGGCCGACCAGGGCGAGCAGCCGCAGTCCGTACCAGGTCAGGTCGATCTCCCACCAGCGGAACCCCTGGCGCGCGGTACCAGGGAAGAAGTGGTGGTTGTTGTGCCAACCCTCGCCGAAGGTCAGCAGCGCGAGCCAGACGTTGTTGCGGCTGTCGTCGTGCGTGTCGAAGCGGCGGCGCCCGAAGCGGTGCGCCAGCGAATTGATGGTGACCGTGGCATGGAACAGCACAACGGTGGACACGAAGAAGCCCCACACCAGCAACTGCGGGCCGTCCGTTCCCCACTGCGGCGCGACGTGCTGCAGCAGTTCCCCGGCCGCATACAGGCTGGCGGCCAGCAACACCGGCACGACGGTGTCGTAGCGGTCCAGCCAGCGCAGTTCCGGATAGCGCGCAAGGTCGGGAATGCGCGCCCAGTCCGTGCGGAAGCCGCCGCGGGTGAGGAACCAGCCCGCGTGGCTCCACCAGAAGCCGTGCACCGCGGGCGAATGCGGGTCCGCGGGGGTGTCGGCATGGCGATGGTGGTTGCGGTGGTGCGCAGCCCACCACAATGGGCCGCGCTGCACGCTGGCGGCGCCGATCAGCGCGAACACGAACTGCAGCACGCGCGACGTGCGGAACGTGCGGTGCGAGAAGTAGCGGTGATAGAAGCCGGTGATCGCGAACATGCGCACGGCGTAGAGCGCCACTGCCGCGATCACCGCGGCAGGCGATACGCCGACCCACAGCACGGCCACGCACGCAAGGTGCATGCCGATGAAGGGGACGGCACGCAGCCAGTCGATCTCGCGGGCGCGCCCTGCGTCTTCGTCATCCGCCATCTGCGTGTCGAACCAGCGACGCACGGCCGCCAGACCGCGTGCCGCCAGCGTGGAGAGGGATGAAACGCTGGCCGGCATCGCTCTGTCTCCGCTGCATTCACGGCACATACGTGTGCAGGCGGCGATCGGATGCACGCGGTACGACGCTCAGGACGTGCACCGCTGCACGAGCGGCGTGGCGAAAGCGCGCTGCAGGGCGCCGGCATCGGCGGGCTTGGCGGGTTCGGGGAACACGATGCGCACGTCCTGGTGCCGCCCCGCGCTGTCGCGGATGGTGGCGATGCCGGCGAATTCCAGCAGGCGTTGGTCGATGTTCGCGTAGGTCAGTTCCATCGAGGGTGCGACGAAGCCGTACCAGCGGTCCAGTCGCATGGTCATGCGCTGCGCGGGAATGCCCTGCCATCGCGGACGGTCCGGGCTGCAGGCGTACCGGCACGAAGGACATCCTGCTGGGCAGCAGGAAGGGTTGGGTCACGTCGTCACCGGCGCGAAGGGTCGCCCAATGCCGGCGCACGCTGGCATCGAAGCCCGCATCGATCACGCCATCGGCGGGTACGACCAGCGCACGTTCCTTCAGGGGAGCGCGCGCGTCCGCCCGGACGTAGACCACGCGCCCCTGCGGTCCGCTGCGCACGCCTTCCCGATAGCCATCCCGCGCATCCTGGAAATCGAAGTCCGGTGCCTGGGCGATGGCGCGTTCGACCACGGTCTTGCGCGCGAACGCACGGCCATCCGGACACCGGTACAGCACCAGCCGGCGCGCCGTTCCCTCCTGCCGGTAACGCCAGTGCGATTCGCGGTAGAGCAGCGTTTCGCCCTTGCGGGCATGGGCCCGGGCTTCCTGGTGCTGGATGTCGGTGTCCGCACGGGCGGGACCGGCCGCACAGGCGCCGATGGCGCCCATCGACAGCGCAAGCAGGTGGCGGTGTATGGACATGCGTCTGGATTCCAGGGGCTGGACCGGTTCGTCCTACGCCGCGCGGGGCAGGGCGGATGCACCCGGGCATCGGATGACGCCGCATCCAAACGGCGATCCCGCCCGTACATACGCCCATCACGACCAGCAACGGGGCTTGGCATACCATGCCG
The DNA here is from genome assembly GCF_029542205.1 of Pseudoxanthomonas sp. SE1. NCBI lineage: Bacteria > Pseudomonadati > Pseudomonadota > Gammaproteobacteria > Lysobacterales > Lysobacteraceae > Pseudoxanthomonas > Pseudoxanthomonas sp. SE1. The sequence continues at coordinate 2,994,583 of NZ_CP113783.1, read as the reverse complement.
TCCGACTTCACAAGGATCACGTCGCCCCGCGGGGCGGCACGGCCGGTGTCCACGCCCACGCCCTCCACCCGGGATACGCATGACTGGACCCGCGAGATGATCGCGGTGGCGCGGCTGCGCGACCGAGGCAGCTTCATGCGGATCTACGATCACTTCATGCCGCGCCTGTGCCTGTACCTGCGCGGGCTGGGCAGTCCCGAGGCGGTGGCGGAAGAGCTCTCGCAGGAGGCGCTGCTGCGCCTGTGGCAGCGGGCGGCCATGTACGATCCGCAGCAGGGCGCGGTGTCCACGTGGCTGTTCCGGATCGGCCGCAACCTCCACATCGACCGCGTGCGACGCGAGCCAAGCTGGGTGCAGGTGCTGGAGGATGCGTGCCAGGGCACGGACGAGGAGTTGGCCCGGCCCTTCACGTCGGCGGAGGACTACGCCGAGCACGTCCACCTGCAACGCCGCATTGAGGAACTGCCGGCGGTGCAGGCGAGGTTGATGCGGATGTCGTATTTCGAAGCCAAGAGTCACCAGGAAATCGCCGACGAACTCGGCATGCCGCTGGGCACGGTGAAGTCGCACCTGCGGCGCGCGTTCCTGCGCCTGCAGGGCCAAGTACGGGGACAGCCGTGAATCCGCACCATCATCTCGATCCCTCCACCCTGGTCAGCTACGCGGCGGGCGCGCTGACCGTCGAGATGGCGATCGTCGCCGCCACGCACCTGGAAACCTGTGCGCATTGCCGCGCGCGCGTGGAGGAGGCCGAATGCATCGGGGGACAGCTGATCGAACACCAGCAGCCCGGACCGGGCGCCCCGGACGAAGGACACCAGGCCGTCCTGCGCGAGGCGATGCTGCGTCGCCTCGATGATGAGCCTGTCGCGGTGGCGCCACCACCGCGGATCGCGCCGTACGAGACGGATGATCGCCTGCCGGCGCCGCTGCATCCTTATTTCGGCACGTCCTACCGTGCCTTGAAATGGCGCTGGATGGCGCCGGGCGTGCATTGCATCCGGGCGGCGGGCACGCCGACAGGCACGCTGCTGATGCTGAAGATCGGCCCCGGCCGCAGCATGCCCGTGCACAGCCATGGCGGGACGGAACTTACCCAGATCCTGCGCGGTGCCTACCACGATGCGCTGGGGCACTTCGCCCCCGGTGACGTGGCCGACCTGGACAGCGACGTCGAGCACCAGCCGGTAACCGTGCCCGGCGTCGCCTGCATCTGCGTCTCCGCCCTGGATGCGCCGCTGCGCTTCCCGGGCTGGCTGGCGCGACGCCTGCAGCCGCTGTTCAAGCTCTGATCGAGGCCTTCGGGCCCGCCCGGCACCTTCCGTGCCGGGTCTGTGCGTGCATGCCACAAGCGCGGCGGATCCCGTTGCCCGGCGTTCCAGGCCAGGGCGCGCGGGCAGGTGCCGCCTGCGTTTCGCGAGGTAACCGGTATACCTGAGCCTTGCAAAATAAGAACCATTCGCATCTAATGACCGCATCGCGTGGTGTCGCGGGCGGGGATGTCGTTGTCCGCCACGGCCGCGCAACTCCATCCCCTCCCCGATACCCCCCCCATGCCCTCCACGTCCCCCCCATCCTGCTGTCTTCCCGTGCCGTCGCTCCCTTGCCACCCCCCCAAGGCGGCGCGGCTGCGTACCGCCATCTGCATCGCTCTGGCCTGCACGGCGGGCACGGCAATCGCCGCGCCGCAGGACGCAGTGCCTGCCGTCCAGGCGGCCGCGGATGCTTCCGCGACAGCGACCGACCTCGATGCGGTGATGGTCGTCGGTCAGCGCGCCAGCCGCGTCAGCAACGGCGCCACCAACCTCGACCTCGCGATCAAGGAAACGCCGCAGTCGATCAGCGTGGTGAGCAGCGAGCAGATGATGCAGTTCGGTACCGACAGCCTCAACGAAGCGTTGCGCATGGCGACCGGCATCCAGGTGGAGGAATGGGAAACCAACCGTACCAACTTCACCGCGCGCGGCTTCGACATCGCCAATACCCAGATCGATGGCGTCGGTCTGCCCAACAGCTGGGGCATCGTCACCGGCACGCAGGACACCTTGGGCTACGAGAAGCTGGAGGTCATCCGTGGCGCCAATGGCCTGCTGACCGGCGTGGGCAATGCCGCCGGCACGATCAACTACGTGCGCAAGCGCCCTACCAACGATCCGCAGGGGAGTGTCGGCATCAGCTACGGCTCCTGGGGCACGACGCGGGCGGAGGTCGATTACTCCACGCCGTTCACCGAGAACGGCACCTGGGCCGGACGGGTGGTGGCTGCGCACGAGGAAGGCGATTCATGGCTGCGCGGCAAGGACGACACGCGCGACTTCCTCTATGGCGTGGTGGATGGCCAGATCGGCGAGAACGGCACGTTGACGCTGGGGTATTCCTGGCAGGAAGGAAAGACCAACGGCAACATGTGGGGCGCGCTCGGCTTCATGTACAGCGATGGCACGCAGGCCGAATGGGATCGCGGAGCCTCGACCACCCAGGACTGGACGTACTGGGACACGACCACCAAGACCGGTTTCATCGAGTACACCCACCAGCTGGGCGCAGACTGGCAGATGAAGCTGTCCTACAACCATCGCGACATCCGCAACGACGACAAGCTGTTCTACGCCACTGATTTCGCGGCCACTGGCCTGGAGCCGGGCACCAATCTGGGGCTGTATGGTTATCCGTGGGGCGGCGCCGACAAGTTCACTGCCGATCTGGGCTCGGCGACGCTCAATGGCCACTTTCCCATGTTCGGCCGCGACCAGGAAGTCATGCTTGGCGTGAGCTGGTCCAAGAGCGAAAGCGTCAGCAGCCAGTACGCGGGCGCCATGTGCGGCACCGAACTTTGCGGTTACATCGAGATGCCCGGCTTTCCGTGGGCGGGTGACGTGATCCCCGAGCCGGTGTGGGGCGATCTGTCGGTCTACAGCACGCTGGATGAGCGGCTCAAGCGCGCCTACGGCGCGACCCGACTGTCGCTGACGGACAGGCTCAAGGCCGTGGTCGGATTCAACTACGCCGAGTACCACCGCGAAGGCGTCAACTACGGCGTGGTATTCGATCAGACCGAGAGCGAGACCAGTCCTTACGCGGGTCTGACCTTCGACTTCACGCCCAACGTATTGGGCTACGTCAGCTATTCGGACATCTACCAGCCGCAGAGCCAGTCGGATGCGGACGGCCGTTACCTGGATCCGACCAAGGGGTCGAACTACGAGTTGGGTGTGAAAGCCGATTGGCTGGACAAGCGCCTGCTGACCACGCTGGCCGTGTTCCGGGCCGAGCAGGATGGTCTGGCAACCGGTGCCGGTTACAACGACCTTGGCCAGTTCTACTACGAAGGCGTGGACGTCGAGTCCAAGGGCGTCGAATTCGAAGCCACGGGCAAGCTGAGCGACAACGTCGACATGGTGTTCGGCTATACCGCGCTGAAGCTGACCGGGCAGGATGGAGACGATACCTATCGCTGGGTGCCTCGCCGGACGGCCAACCTGTTGCTGAGCGCGCGCCTGCCGACCTATACGGCACTGTCCTTCGGCATTGGCGGGCGCTGGCAGAGCAGCATTTCGAACGTGGAATCCAGCGGCTTCACCGTTCGCCAGGACAGCTACGCGGTGTTCAACGGCTTCGCCGCGTGGGACTTCCTGCCGAACGCCACGCTGCGGCTCAACGTCAACAACATCGGCGACGAGAAGTACATCAATACGCTGCGTTACAGCGGTTACTACGGCGCGCCGCGCAACTACACGCTCAGCCTGAACTGGCGGTTCTGAGCCGTCGCTTCCCCGCACCGAGACACGAGCCATCGCCATGTCCAGCACCACCGCCGCTTCCTTCCACGCGCCACGCCTCCACTTGGCGGCCCGCATCACCGCCGCCGTGTTCGGCGGCTATGCCTTCGCGTGGGGCATCGTCGCCGCTGGCGCCAGCCTGATGTTCGCCGCCGGCATGGATTTCCACGATGCCGAGTTCCTCGCCAGCCTGCTGGGCGTGCTGACGTTCCTGGTGGCGTTCCTCTGGACGTTCGCGGCGCGGCGGGTGTGGGTGGCGTGGGCGGTGCTGGCCGGCGGCGGTGCGTTGCTGGCGGGCGTGGGCTCGTTCGTGCAATCGCTGCTGGTCTGAGGAGGCCGACATGTTCCCGAGCTTCCGTCAGGCCATGGCATGGCTGCATACCTGGTTCGGCCTGGTGCTGGGCTTCGTGCTGATGGCCGCGTTCTTCTTCGGCGCGCTGTCGGTGTTCGATCGCGAAATCGACCGCTGGGCGATCCCGTCCACGCGTTTCGAGCCGCAACCGATGCCTTCGTATGAAAAGGTGCTGCGCCCGGCTTTCGAGCGCATGCAGCCGCTGCCCGCAGCCGTGGATGCGATGCGTCCCCGCGTCAGCGGCGAGATGCCGGCCCGCTTCGATACCGTGGTCAGCTGGAGCGCCTACACCACCCACCGCGACCCGGTGTTGCAGGTGTTCGCGGGATACGAAGTGCCAAATGCGAAGGATCCGGAGGAAACCATCTGGGCCGACGGCACCCTCGATCCACGCGACGGCACGCCCTTGCCCAACGACAGGCTCAAGGTCGGCAGCGGCTTCTTCTATCCCATGCACTACGGCCTGACCCTGGACTGGAAGAACCTGGGCATCTGGATCGTCGGCTTTTCCGCGTTGATCATGCTGGCCGCGCTGGTCAGCGGCGTGGTGATGCACCGCAAGATCTTCCGTGAGTTCTTCACCTTCCGGCCGGACAAGGCGCGCCTGCGCAGCGTGCTGGATCTGCACAACCTGACCGGCGTCGTCGCATTGCCGTTCCATTTTTTCTTCGCGTTCACCGGCCTGCTGATCTTCGCCGCCACGTACTACTTCCCGCTCGGCCACACGCAGTTGCACGGGCTGCATGACCTGCACGCGGAAGTGGAAGCGCGCGAGACCGGCCTGCCGCATGAGCGCGCCGGCGTGCCTGCAGGCCTGGCCAATGTCGACGCGATGGTGGCCGATGCGCAGCGCCGTTGGGCGGCCAGGGACAAGGCGGGCGACGTCGGCTTCCTGGTGCTGCAGCACGTGGGCGATGCCAATGGCTACGTCAGCGTCTACCGCGCGGGCACCGACCGCATCGCGCTGGTGGGCGACGGCATCCACTACAAGGCATCGACCGGCGAACTGATCCGCGAGGATCCTGCCGCCACCCCAGTGGGCCGCGTCAGCGAATTCCTCACCGGCCTGCACCTGCAGCACTTCCGCCACTGGCTGCTGCGCTGGTTCTACGTGCTGGGTGGACTGGCGGGTGCGGTGTGCATCGCGACCGGGTTCGTGTTCTTCGTCGAGAAGCGCAAGCGCCAGCATGCCCAGCGCGGCAGCCAGGGCGCGAGGGTGGTCGATGCCCTGGCCGTCACCACGGTGACGGGCATGGTGCTGGCCGCGCTCGGGATACTGGTCGCCAACCGCGTGTTGCCTGAAGACCTGTCGGCACGCGGCGACTGGGAGCGCTACGCCTTCTGGGGAACCTGGGTGCTGGCGTTGCTGCATGCCGGTTGGCGCAGCGCGCCGGTCGCGCGCGGGCTGGCCAATCCCGCCTGGCGCGAGCAATGCGGGACGATAGCGGTGCTGGCGATGGTCGCCGTGCTGCTGAACTGGGTGACGACCGGCGACCACCTGCTCGCCACGCTGCGCGCTGGCTATTGGCCTGTCGCGGGCGTGGACCTGTCATTGCTGGCGACCGCGGCCGTCGCGTTGATCACGGCACGCATCCTGAGGCGGCGTGCCGTTGCGGCCGGGATGCGCGTGGCCGGCGTGGAGGCGTCGCATGCCTGAGTCCATGACGGCATGCCTGCTGCTGATGGCGTTGCTCTCCAGCATGGCCGGCATGGCATGGCTGGCCCTGTCGATGCAGGCCCACGTGCAGCAGGTATGGGCGCCTGGATGTTCCCGTCATACGCCGGGCTTGTTGCGCCTGCTGGGCGCCGCGGGCCTGGTTGTCGCGCTGGCCCTGTGTCTGGTGGTCGACCACGCCTCCATGGCGGTGCTGGTGTGGGTGATGAGTCTCGCGGCGGGCGCGCTCGCCACCGCGTTCATGCTCACCTGGCGCGCGCACTGGCTGCGCGTCCTTGCGCCATGGGTACGCGCGGCCCGCTGACGCCGCGCCGCAGGCACCTGATCAGGCCGGGGGAAGGACGCACCGGTGCCCCGTGCGGGGCACCGGTGCGCGCGATCAGAACTTCCAGCCCACGCGTGCGTAGTAGAAGCCGCCGTTGAAGCCGTAGGGCGAGTGCACGGGGTAGGCCGCGCCCGCCACGGCCGCACCCCACGGGTTGTCGTCCGGGGTTTCGTCGAACAGGTTCTGCGCACCGACGTTGACGTACAGGCCGGAGGGGAACGTCCAGCCCACTTCGGCATCCACGATCACCTTGCTGTCCTCGTAGATCGGCAGGCCGCCGTCGTCGATGCTGATGGCGCCGCTGTCCAGGTGATCCTCGTACCAGGAGCCGTAGTAGCCCAGGCGCAGATTCGCGTGGAAGACCTCGCGTTTGTGGTTGACGCTGAAATAGCCCTTGGTCTTCGGCAGCGATTCCTCGATCTTGTAGACGCGGGCTTCGTTGATGAAGTTGGGGTCGTAACGGTCCACCTCGGTCTTGTTCCAGTTGGCGGCGAGCGAATAGGTGGTCGTGCCGCCGAAGTGGTCCGTCTCGACGCTGGTGACCAGGTCCACGCCGGTGGTGGTGGTGTCGAACGCATTGCCGAAGTAGGTCACCGAACTCAGCGACGCCGCTTCCGGATTGCCGGAGGCCACCAGTGCATCGCGTTCCTCGGGCGTCAGCGCGAAGCTGGTGCTCAGGGCAATGCGGTCTTCCACCTCGATGCGGTAGCCGTCCAGGGTGACCAGCCAGTCGCCGCTGCTCCACACCATGCCCAGCGAGAGGTTCTTGGACTCTTCCGGCGTCAGCGCCTGGGCGCCCTTCAGGATGGCGATGGGATTGGTCGGCGGTAGCGTGGCGATGTCCTCCAGCACGCTGCCGTTGAACGCGGTACTGATCTGGCTGATGTTGGCCTGGCCGGGCGTGGGCGCGCGGAAGCCGGTGTTGTATGCGCCGCGCAGGGCGAAGGTGTCGGACACGTCGAAGCGCGCGGTCAGCTTGCCGTTGGTGGTACTGCCGAAGTCGTCGAAATCCTCGTGGCGCACGGCGGCAGCGAGCAGCAACTGTTCGGTGAACTGCGCTTCCAGGTCCAGGTAGACCGCCCAGTTGCGGCGATCCCATTCGCCCGCGGTGCGCGGGCTGAAGCCGTTGAAGCCGTTCGAGCCCAGTGCGAAACCCTGTTCGGTCAACGGGCCGATGCCGGTGGAGGCATCGTCGCCGGCCTTCACCTCGAAACTCTCCTCGCGCCATTCCGCACCCGCGGACAGGCGCAGGGCTTCGGCGGTGAACGAGGTCTCGATGTCGCGGCCGACGTCGAAGTTCACGCCCTTCTCGGTCTGGGTATTGCCGCCGGGATTGAAGCGCAGGCCCGTGGGCTGTGCCGCGCCGAGCGACGCATTGACCGTGTTGTAGATGACGAAGTCGATATCGTTGCGGCCGTAGGTCGCGCTGACATCCCAGTGCCATGCGCTGCCCCAGGTACCCTTGACGCCGCCGACCACGGACATGTCCTCCAGACTGCCGCCGAAGCGCGGCGTGAAGCCCCCGGGCAACGTGGACAGGAAGGTGAAGCAGTTGACAGGCAGCGCGGCCACTGCAGTGCTGACCGTGCTGTACGGGATGAGGTTGCCGTTGACGTCGCGCAGGGCGATGGTCGGGCAACCGCCGGCGCCGGTGGTGTCGCCGATCAGCAGCGTCTCGCCGCCGTCGTTGGAGTACACGCCGGAGCGCGCGGTGGGGTCACGGAAGTAGAAGCCGCCGTCGACCTCGCGCTGCGCGTAGTTGCCGAACAGATAGACATCGACGCTGTCGCCGGTGATGCCGAGGTTGGCGACGAACTTGAGGTCGTCGTCCACCTTCGGCGAGCCCCAGATCTGTGCCGGCACCGGCACGCCCGGATAGCCGGCCGCGATCGCGGCTGCGGCGTCGTCGCGCTGCACGCTGCGCGAGGTGTCATCGGCCTGGCGCCATTCGGCGGTCAGCGTGGCGTAGCCGCGCTCGGTCAGGGGCAGGCCGATCTGCGCGGAATACTGGGTGGTGAAGCCATCGCCTTCGTAGTACTGGCCGGCGAAGGCTTCGAAAGCCCCGCCTTCGCTGATTTTCTTCAACCCGAAATTCACGACGCCCGCGATGGCGTCCGAACCGTATTGCGCGGCCGCGCCGTCGCGCAGCACTTCCACCTGCTCCAGTGCGAGCGAGGGGAAGACGGAAAGATCGGGACCCTGCGAGCCGTCGGACAGGCCGTGGCCGAGGAAGGTGATCACGGCGGAGCGGTGGAAGCGCTTGCCGTTGACCAGTACCAGCGTGTTGTCCGGCGGCAGGCCGCGCAGGTTGGCCGGCCGGATCAGGCTGGCGGCGTCATCGATCGGGATGGTGCTGACATTGAATGAGGGCACCAGCACGCGCAGTTGGTCGAGTGCATCGGTGGCGCCCTGGTTGCGGAATTCCTCCGCACTGATGATGTCGATCGGCACGGCGGAGGAGGACACGGTGCGCGGCTGGCCACGGTTGCCCAGCACCGAGACGGTATCGAGCGTGGTGGCTTCCTCTGCGGGTGGCGTTGTCGCCGGCGCGGGTGGGGGTTCCGTCGTCTGCGCGATGGCGGTGCTGCTGCCGACCAGGGTGGCGGCGGCGAGGGCCCATTTCACTGCGGATGCCAATGGCGTGCTCGAAACACGTACGTGCGGCTTCTCTCTGTTGCCCATGCGGTGCGCCCCTTGAATGTGCCGTGTGGTGTCGAAGTTGTTCTTGCGCGAGTGCAGTCAGCGGCCACGCGGATACCGCCCGCACTCCGGGTAGTGGGCGTTACACATTTCTGTCATCGCCTTGCTACCGCCTGCACCTTAGGCGGCAGCAAACCGCTTGAAACGAGGCATGGATCACACGATGGCGCGGTGCACAACGAAAGTAATCACCGTTCCGTGCTGTGTTCTTCGCACGCTTTTCACGCGATGCCATGCACGCGAACGGTGCGCGTCGCGCCAGCGTCGTGCAGTGGCGCCGCATACACGCATGTACGTGCATGGGAAAGGATCGGATATCGGCCAGGAACCCGAAACGCACCGCATGCGTGCGTTCGCCGTCCGACTTTCGCACCATGCGGGTTCGCGCCGGATTGCATCCGAATGCATTGGCGCGGGAGCCTTGTCGTTGTCAGGCAGGCATCGTCCAGCGTGCAGATGCGGATGGCTGGCACGCAGATTGAGCCACGTTCAAGGCTGACTTGCGAAATGCTCGCTTCGCGCCACGCATCCTGCCGCGTAGCGTCGCGCCAGCCCTTGAAGGAGGCACCGACATGCTGCGCGCCACAGGTGTACTGCTGCTTTCCTGTCTTGCCGCCAGCGGCGTGGCGGGCGAACCCGGAGATCTCCCCATCCCTGTCCCGCAGCGATGGACGCCGCCTGCGCTGAGCAGTGACCAATACGAATCGTCGCCCGTGTTCTCCCCGGACGGTCGCGAGCTCTTCTTCTTCCGCGCGCCGCCGTCGTTCGACCGTTATCGCCTGCTGACTTCGCAGTGCGAAGGCGGGCGATGGCGTGCGCCACGCGAGCCGGCCTTTGCCGGTGCAGCCGACGCGCTGGAAACCGATCCCGCCTACAGCCACGATGGCACTTGGCTGTATTACGCCAGCGACCGCGCGAACAAGGACGACCTGGACATCTGGCGCGTGCAGCGCCACGCCGACGGCCGCTTCGGCGAACCCGAGCGGCTGCCCGCGCCGGTGAATTCGCCGCAGACCGAATTGCTGCCCCGGCCGCTGCCCGATGGCCGCCTGCTGTTCGGGTCGCATCGCCCGGGAGGTGCAGGTGGGCGTGATCTTTATATCGCCACGCCGCATGTCGACGGGGGCTGGGATGTCGCGCCGCTGCCGGCACCGGTCAACACGGCGGCCGATGAATACGAGGCCGCTCTCGCGCGCGATGGCCGGGTACTGGTGGTGGTCGCCAATCGCGGTACCCGCTCGCACCTGTATGTCTACGATCGCGACGGCGATGCGTGGCGCGAACGCGGTCGCGTTCCGGCGCGCGATGATGTCTTCCAGGTGGGGCCGTTGCTGTCGCCGGACGGAAGACGGCTGCTGTTCGCGCAGGCCGATGGCGAGGCATCGGGCGAGTTCTTCCTGGTCGATCTTGCGCCGGGAGCCGACATGGCGTGGCCCCCGGCGTGCGGGGATGGGCGTGCGGATCAGCCGCGCAGTTCGACTACCGGCGAGAATCCGCCGTAGACCATGCGCTGGCCGTCGAACGGCATCGGCGGATTGTCGGGATTGGACGGGTCCATGCGCGGGTCTTCCATCATCTTCTGCATGCCGGCATCGCGCGTGGCCTTGTCCGGCCACTCCACCCACGAGAACGCCACGGTTTCATCGTCTTTCGCCTGCACTGCGCGGAAGAAGTCGGTCTGGGTGCCGCGTGGCACGTCGTCGCCCCAGCCTTCGATGATCCGGGTGGCGCCAAACCCCATGAAGATGGTGTCGAAGGTATTGGCATAGTCGGTGAAAGCCGTCTTCTTCGCCGTAGGTGCGGCGAGGATGAAACCGTCGACATAGGATGAGGGTGCATCCGTGCCGCCCAGTTCCAGTGCCGGGGTGAAGCCGCCATAGATCAGTCGTTTGCCGTCGAACGGCATCGGGTTGTTTTCCGGCGACATGCGCGGGTCTTCCATCATCTTCTTCATGCCGGCGTCGCGGGTGGGCTTGTCGGGCCATTCGATCCACGAGAACACCACGCTTTCGTCGTCCTTCGCCTGCACGGCCTTGCGGAAATCGGTGACGGTGCCGTCGGGCACGTCGTCGCCCCAGCACTCGATGACCCGGGTAGCCCCCTGTTCGATGAACACCGGGTCGCCGTGGTTGGCATGGTCGATGAACTTCTGTTTGTTGGCGGTCGGCACGGCGGCCACGAAACCATCGATGTACGGCATGGGAAACCTCCGGAATGCGACGCCGGAATGGCGCCTTCATGGATGCGACGAATGGGGCGGGTGGAATTCGACAGACGGCTGGCCGGTACCGGCCGGGCGCGGCGTTCAACCTGCCACGATCATGACGAAGGTGGTGTGATGGCGGTTTCTGCAACCGGCGCGGTGCCGCGCCGGACCGGCCCGTGGGGCATCGGCAGCATGGCGTGGATCCTGGCGCTGGCGGCGTTGGTGCTGGCGGGATTCTGGAAGACGTACTTCAGTCGCCTGGGCCTGGCCGATCTGGTCACGCACCTGCATGCGGGCTTCATGCTGGCGTGGATCGCCATGCTGCTGGTACAGCCCTGGCTGGTGCGTACGCGGCGCATGTCGCTCCACCGGCAGGTGGGGCAGTTTTCGTATGGCGTGATGCCGGGCGTGCTGGTGACAGCGCTGTGGCTGTCGCACCTGCGCATGGCCGCGTCGCCGCCGGAGATGTTCGGCCTGCAGGCGACGTTGCTGTACCTGGGCACGGCGGCGTCGGTGATGCTGGCGCTGTTCTGGGGCCTGGCGATCCGCCACCGCCGCGACCCGGCGCTGCACGCGCGCTACATGGTGGCCACGGCGCTGGTGATGATCGATCCGGCGATGGCGCGCCTGGTACTGGCGCTGTTGCCCGAAGGCGTGCGCATCAATCCGTCGTGGGGCGGTTACGCGCTGACCTTCGCCGTGCTGGGGCTGCTGATGTGGTGCGAACGTGCAGCCCCGCGTGGCCGCGGCGTGTTCCGCTTCGTCACGCTGGTGTTCGTGGCCAACTTCGTGCTGATGCACGTGGTGCCGGGCACGCAGCCTTGGCAGGCGTTCGCGCGCTGGTGGGGCGGGCTGGCCGGCTGATGCGCGGTCTCAGCGCTGCAGGCAACGCCGGTAGCGCTCGTCCACGCGCGTGGCGAACCACGCGGTGGTGAGGTCGCGGGTGATCTTGGGACTTTCCAGCTTGATGCCGGGGATCATCGCGCGCGGCAGCGGCTTGCCGGCGCGTGCCTCGGCCAGGGCGTACACGCGCGCGTACAGGTCGGTATCGCCGAAATCGAGCCGGTTGCCGCGTTGGAGTGCGGCGCGGATCGCACGGTCGTCCATCCGCAACGCGTCGGCCAACCTGCGGACCGCGCGTTCGGTCTGGCCCGGTGTGTCCAGTGGCGCGCCGGGATTCAGCAGGTCGCCGTCCAGTGCGAGGGACACCCCGGTCGCGATGCCGACGGCACTCTGGAAGGCCGCATTCCGGCTGGCGTACCAGCCGGCGTTGTAGTCGGCGAAGCGATGCACCTTGCGCGTGTAGGGCGTCTGGTACCCCAGCAGGTGGGCAATGCCGAAATACAGGCCACCGCGACGGGTGAACACTTCATCGCGGATGCTGCTTTCGATGGGATAGGGATAGTCGGAAGCGTTCGATTCCGCGAAGGGGATGCCGACCTGCATCGGCCCACCGGTCTGCACCGGGTTGTAGTCCGCGAACAGGCGCTTGCCCAGAGGTACGCTGCCGATCATGTCCTCGTAGATGTCGCTCAGGTCGCGCTCGGTACGCACCGACTGCAGGCGATCGGCATAGCTGCGCCCGTCGGGCGAGCGCAGCGCCAGCGCGGCATCCACCAGGAACCCGGGCACGTGCAGCGCCGCCGCGCGACGGTCGATCTCCCCGCGTGCGATCTTCGGCAGGTTGGCGACCGCCGGATTTGCGACGTAGCCGGATTCCTGTTCGGTCACCGCCAGCACCGCGCAGATGTTCTCGCTGTTGGGTTCGATGCGTTGCGCGGCGAACGCGGTCTCGATGTCGGCGGCCCAGCGCTCGCGATCCACGACCTTCGCCGGCATGCGCCGCGCGATCTCGCTGCGTGTATCCGAAGGGGCGCGCGTGGGTGCCGGCGGCGCGGTGACGCAGCCTGCGAGCAGAAGTGCGGGCGCAAGCGGGAGCATGCGCAGCAGGAAGCGAAGGGCAGGGGTCGTCATGCGCGCAGCATACGTAGCGTGGCGCCCGGATGCACGATGGTTCGCCGCGTCGTGACGTTTCGCGCCAGGCATGGATAATCGCGGTTCCCCACCTCTTCCTCCGCCGATGACCGACACGCTGGACAATCCATTCTGGTCCGCGCTGGATTCGATCCATCGCGGGATCGCATTGCGCGCAGGCGACGTCGCGCGGTATCCGGCCGACCACGCGCCGTTCCTCGGGGTGGCGTCGGCCGCAGTCCGTGTGGGCGATGCCTTCGAGCGGCTGGTGGCGCCGGGCGAAGCGGTCTATCTGCTGGGCGTCGTGCCCACGGTCCCGGTGGGCTGGGCGCTGCAGGCGTTCCGGCCGTTGGCGCAGATGGTCTGCGACGCGCCGCTGGCGTCCGTGGACGGGCCGGAGATCGTGCCGTTGGGCGAAGCGCAGCGGGCCGATGTGCTGGCGCTGACGGCGCTGGTGTATCCGCATTACTTCAGGCCGTGCACGATGGACATGGGGCGCTACTTCGGCATCTATGAGCAGGGCCGGCTGGCCGCGATGATCGGGGAGCGGCTGGGCAGCGACGCCACCCGCGAGATGAGCGCGATCTGCACGCACCCGGACTTCAATGGCCGCGGCTACGCACGCCGCCTGACCGTGTGGCTGACCAACGACACGCTGGCGCGCGGCGTGCAGCCGTTCCTGCATGTCAGCCATGAAAATCCGCGGGCCAAGCAGTTGTACGAGCAGCTTGGCTATCGCGTGCGGCGCGACATCGGCTTCTGGTCGCTGCGGCGCGCGTGAGCAGGGATGCGCGCCGCGCTAGGGTGCGCCCACCTGTTGCAGCATGCGGCGCATGCCGCCGAAGCGCCGGCGGTACTGCGCGGGCGACAGGCCGACCTTGCGCCGGAACAAGCGGCTGAAGTAGGCGGCGTCCTCGTAGCCCACGGCCTGCGCGATGGCCTCGACGGAATCGTCGCCGGCCTCCAGGTGCTGCTTGGCTTCTTCCAGCCGCAGCGTGTGCACGTACTCGAGCGGTGACAGGCCCGTCGCCTGCTGGAACCGGCGCGCGAATGTGCGCTCGGCCAGTCCGCTGGCCTGCAACATGCCCGCGACGGGGGCCGGCGTGTCGTAATGCTGCGCGATCCACACCTGCGACCGGGTGATCGCGGTGTCCGAATTGGTGCGCGTGCGCGCCAGGTTGGCGAAGGGCTGCTGGCCGGCCTGGTGCCAGTCGATCAGGAACACGCGCGCCGTCTGCATGGCGCACTCGATGCCGGCCACGCGCGCGATCAGGTACAGCGACAGGTCCTGCCAGCTGGAGCCGCCACCCCCCATCACCAGCCGCTGGTCCGGTCCGGCGGTGACGACCACGCGCTGCGGGTGGACCTTCACGCGGGGGTGCCGTTCGGCCATCGCGTCGCAGTACGCCCAATGCGTCGTGGCATCGCTGCCGTCGAGCAGGCCGGTTTCCGCCAGCAGCATCGCGCCGGTGCAGGCGGCGGCGATCACGCTGCCGCGGGCATGGCAGTCGCGCAGCCAGTGGGCTTCCTCTTCGTAGCCGTGCAGGGCGATGTCGCCCGGGTAGATGGCCAGGTCGGGGATGCAGATGAAGTCCGGGTCGGGCAGGTCGCGCATCGCGACCTCCGGGGTCACCACGATGCCATTGATGACCGGCATGGGCGTGGTGTCGCGCGCCACCACGATGGGACGGAACACCGAAGCACCCGGTGGCTCTCCGATCATCGCCGGCCAGTCGCGTCCCGCGGAGTTGAACAGGTCGTACATGCCGTACAGCACCGACGCGGCGGCACCGCGGGTGGCGAGCAGGGCGATGGTCGGGGGATCGCGGCGCGGCATGACGGAAATGTCAGGTTGGCGGCGGAAACGGCTGCGGTGCCAGGGTGCGGCGACCCGTATCGTGCCGCCTCCCCCGTAGTAGAACAGAGCCGCCGCCGCCATGCCATCGCCCCTCGAACTCCTGCTCCACCCCCTGTCGTTCGCCTTCTTCGGCATGTATGCCGTGCTGATGCTGTGGGAAGCCATCGCCCCCGCACGCATGCTGCCGCGCGTCGTGCGCTGGCGCACGCGCGGTCTGCTGGCGGCGGTGTTCTATTTCCTGCTGTCGTCCTATCTGCCGATGCTGTGGACGCAGTACCTGCTGCCCCTGCAGTTGATCGACCTCAGTCACCTGGCGTGGCCGCTGGGCGGACTGGTCGGCCTGCTGGTGTACCAGGCCCTCGCTTACGCGTGGCACCGCGCATTGCATGCCAGCGACGTGCTGTGGCGCTTCGGCCACCAGCTGCATCACAGCGCGGAGCGGCTGGATACGTTCAGCACGTTCTGGTTCAGTCCGCTCGACACGCTGGGCTGGACCGCCGTGGGCAGTCTTGCGCTGACGCTGGTCGTCGGGCTGAGCCCGGAGGCGACCACGTTTGCGCTGCTGGCGGCCACGCTGCTGGCGATGCTGACCCATGCCAACGTGCGCACGCCGCGCTGGCTGGGCTGGTTCGTCGAGCGCCCCGAGATGCACTCCTGGCACCATGCGCGCGGCCTGCACCGGCAGAACTATTCCGAACTGCCGGTATTCGACCTGCTGTTCGGCACGTTCCACAACCCGCATGGTTTCGCTCCGCAGACGGGCTTCCACGAAGGCGGTTCCGCGCGGGTCATCGAGATGATGATGGGGCGCGACGTGGCACGCGATGCAGCTTCGTGAAGCCGTGTTGACATCGTCATGCGCAGCGGCGGCTATGGTCGCCGCTTTCGCATGAGGAGGCACCGCATGATCGAGATCCTGGCCAGCCCGCCGCACGTGGCCGCGTACCGGTTCACCGACCAGCTGACGGGCGAGGACTACGACGCGTGCATCGCCGACATGGAAACCCGGCTGGCGCGCTTCCCCCGCATCGCCGTGCTCAGTGACCTCAGCGACATGCAGGGCGTGTCGCTGGAAGCGGTCGCCAAGGACCTGCGCTATGCGGCATCCAAGCTGGGCGAGTTCGGGCGCTTCGCGCGCGCGGCCATCGTCACCGACAAACGCTGGCTGGTCGCCGCCACCGAATTCGCCGGGCATCTGTTGCCGCATACCGAGGTGCGCACATTCGCCCAGGACGAGCGCGTGCTCGCATTGGCCTGGGCGGCGGAACTCGATCCGCACGCGCCGACCCCCTGAGAACTTACGGGAACAGCGCCCCGCTGAGCACCGCCAGCGTCATCCCCAGCCCCATGAAGGCCAGGCGGTGCAAAAGCGAGAACGGGGCGGTCGAACGGTGCATGGTGGTATCGAAACCCAAGTGGCGCGAATGTGACGTGAAACCCCTGTGCCTGTTCCAACGCCACTACCGGCGGCCACCGGCCAGCGGCTTCACGCAGGTAGCGCGCATCCCTCCGGACTGCAGCTTTCACCCTCAGCCGTCCGGGATTGGACCCCACGAACACGGGATCCCGACTGCGCCTGCTGCACCAGCGACGCAATCTGCGCGCCCAGCACCAGGTCGTTGACCTGGCCGAAATGCTGGTGGCGGATGCGGCCCCGTGCATCGATCAGGATGAGCGTGGGCGTGCCGCGAGGGCGTCCAGCGTCGGCAGCGCGATCAGCATGGCCGCCGCGCGTCCGCTGGCTCACGTCGCAGCTTGTGCCAGGGTCGTGCGCCCGCGGCGCAATGCGCGTACCTGCAACGCCATGCCGACAAGGAAGACGAGGAAGGTGCCGCCGACCAGCTTCTGCAGCAGCGGATCCTGTGGGCCGGATACCAGCGGTGCGCCGATCGGCACGCGCGTCAGCGTTTCGGTGAAGCCGGGGATGAAGTGGAAGTACACCGTCAGCGTGAACGCCAGCGCCGAAGCGACGTGCCGCCACGACCCGATCACGGCGTTGCGCCCGAGCAGCAGCGCAACCGCCAGCACGATCAGCGTCAGCACGGTCAGCCCGTGCGCTTCGCTCAGTTTGCCGGTCCGCATCAGGAAGAAGCTGGTGATGCAGGTGGCGACGGTGAACCAGGTGTACGCCTTGCCGAGCGGCGTTGCGTAACGGATGTCGTGATGGCGCAGCAGCGCATACAGGCCGCCGAACAGCGAGACCAGGCTGATCGCGGTATGGAACCAACCGAACGGGGTGATGTTGAGCATGGGGTGTTCCTCAGTGGGCAGGCGGCGGCGGATCGGGAAGATCGAACTGCATGAGGTTCCAGCGGGTGACGTCCTCTTCCCACTCGTCGCCGGTCGCGGCGGTGAGCGGCAGGGCCAGGTTCGCGACGATCATGCGGCGCCCCTGCACCGCGCTGGCCGCGGGGAACAGCAGCCCGCGCGGTGCGCCCTGGTCGTCCACCCCGAGGAAGTCGCCGGCACGATGGCGGACGCGGCCACGCTCGTCCAGTGCCACCAGCGTGTCGATCTGGTTGGCGGACACCCACAGCAGGCCGGCGTGGAACAGCAGCCCGTCGGCGCCGTAGACGCCGTCGGCCAGCACATCCATGGGGCCGTCGGGCATCCGCTTGCGCAGCACGCGCCCGTCGCCGGCGTTGTTGATGTAGAGGAATGTTTCGTCGGCGTTGAAGGCCATGCCGTTCGCGCCGAACGGCAGCGCACCCGTGGTCGCCAGCAGGGGATCGCGTGCGAACAACTCGACGGTGCAGGGCCGGCACGTGGCCGCCTTCGCGATGCGATAGACCGCGCCCTGGAACGAATCGGAGACGTACAGCGTGCCGGCACGATCGAACACCATGCCATTGATGGCGGGGAAACCTTGCGACCCGAATGTGATCGTGTCCTGGCTGCCATCGGGATTGTCGATGCGCCGCGCGGGTGGCGCCGCCGGCGACAGGGCCGCGAACGTGGCGACATCCTCAATGGCGCTGCCTGCGTCGAAGCGCGCCGGCAGGCGTTGCAATTTCGATGCGCCGAAGTTCAGCACGTAGACGTGGCCGTCGTGGAACGCCACCCCGGTGAGCGGCGTGGGCCCGAAGCGGCGCTGCGCCAGCAGCCGGCCGTCGGCGGCGAAGCGCAGCAACTGGTTGTTGCGACCGGAATCCGGCAAGCGCGCATCGAAGGTGCCGACATAGACCTCGCCGGTGGCCGGATCGACATCCAGGCTCTCCGGGTGCCGCACGTCGGACGGCAGCGTGGCGAAGGGCGTCACCGGCAGCCGACCGGTGTCGGCCGCGACGGAAGGACCCGCGATCGACAGGACGGCGAAACCGAAGGCGAGCAGGAGGCGAGCGCGCATGCAGGGCTCCACGAAGGGGCAGACCGCACGCTGGCATGCCGTTCCCGCGGACGCTTGTACGGGCGTGCGGGCAAGGTCCGGAAACGCGGAACGCCGGCATGTGCCGGCGTTCCAGGTGACGCATGAAGCGAGGGCGCTTCAGCGGTTGTCGATGCTCCAGCCGCCCGCACCTCGGGCCGCCAGCGTGATGAAGCCGCCGGCCAGGGCGAAGTTCTTCAGGAACATGATCTGCTGGATCTGGTCGCCCAGGTTGCTGTGGAACAGAACGGCGCTGGCGATCGAGAACACCGCCAGCACGCTGGCGACGATGCGGGTCCTGAAACCGGCGACGATGGCCAGGCCGCCGGCGACTTCCAGCGCGATGACCAGCGGCAACAGGGCACCGGGAACGCCGACGGATTCCATGTAGCCGGCGGTGCCGGCATAGGCGGCCAGCTTGCCGAGGCCGGAGACGATGAAGAGCGAAGCGAGCAGGCTGCGGCCGACAAGGTCGGCGGCGCCACGCAGGGCGGGAATGCGGGTGGTGGTCGGAATGGCGGTAACGGTGGACATGGTGGACTCCGGGGAATGAAGGTGGGTGCAGCGGGTACGGAGTGCAGGTTAGGCCGTGGCGATGCATCCCGGAAGCCTATATATTTCGATGATATCCATCGTCTGGGGCGATACATGCTCGATGCCGTCACGCTCGACCAGCTCCGCACCTTCATCGCCGCCGCCGAACAGGGCAGCTTTTCCGCCGCAGGCCGGAAGCTGCGGCGCGCCCAGTCGGTGGTCAGCCAGACCCTGGCGAACCTCGAACTGCAGCTCGGCGTCACCCTGTTCGACCGCAGCAGCCGCTACCCGCAGCTGACCGAAGCCGGCCGCCTGCTGCTGCTCGAAGCGCGTGCGGTCGCCGAGCACATGGACACCTTCAAGGCACGCGCCCGCAGCGTGGCCGAAGGGCTGGAGCCCGAGCTATCGGTGGCGGTGGACGTGATGTTCCCGATGGAGGCGCTGACACGCGCCGCCGCCTACAGCGGAACCGCGTTCCCGCACACGCCATTGCGGCTTTACGTGGAAGTGCTGGGCGGCGTGATCCAGCCGGTGCTGGACGGTACCTGCCGGATCGGCGTGGTGGGGTCATTGCCGGAACTGCCTGACGAGGTGGTGGCGGAGCCGCTGCTGTCGGTCCCCTTCGTCACCGTCGCCGCACCCACGCACGCGATGGGCGGCCTGCGCGGCACCGTGCCGGTGAAGACCGCGGCGAAGCATGTGCAGCTTGTGCTCACCGACCGCACACCGCTGACGGCGGGCCGCGATTTCGCGGTGCAATCGCCATTGACCTGGCGGCTGGCCGATCTGGGCGCCAAGCATGCGTTCCTGCGTGCGGGCCTGGGCTGGGGCCACATGCCGCTGCACATCGTCGAAGAAGACCTCGCTGCAGGGCGACTGAAACGTCTGCGCATCG
Source organism: Pseudoxanthomonas sp. SE1 (assembly GCF_029542205.1). NCBI lineage: Bacteria > Pseudomonadati > Pseudomonadota > Gammaproteobacteria > Lysobacterales > Lysobacteraceae > Pseudoxanthomonas > Pseudoxanthomonas sp. SE1. The sequence continues at coordinate 2,974,921 of NZ_CP113783.1, read as the reverse complement.
CCGACGCCGATCCGCGCTACGCGCAGATGCCGATGCGCGCGGTATGGCGCAAGGACACGCCACCGGGACCCGCCGGGCGCGCCTTCATGGCGCAGCTGCGCGAGGGTTAGGCTTGCACAGCTACTTCGGCGCATTCAGTCCGGTGAAACCGCGTCGACATCGCTGACGACGTGTGGTGCATGTCAACGCGGGTGCGGGCCGCGCGTTGAAAGGGGTATCGCCCCACGGAACGCCGCCATGATCCGACGCGAAACCACCAGCGCCGCCAACCGCTTCGGCCTGGGCGCACGGCCCGGCACGCTGGCGCAGGTCGACGATCCGCGCGGCTGGCTGCATGCACAGCTTGCTCTGCCCGCCGCCGTGCCACGCATCGCCTTGCCGACTAGTGCGGACTATCTGCGGCAGGAGTACGACTACCTGCGCGCACGGCGCGCCGCACGCAAGAACGAGGGCAACGGGCAGGACGATGCGGTGATGGGATTCCGCGAGCGCTTCGCACGGCTGCAGCTGAGCGAACTCGGCTGGCGTTACCGGCAAGCGGTGGCGACCGAACAGGATTTCATCGAACGGCTGGTGCGGTTCTGGTCGAACCACTTCGCCGTGTCGGCCGACAAGCGCACGGCGGCGCTGTATGCCGCGCCGATGGAGCGCGAGGCGATCCGTCCGCGCGTGACCGGCACTTTCGCCGGGCTGCTGGTCGCGGTGGAACAGCACCCCGCGATGCTGCGTTACCTGGACAACGTGCGTTCGGTAGGCGAGCAATCGCGGCTGGCGCAGCGCCAGCGGCGCCGCATGGACGAAGACGGTGCGCGGCGCGCAGGGCTCAACGAGAACCTCGCGCGCGAGATCCTGGAACTGCACACGCTCGGCGTGGACGGGGGCTACACGCAGGACGACGTGCGCGAACTGGCGCGCGCGATCACCGGCTGGAGTGTGCCGCTGCCACGCGACCTCGACGCCTCCGGCGCCGCCACGTTCCGCTTCCGCGCCAACGCGCACGAAGCGGGCACGCGCGCGGTGCTGGGACGTCGTTATGCCGCCGAGGGCGAAGCGCAGGGCCGCGCCATCCTGCGCGACCTGGCGGTGCACCCGGCCACCGCGCGCCACGTCTGCGGCAAGCTCGCGCGGCACTTCGTTGGCGATGTGCCGCCGCGTGCATTGGTGGACCGCATGGCGGAGGCCTGGGTGCGCAATGGCGGCGCGTTGCTCAGTGTGTACGCGGCGATGATCGACAGTCCCGAGGCCTGGGCCGCGGATGCCCGCAAGCTGAAGACGCCGGACGACTTCGTCGTGTCGGCGCTGCGCAGTACGGGCACGTTGCCGGGTGAACAACCGCGCGCGCTGGTCGGGTTGCTGGGAAAGTTGGGGCAACCGCCGTTCACGCCGCGCTCGCCGGCGGGCTTCGCCGATGGTGCGGCGGAATGGAGTGGCGCCGATGCGGTGTGGAAGCGGATCCAGGCAGCGCAGACGCTGGCCGAAACTGCAACGGACACGGCACCCGATCCGCTACGCACGGCAAGCGACGTCTTCGGTCCTCAGCTGGATGCCGACACCGCGCTGGCGGTGGGGCGTGCCGAATCACCGCGCGAGGGGCTGGCGTTGCTGTTCGCCAGTCCCGCCTTCCAGTGGAGGACCTGATCATGAAACTCACGCGACGCCATTTCCTTGCCGCCGGTGGTGCCGTTACCACGCTCAGCCTGTGGCCACGGCTGGCGCACGCGGCGGATGCACGGGACACGCGCCTGCTTGTCGTGCTGCTGCGCGGCGGCCTGGATGGCCTGCATGCCGTCACTCCCGTCGGCGATCCGCAGTTCGCGCGCCTGCGTGGCGGGCTGGCGGTGGAGGGCGCGCGCAAACTCGATGCCGACTTCGCACTGCATCCCGCCCTGGCGTTCAGCCACGCACTGTACGCCCGGCGCGAGTGGCTGCCGGTGCTTGCGGTCGCGCCGCCCTATCGATTGCGATCGCACTTCGAAGCGCAGGACAACCTGGAAAGCGGCACGGCCGTCGGCGGCGGCATGGCGAACGGCTGGCTCAACCGCTGCGTCGCCGCGCTGCCGTCGTCGCGCGCGCTGTCGGTCAGTACGGTGATGCCGCTGATCCTGCGCGGCCCGGCTGATGCGACCACGTGGTCACCGCCACTGCCCGAGGACGTCAACCCGATCCTGCTGCAGCGCCTGCAGTCGCTCTACGCGGCCGATGCGCAGCTCGCGCATCCGTTCGAACAGGCGGTCGCGGCGCAGGGCATGCAGGCCGGCGGCAATGTCGCGCGCCTGCCGCAGGCGATGGCGGCGGCGGCGCGTTTCATGGCCGCATCCGACGGTCCGCGCATCGGTTTCGTCGAGAACACCGGCTGGGACACGCACGCGCAGCAGGGCCCGGTGCTGGCGCGCAAGCTGGCCGAGCTGGACCAGGGAGTGCGCCAGTTCCATGACGGCATCGGCGCGCTCTGGCCGCGCACGGTGGTGATGGTGGTGACCGAGTTCGGCCGCACCGCCGCCGTCAACGGCACCGGCGGCACCGACCACGGCACCGGCACGCTGGCGATGCTCGCCGGCGGCGCGGTGGCGGGCGGGCGCATCGCCGGTGACTGGCCCGGCCTGGCGCCAGCGCAGCTCAACGAAGGCCGCGACCTGCGCGCGACCACGGACCTGCGCAGCGTGTTCAAGGGTGTGGTCGGTGATCACCTGGGCATCGCAGGCGCGACGCTTGAGGCGCGCGTATTTCCTGACAGTAGTGGCGCACGTGCGGTGAAGAACCTGCTGCGCGGCTGACCTCCGTGCAGGCTGTTCAGGGTTGCGCCTGGCGCAGTTCGCCGCGCGCCAGCGCGGTGGCCTCTTCGACTTCCATCGGCCTGCCGAAGAAATACCCCTGCATCTCGTCGCAGCGCATCTGCTGCAGCGCGTGCATCTGCTCGGCGGTCTCGACGCCTTCGGCAATGGTGCGCAGGCCCATTTCGTGGGCGAGTACGAGGATGGTGCGCGCAATGGCGCGATCGGTGCTCTCCGCGGCGATGCCGTCCACGAAACTGCGGTCGATCTTGATGATGTCCAGCGGCAGGCGCTGCAGGTACGACATGCTGGAATAGCCGGTGCCGAAGTCATCCAGCGCGAGCTGCACGCCGAGCGCATGCAGGGACTGCAGCATCTGTTGCGCCGCGCCCATGTCTTCCACCAGCACGCTCTCGGTGAGTTCGAGCGTCAGCGCGTTGGCGGGCAGCGCATGGCGTTGCAGGCAGTCGGCGATCCACGGCGCCAGCGTGGGCTGGCCTAGCTGGCTGGGCGACAGGTTCACCGCCATGCCCAGCGTGCGCAGGCCCATCGCACGCCAGCGCGCCAGCTGCTGGCAGGCCTGTTCGAGCACGAAATGGCCGATGTCTTCCATCAACCCCGCGCTCTCCGCCAGCGGGATGAACACCGACGGCGGCACCTCGCCCCATACGGGATGCCGCCAGCGTGCGAGCGCCTCGAATCCGGTCAGCTGCTGGGTGTCGCCCGCCACCACGGGCTGGTACGCCAGCCGCAACTGGCCGCGGGCGACGGCTTCGCGCAGGGCGGTCACGCGGCTCAGGCGGTCGTTGGCCTCCTGTTGCGCGCTGGCGGAAGGCAACCGCACCTGGTTGCGGCCGGCGCGCTTGGCGAGATGGCGCGCATCGTCGGCGCTGCGCAGCAGGGTCTGCAGGTCAACCCCGTGTTCGGGCGAGTGGGCCAGGCCGATGCTGGCCGTGACGGTGAATGAGGGATGCGTGGAATACAGCGCGATCGGCTGCCCCACGGCGCGGCGGATGTCTTCGGCGATGCGGGTGAGCTGGTCGATGTCGATATCGGCGAAATGCGCCAGGAAGCCTTCGCCGCCATAGCGGTACACGAAACCCTGCCCGCCGCATGCCGCAGAGATGCGCTGGCCCATGCGGCGCAGCACTTCGTCGCCACCGTCGTGGCCGAATGAATCGTTGACCATGCCGAAGCCGTCCAGGTCCATGATCGCCAGGCCATGCCCGGACACCGATGGCGTCGCGATCCGCTCGGTGATGAGGTTGGCCTGGGCCGAGAAACGCGGCAGGCCGGTGGCGCTGTCCATCGCGGCGGCATCATTCAGCCGCCGCTGCGCATCCAGGCGGCGTTCGGTTTCCAGCAACAGCGAGCGCGCGGTCTCTGCCGCCTCCGACGAGCGCCGCCGCGAGAGTTCCAGCAGGAACAGGACGAACGCGATCAGCAGGCCGCTGCTCAGGCCGCCAACGACCAGTGCGCGCGGCAGCACGAATGAACTGAGTGCCGGCGGGGACCACATTTCCAGTTGCACGTCATGGCCCGGCAGCGCGACCGTCTGCACCGACAGGGGCGATCCCACGGGCTGGCCTTGTTCCACCGTGGCCATGCCCTCGGCCGTGGCGCGGACGGGGCGGTCCGACAGCACCGCCTTGCTCAGCGTCTTGACGAAGTCGTCCAGCGCGATGAAGGCCTGCGTGCGCCGTCCCGTGACATCGACGGTCAGCCACCAGCCGCCGGGGACGGATTGCAGGTGGCCTTCGTCCGCCACCGGCACGGCGGGCGAGGGCGCCACCGGGGCATCGAAGCCTGGCTGCACCCAACGCAGTTCGCTGCCGTCGTCGCCTACGCTGCGCACGACACGGAAAGCGCCGTAAGCGCGCACCATGTCGTCGACATGCTGGTTGAAGAGGGCCTCGGCAGCGTCGGGCCTTGCCGCGGCCAGCGCGGCGGACAGCTGGCGCAATGCACCGCGCCGCAGTTCCATGCCGCGCAGGAAGGTGGGCGTGGCGCTGGCGGTCTGGATTTCCATCACGCGGCGCGCCATCGCATCGCGGTCGGCGGTCGCGGCGAGCCAGTACATGCCACCGAGGAGCAACGCGGCCGCCATCGGCATGATGCCGAGCAGGCGATGGCGCAGCGAGTTCTCGCCCGCCACGGCAAGTGCCAGCCCCACCGCCACCAGTTGGACCGAGGCGGTCAGCGACACCTGGTAGATCGACAGGCCTTCGCGGTGATAGGGCAGCTGGATGAGCAGTCCCAGCGCCGCCATGCCGGCGACCGAGGCCATCGCAATACCTAGGCCGTGGGTGATGCCCCAGCGCTGGCTTTCCCAGCGCTGCAATGGCTGCGGCAGCACGGCGACCGCCAGCCATGCGGTCAGCACGCCGTAGTCGGTGTATCCGCCAATCAGCGGCGTGCCGATGCGAGGCAGCCAACCGAGCCGATGCAGGAGGGCATTCGCCGGGGTGACGATGCCGCCCAGCGTCTGCAGCAGCGTGAGCAGCAACGGCACGGTGACCACAGCCAGCAGGATCCAGGCCGGCCGCTCCCGTTCACGTTGGCGCAGTAGCAGCGCCAGTGCCACGAGCGCCACGCAGAGCGTGGAAATGGGCCGCATGGGCGGATAGGCCACGCCCATCTTGCCGACCAGGCTGCCGGGGACGTGCCAGCCGACCAGGGCGAGCGCCGCGAACGCCAGCACGAAGGCGACCAGTTCGGTACTTGCGTCGAGCGTGCGGCCCGAGCGCAGGGAAGGCGTGTAGACCAGCAGGAACATCGCGAGCGCCGACAGCGCCACCGACCAGCCGATCTCGGCCTCGCCGCCGGGCTGCAGCGCCCCCAGCACTGGCTGCACGGCGAGCAGCAGCAGCGCCGCGGCGAATACGCGCATGACGAACTCGGCCCAGAAGCCGCGCCACAAGCGTGTCCACACGATGATCGCGGTCGCGGCCAGTACCAGGCAGGTGCCGAGCGCGTGGAAATGCCACAGGTGCAGCAGGAACAGCAGCGCAAGCAGCCCGGCGACGGCGAGCCGCACCGGACGCTGCTCGCTGCGCCAGGTGGCGATGGCCACCATCACGCCGATCACCGGCACGCTGTCGTCGACGAAATGCAGGCCGCCGATGTTCACCAGGGTGAAGGTGGCGGCCAACAGCCACGCGAATGCCGCCGCGAAGCGTTGCGCCCAGTGCACGGGCCGCCAAAGGTCCTGGTGTATCGCCAATGCTGTCCCCTGGGAGCCGACACTCCGTCGCACTGTGATACCCAAATCGCCGCCCACCCGCAAGCGGAGATGCCGCAATGGGTGACCCGGTCCGGCAGAACGGCTGCCCGCGTGCGGCCTGCGTTACGCGGGCCGCACTCGGGGGGCGCCGGATCGTCAGCTCTTGGCGAACGCCAGCATGTCGGCGTTGAGCTTGTCCTTGTGCGTATCGGTGATGCCGTGGGGGGCCCCGGCGTAGACGATCAGCTGACTGCCCTTCACCAACTGGGCCGAAGCGCGCGCGGCGGCATCGATGGGCACGATCTGGTCATCGTCGCCGTGGATGATCACGGTCGGCACGTCGAATTTCTTCAGGTCTTCAGTGAAATCGGTTTCCGAGAACGCCTTGATGCTGTCGTACGTGTTCTTGTGCCCGCCCATCATGCCCTGCAGCCACCATGCGTCGATGACGCCTTGCGACGGCTTCGCGCCGGGACGGTTGTAACCGAAGAACGGCCCCGAAGGGATGTCCTTGAACAGCTGCGAACGGTTGGCCAGCAGGCCCGCGCGGATGCCGTCGAACACGTCGATGGGCAGGCCGCTGGGATTGGCCTCGGTCTTCACCATCAGCGGCGGCACCGCGGACACCAGGCCGGCCTTCTTCACCCGCTTCGTGCCGTGGCGGCCGATGTAGCGCGCCACTTCGCCGCCGCCGGTGGAGAAGCCGAACATCGCGATGTCCTTCAGGTCCAGGTGTTCGATCAGCTGCGCGAGGTCATCGGCGTAGTGATCCATGTCGTTGCCGTCCCATGGCTGGCTCGAACGGCCATGCCCGCGCCGGTCGTGTGCGATCACGCGGAAGCCGTTCGCGGCAAGGTGGTACGCCTGCGATTCCCAGCTGTCCGCGTTCAGTGGCCAGCCGTGGCTGAGGGTCACGACAGGTCCGTCTTTCGGACCCCAATCCTTGAAGTAGATCTGAACATCGTCTTTGGTGGTGAACAGGCCCATGGTGGTTCTCTCGAGGGTGGGGGAAGGGGGAGGGAGCGCCGATGCGGTGGAGGCGGGCGCGTCGGTGCGGCTGCACGCGGCCAGCGGCAGGAAGGCGGCACCGGTGATCGCCGCGCCCGCCAGCATCAGCTGCCGACGTTGCAGGTCGATGTCGTGGCGAGTGTCCGGCATGGGAGGTAATCCGGGGTGATGGTGGGGGTGCGCCCACGTTCCCATCCCGGTCCGCGCCCCGATTGCACCGGCGTGCGCAGATGCTGCCTTCACGCGCCGCACGGGCGCGTCACGCGGGCCAAGTTTGCGCCGAGTGAAGATGTCCCTGCGGCAGCCTCCGTCGTCGATGCAGCCGAAGACACTCCGCGCGCCTGCGTACCCTCGTCGAGCGAGACGGCAGGTGCGCGGGGCTGCGGTAGAGTGGGGGTTACCGTGCACGAGGACGCTCGCCATGCCGATCGAACTGAAGATGCTCGCCTGGTCCATCGCACTGGGACTGGCGCATGTGCTGCTGGGCGCTGCATTGACCACCCGGCAGCGTGGATTGAAATGGAATGTCGGTGCGCGCGATGCCGTGTTGCCGCCGCTGGAGGGCGTGGCGGCGCGGGTGGACCGGGGATTGCGCAACTTCCTGGAGACCTTCCCGTTCTTCGCCGCCGCCGTGCTGGCGGTGGTCGCGCTCGATCGGGGCGATGCCGGTACCGCGCTTGGCGCGCAGTGCTATTTCTGGGCCCGTCTCGCCTACGTGCCGCTGTATGCGGCGGGCGTCCCATACCTTCGCACCCTCGTCTGGGCGATTTCGCTGTGGGGCCTGCTGCAGCTGCTCTGGGCCTTGCTGTGACGTCGCGGCGGGAGGCGGGTTCATCCCGCGGTAGGCCCACGCAGCGGGTTTGACACTAGACTAGACGGACCCTCACCCAAGCCAGCGCCTTCCGAACCTGGCGTCGTGCCCTCGTCGACCGGATGTTGTCCCGCAACCTGCACCTTCCCCTGCTGATGCTGCTCGCCGCCAGCCTCCCGCTGGCCGGATGTGGTGCGGGCGAGCCGGACGGCGACGCGCCCGACGCAATGGCACAGGCACCGGCCACCGACGCGGCTCCCCCTCCCGAAACAACCTCGCAGCAGGCCGAACGTGGCGACGGCGCCGTGTCGACCGGCCCGGCATCGCCTGTGCGTGGCGCACCGGCCGAGAGTGGCTCCCGCGAAGGCCTTCCGACCGACTGGCCGCTGGCGAAAGTCGAGTCGGGCAAGGCCTGGGTCAGTTGCGGTGCCGACTACAACAGCGAAGAAGGCGACGGCGAACCGTTGGAATCGCTGGCCTTCTTCAGCGTGGTCGATGCGTTGTCGCCGTGCCAGAAGGGCGGCGTGCTGCGCCTGCGCTACCAGGGCAAGATCGCGGCGGATTTCACCGACCTGGTTGCCCGGGTGGCCGACATTGCCGAGCGCATGGCCATCCACAAGCGCATCCTCGATCTGGATTCGGCCGGTGGCCAGGTGGAGGACGCCATCAGGGCGGGCGACGCCATCGGCGGTGGAGGCTGGACGATCTGGGTACGTGAAGGCTCTGCCTGCCACAGCGCGTGCGTGTTCGTGCTGGGCGCCGGCGACAACCGCATGATCTCGGGCAAGGTGGGGGTGCATCGCATCATCCGCATGAGTTCCACCGCGACGACACGCAGCGAACTGAACGAGGAACTGCGCGGTGTCTACGATCGGGTGAAGGACTACCTGTCGCGCAACGGCGTGGCGGTGGCGGTGGCCGACCTGATGATGACGGTGCCGAACCGCCGGTTGCGCCTGCTCGACAAGGACGAGTTACAGGAGTTCGGGCTGGATGGCACCAATGCCGCCCAGGACGACCTGGACCGCCTGCAGCTGATGCGGCGCTGCGGCGAGGATTTCGTACTGCGTCGCGATGCCTTCATGCGCAGCTTCGACAGCGAGTGCAAGACCGGCGGCACCACCGGGCTGGACGAGATGCAGGCCTGCGGCCTGGCGCTGCGTGAGCGTTTCCGGTTTCCCGACGCGAAGTGCCCGGCCGACAGTCCGTTGTCGGAGTTCGACCGCATGGCGGATGTGGAGGCGTCGCCCGATGCACTGGATGACACGTCCGCAGACCCCCGGCCGGAAGCCGGCACCGCACCCTGAGCGACTCGCGCGATCCTTTTCCACTCGCGCGCCAGCAAATAAGCTCAATGCCCGGTCTTTGCGTGATCAGGCCGGGATTTCGCGCAGGTGGAGCGGGGTGCCGAGTTGTGCAGTGGCCTCAGCCAGCGGCGGCCTGCACCCGGATCTCGGCATCGCCGATGCGGACCACCTGCCCCGCGCGGATCTTCGCCGTCTTGCGAAGTTCCACCTCGCCATCCACCGTCACCTCACCGCTGGCCACGATGGCCTTGCCCTGGCCGCCGCTGTCGGCAATGCCGGCCAGCTTCAGCAGCTGGTTGAGTTCCACGTAGTCGTGGGGCGGATCAAGGTCGAAGTCGATGCGTGGCATGCGCGGCAGTGTAAGCCACGGCCCGTTCACTCGGCCTCGAAGCGCGCGATCTCCTCGATCTGCGCGCGTGCGCGCCGCAGGCTGCCGCCGGTCACGCTGTCCTCCATGGCCTTGGCCAGCCGGGGACGGGCCGGGTCACGCGACCAGCGATGGAACCAGAAGGTCGCCGCCAGGCCGGCAACGCCCACGCCCAGGCCGATCCAGACCAGGCCCGGCGCCCGCGCATGCAGGTCGTCGCCACCCAGGCCTGCCAACACGACCAGCACCGGCACCCACATGAACCACCATGGCAGCCCGGTCAGCATGCCGTTGACGATGTAGGTGCGGCGCAAACGGGCCAGGCGTGTCTGGATTTCGATGATCGGCTGCGCGCAATCCACCTCGCGCATGCGGCGCAGGGTCTCGCCCGCCATCGCGACTGTCGCGATGCCGTAGAGCTGCACCACCACGCCAGCCGCCAGCACCGTCCACGGCAGGCCGTCGGCCGACTGACCGCCGCGGATCCACAGCAGGGCGGCCAGCAGGACGAAGGGGATGCCGAACAGCATCTGCGCCACCTGGCCCCAGAACAGCGGGCGCAGGCTGGACAACGCCTTCTGCTTGCGCTGCTCCAGCAACAGGTGGGTTTGCAGCGCGTCGTGTCGTTCCAGGCGGCGCGACAGGGTCTGCCACGCGAGTTTCAGGTCATCGGGTTCCATGGTCGTTTCCGTGTGGTGTCATCGGTTCAGAGTTCGTTGCGCAGCCGCTGCTTCAGCCGGCTGATCTTGGTCGCCACGTTGGTTTCGCTCAGGCCCAGCACATCGGCCATCTCGCGATGGCTGCGGTCTTCCAGGTAGAGCAGCAGCAGGGCGCGGTCGAGCGGGGGCTGCGCCTGGATGAATCGGTACAGCAGGTCGACCTGCTCGCGCGCTTCGTGGTCGTGCGCATGCGGGTCGGCGAGATCGTGGTGGTCTTCGTGCCATGCCTCGGGCGACGGCGCGCGCGTGCGGCCGCGGACATGGGAGATCGCCACGTTCAGCGCTATCCGGTACATCCAGGTGGCGAACGGGCGGGCGCTGTCGTACCCCGGCCACGCGCGCCACAGCTGCGTGGCGATGTCCTGCATCAGGTCGTCGCGGTCGTCCGGGTGCCAGGCATACGTGCCGGCGACCTTGGCGACGATGCCGCGGTGGGCCAGCAACTGGGCCTGGAAGCCTGCGCGGGCGTCCGTGTCCGTGGTCATGGCGGGGGTCGATTCCATCCGGGCGTGTGCTCGATTGTGCGGGTCTGGAAGGTGATTCGCCGCCGCGTCCGGAACATCACAGCGCCCGTCCACGTGAAGGCGCTGGCGTGCTGCAACGCGACAGGAGGGCCCCGAAGGGGCACAATATGCGGCTCGGCGTGCGGCTCCGCGACGCCCCGGAGTCTCCGCATGTCCACCGAATCCCCCTCCCCAGCCCCGCTCCTGTTCGCCGACCTCGGTCTGCCGGCGCCGGTCATGGCCGCTGTCACCGCCGTGGGGTACGAAACCCCGTCGCCGATCCAGGCGGCCACCATCCCGGCGATGCTGGCCGGCCGCGACGTGCTGGGCACGGCGCAGACGGGCACCGGCAAGACCGCCGCCTTCGCGCTGCCGGTACTGGCCAACATCAATCCCGGCGCGGGCAGCCCGCAGGCACTGGTGCTGGCGCCCACGCGCGAACTCGCCATCCAGGTGGCCGAGGCGTTCCAGAAGTACGCGGGCAAGATCCCCGGCTTCCACGTGCTGCCGATCTACGGCGGCCAGAGCTACTACCCGCAGCTGCAGGCGTTGAAGCGCGGCGTGCACGTCGTGGTCGGTACGCCCGGCCGCGTGATCGACCATCTGGAGCGCGGCTCGCTGGACCTGTCCGGCCTGACCACGCTGGTGCTGGACGAAGCCGACGAAATGCTGCGCATGGGCTTCATCGACGACGTCGAGACCGTGCTGAAGAAGACCCCGGAAACGCGCCAGGTGGCGCTGTTCTCCGCGACCATGCCGCCGGCCATCCGCCGCATCGCCCAGACCTACCTGAAGGATCCGGTCGAGGTGAACATCGCCTCGAAGACGACCACCTCGGCCAACATCCGCCAGCGTTACTGGTGGGTCAGCGGCATGCACAAGCTGGATGCGCTGACCCGCATCCTGGAAGTCGAGCCGTTCGACGGCATGATCGTGTTCGCCCGCACCAAGGCTGCCACCGAGGAGCTGGCCGACAAGCTGCAGGCGCGAGGGCTGGCTGCGGCCGCGATCAACGGCGACATGCAGCAGGCGGCGCGCGAGAAGACCATCCAGCAGCTCAAGGACGGCAAGCTGGACATCCTGGTCGCCACCGACGTGGCCGCGCGCGGCCTGGACGTGGAGCGCATCAGCCACGTGCTGAACTATGACATTCCGTACGACACCGAAAGCTACGTGCACCGCATCGGCCGCACCGGCCGTGCCGGTCGCACGGGTGACGCGATCCTGTTCGTCACCCCGCGCGAAAAAGGCATGCTGCGTTCGATCGAGCGCGCCACGCGCCAGCCGATCGAAGAGATGCAGCTGCCCAGCGTGGAAGCGGTCAACGACCGCCGCGTGGAGAAGTTCCTGGCGCGCATCACCGACACGCTGGCCTCGGGCAAGGCGGGCGAGTTCCGCGCGTTGATCGAACGCTATGAGCGCGAGCAGAACGTACCGGCGGTGGACATCGCCGCCGCACTCGCGCAGCTGGTGCAGGGCGATACGCCGCTGCTGCTGTCGCAGGAACGCACGCCGCGCGAACAGCGCCCGGTGCGCAGCGAGACCTATGGCAATGCACCGCGCCGCGAACGCGACGAGCGTCCGCGTCGCGATGACGGCCCGGGCGAGCGCCCTGCACGCAGCTTCGACAAGCCCGAGCGTTCGCGCATCGAGCGCCCCGACACTGATCGTCCGCGCGCCGACAAACCGCCGCGGACCGACAAGCCGGAGGTGGGCATGGAGACCTACCGCATCGAAGTGGGCCACGCGCATGGCGTGAAGCCGGCCAACATCGTCGGCGCGATCGCCAACGAGGCGGGCCTGGAAAGCCGCTACATCGGACGCATCGACATCCAGCACGACCACACCACGCTCGACCTGCCCGAAGGCATGCCGCGCGAAGTGCTGATGCATCTGAAAAAGGTCTGGGTGTCCGGTCAGCAACTGCGCATCCACAAGCCGGGCGAGGGTGGCGGTGCGGGTTCTGCGCCGCCGCGCAAGTTCGGAGGCCCGGGGGCCGGCAAGGGCAAGCCGCGCGGTGACAAGCCGTTCGGCGCAGGCAAGCCGCACCGCAAGGGGCCGCCGCGCGAGTGACGGCCTGCCGGCCTGGGGCGCCGGCACGTGGCACGGAAGTTGCATTTCGTAGACGCAAGCCAGCGCACCGGTAGTCGGGAGGGCGGCGACGTACCGGAGTGTTCGTGAGGGAGAACGGGGATCAACGTGGCGGGATCGCAGGGTGGCTGTTGCTGCTCGTCGCGTTGTCGTGCCCGGTCCAGGCGGCGCCGGAACCCGGCCGCGACTACCTGGTCACCGGGGCGCCGACCTCCGAGCAGGCGCCGCAGCGCCACTGCACGGCCGCGATGCAGGCGGGGCTCACGGAGCGGGTCGAGATCCCCGCTCCACCGGAAGGGTGGTCGGGTGCCCCGCAGGCCATCAACGTGTTCAACATCTTCGCGGGCGAGGTGCGGGTGCACCACGGAGACCGTGAGGTATGCGGACGCATGCACGACGCCCGCACGCGCGATTCCCGGTTCCGTGCAGGCGTGGGCATGGTGGTGGTGCCCCCGGCGGGCAACCGGGACCCCATCGAGGTGGCGTGGGCCAAACCGCTGAAGCCCGGCTGGATCCCCACGGTCCGCATTGGCGCGCCCAGCCCGGTCCAGCAGGTCGACACGGCACGCCTGCTGGTGCGGACGGCATGCGTGGCCATCGCCATCGCGTTGGCCTTCATGGCGCTGATGGGTTTCCTGAGTACGCGCGACCGCGTCTTCCTGGGCTACGCCCTGCTGTGTGCGCTCAGTGTGCTGGGGCAGGCGGTGCTCAGTGGCCTGAGCGGCTACCCCGAACCCTGGCTGCCCATCGGCAATGGTGAATCCCGATGGCTGGTCGCATTTTCCTGCCTGGGCCTGCCGACGCTGCTGTACGCGATGTGGCTGCTCGTCGGTGGCGCGCGCGCCTGGCCCGGCACGCGTCGCTGGTTGCCGTG